>NZ_BCTL01000045.1 GCF_001571265.1 Cedecea neteri NBRC 105707 = ATCC 33855 | reverse complement strand
AGTGTTCTGGTTAAAAACTTCCCTTTTACGAAAAAAGGAAAAATAAACTGGTGGCTGGAAAACAAGGATATGCTGAAAGCCAGGTATGATATTCCAAGGCCTGAATCTCACGGTGGCTATACGATTATTTTTTGGCTATTCGGTGAGGGCTACAAAGAAGAAGGAAAATATGATCGACTTTGTTTTGATGATATGGAAAAAAAAGTCAACTGTATAGATAAGGATTTGGTTTTTATTGTTGACTATAGTAAAAACACAGGGTTGGAGCTCACTGTTAATGGCAGTGTCTATAGGCTCGAAGAAAATGGTAATATTATAAAGATATATTGAGAGCACTTTTTATTGATGATTAACATGGATGTTACTCTTAAAATTACGGACGTCTCTAATGAAATCAAAAAATAATGAAGCGCTTGCCCTACTATTCAAAAAGAAGAGAATCTCTCAGCCCGGTTAGTGAAAATCACGCAATCCGGGCTGAGTTTCCTCAGGGTACTCAACTTACTTCGCAGAACGATTTAGAAGCGATACTGAACGCCGACGCCGTAAGTATAGCTGTCGTTACTCAGCCCGGCAGCCCCGCTGCCCTGAGACCAGGTTTCCCCGGTATTATTATTGCGGGTTTTCGTTGAGGCTTTTGCTTCGGCAAAACGGGTCCACGTTAACTCCGTGTATAGCCGGGTATTCGGTGTGACGTAATAACCGGCCGAGACGGTTGCGGCGTAATAATTGGAATTATTACTTTTTTCACTAAAGCTCAGCTGACGCATATAGTGTTCGTCATTATCCTGGGCATTAACCCACGGGCTGAATTTAAATTGCCCTGCAACGTCAAAGTCCTGGTAACGATAGCTTCCGGTCAGCCCAATGTACGGCACGCTGAATTTCTGGCTATAACCAATCCCCGGCTTCCCGGCAGGGAACTCACCGACAAGCGCGCCGTTGAAATAATTGTATGAGCCGCCTCTGGCGGTCCAGCTATAGCGTGTTTCCTGGTAACCGGTGACAATGCCGAGGTTATAAGCCGGTTCCTTTAACAGCCAGCCGGTCAGGTTGAGATCGAACTGATTGGCGTAATTCAGGCTGGTATCAGGGTGGGTGGATTTGTCGCTCCAGTGGCTCTGACCTGGCGTTTGCCAGTCATAGTCGGACATATGCGAGCCGCGTGAGGCGAAGGTTGTCCAGCCGTTGGCATTGAGGGTGATGTAACGCTGTACGTCCCAGCTAATACCGCCTTTAATAATAGGTGTATTTTTTATTTTCCATTTCAGTTCACTTAATTTACTGCTATCACCTTGATTATAAACAAGCTCTTTAGATTCTCCGTTTAGAACGCCGGTGGAAATATTGGTGGTGACTGCGTCGGGTGAAAAATTAAAGCTGGTTGAAGCGAGCAGCGCCGGGCTAAACAGCAATGCGGCGGCCGCAGGCAGGTATTTTTGCTTGTGCATGATGTATCGTTCTGTTTTCTATAACATTGGTTTGGTGTTGCAAAAAATAAACCTGTACGGACAGGTTAGCGGCCGTAAAGGGTTATTGTTGCGCGATAAATTATGTTGTTGAAAATTATTATTAGTTTGTCTTGTCAGGCAAAACGAAGCGTATTTTATGGACTGTTACTTGACAGGGGAAAGATTATTTTCTACTGGTGAATATTTGAGCGGTGAATTGTTTGATTTTAAAGAAAATTAAAATTGTAGCTTTTTGTTACAAGGATATATCATAACTATTCATATGTATTTATTACAAAAAATCTATTTATAGACACGCCCGGCTTGCCCGAACGTGTTTTCCTTCCCGGCTAAATTGAAATAATACTTTTGCTGAGGCTAGATCTCTAATTTAACTCTCTTTTTTAACTGTGCTGGCGGTCGATGGCACGGGAAGAATGATTTCAGCCGCAATCTTCCAGGCATTATTTACCTTCAGCCAGTTAATCATCATCAAGAAGGGTTTTGGCGTGCCGCTTTGCCCGGCGTAAGACACGGTAATATTCATCGGCAGGTAAGACTGCGCGACGTCCTGGGTAAGCCCAACGACTTTTAACTGATTGAAGTCTGGCGTTAAAACCACCGGGCCTGAGGCCGCAATATCATGGATTTTCCGATCGATGGCTTTATTTCCCCAGTATCCGGCCCAGTTCCCGTCAGCCGGCACGGCGCTTTTCGCCACAATGAGTGCAGAAGGTGACTGCCAGAACATGTCGTGGATAGCGTTCACATCGTGACGGTTTGCCAGCGTAATCAGCTCGCTAAAGTTCTGTTTGATTTGCGTGAGTTCCGACGGCGTGAGCGGATCGCCTGACGGAGAAGCCTGCACGTAACCTGCGGCAGACAGCAAACTGCCAAGCAGGGCTAACTGAGACATTTTCATGATTTCACCTGTGAAGTAAGGAAGGGGCGCAGCCCGAATTGACAGCGAGAGCCATGCGGGTTAAAAATAAAATATGACCAGTCGTCTTGAATTGTCAATACAGCGAAAAAGGTAAAAATGAAAACTGCTGAAGGGGCTCGCCGGGGGCCTAAACCAAACGCCGGAACCCGCACCAATCTGCTGCAGGCGGGGCTGGATGTTTTGCATGCTGAGGGATATGCGGCTTCAAGTATTCAACTCATCGTTGAGGCGGCCGATGTTCCTAAAGGTTCGTTTTATAATCACTTTTCCAGCAAAGAAGTCTTTACCGCCGAGCTTGTTGATCTCTACTTTCAACGGGCCGAGCAGCGCCTGGACAAGGCGTTTTCGCGCCACGAGCTTGCGCCGATTGCCAGGCTTGCCGCATATTTTGACGAGCTGATGGTCGTTTTTCGCCAGCAGCAGTTTGCCCGGGGATGCTTGCTGGGAAATCTGAGCGGCGAAGTAGCCGACCATAGCGAAATTATCCGGCTGAAACTGGAGGATAAGCTTAACCGCTGGAGCGAGGTTATCGAGGCCTGCCTCAAAGAAGCGCAGCAGTTGAATCAGCTTGATACTGCAATGCCCGCAGAGGCACTTAGCCGCTTTATCCTGAACGCATGGGAAGGCGCCTTGCTGCGTATGAGGGCTGAAAAAGACGCGACGGCATTGCAGGAGTTTCGCTTTTTCATTTTTGAGCATCTTTTGGTGGGGCGCTGAGCATCGGGTGCGCCATCTAAAAAAGTGAAGCCTGATAGTCTGGCTGCCGATATGTTCACGCAATAACAATCAATCAGGAACCGTTATGGAGCCGTTACTGACCACCCCGCGCCTGACGCTGCGCAAATTTACTCGTGCGGATTTACCCGTATTTATTGAATACCGCAATCAGCCGGAAGTCGCTCGCTACCAGAGCTGGGACGGCTATAGCGAGGCCGATGCCGAGGCATTTTATGCCCAACAAGCGACGCTGGATTTTAATATCGATGAAAGCTGGTTCCAGATTGCGGTCATCCGCAGCGAAGATCGGCGTTTATTAGGTGACGTTGCCGTTCACTTTTTTGATGAAGGCCAGCAGGCAGAGCTGGGCATGACTTTTGATGCGAGGCATCAGCGGCAGGGGTTTGCCTTTGAATCTCTGCGTGGCGTGATTGAGCTGTTGTTCACCACCTTCCACAAACATCGTCTGGTGGCGACGGTTGATGCCAGGAACGAGGCTGCGGCTACCCTGCTGGAGAAACTTGGTTTTCGCCGTGAAGCACACTTTCGCAAGAATATTTTCTTTAAAGGTGAATGGGGGGATGAATATGCCTATGCGCTGTTGCGCAGCGAGTGGAAATAAACAAGGGTCTGCTTAGCAGGCCATTATTGTTATTTAACAGCGAACAATAGCCAAAATAGCAGAGCGCTATTGCAATATTCACTGAGCGTTATTTTATGATTTTGTGCGTTTTAATTTAGCGCCAAATGCAGCGTTTAGGTTTTGTTTAACTTTTGATTTACATTCTTACTATACTGGCTTCACTTCCTTTTTGGTATGAATCCACCGTCTTCCGGTGGTGTCATTCTATTCGTCTTTCTAAAATAAAATGTTCCGGAAATTCATCTGTTAAATACATCGTCCGGATAGTTGGCAAGGACATTGATATGTCAGATTTAAACATCTCTCTTGATACTGCGGCCCTGACGCACTCCCTTTCTCAGTGGGGCAATGCAGCGGCTGAATCCGTAGTGAGCGATCTGGAACAGGGCAAAGTAATTTTCCTGCCGCAGCTGACGTTTGCGCTCACCGAACAGGAAAAGGTGCTGTTGAACCCGGCGGTTGTTGACCCAAAGCGTAAGAACATCAGCTATCAGCCGCTGAAGGATAAACTGACCGGCGTGGCCGCTGCCGAGCAGGAGCCAGAAGTACGTGCGCTGTTGAAACGCCATTACGAATCCTGCGTGCAGCTGATTGCCACTCTTCTGCCGGAGTATCAGCAGGTGCTGCACACGCCGACCAACAGCCTGCGCCTGCACCCGGTTAAGCAGTGGACGCAAAACACCTCCTGGCGTAAGGACGACAGCCGCCTGCACGTGGACGCTTTCCCGTCCCGCCCTAACTACGGCGAGCGCATTCTGCGTATTTTCACTAATATCAATCCGGCCGGAGAAAGCCGTAGCTGGCGCGTGGGCGAAGCGTTCCCGACGCTGGCCGAGCGCTTCCTGCCACGCTTAAAAAGCTATTCTCCGCTCAGCAGTTGGTTGCAGAACGCTGTCGGCATCACCAAAAGCCGCCGCAGCCATTACGACCACCTGATGCTGCAGATGCACGACGCCATGAAGGCCGATGCGGATTATCAGAAGCAGGGGCCGCAGGTCGCCATCGACTTCCCGCCGGGCAGCAGCTGGATTTGTTTCTCCGACCAGACGCCACACGCCGCAATGGGCGGGCAGTTTATGCTGGAGCAGACGTTCTTGCTGCCGGTGGATGCGATGCAAAACCCGCAGCAATCGCCGCTGAAGGTGCTGGAAGGGCTGCTGCGTAAGCCGCTGATTTAGCGTTTTTCAGCGTTTAATTGTCTGGATGCAGAAAGCCGCTCGTGCGGCTTTTTTATTGGTAATCCGCAGAGGCAATACTGAGCTATTTATTTTCTGAAGTGATTAATGATCTTTTGCAGAAAGGAGCGCGGAACTTCTTTTTTTGCCCACGATGGATTAAGTAAATCATCGGGTAACAGATATACACGATCGTCATCATCCAGCACTTTCGCGTTGAGCGTGGCCGCGATTTCCAGCATTTTGCAATACAGTTCCTGGCCTGGGGATGTCGTTGAAATATTGCCTGTATCCCAGTCCAGCCAGTTAATTTCATCTCCTCGCCACAGGACGTGATATTGTCCATTTTTCGGATCAAAACTGAGTTCAGGATCGTTATTCACGCACTGAATCCATTCTTCCGCAAAAATAGGATGGCTCTCCCCATCCCATACATGTTCTGCTCTGGTGATGTGCATTTCCCAGCCCATAATATCCCTCTGCATTTAGACAATGTTTTTTGATAAAACCTGATGTAGAGATAAATATCATTGCTGTCGATTTTACGATAGCAATAAAAAAGGCCAGAGAGATCTCTGACCTTTTTTAGGCGTTCCCTGAGGGGGATTAACGCATGGTGACAAACTCTTCCGCAGCGGTCGGGTGGATAGCCACGGTGTTGTCGAAGTCTTTCTTGGTCGCGCCCATTTTCAGCGCCACGGCGAAGCCCTGCAGGATTTCATCCATGCCGAAGCCGATGCCGTGAATACCGACGATCTTCTCGTCCGGGCCCGCACAGACCAGCTTCATGCGGCACGGCTGGCGGTGAGAGGTCACGGCGGTGTACATAGCGGTGAAGGAGGATTTGTAGACCTTCACGTTGTCGTCGCCGTACTGCTCGCGCGCCTGTGGTTCGGTCAGACCCACGGTGCCGATTGGCGGGTGGCTGAACACCACGGTTGGTACGTTGCTGTAGTCCAGGTGCTCGTCAGGCTTGTTGTTAAACAGGCGCTCGGACAGGCGGCGGCCAGCGGCAACCGCGACAGGCGTCAGCTCAACTGCGCCCGTGTTGTCGCCCACCGCATAGATGCCAGCCACGTTGGTGTTCTGGAACTTATCGACCTTGATATAGCCTTTTGCATCCAGCTCGACGCCGGTTACCTGCAGGTTGAAGTTGTCGTTAGCCGGTTCGCGGCCAATCGCCCAAATCAGGGTATCGACGGTTTCAGCCCGGCCATCTTCCAGCTCCAGCGTCAGGCTGCCGTCGGCGTTTTTCACTACCGCTTTCGGAATCGCGTTGGTGTGCAGGGTCGGGCCTTCTGCTTCAATCACTTCCAGCAGCGTTTCAACGATCAGCGGATCGAAGGTACGCAGCGGCGCATGTTTGCGCACGAACAGGTGCGTTTCTGAGCCCAGCGCGTTAATCACGCCCGCGATTTCCACCGCGATATAGCCCGCACCGACCACCGCCACGCGTTTTGGCAGGCCCGGAAGCTCGAAGAAGCCGTCGGAATCGATGCCGTATTCTGCGCCAGGGATGTTCGGATGGCTTGGACGACCGCCGGTGGCGATCAGAATATGGTCTGCGGTGATGGTTTCGCCGTTAACTTCCACGGTGTGCGCATCCACAAACTTCGCAAAGCCGCGAATCACGTCAACTTTATTCTTGCCCAATACGTTGTCGTAAGAGGTGTGAATGCGGTCGATATAGGCGGTACGGCTGGCGATAAGCTTGTCCCAGTCGAAGTGGTTCAGCGTGGTGTCAAAGCCGTAGTCCGGGCCGTAGTTGTGAATCGCTTCGGCGATTTGCGCCGCATGCCACATCACTTTTTTAGGCACGCAGCCGACGTTGACGCAGGTGCCGCCCAGATCTTTCGCCTCAATCAGTGCGCATTTCTGCCCATACATTGCCGCACGGTTAATCGAGGCGATACCGCCGCTGCCGCCGCCAATGGCGAGGTAGTCATAATGTTTGGTCATGATGTTTCCCTTTTGAGTCGAAAATTAGGCGCGATTGTAGCGCGCCTGGGTAAAGGTTCTACCGATTACTGCGATAGCCACGTCATACTTCAAGCTGCAGCGGTGTTGGCTGCACTCCTGAACCCCAGTCACTTACTTTAGTAAGCTCCTGGGGATTCACTCCCTTGCCGCCTGGCTGCAACTCGAATTATCTAGTGGCCTGCTCTCTTATTCAGGCACAATCCAGCTCAAGGTGGTCGAGCCGGTGCCCGTTGGCACCAGCTTTTTGTGCAGCCACGGCAGCACGTTGGTCATCTGCTGCTCCAGCTTCCACGGCGGGTTAATCACGATCATGCCGGACGCCGTCATGCCGCGCTGGTCGCTATCCGGGCGAACCGCCAGCTCGATCTGCAGGATGCGGCGGATGCCCGTCTCTTCCAGGTCGCGGATCATACGTTTGATTTGCTGGCGCAGCACCACCGGGTACCACAGCGCGTAGGTGCCTGTCGCAAAACGCTTATAACCTTCGGCAATCCCTTTCACCACGTCCTGGTAGTCGGTTTTGATCTCATACGGCGGGTCGATGAGGATCAGGCCACGGCGGGAAACCGGCGGCAGCTTCGCTTTCAACTGCTGGTAGCCGTCGGCACGCTCAACGCGGGCGCGGTCGTCCTTCTGGAACTCGGAGCGCAGCAGCGGGAAGTCGGACGGATGCAGTTCGGTGAGCTGCAGGCTGTCCTGCTCGCGCAGCAGGTGGCGGGCAATCAGCGGAGAGCCTGGGTAATAACGCAGGTTGCCGCTGCGGTTCAGATGCTGCACCGCGCCAATATAGGCTTCCAGCTCTGCAGGCAAATCGTCCTGCTGCCAGATGCGCGCGATACCTTCCAGATACTCGCCTGTTCGCTCCGCATGTTCGCTGCTCAGCTGGTAACGACCGGCGCCTGCGTGGGTGTCGAGATAGAGAAACGGTTTCTCCTTCTCTTTAAGCGATTCAATAATCAGGCTTTGAACGGTATGTTTTAGTACGTCGGCATGGTTACCGGCGTGAAAGCTGTGGCGATAGCTGAGCATGAGGGATGGTGTTCCACGAATAAGAAAACAAATTTCCCACAGTTTACCGCAGATTGCGGCGGATTACCGCCCAGGCGCGGCGCTGTTTCAATCGGGCCGAAAAGGTTTCAAAACATAAATGTGTCATAAAAGCGTCAAATTCCCAGGATAGCGTCGCAGCCAGGCAAGGTAATCGTTTGAATAAAAGGAAAAATAATGAAACTCCGTATTTCGATGCTGGCAGCAGCGCTGGCGGTGGCTATGCCCGCCCTGGCGAAGGATGTGTCTCTCCCTCAGGCCGCGGCGATAGCCAATACCGTGACGCCGGCAAACAGCAGCCAGGCGTTTGATGATCTTGAAACGCAGTCCCTGGCGGCGCTGCGCACTGCCCTGAAAGGCGATGCGGATAAACTGACCCGCGACCAGCTGGATAAAGCGAAGCAAAGCAAAAAGCTGGCGGATACCGCCTGGCTGAAGGCGAGCGGCTATGACTTCCAGACCAAAGCCAACCAGAAAGCGGGCATTGAGCTGCTTTCCGCGTTCAGCAAGCTGCCGGACTCCGTGATTAAGCAGAACCTTGAAACGGTCACCAACATCAACCTGAATGCCGTACAGACTTCACGCCATCAGGCGCTGGCGGATGCCGAGGGCATCAACCATCTTTACTTCCTGAGCGATGCGATGGGGCCGCGCCTGGGCAAAGCCTTCCTGGCCGCCTATGACAAAGGCGAGCTGAGCAAGGCCGCGGCGCTGATTAAGGCCTCGGAGGTCAGCACCAGTGCGGCGAAGAAACACTTCAATAACCCGCGTCCATTCCTGATCCAGGGCAACACGATCCATCTCGTGCCGGATGATGTGGTGATTAAAGATAACAAAGCGTACACCGCAGACGGCGGTTCCTTCCCGAGTGGCCACACCAACACAGGTTACACCGACGCGCTGCTGATGGCCGAAATGGTGCCGGAGCGTTTTGAGGCCCTGGTTGAACGCGGCGCACGCTACGGTTACTCGCGCATTGTGCTGGGCGTGCATTACCCGCTGGACGTAATGGGCTCTCGCATGGTGGCGCAGCGCAACGTGGCTAACTACCTGAACGACCCGAAATACCGCGCGTTGTTTAACGAAGCTCGCGATCAGCTGCGTACCGCGCTGGAGAAAGAGTGTGGTACCACTTTGGCTGAATGTGCGAAATCTTCCGTGAAAGACGATCCGTACCGTGCGCCAGCGATGAAAGAACTTTACCGCTTCACCATGACCTACGACCTGCCGCAGCAGAAGGGCGAGAAGCAAGCCCTGCAAGTGCCGCAAGGGGCGGAAGTCCTGCTGGAAGCCGCGCTGCCTAAGCTTTCCGCCGCACAGCGCCGCACTCTGATGGTGAAAACCGCGCTGCCAGCGGGTTACCCGCTTTCCGGCACAGCGGCGGACCAGCAATTCTGGCAGCGCCTGAATCTGCCGGCGGCCTACGCAATGGCAGAAAAATCCCACTGATTTCCCTTTCGGGGCAGCGCCTGCTGCCCCTTTTCCTGGCAAGCCCAGCGCAACGTCCGGGATTGAAATTCGCTACACTTAACCCCATGCTAGACTCCATGCACAAAGCGCCGCTTGAGCGCTTCTCTCTCCCTTTTAATCAGGAACGCGCTTATGACCAATCCTTTACTGACCTCTTTTGAGCTGCCGCCGTTTTCCGCCATCAAACCTGAACATGTTGTTCCGGCCGTGACTAAAGCGCTGGACGACTGCCGTGCGGCGGTGGAAAGCGTGGTTGCGCAGGGCGCGCCTTATAGCTGGCAGAACCTGGTTCAGCCTCTGGCAGAAGTGGACGATCGCCTGGGCCGCCTGTTCTCCCCGGTCAGCCATCTGAACTCGGTGCAGAACAGCCCTGAGCTGCGCGAAGCCTATGAACAAACGCTGCCGCTGCTGTCCGAATACAGCACCTGGGTTGGCCAGCACGAAGGGCTGTATAACGCTTACCGCGATCTGCGTGACGGCGCGAACTACGCCAGCCTGAGCGTCGCCGAGAAGAAAGCGGTGGATAACGCCCTGCGTGACTTCGAGCTGTCCGGGATTGGTTTGCCAAAAGACAAACAGCAGCGCTACGGTGAAATCTCCGCTCGCCTGTCCGAGCTGGGGTCTACCTACAGCAACAACGTGCTCGATGCCACGATGGGCTGGAGCAAACTAATTACCGATGAAGCCGAGCTGGCAGGCATGCCGGAAAGCGCCTTAGCTGCGGCCCGCGCTCAGGCAGAGGCCAAAGAGCAGGACGGCTGGCTGCTGACCCTGGATATTCCAAGCTATCTGCCGGTGCTGACCTACTGTGACAACCGCGCCCTGCGCGAAGAGATGTACCGCGCGTATTCAACGCGTGCGTCTGATCAGGGGCCGAACGCCGGGAAGTGGGACAACACCCCGGTGATGGAAGAGATTCTGGCGCTGCGCCACGAGCTGGCTCAACTGCTGGGCTTTGGCAACTACGCGGAAAAATCCCTCGCCACCAAGATGGCGGAAAACCCGCAGCAGGTGCTCGAATTCCTGTCTGACCTGGCAAAACGCGCTCGCCCACAGGGTGAAGCCGAGCTGGCTCAGCTGCGCGCCTATGCGAAAGAGCATTACGGCGTGGAAGAGCTGGAGCCGTGGGACATCACCTGGTACAGCGAAAAACAGAAACAGCACCTTTACAGCATCAGCGATGAGCAACTGCGCCCGTACTTCCCGGAAGAGCGCGCGGTGAACGGCCTGTTCGAGGTTGTGAAGCGCATCTACGGCATTACCGCCAAAGAGCGTAAAGATATCGACGTCTGGCACCCGGACGTGCGCTTCTTCGAGCTGTATGACGACCAGGGCGAACTGCGCGGCAGCTTCTATCTCGATCTTTATGCTCGCGAGCACAAACGCGGCGGGGCGTGGATGGATGACTGCGTGGGCAAAATGCGCCGTGCCGACGGCTCGCTGCAAAAGCCGGTGGCCTACCTGACCTGTAACTTCAACCGCCCGGTGAACGGCAAACCAGCGCTGTTTACCCACGATGAAGTGATCACCCTGTTCCATGAGTTCGGCCACGGTCTGCATCATATGCTGACCAAAATTGAAACCGCGGGCGTGTCCGGCATCAACGGCGTGCCGTGGGATGCGGTCGAGCTGCCGAGCCAGTTTATGGAAAACTGGTGCTGGGAGCCGGAAGCGCTGGCGTTTATCTCCGGCCACTATGAAACGGGCGAGTCCCTGCCTGTAGAGCTGCTGGAAAAAATGCTGGCGGCGAAGAACTACCAGGCAGCGCTGTTTATCCTGCGCCAGCTGGAGTTCGGCCTGTTCGACTTCCGCCTGCATGCGGAATTTAACCCGGAGCAGGGCGCGAAAGTGCTGCAGACGCTGGCCGAGATTAAGAAACAGGTTGCCGTGGTGCCGGGGCCGAGCTGGGGTCGTTTCCCGCACGCCTTCAGCCATATCTTCGCTGGCGGCTACGCGGCGGGCTATTACAGCTACCTGTGGGCCGACGTGCTGGCGGCGGATGCCTACTCTCGCTTCGAAGAAGAAGGCATTTTCAACCGTGAAACCGGGCAGTCGTTCCTCGACAACATCCTGACCCGTGGCGGTTCGGAAGAGCCGATGGAGCTGTTCAAACGCTTCCGCGGGCGCGAGCCACAGCTGGACGCGATGCTGGATCACTACGGTATTCAGGGCTAATCCACCACGTGAAAATCTGTTTACTGACTGAAGCAGGCGCCGACTCCGGCGCCTTATCTGTTTTGAGCGAGCGCTGGCAGCTTGAGCATGATGCAGACGCTCTGATGGCGCTGGTGTTAACGCCTGAGCACCTTGAACTGCGCAAGCGCGATGAGCCAAAGCTTGGCGGCATCTTCGTTGATTTTGCCTCCGGCGCGATGGCGCATCGCCGTAAGTTTGGCGGTGGGCGTGGCGAAGCGGTGGCCAAGGCCGTTGGCGTGAAGGGCAGCTATCTGCCGGACGTTGTCGACGCGACAGCCGGGCTGGGGCGCGACGCTTTTGTGCTGGCTTCCGTCGGCTGCCGCGTGCGGATGCTGGAACGTAATCCGGTGGTTGCCGCACTGCTTGATGACGGCCTGCGCCGTGGCTATCAGGACCCGGAAATCGGCGGCTGGCTGCAAGAGCGGCTGCAGCTGATCCACGCCTCGAGCCTGACGGCGCTTAGCGACATCACGCCACGGCCGGATGTGGTGTACCTCGACCCGATGTTCCCGCATAAGCAAAAGAGCGCGCTGGTGAAAAAAGAGATGCGTGTTTTCCAGTCTCTGGTGGGGCCGGATGAAGATGCGGACGGGCTGCTTGCCCCGGCCAGAGCGTTGGCGAAGAAAAGGGTGGTGGTGAAGCGCCCGGACTACGCCCCGCCGCTGGCCGAAGTCGCCACGCAGAATGCAGTGGTGACCAAAGGGCACCGGTTTGATCTTTATGCCGGGACGCCGGAGTAATCGTGCTGCTACAGTCCCTCTCTCCGGGGGGTTGGTCACAAATATCCTCGGTTATGTAGGGCTGGTTAAATTTCCGTTCACTTTCAGCCAGGTTTTAT
>NZ_BCTL01000044.1 GCF_001571265.1 Cedecea neteri NBRC 105707 = ATCC 33855 | reverse complement strand
GGGCGCCGGGGGTTGTCAGGGGGCATGGCGTAATGCCATCTGGCACGTTCACCGTTATCTGAACGTGCAGGGGAAACAAATGTATGAGTGAACGGAATAACGACTGGACTAAAGGTCTCTCCGGAAAGGTTTTGAAAGAGAAATTTGTATAAGAGTCACAGAAAGGAGAGGTGGGAATCGATCTAGCTCCAGTCCCCTCTCCCCTGTGGGGAGAGGGTTAGGGTGAGGGGAAAGTGTTACTCGTCTTCTTCATCACGCAGCGGAACAATCAGCATATCCACATGCACGGTATTGATCAGCTGGCGCGCAGAGGACATCAGCTTGCTCCAGAAATCCTGGTGGTGACCACAAACCACCAAATCCATATCGTATTTTTTAATGGCATCGACCAGCACCTGGCCCAGGTCGCCGCTGCCGCTCAGGGTCTCGGTAATCGGGTAACCTGCACCGGTAGACAGCTCGGTGAGCGCGTGGTGAGTCTCTTCGGAAATGCGTTTCTGCATATCGCCCAGATTGACGTCAATCAGCCCGGTATACAGATCGGAGTAATTCACATCGACATGAATCAGGGAAACTTTCGCGTTATAAGGACGAGCCATGGAGACGGCTTTTTCTACCAGGACTTTACTCTCAGGGGAGAGGTCAACTGCGATCAGAATGTGTTTGTAAGCCATAATGTTACTCCTTCCATAAGTTATCGATGACTCTCGCCGTCATCTTTTAAACCGCAGCGGCATGAGCTACGGTCACCCGATCTAAAGACTTAAATTGTAGATGGTATTTCTATCTTATAACGAGCTATTCAGCCCGACAATGCGCTATCCCTCAAACTCATTCAAGAGAAAAATGAATCAGGCCACTTTGATAAAGATTAACGCGGTGGTAAAAAAATTAAGGGATCTCCTACACTATTAAATGAGCCGGACGGGAAGAATGCTGTGACCTGTATCGGTTATTCGCTGCAGGACTGTCTGACAGGGTTTTCGGGGAGAGCGGTTGTCCCGGAGCAAACGCTTCGAGGGCTTCGCCGGGAGGGGTACATGATCAGCACCGTCGCGCTGTTCTGGGCGCTTTGTGTAGTTTGTGTGGTGAATATGGCGCGCTATTACTCTTCACTGCGCGCGTTACTGGTGGTGCTGCGCGGGTGCGATCCTCTGCTGTATCAATACGTTGATGGCGGCGGTTTTTTCACCTCACATGGCCAACCCAGCAAGCAGGTCAGGCTGGTGCGTTACATCTACGCCCAGCGTTATTGGGATCATCACGATGAGGAGTTTATTCGCCGCTGTGAGCGCCTGCGCCGCCAGTTTATTCTGACGAGTTCGCTGTGCGGATTAGTGGTGATTAGCCTGATTGGATTGATTATCTGGCACTAGGGTATCAGGGCAGAGTTATGGACAAGCATAAAAAAAGCGGGCCAGTTTCCTGACCCGCTTTTTCTTTTGGCTGCCGCTTACACGAAGCGCAGCGCAATCCAGTACAGCCCGCCGGAGAGCAGAATCGAAGCCGGTAAGGTGAATATCCACGCCATCAGGATATTGGTTACCGTCTTACGCTGCAGACCGCCGCCGTCCACGATCATCGTCCCCGCCACGGAGGAAGAGAGCACGTGAGTGGTGGAAACCGGCATCCCGGTGTAGCTTGCCAGACCGATAGAAACGGCAGCCGTCATCTGCGCGGACATTCCTTGCGCATAGGTCATGCCTTTCTTACCGATCTTCTCACCGATGGTGGTCGCCACGCGACGCCAGCCGATCATCGTCCCGATACCCAGCGCCAGCGCTACGGCCAGAATAATCCAGACCGGCGCGTACTCGATGGTGCTGAGCATGTCGCCTTTCAGTTTCTTCAGCAGGCGCTGATCGTCCGCGTTCACTTCCGGCAGCTTCGCGACTTTATCGGTTGTGTCGGAGATGCACAGCATGATGCGACGCAGCTGGCTACGCTGCTCAATGCTGAGCTTGTCGTAGCTTTCGATGTCGGTCAGCATCAGCTTCGCGCGGTCCAGCGCGGTGATCGCATTAGCCGGATGGCAGTGGAACTGTGCCGGTTCAGTTGCGCCCGCTTCCGGAGAAGGGATCAGCTGTTCCGAACCTGTCGCTTTCTGCAGCAGATCTGGATGCTGCTGGAAGTAAGTTTCGACATTGTTCACCGCATCGCGGGTCCGGGTGATTTCGTAGCCGGAGGCGTTCATGTTCACCACGAAGCCCGCCGGTGCGACGCCAATCAGCACCAGCATAATCAGACCGATACCTTTCTGACCGTCGTTAGCGCCGTGAGAGAAACTCACGCCGATAGCGGACAGGATCAGCGCGATACGCGTCCAGAAAGGCGGCTTTTTCTTGCCGTCTTGCTTTTCACGTTCCGCAGGCGTCAGGTGAATACGCTGCTTTTTCTTGGTGTTGCTCCAGTAACGGCGCAGCAGGAAAATCAACCCACCGGCAATCACCAGCCCGACAATCGGGGACAGAATTAATGAAGCGAAGATCCCAACAACTTTCGGGATATTCAGCGCGTCGACAACCGAGGTGCCGGTCAGCAGCGCGTTGGTCAAACCGATACCGATGATGGCACCGATAAGCGTATGGGAGCTGGAGGCCGGCAGACCGAAATACCAGGTGCCGAGGTTCCAGATAATAGCGGCCAGTAACATAGAGAACACCATGGCGAGACCATGAGAAGACCCTACGTTTAACAGCAGATCTGTAGGCAGCATATGCACAATGGCATAGGCTACGCTCAGCCCACCGAGCAGAACGCCGAAGAAGTTAAACAACGCAGCCATTGCCACCGCAAGTTGCGATCGCATAGCGCGGGTATAAATTACCGTTGCTACTGCGTTGGCCGTATCGTGGAAACCATTAATAGCTTCGTAGAACAGCACAAATGCCAGAGCAAGCAAAAGTAAAAGCCCGGTATGAAGATCCAGGCCGGCAAACAAATGTAGCATAGACGTTACGCCATTTTGAGGACATGAACGCGGCGCATTATGTAAGACAACCTCCACCGCGGCAAAGTGAAATCTGGACTTTTTTTGATTTTAGTCGCCATCTGGCCTGCTGGTGGAATGATTTACATTTTGTTTATCAACCACCTGCATTTGTTCTTCACCTTAAAGCTGGTGCGACCAGCCGCAGGTCTTTACAATCCGTTGCCTTAAGCATAGTCGGGAGTCGGTCGTGGAAAAGTTTGATGCCATTATTATAGGTGCGGGTGCAGCAGGAATGTTTTGTGCGGCGATGGCCGGGCAGGCGGGCAGCCGCGTATTGCTGATTGATAATGGAAAAAAACCGGGCCGTAAAATCCTGATGTCCGGCGGCGGGCGCTGCAACTTTACCAACCTTTATGTCGAGCCTGCGGCCTATCTGAGCCAAAACCCGCATTTCTGCAAATCTGCTCTGGCACGCTATACCCAGTGGGACTTTATCGACATGGTGGGCAAGCACGGCATTGCCTGGCACGAGAAAACCCTCGGCCAGCTCTTTTGCGACGACTCGGCGCAGCAGGTTGTAGATATGCTGGTGGCAGAATGCGAAAAGGGAAAGGTGACGACGCGACTGCGCAGCGAAGTGCTGAGCATTGAGCGTGACGAGCAGGGCTATACGTTACAGCTCAACGGCGGCAGCGTGCAGGCCGCTAAGCTTGTTATCGCCAGCGGCGGCCTGTCGATGCCGGGACTGGGCGCGACGCCGTTCGGTTATAAAGTGGCGGAGCAGTTTGGCCTGAAGGTGCTGCCGACCCGCGCGGGCCTGGTGCCGTTTACCCTGCATAAACCTTTGCTTGAACAGCTGCAGGTGCTGTCCGGCGTCTCGGTGCCTTCCGTCATTACTGCGGAAAACGGCGTCAGCTTCCGGGAAAGCCTGCTGTTTACCCACCGGGGCCTTTCTGGCCCAGCCGTGTTGCAGCTTTCCAGCTACTGGCAGCCGGGCGAATTCGTCAGCGTTAACCTGCTGCCGGACACCGATCTGGACGGTTTTATCCACGAGCAGCGTAACGCGCACCCGAATCAGAGCCTGAAAAACACGCTGGCGATGGTGCTGCCCAAGCGCCTGGTGGAATGCCTGCAGCAGCTGCAGCAGATCCCGGACGTTACGCTCAAGCAGCTCAACGTTCGCCAGCAAAGCGAGCTGGTTGAAACTCTGCAGCGCTGGCGAGTTCAGCCGAACGGCACCGAAGGCTACCGCACGGCAGAAGTGACCCTGGGCGGCGTGGACACCAACGAACTTTCATCGCGTACTATGGAAGCCAAAAAAGCGCCGGGCCTCTATTTTATCGGCGAAGTGATGGACGTCAGCGGCTGGCTCGGCGGCTATAACTTCCAGTGGGCCTGGAGTTCGGCCTGGGCGTGTGCGCAGGCTTTGGTTGAAGTCTAACGCTCCGCCTTACGGCTGCGATGCTAGATTATGATATGTTATGCACAGTTGCAGCTATTTGAGGGCTAAACGTGACAGATTATGACGCATTGCCTGAACAGCGCCAGGCGATGATCCACCAGATCCTGACCGAAACGGGCAGGGTGATTGGGGCTGACGTGGCGCGGAAGCTGGGCGTGTCTGAGCATACTATCCGCCGGGATCTGCAGGAGCTGGCGCGGCGTGGCCTGTGTAAAAAGGTTTATGGCGGCGCCATCAGCCAGTTCCAGCAGTCTGCCAGCTTCGAAACCCGCGTGTCGCAGGATGTGGTTGAGAAATCGCAGGTGGCAAGAAAGTGTGCCGCGATGATCAAAGCCAATACCTGCGTGTTTCTCGACGCCGGTTCAACCTATCTGGCGATGGTAGAGTTTATTCCTGAAGAGCTGGATCTCACCATCGTCACCAACTCTCCGCAGATTGCTGCGGCGCTGAGCGGGCGCACGCGTGGTGAGCTTATTCTGTTGGGCGGCAAAGTGAACCCGCTGACCGGCAGCACGCTGGGTTCTGACACGGTAAATCAGCTACGCGGCATGGTTTTCGATCAGACCTTTATCGGCGTGTGCGGGCTGGATCCGCAGGCTGGTCTGAGCGCGGTTTATTACGAAGATGCCTGCTTCAAGCGAGAAGTGCTGAGCCAGAGCAACGAGGTGATCGCCGCCGTCACGGCCAATAAGATGTCTCAGGTCGCTCGCTATAAGGTGGCACCTTGCGAAGATATCGACGTAGCGGTGGTCAGCACAGAAACCAAAATTACCGATTTCAGCGGCGTTAACCTGCATATTGAAGTCGCCGGCTAGCAAACCGGGCGGCGTGCATGCCGCCCATCTCCACATTCAGCTTTGCAGCGCCAGCAGGCTTTTTATCGTGTGCTGGACCGCGCTCTCGTCATTGCTGCCGGTGATAAATCGCGCCGCGGCCTTCGTCTCCTCAAATGCATTGCGCATCGCAAAGCTGTATTCCGCCTGAGCCAGCAGCTCCAGGTCGTTATACCCATCGCCAAACGCCAGGGTTTCCGCCGGGCTGACGTTCAGTAACTGCTGGAGCTTTTGCACCGTCGTCCCTTTGTGAACGCCATAATCGGCAATATCGATCCACGCCGCTTCGGACACCACGATGTAAACATCCTGCTCAAAAGGCGCGAGTACCGGGCGAGTCTGCGGGCAGTTTCCGGCTTCGTCATAGACGCTAATCTTCACGAAATCACACTCGAGTTCGGCAAAAGAGTCCACCTGCGCCAGGCTGGCGTAGGACTGGCGCATTTTGTCTTTAAGGCGCTGCGGCACGTCTTTGCGAATAAACGCGCTTTCGCTGCCGCAGGCAATAATCACGTGGCTGTCGCTGGCGGCCTCCAGCGTGTCGATAATGCGTAATCCCAGCGCATTATTGATAAGCGACTCGTAGATATACTCCCCGTTCCTTTTGATGCGCGTGGCGCTGTCGCCGATTATCCATAAATCCTGACGGTAATCGGCGAACAGCTCTTCTACACGCTGGCACTGCTTGCCGGTGCAGGCGGCGAAGTGGACGCCTTTTTGCCTCATTAAGCGGTGCGTTTGGGCAAATAATTCACGGTCATAGTCGCCGTGGCTATTGAGGAAAGTACCGTCCAGGTCGGTAATGATCAGCTTTATCATGTTGTTACCCCATCGGTAAGCGTTCTGTAGGTGTTTATATTTTTAGTTTTGAGACGAAGGGCAGATTGCGGTACTTATTTTCCCACGGCATGCCGTAGCCGATGAGCAGGTCATCGTTGTCCATGATGTAGGCATGAAATTGCTCCACGGGGATCTCTACCCGGCCCGGTTTCACAAACAAAGTGGCAATAGAGAGGGATTTCGGGGCGTAGTTCTCGGTTAAATGCTCGACAAGGCGCTTCATGGTGCCGCCGGACTCGATGGCATCATCCACCAAAATCACGTCTTTCCCCTTGATGCCAATATTGTCGTGGTAAACGATGGTAGAGCCGTTATTTCTGTCGCCCGGCGTGTGCGGGCAGGAAATATAGTCCATTGAAATATCGAAAGTTAACTGCCTGACCAGGTCGGCGGTAAACAGGATCCCGCCGGGCACGACCGTGATCACCACCGCTTCGTGATAGCGACTATTTAACTGCCTGGCGACTTTGGTGACGCCATCGGCAATCGTCGACTCATTCATCACGATGTGTCCTACATGATTGTTTCTCACTGCTGCATCCTCGCTAAAGTGTCATTGCTCGTTGTTGCTCGATTAAAATAAGATCTAATGCTCGATTGTGCAATGTTAGCGTAATGAGAGGGCGTTTTTTGTGATTAAAAACGATCGTGTGGGAAGTTTATGCTCAATGCTGCATTACCGAGCATTGAGCAAAGGGATTTACTGGCGGAGATCGAAACGGATCGGCAGCGTGAGGGTTATTTGCGGCTGGCCCGGGGCAATATCGTCCGTGGGGGCAGGCAGCGGTGCCGCGCGAGCCGGCAGGGCAAGTGCTTCTCGATCCAACGCTGGCGTGCCGCTGCTTTTTTCCAGCGCCACGCTCAGGACCTGGCCCTCTCTGTTCAGCGTCAGGCTCAGGTAAACCACGCCCCGGGCTTGCTGGCGCAAAGCCTGAGCCGGGTAGCGCTTGAAGCGGTCGAGCCGCTGGCGCAGCAGCCCGACCCAGTTCACTTCGCCAGGGCTGGGGGCACTCACCGCACTGCTTCCTGCTCTGCCGGCGCTTTGCTGCGGGTGGCTGGCTGGGGCATGGGTTTCAGGTGCAGGTGGCGCAGGGGCCGGGGGCACTTCCGCATCGTGTGGCTTAACCGGCTGAGGTTTGGTGATGACTTTATGGCGCACTTTTTTGGCCACAACGATCTCCGGGTTCGGTGCCTCCACGCTTTTCACCTCTTCTTTCGACTCGGCCTTTTCCTGAGGTGCCGCCGACTGGATCTGCTTGATCTTATCGGGCTGCTTTTCTGGCGTGGCGACAGAGGCCGGATCGTCTGTGGGGAGGATCATAAGCGCAATAGGCGGTGGCGCGGTGGCCGGTTGCTCCTGCGTGGGTCGGTTGGTTAGCCAGAGGAAAACGCCTGTGTGCAGCAAAAGCGCCAGCACCAGCCCGATGCTGCGGCGTGAGGGAGGCAGACCATCGGACCAGGCAGGAAAGGGCTGTCTTATCGGCAGGGTTGAAGGCATGACAAAATACTCCGCAGCCGGGCTAATGGCTGTTGTTTCAGTGGGGATAAGAAAGAAGACACGCGAAGCCTCTTAACGGGCAGTTTTCCATAGATAACGACATAATCGAGATGGATTTCTCCGTCACTAAGCATTATTCACTACGTGAAAGGCTGACCCAGTAACGCGATAGCGTATTTATTTTGACGGGCAGAACACGGGGTAATGCAGCCAGAATCCCATCGGTATCCGCCAGAGGGAAAACGCCGGACAGCCGCAGGGCGGCAATATCTTCGTCGCAGCGCAGAACGCCGGGGCGGTAGCGGTTCACTTCTCGCAGAAAATCGCCCAGCGGCATATTGTCGGCCAGCAGTTTACCGTGCACCCAGCCAGGCTCTTTTTCGCCACCGTGCAGGCCACCGGATTCAGCCCCGCTCAGCCATGCGCCCTGGCCCGCCGTAAGCTGAAGCCCGGCAAGACCCGAGCTGCGGGGATAAAGTCTTACGGCTCCGTGGTAAACCGCCACGCGGGTGAGCCCGGGCTCCAGCTTAACCCGGAAGTGGGTGCCCAGTGCGAGCACTTTGCCCTGTGGCGTAGTCACGCTAAAAGGCCGGGGCCACGCCGACAGCTTTTCACGTTGCCCGGTGGTAATCAGCAGGTCGCCGCTGAGCAGCTCAATCTGACGCTGCTGCCCGGTAAAATTTACGTTTAGCGCGGTTTGGGTGTCCAGCATCAACTGGCTGCCTTCGCTGAGTTCAACCTGCCGCTGTTCGCCCGTTGCGGTGCGGTAATCGGCCGTGAACGTTTCCCAGCCATGCTGCTGCCGGCCCCATTCCAGCGAGCCTCCGACCAGCAGCAAAGCGCCTAATCCTTTTAGCGCGCGACGCCTGCCGCTGTTTTTTAACGAAGAGAGGCTTTGCCGTGCCAGTCTGCCGTCAACCTGCCGGAAGCTGGCGCATACCGCCTCGACGTGCTGCCAGGCGCGTTGATTTTCCGGGCTGGTTGCCAGCCATTTTTGCCACTCGACTTTATCCTGCTCGCTAACGTCGTCCGACATCATCAGCGTTAGCCATGAGGCGGCGGCGTAGGCGCTTTCCCGGTCGATCGCTTGCCCGTTTTGGTCGATGAAAGGAGGTGAGGTCATTAGCTTAGGGCGAAGAAACAGTGCAGGTTGGCGCGCTGGAGATACTGCTTAACGGAGCTGCTGGAGACGCGCAGGCGCTCGGCGATATCGCAATAGCGCATGCCTTGCAAATGGGCCAGCAAAAAGGCTTCCCGCACCTGCGGCGGCAGGCCGTCCAGCGCCGTATCAATCTGTTCCAGCACTTCCAGAATCAGCAGCCTGGTTTCAGGGGAAGGATGTTCCATCTCCGGCTGAGCGGCCAGCGCATCCAGCCAGGCTTCTTCGATTTTTTTACGGCGATAATGGTTGGCGATCAGCCTTCTGGCCACGGTGGCAAGAAATGGGCGCGGCTGGCGAATGGAGGCCAGGTCGGGGCTGACCAAAATGTTGATGAAGGTGTCCTGAGTCAGATCCTGCGCCTGTTCCGGGCAGCCGACTTTATTGCGAAGCCAGTGGTAAAGCCAGCGCTGATGATCGCAGTAAAGCTGCTGCGCAACCTGTTGGGAACGGGACATGATGTGACTCACCATTGATCGGTATCAGGGCGTGATAAATATTGAAATGATAATCATTATTATTTTCATTTCTATATTTTTATGTCAAGAGATTGCGAAGTATTAATGTATTTTTGCGGACAACGAGAACGCAGCGCCAGAACTGACGCTGCGGGTAAGGTATTAGAATTTCTGCGAAATGCTCAGCTTAACGTTGCGGCCGATACCGGACACGGATTCACCTAGGTACGGGTAGTAGTCGGTGTTAAACAGGTTATCGACGGCAATGCGGGCCTCCATGCCTTTCACCTGCTCCGGTTGCCAGGAAGCAAACAGGCCCTGCAGCGCGTAGCCGCTGGTTTTTGGCAGCGCCCAGATGCCCGCTAACGGGTCGCCATCCTGCGGCGAGCGATCCTGTCTCCGCACCATATCCATCGTCCAGCCAAACGTCATGTTCCACTCCGGAGCTTTAACGCCCAGCGTCGTGTGGGCGGTCACTGGCGGAATTTCTGCGAGCCAGGTTTGGTTGCCCCACGGGTCGCGTGGGGAAGCATCACGCTGCCCACGAATGGTGGAGAACGAGAAGCTGCCGAAGATACGGCGACTGTCGTAAAACGACTCGATTTCCAGTCCCTGGATGGTGTAGCCCGGCAGGTTACGGTAGTTCGACAGCGGAGCGCCGCAGTTAGCGCCACTTTTCACCGACTGCGCCTCGCACAGCACGCCCCGGCGGTAGAAGATTTCGTCTTTGCCACGGTTGCGGAATAGCGTGGTGCGGATTTGTACGCTGTCGTCGTCCGCGAGCAGATTATTGAAGTTCAGGATCACCCCGCCGCGAACGCTGTTGATGGTTTCCACCTTCAGGTCGCGGCTTGAGCCGGACACGTTAGACAGCGCGTACTGCACGGTGTACTGCTCATCAATGGTTGGCGCTCGCCATGTGCGGGTAACATCGGCAAACAGCGACACATTCGGCGTGGCCTTCCAGACCAGCCCAAGCGCAGGCGTAAAGCCGTGATAGCTTTTGCTGCTGTAGTCGTGGCCGACTTTAGGGTTGCTGCTGTTGTACATTGAGGCAATGTTTGGCTCGCCGGTGTTGGTCACGCTGTCGTAGCGCACGCCAGGCGTCACGGTGACGCTGCCGAGCGTCATGCTGTCCTGCAGATACAGGCCGCGCGTTTGTAGCTCCCCGGCGGGCATGTAATAAGGCTGGAAGTAGCCATAGTTGTAGGCGGCGTTCTTCTTGTAGCCCGGATAGTACATCAGCGTATTACGTTGATTTTTATGCCAGCTTGCGCCGATTTCCAGCAGATGATCCACCGGCCCGGTGCTGAAGCGGCTCTTGTTGCTGACCTCCACCAGGTTGTCTTTGTAGTCGACCCAGCTCTCATTGCCGAGTGAACCCAGGAAGCTGGAGGCGCCGGCGGAGTCGGGCCGGGTATCATGCTGTTTGGTTTTGGAGTAAGCGTAGCTCAGCGTCAGATCCAGCCACGGCTGGTCTGCGGGCGCCAGATTCCACTTCACGGAGTAGTTTTCGTCAGTCTGGTTGCGATACACCAGCCTCCTGCGCCAGGCTTCGTCTAACCCGTATTTGTCGACATCCGCCTGGCTTGGGGCCGCGATGTCGTCCCGCTTGGCGGCAAAAGGCTGCCAGCCTGTGGATTCCGAATGCATGGCCGAAAGCGTCAGCGTCTGGGCGTCGGTCAGGTAGAGATTGGTTTTAGCAAGCCAGGTACCCTGCCGGTTGGCGGAATAGTCGAAATGGGTGCCGTCCGGACGGGTAATATTGCCGCCGTCGCGTTTGCTGGCGTAGAGCATGCCGTCGGCAAAGCCCTCTGGGGTTCTGCCATACAGCGCGCCGCTGTAAATATTTTGGTTGTCGTTAGTGTGGAAGCCGTACTTCAGCATGCCGCCAAAGTTTTCATCGGGCTGCAAGAGATCGGCCGCGTCTTTAGTGACGATTTTAATACTGCCGCCGAAGCCGCCGTTGCCGTTGGCCAGGTTAAACGGGCCCTTATCGACGTCGATCTGTTTGATAAGCTCAGGCTCGATAAACACCGAGCCCTGGCGGTACTTCTCGAACCCTTTGGGCGCGCCGTCCAGGGTCACTTTGATGTCTTCCATACCGCCCATGCCCCAAATGTTCAGGCTTTGCCCGCCCGGGCGCGGTGAGCCAGCGGAAGAGACACCCGGCAGTTTATCCAGCAGGGCGGCGACGTTATCTGCCTGAATGCGTTCGATATTTTCTTTTTTAAGCGTTGAGCGTCCGGCAACAACGCTGTCATCCAGGCCGCTGAGCACGGAAAGCTCCGGCACAACAATCGGTGCGGTTTCACCGGAGGCTGCCGGCAGGGAAACAAGCCGATAGCTGTTGCCGTCGCGAACGGCTTTCAGCCCGCTGCCCGCCAGCAGGCGATCAAACGCGCTTTGTACGGAATAAGTCCCCTTGAGGCCGGAGGTCGTTTTGTTTGACGTTTGATCCGGGGTGAAGACCAGCATCACGTTGGCGTCATTCGCCAGCGTTTGCAGGGCGCCGCTCAAAGGCCCGGCAGGCACGGAAAACGCCTGGCTGGCGGCTGAGGAGGCTTCTGCCGCCCAGGAAAACGTGGGTAAACCGGTTGCCAGCGCCAGCAGGCCGGATAAAGCAATGCCAGACGCAAGCGGGGCGCGAGAGAGCTGTGCAGGTTGGCTCGCGTCGGAAATGACCGTAGCCTTTCCGTTATTTTTTATCGTCATGATGTATCCCTGAAGGTGAGTCACAAGAAGTACTGCTTCAGAGAGGTCACGCGAGACGGAAAATCAGGCAGAAAATTCTTTAATTAAGCGTGGGTGGCCTGGTGATTCTTGTCCATTGTGGACCTGTCTGCCGCGGTGGGTTTGCGCAGAATAGGAAGCTAATCTGAGTATCTGGAGCCACCATGCAAAATAGAAGCGCGCTGCCGCTTAGCCAGCCGACCACTCACCTGCAAACCCGAGGCTGGATCAGCGGTTTTTTCGGGATGTTAATTTTCAGCGGTTCACTGCCTGCCACCCGGGTTGCGGTGCTGGAGCTTGATCCTCTTTTCCTGACGGCGATCCGAGCGACCCTGGCAGCGCTGTTGGCGGGCGGAACGCTGCTGATTGTTCGACAGCCGTTCCCGCAGCGCCGCGACTGGTTTGGGCTAGGCCTGGTTGCGCTCGGCGTAGTGCTGGGCTTCCCGCTGTTGACGGCTTTGGCTTTGCAGCACACCACTTCTGCGCATTCGCTGGTTTATATCGGGCTGCTGCCGCTGGCGACCGCCTGTTTTGGTGTTCTGCGTGGAGGAGAAAGGCCAAAAGCCGTTTTTTGGCTATTCTCCCTTGCTGGGGCGGCGCTGGTGGCGGGATTTGCGCTAAGCCACGGTTCAGCCAGCGGCTGGCAGGGAGATGCGTTAATGCTGGGGGCAATTGCGCTGTGCGGGCTGGGCTACGCCGAAGGGGCGGTGCTGACCCGGCGGCTGGGAGACTGGCAGGTAATTTCGTGGGCGTTAGTGATTTCTCTGCCGCTTAGCGCCGTGGCCGCTGCTTTTACCGTTCCGGCTACGGGAGCCGCCATCAGCGCTCAGGCCTGGCTGTCGCTGGGCTATGTTTCACTGTTCAGCATGTGGATAGGTTTTATCTTCTGGTATCGCGGTCTGGCGCTGGGTGGGATTGCCGCCGTGGGGCAACTGCAGCTTCTGCAGCCGTTTTTTGGCCTGCTTCTCGCCGGGCTTGTGCTGCACGAGGAGGTCCATGCCTCGATGATTGCGGTGATGCTGGGCGTGCTGGTTTGTGTTTTTGGCGCGAAGCGTTTTTCCGGCTCAAGCTCGCTAAAAGTAAACCGCCGGTGAAGGCGGTTTATCCGATTGCTAGTCGAGATTCAGTTCTGAGAAGCTGGTAATGATTTTCCCGACGATGCCGTAATCGATAGCTTCTTTCGGCGACATCCAGTAATTGCGGTCGGTGTCCTGCTTCACCTTCTCCAGCGGCTGGCCGGTAGCCTCGGCGATCATCTTGTTCACGCGCTCGTGCATGCGAATAATCTCCCTGGCTTCAATCTCAATGTCCGTGGCCTGGCCGCGCACGCCGCCCAGCGGCTGGTGAATCATAAAGCGGGTGTTTGGCAGCGAATAGCGGTGCTTTTTGTCCGCCGCGAGGAAGATGGTGATCCCGGCGCTGGCGACCCAGCCGGTGCCGATGATATGGACTTCCGGCTTGATGAATTTGATCACGTCATGAATGGTGTCCGCCGCCTCAACGTGGCCGCCCTGGCTATTGAGGTACAGTTTGATTGGCTTGTCGTTAATGCTTTGCAGCAGCAACAGCTGGGAAACCACCTCTTTGGTTATCGCCTGAGTTATCTCGCCGGAGATAATGATCGAGCGTGAATCCAGCATTTTTTGCTGCATTAGCCCTGACGCATTGGCGGGGGTAGCGCTTTCTTCAGGTTCATCTTTTTCTAAAAACGTAAGCATAATCAGGCTCCTGCCAGTTTTATGGCGTAATCAGGGATGCACTAGAGCATAGCACTTCATTCAGGCGCTGCACGGCACGAACGATCTCTTCATCGCTGTAGCCACCGAGGCCAAGCAGAATGCCGGACTTCTGCCTTTCCGGCGTAAACATGTGCGACACCGCCCGAACGGCAATTCCGGCCTGCATCGCGTGTTCCACAACCTGATGATCGTCCAGGCCGTGGCGCAGCCAAAGCACCATGTGCATGCCCTGGTCACAGGGCTGAAGCCAGGCCACGTCCGGGGAAATGTATTGTTCTACAGCCGCCATCAGTACCCGACGTTTTTCGGCGTAAACGCCGCGCATTTTTCGCAGGTGGCGGTCGAGGTGCCCCTCGGAAATAAAGCTCGCCAGCACGTGCTGGTCGGCACCCGGCGGCTGTCTGTCCATCAGGATGCGCGCCCCGCAAAAGGCCGAAACCAGCTGCTTAGGCACCACGGCATAGCCGAGGCGCAAAGACGGGAAGAGGATTTTACTGAAGGTGCCAAGGTAGATAACGTTCTCCGGCCCCAGACCCTGCAGCGCCGGGAACGGGTGACCCGCGTAGCGCATCTCGCTGTCGTAGTCGTCTTCAATGATCCAGGCCTGATTTGCCTGTGCCCACTCCAGCAAAGCGGCACGGCGCGACATGCTGAGCGGCATGCCTAGCGGATATTGATGTGAGGGCGTAACGAATGCGGCACGGGCGTCAGGAGCCAGCTTTTTGCCTAGCTCAACGTCCAGCCCTTCGTCGTCAACGGCGACTCTCACCATCTTGCGGTCGCGGAACATGGTCTCAAACAGCGACGTGGCCCCAGGATAGCCGGGCTCCTCCATCCAGACGGCATCGCCCGCTTCCAGCAGGATTTGCAGCGTCAGATACAGGCCATGCTGGTTGCCGGAGGTGATAATGACCTGTTCCGGAGTACAGCGCACCGAGCGCGATTTTCTGACGTATTCACAGATAGCTTCCCGCAGTACCAGTGCGCCCTGCGGGTCGGCATAGCCCGACGGGGCACCGGCGCCCCGCGCCCGAATGCGGTTGCCGAGCCTGCGCCACACGTCGTCCGGGGCCGTGTCCCCAATCGGAACGGAAACGGCAAACGGCTTTGGGGCCAGCGTTTTTAGCTGCTCGCCGACTTTGGCAAACGCCTGCGCCTGGGCAGAAAGCGGAATAGCGGTTGCTGAACGAGCCGCCGGTATGGGCTGCGGGCTTTCCGGCGCGTAGGCAACTCTGGTGCCGGAGCCGTGTTTGGACTCCAGAAATCCTTCCGCTACCAGCTGTTCGAATGCTTCCAGCACGGTGCCGCGCGCCACATTCAGTGCGCCAGCCAGCACGCGCGTGGAGGGCAGCAGGTCGCCGCTTTTCAGCTCGCCTTTGTGAATGGCGTTTTTCAGCGCTTTGGCCAGCTGCAAACTTAGCTGTCCGCTGCGGCGGTCAAGCTCGCCGATGGCGGGAATATCTACGGCTCGGGCTTTACGTGACATGCATTGTGGCTCGGTCATATTGCGATTATCTGGTTCTTTATAATAAACCACTTCGGCCATAAGCTGAGCAAAATTACCGCCAATAAAGGTCTGCCAATGTACATTCCTCGTCATTTCCAGGAGCACGATATTGATGTGCTGCAGGGGCTTATTCAGGCCAACCCCCTGGGCCTGCTGATTGTTCAAATCGAAGGCGTGCTGGAAGCTTTTGATATCCCCTTTGAACTTTGTTCTGAGCAAGGTGAATTCGGCACGCTCCGGGCTCATATCGCCCGCTCTAACCCATTGTGGCGTAGTCTTCAGCCAGAGCAGGAGGTGCTGGTGGTGTTCCGTGGCGCACAAGGTTATATCTCCCCTGGCTGGTATCCGGGCAAACAGGAACATCATAAAGAGGTGCCAACCTGGAACTACCAGACCGTGCAGGCGCGAGGGAAAATCATCGTGCGGGATGATGCAGATTTCGTGCTGCGGCAGATAACCAGCCTGACGCGCCAGCAGGAGGCATCGATGGAAATGCCGTGGCAGGTCAGCGATGCGCCGCCGGCGTTTATCGACTCAATGCTTAAAGCGATTGTCGGAATAGAAATTCCTCTGGCCTCGCTTATCGGCAAGACGAAACTCGGGCAGAACAAAAAGCTTGAGGATCAGGCCGGAGCCGCTCAGGGGCTGATGGGGAAAGGCGAGCGGGAAATTGGCGAGGCGATGCTGAGTAGCATCGCCAGGCGTGATAAAAAATAGCTGAGATTATCCCGGCAGACGGCTTTTTGGCCTGCCTGGCCCCAGCAGAATAGCCAGTTTCGCGCCGCCCTGGGTCGACTCCATCAGGATCTTACAGACGCTGGTCAGCGGCACCGAGAGCAGCATGCCCACTGGGCCGAGCAGCCAGCCCCAGAACAGCAGCGAGAGGAATACCACAAAGGTCGACATCCCCAGTCCGCGCCCCATCATGCGGGGTTCGAGAATATTCCCCAGCACCATGTGCACCACCAGGAACAGCGCACCGACCATCAGCATTTCATAGGTGCCGTTAAGCAAGAACGCCTGAACCATAGGCGGGACGGCAGAGATAACCGAGCCGATGTTGGGAATGTAGTTGAGCAAGAAGCCCAGCACGCCCCACATCAGCGCAAACTGCACGCCCAGCAGCTTTAACCCCAGCCAGATAATGATGCCGGTCAGTAGACTGATGAAGGTTTTCAGCGCCAGGTAGTGGGTGACGCCTTTCAGGGCGCGATGCATCCCGGCGATATGCAGCTTAGGGTTTGTGAGCGCAAAACGCAGCTTATAGGGTACGTGGCGCACTTCAAACAGCATAAAAATCACCGTCATCGCCAGCAGTAAAATGCTGGCCATCGCCCCGGAAAGGCCGGTCATTAAGGTGGTGGCAAAGGTCATCAGCTTGTCGGAGTCGAGCTTTTGCAGCATACGCTCCGGCGACAGTGGCAAATGCAGGAACGGCATCGCATGCTCGATTTCTCGCACCTTCTGCGTCAGCAGTTTGTTGAACTGCGGCATCTGTTCCATGAAATCGTTCATCGACGTTGCCAGCACGCCAACCAGTAAAGTGAGCACCACCAGCATCACCAGCACCACGATGGTAATGGCCAGCGGGCGGTTAAAGCCCCGGCGCATAAACCAGGTCACCAGCGGATTGAGAACAATGGCGAAAAATACGGCCAGCAGTAGCTGAACGATGATGTCGGCAGCGGCGTGAATACCGGCGAGAATAATCACCAGTGCCGCGAGCTTGAGCAGAATATGCAGGCCGGTTTTATCGAGTTGAGGGGGAGTCATGCAGACGTCCTGTCAGGAAACGGTGCTTTTAGTGTAGTGCTTCCCGGGCGCGAGGCTGCGGCAGTCTGTCTGAAAATGAAGAAAAAAAGGCCCCGCGAGAGGCGGAGCCATTGATGCATCGCGCAACGATTACTTAATGGCGATGGTGTTGATGATGTTTTCCGCGTTAGTCTGCGCCAGCTGCTGGTTATCCGCAGGCAGCGTTATCTGCATGGTCAGCAGCTTGTCGTCCACTTTCCCAAGGATGATAGAAGAGTAGGCGGTCTGGCCTTTGGCGGAGATAACGCTGTCCAGCTGTTGCAGTTCGTGGCCTTTGATCTCAATGGATTTGTTGGTCACGACCTGAAGCTGCGGGTCACGCGCGCGCTGCTGTTCTTCCAGACGTTTTGCCAGCGCGGCAAGGTCGTCGGTAGTGTTGTCACCGACAATCACGATCACTGCTTTCTGGCCGGTCGCGTCAGAATAAACGTGCATGTTGTTGGACTGGGTGCCCACTTTGCCGCTCTGATCGGTCATGTCTGCCGGCAGGGCGAAGCTCAGTTTGCCGTCCAACAGTTCGATAGGCTGGCCGCTGGCGCTGCTGGCTGCCTGACTACCGGTAGTGGCGGTTTTGCTGTCGTTATTATCACAGGCGGCAAGACCCATTACCAGCAGGCCAATACCGACATATTTTACCAGGTTGCGCATCGCGTTATTCCTTTCCGTTAGCAAGCCACAAGGCCGATGCCTGCATCTTAACACAAGATATTCGGCCCGCGTTTAACCAGGCTGCAGCGCGGAGATTTCAGATTTATCTGCGAGGCGTTTCAACAGCATATTCAGCAATACGCCGTACATCGGCAGGAAGAAAATCAGGCTTATAAGAACCTTAAAGCAGTAATCGACCACGGCGATTTCTACCCAGTGCTGGGCCATAAAGGCGTCCGGGCTGCGCCAGAAGGCGATAAAGAAGAACGACAGCGTGTCACTCACGTTGCCAAACAGCGTTGACACCGTAGGGGCTAGCCACCAGCAGTGATTCTGGCGCAGGCGGTTAAAGACGTGCACGTCCAGAATCTGGCCGAGTGCGTAAGCCATGAAACTGGCGACCGCGATACGGGCGACGAACAGGTTGAAGTGGGTTAGCGCTTCAAAGCCCTGCCAGCTTCCCATGTAAAACAGGGCCGAGATGCCGTAGGAAATCACCAGCGCCGGGATCATTACCGCGAAAATAATTCGTCGCGCCAGCGGAGCGCCGAAAATACGCACCGTAAGGTCGGTCGCCAGGAAGATAAACGGGAAGCTGAAGGCGCCCCAGGTCGTATGAAACCCGAAGACGGAGACCGGAAGCTGAACCAGATAGTTGCTGGAGGTGATCACCAGCAAATGAAAAAGCGATAGCCAAAACAGCGCATTAGTGCGCTGGCGAGTGCTGAACTGCATCATGTTGTAGCCTTTTTAGTAGTGGGGTGAGGGAACCCAGTCAAAAATGTAAAGCGCGGGGATGATACTGCTTTAGCTTTTCATTGCAATGGTTAATTTTAACGCAATCGTTCACGCGGCTTGCGCCAGATTTTCCCCGGCGTAAACTAGCGCGGTTTTTGACGACCTGAGAGTGCTATGACCGATTTGTTCGCAACCCCCGACCATACGCTGGATGCCCTTGGCCTGCGCTGCCCGGAGCCGGTGATGATGGTGCGCAAAACCGTACGCAATATTCCCGTAGGCGAAACGCTGCTGGTGATAGCCGACGACCCGGCCACCACGCGCGATATCCCGGGCTTCTGCCGCTTTATGGAACACGAGCTGGTCGCCAGCGAAACCGACGCGCTGCCTTACCGTTATTTGCTGCGTAAGAGCCACTGAGCCCTCTCAGAAAAAGAGGGCAGGTGAGATGCCAAAGCGCCGGGAAAGCCGGCGGATGTGTTCGGTGGTTAGCTGTCGCTCGCCGCTGAGAATGCGGGATACCATCGACTTGCTGCCAATCTCTTGCTGAAAATCGCTCTGTTTTAATTGGTGATGCTCCATCAGGGTTTTCAGCATGACTATCCCGGCCGGGATTGCCTGCATTTCCGCTCGGAACGTCTGTACTTCAGGCTGTGCGTTTTCCCAGGCAGAGATTTTGCTGCTGACAATCTCAACCAGTGGATTTTCTGGGTCATTGAGCAGCAGGTATTCGACCAGCTCCAGCGCCGCCAGATAATCTTTTTCTCTGGTGCTGCCACCCAGCAGTGGAACCGCCGTTTTCAATGCTTCGGCGGCTTTAAGCGCATCAGCAATCATCTCTTCTTTCCCCGGTGTGTTTCAGTAAACCGCATGTATTCGCTGTGCGTCATGATATGGCGGATGTAGAACTTCTGGCTGGTAAAAAAGATAAGCGCAATCAGCCTGAGTTCATTGCCGGCGATATTGATGACGTAATGTTTATCGAGGTACTTAAAGTTATCCAGTGAAGGATAAATCCGCTTAAGTGATTCCGGCGTTGGAAAGAAGCCTTTTTCCAGCACTTTGCCGAGAATTTGCAGTTCCTGCCTGTGTCTGGGAAATCTTTGACCCGCTTCTATAAGCGTCTTCAGCGTAATCAGATGCATCACTTCATCCTGAAGTTGACTGATTGGCAACAATTATGCCCACAAATTGCCAATCAGTCAACTTACGGGCGGGGGATTCATTTTTACACGTGAGCGTCCTTGCTCCATTGATTGAGTAAAAATCTGGAAGATGCCTCGAAAACTATTTCTTCCGCAGCAGGCGAATGGCGTTCGCCGTGACCAGCGCGGTAGCCCCTGAGTCTGCCAGCACGGCAAGCCACAGGCCGGTCAGGCCGAGCAGAGTGGTGACCAGGAAAATCCCCTTCAGCCCCAGCGCAATCGTCACGTTCTGGCGAATGTTGTTGTGGGTGGCTCTGGCGAGCCGCACCATGCCTGCCAGTTCGGTCAGGCGGTTGTGGGTCAGGGCGGCATCTGCGGTTTCCAGCGCGACGTCGGTGCCGCTGCCCATGGCGATGCCGATGGTGGCCGCTTTCATCGCCGGGGCATCGTTGATGCCGTCGCCGACCATCGCCAGCGGCGCGGTGGCATTCAGTTTGTTTACCGCCGCCACTTTGTCTGCCGGGAGCAGGCTGGCGCGATAATCAATGCCCAGTTCGTTGGCTATTGCCGCCGCCGCGCGTGGGTTATCCCCCGTCAGCATCACACCCTGAATGCCCAGTTGATGAAGGGCAGTAACCGCTTCACGCGCGTCGCTGCGTAAAGTGTCACGCATGGCGATGGTGCCCAGCAGCTGCCCTGAACGCAGCACCACGATGACCGTCTGGCCCTCTTCTTCCTGCTTCGCGATACGTTGCCGCCAGGTTTCGTTGAGTACCTGAGCGTCAAGTTTGGACGGTGAGCTGAGCAGCAGCGTTTCACTCTGGATATTCGCTTCAACGCCAACCCCGGCCAGCGCGCGGTGATTTTCTGCGACGACAGCGGGCAAATTACGCTGTTGTGCTGCGTTCACTATGGCCTGCGCCAGCGGGTGCGTGGAACCCTGTTCGACCGCGGCGGCGAGCGCCAGAAGCTGGTCTTCTTCTATCCCTTCTGCCACGGCAATGGCGGTGACCTGCGGTTTACCCGCCGTGAGCGTGCCGGTTTTATCGAAGGCGACCTGCTGGATTTGACCGAGACGCTCCAGCGCCGCGCCGCCTTTAATCAACGCCCCACGGCGTGCGGCGGCGGCAAGGCCGGAAGTAATCGCCGCAGGCGTAGAGATAACCAGAGCGCATGGGCAGCCGATAAGCAGCAGCGTCAGCCCTTTATAGATCCACGGCTCCCAGCTCTGCCCGAACAGCAAAGGGGGAACGACGGCGGTCAGTAACGCGAGAAGCATGATAATCGGCGTGTAAATCCGGCTAAAGCGATCGATAAAGCGTTCGATGGGCGCGCGGCGCTCCTCGGCTTCCTCAATCAACCGTAGAATGCGGTCGATGGCGCTGTCGCCGGGTTCGGAAATCACCTCCAGCTGAACAAGGCGATCCACGCTGGTGCTGCCTGCGGCGACTTTTTCGCCCTGCTGGCGCTCTACCGGCACGGACTCCCCGGTTAAGGCGCTTTCGTCAAAGCTTGCAAAACCGCTGAGCAGGCGACCGTCGGCGGGCAGTCGGCCACCGGCGGCGACCTCAATAACGTCGCCGGGGCGAAGATCGGCCTGAGCGACGGTTTCGCGCTCGCCGTCCCGGAGGCGAATAGCGACGTCCGGCTTTAACGCCATTAAGGCGCTTACCCCCCGGCGCGCACGGCTGGCGGCGTAGGATTCGAGACGTTCACCGATCAGAAACAGCAGCAAGACCATCGCCGCTTCGGCGGTGGCGCCGATAAACAGCGCGCCGATGGCGGCGACGCTCATCAGCGTTTCAATGGCAAACCAGTTGCCGCTGCGGATCAGGCGTACCGCCTGGCGAGCTATCGGCCACAGGCCAACCAGCGTGGTGGCGATAAACGCCAGATTGCCGAGCGGGTGGTTGACCTGCTCGAGCCCCCAGCTAATCACCATCAGCACAATAAGCAGGATCAGCGGCAAGTTCTCTTGCAGGCCGCTGCTTTTTTCCTGTTTCGGCGCATTGCCTGCATTAAGGGTGTAGCCTGCGGCTTTAACCGCTTTTTCTACATCGCTGCGAACGTCGCGCGCCGAACTGACCAGCAGCTTTTCGGTGGAAAACACGACCTGGACCTGCTGAACATCGCTAATCTGTTTCACCGCATTTTCCACTTTGCGGGCGCAGGCCGCGCAGTCCATCCCCTCAACGTGCCAGCTGTAGCGGCTGCCGTTGTCGGCGATTTCCGGCTCGGGTTTCTGTGCGGAGCAGGCGTCATCGGCGCAGCAGGAGGGGCCTTCCGCCTGCAGCGGGCTAAGTTTGGCAAACGCAAACTGCGGTGGCTTTTTGCCGTCTTGAGGTGTGTTGAGCATGGCGCCCTCCGGTAATGATAATTTTCTCATTAGCGATGTTACTCTCTGGAGTCAACTCCAGAGTCAAGCCTCTTTTTTGCCTGATAACGTTTCTGGCTCACGGGCGGCAGTTTTCAGGATTGGCCTTTGCTTCCCCAGGGCGCTTCCCCTAGTATTATCCGCAGGTCGGGATGAGAATGAGTCGATGAAAAAACCACTGACAATCAAAGATATTGCGGAGCTGGCGCAGGTGTCCATCGCCACCGTCTCCCGGGTGCTGAACAACAACAGCTGGGTGGCGGACAAAACGCGCAGCCGGGTCGAAAAAGTGATTCAGGATAATAATTTCAGCCCAAATTTACTCGCGCGCGGGATGATTTCGAAGAAAACCCAGACGCTGGCAATCGTCGTTTCAGATATCAGTAACCCTTACTTTGTGATGCTGGTGGCGCAGATTGAGCACGAAAGTTTGCGGCTGGGCTACAAGGTCACGCTGTACGACACTCAATCGGCGAACAAAGCCTCCCGCGAAGCGCCGGTGGTGCCCGAAGAGCATATTTTTAATTCCATCACCGACAGCCAGATAGACGGTGTGATCATCCTCGGCGGTAACATCGACTACAACGATATTTCTGCGACGTATCTGCAGGAGCTGAAAAAGCTGATCGCCACGGTGCCGGTTGTGGTGGTGGGGCGCCAGCTTCCGGGCGTGGAATATGCCTGCGTTGAACGCGATCAGACCGGATGCGTGAGGTTAGCGACCCGTCACCTTATTGATAAAGGCTACCGACGGATTGGTTTTATCGGCGGGTCGAAGAATGTGTATATTACTCGCGAGCGCGAAGCGGTATTTCGCGCCGAGCTGGAAGCGGCAGGTTTACCGGTAGAAAATAGTTTCGTTGTGCTGAATAACTTTTATTTACAGCATGGCTATGAGGCTATTGAAACGCTAATTGCTAACAATGAAGCCTTGCCGGATGCCATTGTGGCAATTAACGACCACGTTGCAAAAGGTGCCATTCGGGCGCTAAAAGATAAGAACTTCTCCGTGCCAGAAAATATCGCCGTAGTGAGCTGCGAATATTTCCCGGGTAGCGAGTATTTTATTCCCCGCATAACCACCGTTGACCACCAGAATGCTTTGATTGGCAAAGAGGTGATGGCGCGGTTAATGGCGATTTTGAATGAGAATGCTGTCGGTATTGCGGTGGAAAAAATTCCTCTTACGCTGCTGAACGGCGAATCCTGTTAGTTTTCAACGGCGGATTTCTTTTTCCAGCCATCCGCCTCCTTCTTCCCTTCACATTATTTTTTGATCCCGCTAACAGTTGCGCGATCTGGCGTTGACAAGCCTCGCCCGACTCCTCTAGCCTAAAACCTGAAAACGTTTTCAGGTTTTGATTACAGGAGAGCCGATGAAACCGACAATGATGACCTACATCCATGAAGAGCAGGCGACGTTAAGCGCCATGATTGCACGCTATCCGTCCGATCTTCCGGTCCTGCAGGGGCAAAAGGAGTGGTTGGTTCTGGCTACGGGCTCCAGCATTAACGCCATCAAAAGCGCAAAATACTACGTGGAAAAACTGGCGGACGTGCGCATCACGGTGAAGGAACCCTTCCACTTCCAGCACTACGAAAAATTCAGTGAGACGGCTGATTTGGTGCTAGGCGTTTCCCAGAGTGGGGAAAGCACCTCGACCATCAACGCGATCCAGCATATTCGTCAGACTCACGCGGTAAAAACGCTGGGCATCACCAGCAAGACGGGCAGTGAACTGGCGCGAAACGTTGATCATGTGGTTGATATTGAAATTGGCGAAGAGCGCGTGGGCTATGTGACCAAAGGGTACGTTGCCACCATCCTGAAATTCATGCTGCTGGGCGTGTTTGCGGCTCGCCGCAGCGGGAAGATCGACGCTGAACAGGAAGCGGCCGAGCTGAGAAAACTGGGCGTGGCGGTGCAGGCCATCCCGGGAATCATCGCCGACACCGAAGTTTTCTTCACCAAATGGCAGGATGAGCTGGCTGCCTCCCCGCGATTTACCTCGATTGGCTACGGGCCGAGCGTCGGCGTCATCAAAGAGATGGAAACCAAGTTTGCCGAGACGATTCGCGTTCCTTCCCAGGGCGTGGAGCTGGAAGCTTTTATGCACGGGCCTTATTTTGAAGTGAACGGCAACCACCGGATGTTCTTTATTGATACGCCGGGCCTGGCTCGCGAACGTTTATTGCTGCTGAAAGCCTATGAGCAGAAATATACCGACTACGTGTACACCATTAAGTTAGGCGAGGACCACGATCCACGCACGCTGGCGGTGAAAGCCGATGTTGATGAGTTTATTGCTCCGCTGATCATGGTTATCCCGTTCCAGATACTGGCTCACCATATTGCCGAGGCAAAGGGCAATAATCTTCCGCAGCGCATCTTTACCGATTTTGGCGTGTCGGTGAAAAGCAAAACTAAACCGGGCGATTACGCCTGATACGGGCTGTATCCTACACCACAATAATTTCCATACCTTGCTACTAAGGAATGATTATGGCTACCTTCAGTCAACTTGCCCGGCAGATAATTCAGCACGTCGGCGAGGCAGAAAATATAGAGCATCTTACCCACTGCGCAACCCGTTTGCGTTTTACCCTCAAAGACAAAAGTAAGATTAATAAAGACGAGCTTTATAAGTTGCAGGAGGTAGTCAAGCTGGTTGAAAACCCTGGGCAATTCCAGATTGTGATTGGGCCAAAGGTTGAAAAAGTCTTTCAGGCAATAACGGCGCAGATGGGCGAGTCTTCCGCAGAGGAGCCAGCCGCGCCGCAGGGATCGGTGATTAACCGCCTGCTGGCCACGCTTTCGGCGATTTTCACTCCTTACATCGGCGTGTTGGCGGGCGTTGGGGTTGTAAAAGGTATCGTGGTTCTGCTGCAAACGATGAACCTGGTGGATACTCATTCGTATGTGTTCACCGTGTTTAATGCGCTGTCCAGCGGCGTCTTCGTTATGCTGCCGATGTTTATTGCTGTCACCGCGGCGGAACGCTTTAAGGCCAATAAATTTAGCGCCCTGGCGCTGACGGCGGCGATGATCTTCCCGCTGACGGATGCCAGCGTGCCCGGCGCATTCCACGTCATGGGCCTGGCGCTTAACGTGAAAATCTACGGCGGGGCGGTGATCCCGGCGGTGTTTGCCGTGCTCTTCTTGAGCCATGTCGAACGCTGGCTGAAAAAGGTGATCCCGGAGATTGCTGCCCTGGTGTTCGTGCCTTGTTTATCGTTGATCATTAGCGGCTTTGTGGTGTTCACCGTGATTGGCCCGGTGGCCGACTATGTTGGCGTTGGCATCGCTAACGGCTATGCCTGGCTGTACAACCTCAGCCCGGTAATTTCCGGTGCGCTGCTGGCGGGGATTGGGCAGCTGTTCGTGGTGTTCGGCGTGCACTGGGGCATTATTCCTCTGGCGCTGATTAACATTCAGGTCAACGGCTACGACACCATTATGGCGATGTTTATGTCGGCGGTGATGGGGCAGTTTGGTGCGGCGTTCGGCGCTATCTTTATTGCCCGCAACCTGAAAGATAAGCAGATAGCGATTTCTGCTTCGCTTTCCGCCTTCTTCGGCATTACCGAGCCAGCTTTGTACGGCGTGAACCTGAAATACCGCATGCTCTTCGTGTTTGGCTGCATCGGCGCGGCGCTGGGCGGCGGCATTACCGGGCTGCTGGGGGTGAAAACCTACAGTTTCCTGCCGGTGCTGAACGTGTTCGAGCTGGGGCTGTTTAGCGGCCCGGACTCAAAGATGATTTATGAGGTGATTGCGATCGCGGTGGCGTTTACGGTGCCTGCGGTATTGACCATTATCTACGGCAAAACCCGCAGGCTGGAACCTGCCTCCCTGGCGGAAGACAGGCGTTAACCTCAGATATACAGGGCACGAACAATCATAAAGTGCCCGGCAAAGTAGCAGGCGGCGGCAATCGCGCTGTCGCCTCTGAAGCGGTGGCGATAGTGGCTGACCAGCCAGACAATGTTGCCCAGCAGCAGCAGGCTGGCGCCCACAAACCCGGAGAAGCTTGGGGCCGTCGGGCGGAAGAAATAAAGCTCGGCGGCCAGCCAGACCATCACCAGCGTCATACCGATGAATGTCAGAATAGGGACGCGCAGTGCTTCCAGCCGCGTCCAGATAGTCGCCACCAGCAGCGCGCCGATGATCAGCAGAGCCAGTGGCAGCGGCCAGAAAATGGCTAAGGTCATCTGGCTGGCAAAATAGATGGTATACAGCAGGTGCGAAAGGAAGAAAGCTCCCACCGCATAGAGCAGGCGCTGGGTTGGTAACAGCGTGAGCGCATCGCCGACCAGCGTCGCCAGAAGACCCGCCACAATCAGGTATCCCGTGGCTTCAAACATCGGTGCTTGCCAGGCCAACAGCAGCAGGAGCAGCAGGGTGACCGGCTTGAAAATCCAGCGTTGCCAGGTGGACCCGCGCCAGGAAGCATCAATGTAAATCCAGGCCGATAACGCAACAGCAATAAATGACCAAAGCATGGCATATCCTTATTTTAATTGTTGGCGTAACAGTATTCAGTCTAGTGGCTAAGCGGCGCAGATGACAACGGCGCGGCGCCAGGGTTATGCTGAAAAGTGTCTGACAATTCGAGAAAAAGCCATGAGCAAGCCCCCTGTTTTTATTATCGCCATCGTTGTGGTCATCGTGGTAGCCGCCTCTTTTCGCTATTTTCAGCAGCGCCGCCAGAATATCGAAAACGACGCGGCGCCGCTGAGCGTAAAAAAAGTGGTGGTGGCGACCAAACGTGAAAAACCGTCCAATGACAGACGCTCGCGCCAGCGGGAACTGACGCCGCCTGAGGACTCAATCCGCTATGAGATTTGGTTTGCGCCCCAAAGCGGCGGCATGGAGATGAAAATGCGGGTAGAAGCGGCGGAGTACCATGCGGTAACGGTGGGGGATAAAGGCACGCTGAGCTATAAGGGGACGCGCTTCGTCAGCTTCGTCCCCGAAGAAACTCACTTGCCCTGACGCAGCTTTTTCTGCCAGACCAGCAGCTCAAACACGCCAAAAACGAAAATCTTAATCTGTTCACCACGGGCAAGCGCCGGGCCGTCTTTGGGCTGCGTGGCTTTCAGCAGGCTCAGCTGCAGGCCGTGCATAATCACCATAAAGATCAGCGCGACGTTAACAAAAATGTTGAGCGGCCGCGGATAAGGGTGAACCAGGTTAAAGATCAGAAAGCCCCAGACGCAAAGCATCAGCAGGCGGCCAAAGTTAATCAGAATCGGCATTATGCGGCTCCTTGAGCTTCACGAATAAACAGGCGGTAAGCCACCTGACCGGCGACTTTTTCACGGTGCAGCGCCCAGCTTGCGGGCACCGCCGGCAGACCATTTTCCACTTCACTTTCTACGTAGATTAGCGCGTCATCTGCCAGCCAGCCGTTTTTCTCGAGCAAGTTTAACGTTTCATCCAGCAATCCCTTACGGAACGGCGGATCGACGAAAACGACGTTATGCGGCGTGCCGGGCTGCGCAAGCACATTCAGCGTATTGGCGTTGAGGACTTTGCCATTGCTGGCTTTTAAGGTCGCAAGATTCTTTTGCAACTGCTGGGAGACGGCGCGATCCATCTCAATCAAGGTAGCGCTGGCAGCATAGCGGGAGAGCGCCTCCAGGCCGAGCGCGCCGCTGCCGGCAAAGCAGTCGAGGCAATGCGCATCTACCATTGACGGAGCCAGCCAGTTAAACAGCGTTTCGCGCACGCGATCCGTTGTCGGACGCAGGCCGGGGCTGTCGGGCACCGGAAGTTTTCGACCTCGCCATTGGCCGCCGATGATGCGAATCTGGCCGGAGCCAGCGGATTGGGGTTTCTTCATTGCTCTCACTGCGATGCTAAATTTTGCGGCTATTCTAACGGTGCTCGCCCGGCCAGGAAACCTTAATCCGCCGGAGTGATGCCGCGCCGGGAAAGTGATAGACTAACGCACTATTTTTTATGCCCGTGGCAAGCAGAATCGGGTCTGTGCCATGAGTTAACAGCGAGGAGTGTAGTCGCAAATGGCGAAAGAGAAAAAACGTGGCTTTTTTTCCTGGCTGGGATTTGGCCAGAAAGAGCAGCAGCCGGAAGCAGAAACAGAACAAAAAGTAGTAGAAGAACAACCGGTTACTGAACAGGCTCCCACACAGGATGAACCTCAACAGCCTAAGGCTGCCGAGCAGGAATCGCAGGATTCAGTTAGTGAGCACTCACTGGAGGAGTCCGATAAGTTTGCTGCGCAGGTCGTGGAGGTTAACGCCCAGCTTGTAGAAGCCGCGGAAGAAAAAGCGCTGGTTGCCGGGCCGGAAATGATTCCTGAGCCGGAAGTGACCATTGAGCCTGAGGTCGTTGCTGAACCAGAACCTGTGGCGGTTATCGAGCCAGAGCCGGTTATTGAACCCGAAGTGGTTGCCGAGCCAGAGGCGATTGAACCGGCGGTTGTTGTAGAAGAGCCAGAAATTATCGAGCAGCCTGTCGCGGTCGTAGAGCACGAAACGCTGCCGCTGCCGGAAGAGATTGCTGAAACTGCAGAACAGCCGGACGAATGGCAGGCCGAGCAGGACGAGATCGTCAACGAAGAAGTGGCTGAAGCAGAAGCACTGTTCGCACACGAAGCTGCCGTTGAAGATGAAGCCGTTGCACAAGAAGTCCTTGATGACGAACCGGAAGAAGAGGCTGTCGAAGAGGCTGCTCCGGTTGCCGCGCTGCAAGAGCAGGAAAAACCGACCAAAGAAGGCTTCTTCGCTCGCCTGAAGCGCAGCCTGGTCAAAACCAAACAAAATCTCGGTTCCGGATTTATCAGTCTGTTCCGCGGCAAGAAAATCGATGATGATCTGTTTGAAGAGCTGGAAGAGCAGTTGCTGATTGCCGACGTTGGGGTGGAAACCACGCGTAAAATCATCACCAATCTGACCGAAGGCGCAAGCCGCAAGCAGCTTCGTGATGCGGAAGCATTGTATGGCCTGCTGAAAGAAGAGATGAGCGAGATCCTCGCCAAAGTGGACGAGCCGCTTAATGTGGAAGGTAAAACGCCGTTTGTTATCCTGATGGTTGGTGTGAACGGCGTGGGTAAAACCACCACCATCGGCAAACTGGCGCGTCAGTTTGAGCAACAGGGTAAATCCGTGATGCTGGCGGCAGGCGATACCTTCCGTGCGGCGGCGGTTGAGCAGCTTCAGGTTTGGGGCCAGCGCAACAATATTCCTGTCGTGGCCCAGCACACCGGCGCGGACTCCGCCTCGGTTATCTTCGATGCTATTCAGGCGGCGAAGGCGCGTAATATCGACGTGTTAATCGCCGATACCGCAGGGCGTTTGCAGAACAAATCGCACCTGATGGAAGAATTGAAGAAAATTGTCAGGGTTATGAAAAAGCTGGACGAGGATGCCCCGCATGAGGTTATGCTCACCCTCGACGCCAGCACCGGTCAGAATGCGATAAGCCAGGCTAAACTGTTCCACGAAGCGGTGGGGCTGACGGGCATCACCCTGACCAAACTGGATGGTACCGCCAAGGGTGGCGTAATCTTCTCTGTGGCAGACCAGTTCGGCATTCCGATTCGCTACATTGGCGTCGGCGAACAAATTTCTGATTTACGACCGTTTAATGCGGGCGACTTTATAGAGGCACTTTTTGCCCGAGAGGATTAACAATGATTCGCTTTGAACACGTCAGTAAAGCCTATCTCGGTGGGAGACAAGCGTTGCAGGGAGTCACCTTCCATATGCAACCGGGCGAGATGGCCTTTCTGACCGGCCATTCTGGCGCAGGGAAGAGTACTCTGCTCAAGCTTATCTGCGGTATCGAGCGGCCCAGCGATGGGAAGATCTTTTTCAGCGGGCATGACATTAGCCGCCTGAAGAGCCGTGAAGTACCGTTCCTGCGTCGTCAGATTGGGATGATCTTTCAGGATCACCATCTGTTAATGGACAGAACCGTGTACGACAACGTGGCCATCCCGCTGATCATCGCGGGTGCCAGCGGCGAAGATATTCGCCGCCGCGTGTCTGCGGCATTAGATAAGGTCGGCCTGCTGGACAAAGCGAAGAACTTTCCTATCCAACTCTCCGGTGGTGAACAGCAGCGCGTGGGCATCGCTCGCGCCGTAGTGAATAAACCTGCTGTGCTATTGGCGGATGAGCCGACCGGTAACCTTGATGATGCGCTGTCGGAAGGTATTCTTCGTCTGTTCGAAGAGTTTAACCGCGTGGGCGTGACGGTACTGATGGCTACTCACGACATGGGGCTTATCTCGCGTCGCAATTACCGAATGTTGACCCTCAGCGATGGCCATTTGCATGGAGGCCTGACAGGTGAATAAACACAGTGCGCTCAACCATATCAAGCGCTTCAGTAACAAGCTGGATAAAATCAACCAACTGAACAAGTTAGGTGATCTTGGCCGTTCAGTGAAAAAACGTGGCAAAGGACCGCAGTCCAAAAGCAAATCCCTGAAAGGTGGCGTGAATGAGCAGTTCCGCTATGCCTGGGAAGGGGCGCTTCAGGATCTGAAAAGCAAGCCGCTGGCGACTTTCCTGACGGTGATGGTCATTGCCATTTCCCTGACGCTGCCTAGCGTCTGCTATATGGTCTACAAGAACGTGAACCAGGCGGCGACCCAATATTACCCATCGCCTCAAATCACCGTTTATCTCGATAAGGCGCTGGACGACAACGCCGCTCAGCAGGTGGTGGGCGCTATTCAGGCTGAGGAGGGCGTTGATAAAGTTAACTACCTCTCCCGCGAAGAAGCGCTGGGCGAGTTTCGTAACTGGTCGGGCTTTGGCGGCGCGCTGGATATGCTGGAAGAAAACCCGTTGCCCGCAGTGGCGGTGGTGAATCCGAAACTGGATTTCCAGAGCACGGACCACCTGAATACGCTGCGTGACCGCGTGGCGAAGATTCATGGCGTCGATGAAGTGCGCATGGATGACAGCTGGTTTGCCCGTCTCGCGGCGCTGACCGGGCTGGTCGGGCGCGTGGCGGCGATGATTGGCATCCTGATGGTTGCCGCAGTATTCCTCGTTATTGGTAACTCGGTGCGTCTGAGCATCTTTGCCCGCCGTGACACCATTAACGTGCAGAAACTTATCGGTGCTACCGACGGCTTTATTCTACGCCCGTTCCTGTATGGCGGGGCTTTACTGGGGTTCAGCGGTGCGTTCCTGTCGCTGATCCTGTCTGAGATTCTGGTGATGCGCCTGTCTTCGGCGGTGACGGACGTGGCGCAGGTGTTTGGGACTAAGTTTGATATCAGTGGCCTGGGCTTTGACGAATGTCTGCTGCTGCTGCTGGTTTCTTCGATGATCGGCTGGCTGGCAGCCTGGCTTGCCACTGTTCAACATTTACGCCGCTTTACGCCGGAGTAAAAAGTTTTTGATATACTCATTCCCTGCTACGATAACGTCGTCAGCAGGGAGTGCGTTTTACACCGCTGTGCCCCCTGCCAAGCTGCAGTAACCGTCACACTTTGTGTGTAATCTATTCACAGCTTTACATTGAACTTGTGGATAACATCACTGTCTGAGAGTACAGTGAATGGTACGGTCTGGCCCCTGACGTGTTGTCGGTGCGCCTGAGCCACCCGAATGGCAAACCGTACGTAGTCTCTAAGAGAGGGTTTGAATGACCAAAGAAATGCAAAATTTAGCTTTAGCCCCTGTTGGTAACCTGGAGTCGTATATCCGGGCTGCGAACGCCTGGCCGATGTTAACGGCTGAGGAAGAGAAGGAGCTGGCTGAAAAGCTGCATTACCAGGGCAGTCTGGAAGCAGCGAAAAAGCTGATCCTGTCTCACCTGCGCTTTGTTGTTCATGTTGCGCGTAACTATTCCGGTTACGGCCTGCCGCAGGCAGACCTTATCCAGGAAGGCAACATTGGCCTGATGAAAGCAGTACGCCGTTTTAACCCGGAAGTGGGTGTTCGCCTGGTCTCCTTTGCGGTGCACTGGATCAAGGCTGAAATTCATGAATACGTGCTGCGTAACTGGCGTATTGTGAAAGTCGCAACGACCAAAGCACAGCGTAAGCTGTTCTTTAACCTGCGTAAAACCAAGCAGCGTCTGGGCTGGTTCAACCAGGATGAAGTCGAAATGGTCGCCAACGAGCTTGGCGTGTCCAGCAAAGACGTGCTTGAGATGGAATCACGCATGGCGGCGCAGGATATGACCTTCGACATGTCTAACGACGACGATTCCGACGGTCAGCCAATGGCGCCGGTGCTGTTCCTGCAGGATAAATCCTCTAACTTTGCCGACGGCATTGAGGACGATAACTGGGAATCTCACGCCGCAGACAAGCTGAGCGATGCGATGCAGGGTCTCGATGAGCGTAGCCAGCAGATTATTCGCGCGCGCTGGTTAGATGAAGACAACAAAAGCACGCTGCAGGAACTTGCCGACCGCTATGGCGTGTCCGCCGAGCGCGTTCGTCAGCTTGAAAAGAACGCGATGAAAAAACTGCGCGCCGCTATCGAAGCTTAACGCCGATACCGTACCGCGCACCGAGAACGCCCCACTTTATGCTGGGGCGCTCAGACTGATGATCAGCCAAGGTATTAGCAGAAATATCTGTGGGCACTTGAAAATAAACCAGGAAAATCAATTTATTGATTTTCGACTGCTTAACACAAAGAGGGAAAAACCACGCTTTTTCCCTCTTTGTCAGAAACGCTAACGCCCCACTATGCTGGGGCGTTTTGTTTTTTAGCCTCCGGCATACATTCCAACAGCATGGCAAATGCCGCTTCCATTTCGTTTTCCGGCAGGCTGGCGAATCCCATCAATAATCCCTTCTTACGTTGCTCTGTCAGGTAATACCGTGACAAGGGCCGCACCAGAATATTGCGGGCGTTGGCGCGCTCAGCAATCGCCACATCATCAGCCTCATCAGGCAGGTTCAAAATCAGATGCAGACCGGCGTTATCGCTGAAGTCGGACAGCGCCTGTGGCCCGCAGTAGCGGGAGATAAGCTCTGTCAGGAAGGCGCGGCGCCGGCCGTACAGCAGGCGCATACGGCGAATATGGGCCGAATAATGCCCGGCGGTAATAAATTCCGCCAGCGCCTGCTGAATCAGGGAATGACCGCCGCGATACAGCTCCGCGTGCGCCGTTTTCAGGTCATTTACCAGCGGGCGCGGCAGCACCACATAGCCAAGCCTCAGCCCTGGATAAAGCGTTTTGCTAAAGGTACCGATGTAAACCACCGGCGCTTCGGCGACCAGCCCCTGCAGAGCGGGGATCGGCTGGCCTGAGAAGCGAAACTCGCTGTCGTAATCATCTTCAATAATCCAGCTGCCGTGCTGGCGGGCTAGGGCCAGCAGGCGCTGGCGACGTTCGAGACTCATCACCGCCCCCAGCGGGTACTGATGAGACGGCGTGACGAAGATTAAACGCGGCGCTTCGGTGACCGTCTCCGGCGGGCAAAGGCCGTTCGCGTCGACGGTCAGCGGCGTTATCCGCACGTCATTCATCGTCAGCACGTGACGAATACCCCAGTAAGAAGGTTCTTCGATCCACGCCAGATCGCCCCTGTCGCACAGCATCCGTGTAACCAGATCGATAGCCTGGTGGATCCCTTCGGTGATCAGGATTTGGTCGACCTGGCAGTTTACTCCCCGCGAGACACGTAGATAGTCGACCAGAGCGTGCTGTAGCTCAGGCGTGCCGCCGTTGCAGCTATAGCTCAGGCGCTCCGGCTTAGGGCGACGGCTGATGCGCGCCTGAATCTTGCTGAATAGCGGATGAGGGAAGGCGTTAACGTCCGGGACGCCAGGAATAAAAGCTCCCCACTGGCGAGGGCTGGCGCTGACCTGGGACAGAAGATGCTGGCCGCGGCGGGAAATTGAAACCTCCGGGGCAGGGGGCGCGCCGCTTTCGCCAATGTTCCCTGTGGAGGTGAAGCGATCCGGCAGCGTTTTTTCAACAAATGTTCCGCTGCCCTGGCGGGAGGAAACGTACCCCTCGGTCATAAGCTGCTCATAAACTGTTAATACAGTGTTACGAGAAATGCTGAGCTCGCTGGCCAGATCGCGGGAAGCAGGCAGGCGGCCGTGGGGCGGCAATGAGCCATCCAGAATTGAGCGCCGTAGTGCATTATAAAGGCGCTTATGCAGCAGAATATCGGTCTCTTCCTGCAGTCGGACAAGAATCAAATCACCCACTAAATCTCGCAATTGGATCCCTCAGATAATCTGAATTGGTACTCGATTATAGGGCCAATACCTGTGTAAATAAACGACATTGTTTCTGATTTGTTGCGATAAAGTGACTGACATAACAGGAGAGACCAAGGTGAAAAGTGCAGAGCTGAATCAGCGTCGTTTACAGGCCACGCCGCGCGGCGTGGGCGTGATGTGTAGCTACTTTGCAGAGAAGGCTGAGAACGCCACCCTGTGGGATGTGGAAGGCAATGAAGTTATCGATTTTGCCGCCGGGATTGCGGTGCTGAACACCGGCCATCGTCACCCGAAGGTCATTGCCGCCGTGGAGAAACAGCTGCAGGCCTTTACCCACACGGCTTATCAGATTGTCCCTTACGAAAGCTATGTGTCTCTGGCCGAGCGCATTAACGAACTGGCACCGATTGATGGCCCAGCCAAAACCGCGTTCTTCACCACCGGCGCAGAAGCCGTTGAGAATGCGGTCAAAATTGCCCGCGCTTATACCAAACGTCCTGGCCTGATTACCTTTGGCGGCGGCTTCCACGGTCGTACCTTCATGACCATGGCGCTGACCGGAAAAGTGGCTCCTTACAAAATCGGTTTCGGCCCATTCCCAGGCTCCGTTTACCACGCGGTTTACCCCAATGCCGCGCACGGCGTCACCACTGAAGATGCGCTGAAAAGCCTCGATCGTATCTTTAAAGCGGATATCGCCGCCGATCAGGTTGCTGCCATCGTGCTGGAGCCGATTCAGGGCGAAGGCGGCTTCAACGTTGCGCCACCTGAATTCATGCAGGCGCTACGCAAGCTGTGCGACACCCACGGCATTCTGCTGATTGCCGATGAAGTGCAGACCGGCTTCGCGCGCACCGGCAAGCTGTTCGCCATGGAGTATTACGACGTTAAGGCCGACCTGATGACGATGGCGAAAAGCCTGGCCGGTGGTTTCCCGCTGTCCGGCGTTGTGGGTCGCGCTGAAGTGATGGATGCACCTGCGCCTGGTGGCCTGGGCGGCACTTATGCGGGTAACCCACTGGCGGTTGCGGCGGCTCATGCGGTGCTGGATGTGATCAAAGAAGAGCAGCTGTGCAAGCGTGCCACCCAGCTTGGTGAACACCTGAAAGAAGTCCTGAATCAGGCGCGCCAAAGCTGCCCGGCCATTGTTGACGTGCGCGGGCAGGGCTCGATGGTGGCGGTGGAGTTTAACGATCCGCAGACCGGGAAACCTTCGCCGGAATTTACCCGCGAGGTCCAACTGAAGGCTCAGGAACAAGGGCTGCTGCTGCTGAGCTGCGGCGTCTACGGCAACGTGATCCGCTTCCTTTATCCTCTGACCATTCCTGATGCTCAGTTCACCAAAGCGCTGGCCATTCTGTCCCAGGTGCTGAAGGGCTAAAGCCTCGTACAGTGCGGCGGCAGGGAAGCCCGTCCTAACAGAAGGTTTTGTTGCCCAGCGTGAAGTGGTTTATCACCCTGATATCCCCTGTTTTCCGGCGGGCGTTACCGCCGGAGTAATACGGAAAATATTATGTCTGAAAACTCCACCTTCTCTCCCGCCATCGCGCGCGGGGAGCGAACGGCTGTCCCCGGTAAATCCCTGAGCTTCGTCGAAGGCGTGTCGATGATCGTCGGCACCAACATCGGCGCGGGCGTGCTTTCCATCACCTATGCGTCGAGCAAAGCAGGCTTCTGGCCGCTGCTGTTCTGGTTGGTGCTGGTGGGCAGCCTGACCACAGTGACGATGCTTTACGTCGCCGAATCGACCTTGCGCACTCGCCAGCATTTGCAGCTCAGCGGACTGTCGCTGCGCTACGTCGGCCGCTTTGGCGCGCTGATGATGTTCCTCTCGGTTTGCGTGAACAGCGTGGGCGCACTGACCGCCTATATGACCGGCAGCGGCAAACTATTGCACTCCTTGTTTGGTATTTCTCCGGCGCTGGGCAGCGTGCTGTTTTTCATTCCTGCTGCGGGCGTGCTGTACATGGGCCTGAAGGCCATCGGGCGCGGGGAAAAGTTTATTAGTATCGGTATGGTGGTGATGATCGCGGTGCTGGTTATCGCCACCTTGCTAAAAGAAACGACCAGCGTCGGCTATCTGCTGGAAGGCAACTGGCTGTACATGGTGCCGGTGTTCAACGTGGTGGTGTTCTGCTTCTCGGCGCAGTACATCGTGCCGGAGATGGCTCGAGGTTTTGCCGATAAGCCAGAGAAGCTGCCGAAGGCGATTATCGTTGGCATGGTGGTAACCTTCGCGCTACTGGCCTTGGTGCCGATGTCGGTCATCATGCTTAACGGCCTGGACGATATCTCTGAGGTGGCGACCATTTCGTGGGGGAAAGCGCTGGGAGAGTGGGCGTTCTTCTCGGCGAACCTGTTCGCGCTTTGCGCCATGCTGACGTCGTACTGGGGGCTGGGCGGCAGCTTCCTGACCAATATCTTTGACCGCTTCCGCCTGGGCAGTGACGAACTCTCCCTGAAGCGTTTCCTGGTGCTGTTGGTGGTGGCGATTCCACCTTTCGTGCTGGCCTACAGCGGGCTGGTGTCGTTTGTGAATGCGCTCTATTTTGCCGGCGTGTTCAGCGGCGTGATTTTGTCGATTATGCCGATTCTGATGATTAAAGGCGCTCGCCGCAGCGGTGATGTTACGCCGGGCTGGACTTGTCCGCCGTTTATGACCCATCCGCTGATTCAGATTTTCATTGTGTTGCTTTACCTCTGCAGTGCCGTTTATGCGGTTGCTTCCGCTCTGGGATACCTGCCTGCGGGCTGGTGATTTTGACGCTTGCTCCCCCGCGCCTGGAGGTATTCCGGCGCGGTTATTTTTTTGTCACATTCCCGTTATCTAACCTTCAAATATGTCTTTCCAAATTATCGCAAATGGCGCTATGTTTAGCATAGTGTGCTGCCGTAGCGCCGGCTGCTGCCCTTAAGTTAGCTATCATATGCTTTTCTTATACCTACAAACAGAATAATGCGCTAACAAACAACAACACAACAAATTCAATAACCATAACAATGGGGACTCTCAGGATGAAAATGACGGGTAAAGCCTTACTGGCAGGATGCATTGCACTGGCAATGAGCCACGCGGCGATGGCAAAAGATATTAAGGTCGCGGTAGTAGGGGCAATGTCTGGGCCGGTCGCGCAATACGGCGATCAGGAATTTACCGGCGCCGAGCAGGCGGTGGCCGACATTAACGCCAAAGGCGGGATCAAAGGCGATAAACTGGTTATTACCAAATATGACGATGCCTGTGACCCGAAACAAGCGGTCGCGGTAGCGAACAAAGTGGTGAACGACGGCATCAAGTACGTTATCGGTCACCTGTGCTCTTCTTCTACTCAGCCAGCGTCTGATATCTACGAAGACGAAGGCATTCTGATGATCACCCCGGCGGCTACTGCCCCGGAGCTGACCGCGCGTGGCTATAAGCTGACCCTGCGCACCACCGGCCTGGACTCAGATCAGGGCCCAACCGCGGCGAAATACATCCTGGAACACGTGAAGCCTAAGCGCATTGCCGTTATCCACGATAAGCAGCAGTACGGTGAAGGTCTGGCGCGTTCCGTGCAGGACGGCCTGAAAAAAGGTGGCGCTAACGTGGTCTTCTTCGACGGTATCACCGCCGGTGAGAAAGATTTCTCTACGCTGGTTGCTCGCCTGAAGAAAGAAAATATCGACTTCGTTTACTACGGTGGTTACCACCCGGAAATGGGGCAGATCCTGCGTCAGTCTCGCGCCGCTGGCCTGAAAACTCAGTTCATGGGGCCGGAAGGCGTGGCGAACGTTTCTCTGTCTAACATTGCCGGGGATTCTGCAGAAGGTCTGCTGGTGACCAAGCCTAAGAACTACGATCAGGTTCCTGCCAACAAACCAATTGTGGACGCCATTAAAGCCAAGAAACAGGATCCAAGCGGCGCGTTCGTCTGGACAACCTACGCGGCGCTGCAGTCGCTGGCTGCTGGCCTGAACCAGAGCGAAGATCCGGCTGCAATCTCTAAGTACCTGAAAGGGGCGACCGTGGATACCGTGATGGGGCCGCTGTCCTGGGACCAGAAGGGCGACCTGAAAGGCTTTGAGTTCGGCGTGTTTACCTGGCATGCCAACGGCACGGCCACCGACGCAAAATAAACAGCAAACGGCAACCCAGGGTTGCCGTTTTAATGTTTACGCAAAGGTTTCTCGCAGAGGTTTCTGGAGCGATATTTTTTAGCCCGTGGTTTTTCCGTTCACCCGTATATCCGTTTTCCATATAAGTTCACAGCACGGTGAACGTGTCC
>NZ_BCTL01000043.1 GCF_001571265.1 Cedecea neteri NBRC 105707 = ATCC 33855 | reverse complement strand
CCCGTCGTTCCCCGTCAGCACGCTCCCCTTCCCGTCCGTCCCCAGCAGCAGCGTCACCGCCTTTCCCCCCTGCCGCGTCGTCTGGGCCACACCCGTCAGCCGGATAAGTGTGTCTGTTTTGTCGTCCTGCTTCTGACCCTCCCCCTGCGGACTCACCCACTCCGTCACCAGCCGGCTCCCCCGGTAGTACAGCCGGTGCAGCTGCTGTGTACTGTCCACCCGCTGCCAGGCAAGACGGTTACCGGCATCGTAGCCATATTCGCCCGCCTGCCCGCCGTTTTGTGTGACCCGGACCAGACGCCCCAGCGCATCGTAGTGCAGCCCCCGCCCCGCCTCATCCTTCAGCAGGCGACCCGCCGCATCGTAGTCCGCGTCGCTGAACGCCAGGTCCTTATAGCCCTGCGCGGACGCCTCCCGGTTGTACGTCACGGATGTCAGCCGGCACGGGTCATGCCCTGCATAACCGTATGTCGCGGTAATCACCGCCCCGTGACCCCGGCTGTCCAGCGTGGTCTCACAGGTCCGGATATTGCTCAGGGCATCGAACGTAAAACGCTGCCGGACAAACGCATTCCCGTGCGCGTCCCGCGGCAGCTGCGTGCCCGTCACCCGGTAGTCCTGCAGGCGGCTGCGCGCATCATAGATGAACGTCTCATCGCACAGCGTCTCCTCCTTCGACGCCGCCTGCCCCGCCTGCCGGCGAACCCACGTTCTGCCTTCCAGCTGACCGCTCTTCGTCCACCGCTGCGTCAGCACCCGGACCTCCCCGTTACTGTGGGTTATCGTCCGGCTATGCTCCCGCCCGTACGCGTCCGGCACCATCTCCGTTGTCAGCGTCTGCCCGCCCTGCAGCGTCACCGCCGTCCAGCCGCTGACCCGGTTCAGGTCGTCGTACGCCGGCGTGACGGTGACACCGTTATCCGTGACCGACGCCACGCGACCGGCCAGCCGGCCACGGGTGATATAATGGTAGGTGCAGGGGGCCCCCTCCACACCGGTGACCTGCTGCACACGCCCGGCCAGAGAGTGAACGGCATGGCTCCGCAGCACGCTCCCGCCGTACACCTGCTCCTCACGCCGCAGCCCCGCGCCCGACGGCCGGTAATACTGCCGGGTCACCGAACTGCCCGCCTGCGCATCCAGCATCTGCCCGGTCAGCCTGTTGTAGCTGAACGTCTGCCCCACGGCCGGCAGCACGCCGTGCTTATCCTCTGCCTTCACGCTCAGCACCGCATTCCCCAGCCGCGGGTCACTCTCCACGGTACACGTCACCCCGTCCGGCCCCGTGGTACTGTCTGTATGCGTCCGGGACAGCAGGCTCTTCTCGTAGACCGCCGTGGTGGTCCGCCCCGTCGCCTCATCCTTCCCGACCGTGCTGCTCACCACCCGACCCGCCGCGTCAAACCGCCTGACACCCTGCACGGTCGTCGCCTTCGTCACCGGGTCCGTGACGCTGATGCTCACGGCCAGACCCGCCGCACCGGACGGGGCATACCTTTTGTGGACAATCACCCCGTCCGGCAGGGTCGTGCTGACGACGCGTCCGAACACGTCATACGTGAACGCCGTGGTGTGTCCCAGCGGGTCGGTGCTTTGACGCAGCCGCCCCACGCCGTCCCACGCCTGCGTGACCGTACTGTATGGCGCATTCTTTTCCAGGTCCTCTGCGGTCGGGAACACCGCCGCCCTGACCACCCGGCCGGTGCGCGGGTCACCGTACGTGACCGTCCGCGGCGTCTCTTTCCCCTTCGCATCCGTCGTCCAGGTCGTGACCGTGCAGGCGACGGGGTCCGTCACCCGGTGGTGGGTCAGACCGTCGCTCCCCCGGGTGGATACCACCCGGCCCCAGTCGTCCCGGACCGGCGCGGTGGTGCTGACGGAGACCGGTGTTTGCAGTGCGGGAAGCGGATGCCCGGCCTCCCCCGTCTCCCCGGACGCCTCGTCCGCCCGCAGCCAGTCCGTGACCGCGGTAGACACCCCCTGACCCCGGGCGTCATACTGGCAGGCCGACGCCGTCAGCCAGGCCTGACGTTTCCCCTCCGGCCCGTCCATGTCCTGCACCTCCTGGCGCACCACCTGCCCCAGGGCATTAAACGTGGTCCTGACCTGGTTTTTCAGCGCGTCGGTGTGCACCACCTGCGTATGGCCCTGGCTGTCTGCCGGAAAATACTGCGTCCGGCTCGCCTGCCGGTAAGCCTCGTCCTCCGGATGCAGCGTCTGCCCCTTCGGCCGCCCCAGCGCATCATATTCACAGCGCACGACGTTGCCCGTGGCGTCCGTCAGGGACATCACCCGCCCCGTCAGCCCCGACACCACCCGGGAGGTGGTCACCACCGGGGCCATGAAGTCCGGGTCTGCCGCATTTTTCATGGCGCTGACCGTCACGGTCCGGGTCTGCCGGTGCGTGGCCCCGTCATACGTGAACGTCAGGCCCGTTTCCGTTTCGTACGGATGGGCCGGGCTGATTTCATTGTGAAACGTGCTCACCTGCCGCGTCAGACGCCCGAAGTCCCGGGCCGTCACATCGCCCTGCTGATACTGGTACGTCATGCTGCTCCGGGCGGTGTTCTCTTCCGGCGTGCCGGCCGTCAGGTACACAAAGGTGGACACCGTGTGCGGCATCACCACCGTCTCCGGCCGCCCCGACTGCCCACGGTGGGCCGCCTTCGCGGCAATATCGGTCCAGGTATGCACCTCCCGGGTGACCGGCTCGTCGCCGTACGCGGTGCGTACCGGGGTGACCGTCCGGCTCTTCAGGCAGCGCGCAAACCCGTGCGGGTCCGCCGGGCACCTGTCGCCCTCCCCCGACGCCGGGTACCAGGTCATCGTGATGACCGTCCCGTCCGGGGCCGTCTGCGTCAGCAGATTTCCGGTGTGCTCGTCGTACGCAGACCGGGCGGTCTCTGAGCGCAACGCGCTGCCCTGCTGCCAGGTCTGCGTCACGGTATGGGGAAACGACCAGATGGCTTTCTGCTCTGCCAGCGTTTTGCTTTCGTCGGCATAATACTGAATGGCCTGCGTGTGCACGCAGGCCCGGCCCTCCAGCCAGATCCTCTCCTCCGTCATCAGATGGAAACGGTTGTAGGTCCGGCGCACCACCGTATCCGGGTCGCCTCCGGCCCCCTTCAGACTGACTTCCGACCAGTAGTGGTACGGCTGGCGCAGCGACAACAGGTTGTCATTGTTTGTATCGTATTCACTGTCGCTGAACGCGGCCCCGTAGCCCAGCCAGTTATGGTTGAGCACCGTTTCATCATCGCCGGGGTTGCGGCTGTCGATGCTGTAGCGGTAGGTGGCGACCTGCGAGACTTCTCCGTCGGCGGTGCTGACCTGGCTTTTCACCACGGCCGGCAGACGGCCCTCGCCGGACCGGGCATTGAAGCGCATCTTCTTCTCCCAGGTCACCGTATGGGTCAGGCCCGCCGGCGTGCGGACCGATTTCAGGGGGCAGACGTTGCCGGGAAAGCGCAGGGTTTCACTGTCTTCCCAGCCCAGGGTCCAGACCAGCTTCTCCGCGGCGTCGCTGACGTTGTGGATTTCGCTCAGGTAGCCGTTTTTAGGGTAAAGCATCAGGCGCATCTCTTCGTCTGTGCCCGGCCAGACCGTCATCGCCGGCACATCACCCCAGGTAAACCGGCACAATGTCAGGCCGTTCTCATCCTCCACGGTGGACAGGCGGGCAACGCCCTGCCCGGCCTGCCACGTCAGCGCGAGGTGACGCCCGGTGGGGGCCACTATCCGGACCGGGAGCCAGAGACTCTGCGTCTGCTTCTCCAGCACCTCGGTATGGCCGTCCTTATGCCGGATCAGGCACTGCATCACCCCGTTATCCCCTTTCACCTTGCTGAGACGAAATGTCGGGAGCGGACACTGGCGCAGGGTCAGGCCGTCCCCGCTCAGGGTCCGGTTGACGCGGTACCGCTCTCCGGAGCTGAGGAGCAGCTGTCCGGGGTTGACCGACTCATCATAGCGCGTGACACCGAAGGTGCACCCGGTGCCCAGGCCGTACGGGTTGCCGGTCTGCAGGGCGGACCAGCTCAGGGTCAGGGGCAGGAACGGGGCCTGGTTCTCGCTGGCGGAGAGGGTGGCCAGGGGGAATGCGAAGGAGAAGAGGCCGGTGCGGGGGTCAATCCCCTCCTGCGCGCCGCTGATAAAGTTATGGGCCTGAGACTCGGGGACGGAGGTGGGCATGGGAGACACTCCTGAAAAGGGCAAGCAAAGGGAGGACGCAGCCAGAGAGCCTGGCGGGAGCCTGTCCGTTAAAAGCGACGAGACGGTGCCCCGTGACTGCCCTGTTCCCGGCGAATATTTCGGACAACGCTCGCACGGATTTTTTTCTGAAACAAAAGGAAAATATTCACAACAGTCGCTGATTTTTGAATGCCGCTTGCGGCATGGCGGGGCCCACCTGATGTTGAACACTGGCAGATTAAATATCGGAACAACGTGATTGAATGTGACCACGGTAAGCTGAAACGGATAACCAACGCGGCGCTGGGGTTTAAATCGATGAAAACTGTTTACGCCACGATAAAAGGGATCGAAATAATGCGTGCGCTACGCAAGGGCAAAGCCTCAGCATTCTGTTATGGAGCCCCCCAGGGCGGGATGCGGCTGGTCAGCGGAGTATTTGAATATAGGGCACTGCCACCAGACAGAAGGCGTATCGAGCCTCATCTTTGCAACAGTGCCCATCATTCAATTTTAACCGGGATTTAGTGATCAACAGTATGACTTTATTTTATTTTTCGACAGAACCCACTTCTCATTCTACTTTGTTTTTTTCAAAATTTAGTAAAAATCTTCCTATGATTAATTATTTATTTTTAATTATGATGTAAATCGATAAAGTATGCTAGTTGCTTTTACTTCATATGTCTGAACATTTATTTGTATATAAGGACATGTGACATTTAAAACTTAAAGGTGGAGAACATTATGGCTGATTCTATTTATTTCTCAGATGTTACAGTTTTAGGAGTTGGTTTTGAGGATGGTGATAGTACTGAAAGCGTAAATTGTGAAATCAGTATCTCAGGGAAAAATAACAGCACTGGGAAAATCGAGAACTATCGAGCTATAGCATTTGACTTTGCTTCAAATGAACGCCCTCAGATATTCGGTATTCTTTATTCTGCATACAAAGACAAGCAAATCATCAGCGGAATGACCTTTCAACCAGAAGGTTTTGGTCCTTCTTTTGCAAAACTGGAATCATTTCATTTTGGAGAGTTGAAAGGAGATAACTAATAAGTCGATAGGATATTGGACACCTGGCAGTACACTTTGATCACGGTATTGTGGTGGCGAAAATGGAATGGACGCCAATTCCCGGCGTTTTCTAACTACGAAGTTAGAGACTAAACCGTCGGGCGAGGGCCGCCCCGTCCAATCGAAGGTTGTCTGGCGTGGTTCCACGACACCTTTGCAAAATACCGCCAGCCCGAAAGGGCTGGCCTCTCCCGGAGAGAGTTGGGCACGGATGGCTAAGTAGTTATCATCAATGACTGCCCATTATTAAACATGTTAACGATGTCGCATATACACAGCACCAGAAAGCGTCATCACATTCCCAAAGCAAAATACGCCTTCACCCACGGACCTCAATATGAAGCTGGTCTTAAACAGCGCGGTAGCCTTACTCTCTTGATTACACCCGGGGCTATTGCACAATGGAAAGTCACCATCCGCGCCACGCCCTGTGACCACGCCATCCAGACCTGCCTGATGCTGCGCCCCCCTCCCGGCAGGCTGATGGCATCCGTTTTTAGGCTGATGAAGGGCTCTGTTTGGGAAACGGAACTTATTGTACGTTAAGGCTTTATTTTGACCGCTCATCTCTTGCGAGAAGGCATAGTGGAAGCAAAGCATGCAAAATGCGACATTGACTGGAAGTATAATAAAGATCTCAAGAAGATCTTTTTTGTTCGGTGCATATATCACCTGTTGCATTAAAAGCAACTTGTCATAATTCGGGGAAATATTCGGTATATCTTCACTACTGCCATCAGGATAAGTTGCTGTCAGATTCCCTGGATGATCAGGCGGATTCAATACTACGACTTTCATAAGATGAACAACAGGTTTAATAGCTATATATTGTGTATTACTGAGACAAACATCCCTGCGTCACCAGCCGGTTACAGTACCCCCCGAATAACTTCAGGCTAATCGTATTATCGATGTGATTAGCAACCATAGGCAAAAGTCTGTTTTCAGTTCCAATCGTTCCCCATCGAACACTCTGGCCCGACCGATCCCGTAGCCGTCGCTGAGTCGGTAGCCCCCGAAATTGAAAATATAACTGGTATCGATAACCTCTTTTCCCTTCACCAGAGGAATATCGTCCGCAATCCTGAAGCTCACCATCAGCGAGTCCAACTGCCACTGGAACGGGCCGCCGCCATATACAGCAGCCCGTAAACGCCGGATATTGTCGCCATCTGGCGCGCCAAATGGTCACTCAGCATCGTCATACCCTAGTATATCATGCGGTTTATTGCTTGAATTATATGCACTGCGCTGAACGGTACATCAGCGCGGCAGGCTGCAGTGAAGTTTGAGGGCTAATGGAACGAAAGCGAACGATCAAAAAATTATCTATCTGTTTTTATTTAATAAAATAAGGGTAGCGGTTTAGGCGAACCCCTGGAGCAGAAAAGGGAGTCATTATTGGTTACAGACCCGGACCGCCGTTCTGAATAACGAGCTGCGGGATAAATTCACCTCCTGGTTTCCGGGGTTTCAAAGCAACGGGAAAAATCAGCGACGGCAGCATAGCTCACTGCCCCAGGATTTTTCATGCTCTCCATTATGCGTTCAAAACGCTGGCGTATACGCTAATCAATCTGAGGCATTTCTGTTGACTGGCTGACTATCTGAAATCAGCTCTTAGCTGGAAGGGGCGCCAGCGTCAGATATTCCTCGTTTGTAAAGTAGCCGAAATTTGGTGTTTTATCAAAAAAACATCAAAAATCAGCCATCACGCAATGTTTTGATAGCCCGGCCAGAGCTTACCGATCTCGATTACCACCCTGACCCGAGGGAAAACCCGCTACCCGTTACTGACATATTTTAAGTAAATTACTTTTTATTAAATATTGCCTCTACAGTTATATCGTTATTCATAACGACTACCAGCCGATATGTTGCATTTTGAAAGTTTGGAACATTTGTTTCGAAGTTGTAACCTTGAATATAATGTGAGTTCCCATTTACACGCCATCCGGCAAAAAAGAATTTTTTTCTGTCTTCAAGAGGAATAATGCAATCAACCTGCACTTCTGTGCCAGGAATATAGTCAGGTCCTGATTGCTTGGGGTCTTTATTATCAAAATTTATAGTGTAGGTATTGAAGGTCGTTTTCAGCTCCCCATCAGTGATCGCGCTTGTTTTTAAACGAAAACTAGTAATCTCCCTGCGAAAATGCGCGATAATGTGATGGGAAGTATATACTGAAACGAGTAAACACGGGTTAGTCCCTGCAGACTGCCCATCCAGCTCCCAGTGATCAAACGCGTATCCTGGACGTGGTGTTGCCTGAATAACCTGTACAGAACCCGCAGGATAAGGCCCCCAACTCCCGGGCAACAATGTTCCCCCCAGAGAGGGATTGATATCAAGGGACATCGCATGAAAACTTTCGTGGGTATTTTCCTTATATCGGGAAATTGTTCTCGTGCTGCTGCGGAAAAATGCTGCCGCATCCGCGGCCCCTGGTTTTCCGGAAGGTATACCGGTAGCAACTCGTTTTCCGGTTTTCGGGTTTAGCCAAGTCTGCTCTGATGATGAATAGTACGGTATCCAGACTTCATTTTCCCTGGGATAACTCATGGTTGTGGTAAACGTCCGGTCTTCTGATTGATAGCCACAAACATAATCAAACATAGGGTGAACTATATCGTGGTGCCCACCTATCATATCTGTTTCTGGATCATGCATCCCCCCCAACAGGTGTCCCAGTTCATGGGAAAAAACATGCGCTATATCAAGAGAACCCACTTTTTTGGGACAGAAACACAGAGAACACTGCTCCAGCTCATCGGCCTTATCACTTCTCGGAGGTAGCGGAATGCTGCCTGCCTCACCGACTGTATTGTCAGACCAGTCCGCAGCCAGTAACAGCACGAGTGCTGACTGTGTTGCATTGCGCTGTTTATGGACTTCATCCCATAGCGTTCCAGGTTTACGGCTGTGTATTGAGCCCTCGCGTGCAACCGTCTCTCTGAGGAGCTCACTGACTTTATTCGTTTTGGGCTCAGGTATTTTTACCGGAGACCCCATTTGAATCCGGGCTGCAATTCCACTATTCTGCAAAACCAAGTTAGCGAAATTCTGCCAGTCACCGATTGAGGACATGAGTGTGGCCATATTATTACCCAGTGCTTTCAATGTACTCTCGGGATAAGCCGGCATAATATGAATAAGGACAGGTTCTGAATCAGTATCCATGGCCTGAGATTCGAAGACAATGTCTTCAGTTTGTACTATACATCTGGTACTGGCGAACACACTTGCTGGAGGGGGAGCCATCATTGAAATGTGAGCAATGCCATTATCACCCGGCTTAATCAGCAACCTGGTTCCATCAGCAAGGAAGAGACGCCCAGTGACCTGCCAGTTTTTATCCGAAATGCTGCTGCGGGCAACAGAAAGTTGAGCCTCCACTCCTATTTGTAATAATGACCGGCCTCGCCATAGCAGACAATGTTCACCATAACGCTCGTTTGATACCGTCATTAGTTCTATACGGTGTCCACCAGGTATATCAATAGCAATCGTGATTTCAGAAGAAGACAGAGATTGCTGAAACAACGCGTCAAGTGAATCTGGATTTAATATAGCCTCCCTGACTGGTAGGTGAGTATCAGATGAGTATTCAGTATCTGACTGAATAGAGGAAAAAAGTGAGTGGTATAGTGATGGATGCATAGAGCCGCCTAAAAAATAGAAAATAAACAGTTCAAAAGGATAAAATATAAATTGAATTTACGAGCTGAATACTATTCATAGTAATATGAACGTCTCTGTCGAAAAAAAGGCAAACAACTGATAGCGGATTTTCTAACTGGGTGGAATTTGTCTGCAACCCCTGTGCCAGCAGGGATTTGCGTTTGCTCTCCCGCCGCAAAGCGTACGTGGCGACGCTGCTCTCCAGAAGCCCCCGCTTTGGTATTGACGGGCAGTCTGTCGGGGTGGTTACGGAGAGCAAAGCCGGGTTCAGCCAGCTCCGTATGAGAAAAATGAATGTCTGGGCGCAGGGTTATGGTTATCTGTCACCAGTAGCTGTCGACAACGTGACTGTGTTTTTGACTGACTCATCCGTATATTAGTCAGCTGCCAGGATAAGAAATAAGCATTATTAGTATCATTTGATACCAATATAAATTAAACCGCCAATGGCAATACAATGAGTTACATCTTTTTTATCCGTTTTTGGTATCATATGATGCCCGTTGTATGGTGTGAACTTTCATGACGGGACGGTTTCTGCCCTTACCCTTTCAGATTTTCTGACCAATTTTTATTTTCGGCTGATTTCAAATGCAGGCCACTACAGCTATATGTCGCCGGTGCCCGGCTTCAGCTTGACGGTGTAATATTGTGGCGTGCTGTCGGCGATGCTGGCATGCAAGCCATAATTCGCCATCATGCGGATAAACGGTGCGATATCCCCGGTCACCCGAAAGGGAACCGGTGACAGCAGAGTACCGTCTCCGGTAAAGGCGGTATTCAGTGTCTCTTTTTCCACCCAGAACCCGTTCTTCTGTGCGAAGTCGGGTATCTCCCCGGCGAGCCATTCCTTCGTCCCCACCACCTTACTGCCCCAGACGCAGTCCTTCAGCACCTCAGTCGCATACGTCAGCCGGAACAAATCGGACTGGGCCGCGATATCACCGCTGCAGGAGCGCCACAGGTAATCAAATTTCTGACGCAGCCCGGCGGCCGGACCCTGGCTGCGGCCCCGCTCAAGTAAGAGGGCAATATCGGGAGCCACGCACCGGGGGAAACGCTTTTGTTTCTGCGCGGTGGCCAGCCAGCGGGTGAGGAACAGATTTTCAGCCCAGGGCGTACCGGCCGCGCCCTCCTGCCGGGCAAGCGCGAGGGCGACCAAGGCACAGAACGCCAGATGGGAGAGCGCCGCGACAGTGCTCTCCGGGGAGTCTGTTTCAGTGTGGCCTGACAAAGGTTGTCCTGGCGAAGGATTAATGGCGGATTTGGGCGAGCTCGTCAGCTGTCAGGCCGGTAGCTTCCAGCACTGATTCATGCGACATGCCCATTTTTAACAGGCTGCGGGCGACTTCGAGTTTGCCTTCATTACGGCCTTTTTCAATCCCGCGTTGTTCACCAAGCTGGATACCCTCAATGCGACCTTCCATGCGTCCCTTCTCAAGGCCCTTCTCAAGGCCCTTCTCTTCCAGTTTCTGTGCAATTGTCATAAAAATGTCCTCGTGTTGCGGTGACCGGCGGGCCAGCTCCTGCAGGAATACTTCAGGTCTGGCTGTATCCCCTGTCTGCAGCATCCAGTTCATCAGGGTGACCAGCTGTTCATCCGTAGTGTAACCCGCAATCAGCAGGGTGACCAGATGCTCTGTCAGCTCGGCCAGGTCACGGGTGCGGGCGTGCTTGAGCATCAGCTCGAGCAGGGCTATCCGCCGGTGTTTCATGATGTCATCGTCCTCAATGGCGCCGACATCGATAAGTGGGGAAATCACCGGTGTAGAGCCGTCGGGCGGCGTCCGGACTGGCGAACAGTTCCGTCCAGTTCATGGTATACGGCCAAGGGCTGCCGCGTCCGTGGGTGAACAACATCGGAATAACCAGCGGCAGCTGTTCATGACCGGCATCCAGGTGCTTTTGCATGGCAGCGATAGCGTACCTGGCCAGTCGGAAAGCCATGAATTTATCGGGGGACGACTGGTGTTCTATGAGCGTGTATATATACCCTTCTCCGTCAGTCGTCTTCAGGGAATAGAGCACGTCAGCAAAGTAGGTTCGCAGGTTTTCCTCTATAAAGGAGCCCGACTCCAGCTGCAGGGTATTCAGGTCGCACAGCTGCAGCAACTCAGTGGGCAGGTGCAGGGCCAGAAAATCCCGGGCGGTATCCGTATGGGTCAGGAAGGTTTTGAACAGTCCGTCGTGAGGGACTGGTGTGTTCCTGCCCTTTCCTTTTCTGCCTGACATGCCGCATCTCCGTTGTCTGACGATTATTCATCGGGTCTGGCGGTATTATACCGGAACTGAGGTCCGGGTACCTCAGTTTTACCCCCGCCTGTTTTCGGAGAGACTGGCCTCTTCCTTTGCCTGCAGCGCCTGGTTTTTGGCCTCATCCCGCAACCACATGATGGTCTGCCTGGCGGTGTTCAACTCCCGGGCCACGACACTGATGCTGGTGTAAGTACCCCGGTATAGCACAACGCTTCGAGTTGTGATTTCGTCATATCTTCCGGGAGGGTCCACGCCAGTTGGCTTCCCCTGAAACGGGTGATCACATCAGATACGGTACTGCACCCGATATTCAGGCGGGCCGAAATGCTCCTGTTGGGCAGGTGGCTGTCAAATTTAAGGCGAATCAGTTCGTTAATTTACTCATCCGCGTTCTCAATCTTGCCATGGCGACACGTCTCCGGAAGTTGGGTTATCAGGAGAAAATGTTGTCCATTGTTTTAAAAGTGAAAAGCGCGGGATTCCGACGACAGGATCATCGATTCCAACAGATGGTCAGATTTGGCCGGAACAAATCGGAATCAATGGTCGGTCTGGATCAGAATATGCAAATGTCCCGATTATTCGATCGCATCACCTATTAGCTAAGATAGATTCAGGAACAAAAATACCAACAGAATGTTCGTTTAATGTATGTTGATCCGCGACAAGTATACTTGCCTACCATTATTTAACCTGTGGAATGTTATCTGATGAAAACTATTGTCATATTATCCAGTATATTGATTTGTGCTTCTCTAAGCGGTTGCGCAGTACAGAATGATAAAACCCAGTTTAATGGCCTCGGCTTGACGTACCAGTCCGATGTTAAAAAACTGCAAAATGGTGATTATTATACTGAAGTGGAAGCCGCTCCTGCAGCAGGACGAATGTCAGGCGCCACCGGAGTCGTTAATACTAAAGCAACTGATTTTTGTAAGGCACAAAATAAGCTCATGAAAGAAGTTAAGCAAGAAACTGATTCTCATTTACTTATTAATGGGGTTGCCCGTCTGACATTTCGTTGCGAATAATGTCTGAAGCACTGTGGCTAACAGAGTCACAGTGCTGAGAGTCACCCACTGCGGGCACAACGGAACAGCAAACGCCGTCTAGGATAAATTTAAATAGTAAGTAATCAATACATTATACTTCATAATTGAAAGTTCTCAGCCCTCCCTTACTGACAGATTCTGGCACCGTAAAGGAATAATGCTCCTGCATATTCACTGTAATGGTGACAGCTTTTCAACGTCTTCATATTGAACCGGATGCGGTTGATTCTCATGGTTTCATTCCTTGCTGGAAATCGGAAACAAAAGCGTTTCCATATTTTCTTCGTGAACCAGGCCAGCGCGCTGCTGTCGAAGAAGACACCGTAGTAATTGGTGTGTCGCTCAACCACTCGCCTCAACCAGCAGCCTGTTTCGTCCGGTTCAGCGCCTGCGGCTGAAACGGCGATAAGTGAAGCGGGCACAATAAGCGGGACAACTGCCGTAGTTACGCTTTGTGGTATAGAGATCCACGATAGCTGTATGGGTCGAGTGCGAGCTGAGGCAGCAGAGCATATGACCCACTATCAGACCACAGAAAAAACCTCCGTTATTCACCACTACCGGGGCGGGATCCTGGAAGATGACAGGCTGTTGCGTCGGAGATTGCCCCTGATACTGGGGCTTAACCGCAGGCAACCGCATCGCGGCAGTTTGGGTACCATCGCCACACGCACGCAAAGTAGCAGGCAGGCAACAACCCCGCCCGCGATCGACAAGTATTTTTTGTTTATTGGGTTTACCGGCTTACAGAGACAGAAGAGGCCCACCAAAGTGAGCCTTTAGATTTTGACAAGTCAGGTTGTCGCAGTGCCGGGTGCCTCCCGGTGAGCCTTAGGCTGGTCAGGCCGAACTCGCGCAGCTTATGCTCTGGACATTATTCACTTCCAACCAATTACGCCCCGCCGCACAGGGGGATCCACTGCGACAAAACAACCCTACTATCGACAGTAAAATATCGGCAAGGCTTAAACAGAAAATTCGTGTTCACTGTCAAAAAAAGCCCTCAGAGATGAAACTGCGGGCACAAGTCGAAACATTGATACAGGAAAGCACGCCCCCGACACGCAACTGTACAGGGCACTTTTAATTATGGATGCGTACTGATAATTACCAGTGGCTATGTTAATTAATTGTTATTTGCACAACGCATTCGGCTGAGCACTAGCCCCCACGCTTAGAACTTGCCCGCACAAAGTGTTTTGGGGTAGTGCTCATGCGTATGCATTCTTTATTATTTAAGGTTTTTCATCCAGGGCAAGAAATGGCAGGTCTGCACGGAATTCAATCAATATACTATCGTACATCATCACCCCGGTCAGAAATGAAAGAATAAGTATCAAAGTAATCAACCATTTACGCAATTGATTTTCTCAATTATTTGCCTCATCGTAATAGTGTGTATCACGGAAAGCAATTACCTGTGAATAGAGGTAATAATATATTATGCAGCCACCAACAAAGCATCCGGCGATCACTGCAATCATCAGCATTTTTTTCAAAGACATCACAACGCTCGCATTTGTTCCATAAAGTAACAGCGTAGGCGATTCTATATAAACGTATTATCAATCTGAATTAGAGAATAACTGATAAGCATTCGGCTGAGCACTGCTACCTGGCGACAGGTCTGATACGGAGATACCAGTTAACCACTCAGTGCTCATGCGAATGCTTTAAAAAATGCCCGGCCATTTCAGGACCGGGTAGCAAAGGTGTTTTGTTTACTCGTGCTATTTTTATATGCCATTCGGTCACTTCACTGACCTGATAGCTGTTATCTGATGCCCAGGAAAGCTGCGGGTCTGATCCCCTGCCGTCAACGGTATCGCTTTTTAAAGTCCCGCTCGTCCGGACTATCGCACTGGTGGCTGCCCCTAATAATAACAGGTCTACACTCGCCTGCCGCACTGGGCTAGCGTTGAACCAGTTGCTTTACCTACTGAGCTAAGCCGGCTTTGTTTGGACCGCCACCGGGGCCTCGAACCTCGTACTACAACACCATGGTTGTCGCTCTTCCTGATGAGCTAGTGGCGGTTGGTGGTCCTTGTTGGATTTGAACCAACGACGAGCGATTATGAGTCGCGCGCTCCAACCGCTGAGCTAAAGGACCGAGTCACGAATCTTAGGGCAATTATTTACCCATGTAAACTATGCTGATATTTCCGAATATTACGAAGTAATTGAGAAGCAAACCACCACAAAAACGCCTCACTTCATGGTTAATGAATGCAGAGGTGCTCTGCACAGAGTGCACTACTACAGATTTTACAGATAATAAAAATCTCACCATTGATAGCAGAATTTCGATTTTTAAGTTATGTATTGTAGCAACCGCACTTAGCAGTGTTAAATTGGGTTTGGTAATTAACCCCCCCTTTCAGTTTAGGCGGAAGGATATATACTCATCAACATTCCCTGCCCGTTTTGATGTTGATATCAAAGCCTTGAATAAATCCCTCAGCGGCCAGGAGGCAAACAGAAACATGATTGTGTGATATGCCCACTTTCATTGCCATAGCGCGTAACGTCATATTTTCGATGTGGTGTCATTCCAGAAGCACACAGATATTCATCGTGCTTAATGAGAAAGATCATGATTCCAAAACAGTGCGAATCTGTTGAGAAAGCGTATCCAGCAGAGCAAATCGCCGGCGGTATTCCGCCCGCTTTTTACTGGAAATGGTGCTGATATCCTTACATGCAGGAATCTGTGGCAGAATATAATATCCTTCCTGACAACAGACAGCACCTATGCTTTTCCAGAAAGCATCATAATCGGCATGTACCATCGCTGACTGCTTTTTGTAACGAGCAAGGCTATAAACATGTGTATCACCTCCAACCGCCAGGATCTTTTCGATCTGCATACACTGTGCGAAATGACAAACAGCATCCAGTACCATGCGTTTGGGAAACACGCCAAAGCAGGCTTTGGTTGCATGCCGAATTACCTCATGCGGGGTAGTGCGGCAGCTTCCCTGCAAACCACCAATGAATAACGTCCTTTTCCCCTGATGTCGGCAAAGAGTGAAGGTAATTTTCGCCAGGATCCTGGCCTGATCGTCACGCATAACCATTGTACAATCCCCCTCTTTATCAAGATTCACCTCACTCTTCAGGCTGACAGAGAAACGAATATTATCTTTCCCCTCAAGCTCGGCCAGAGGTAAACCATCGTGGGACAACCAGCTTGATATCTGCCTGCGGGTAAGCTGGCTATACATGGTATTGTAGTGAAACTGCACGGCACGAAGTTTCTGCTTGCGCGTAAATTTGAGTGTCAGATAAGCGCGATTGAGGCGTACAGGCAAACGTGGCTGCATGGCCAGAAGTCTGTACATATAGGGACCATGTATGATTACATCCAGTAGTTGCCATGTGAACAACGGGGCCAGAATCCCTCGCCATAAGAACTTTAAACGATAATTACCCCGGTTCCACATTTCCCCAGGACGGTATTCACCCGTCACCAGACTTATAAAGAGATTCCAGACAGAAACAGGATATGCCCCACTCAACGCATGATCAGTCATGACTATCACCCACAGAAATAAGATATATGTTATTTGAACATATAAAGTATTAACACTTCTTAAATCAGATAAGAAAATTAAAAAAATGGGCGCTGACATCAATGCAAGATATAAAAATAAATATTAATCAAGGTTAAGACCAAAAAAATAAGATAATTCTTTAGGTCTTCTCAAAAAGATAACAACGATAAGGCTCTGTCGGAAATATCCCAGAAAATAGAAGTGTGCCTTATTATGGATACAATTAGGCTGTTAATGAATAAAGCTGCTTTCGGGCTGGGGTATCTCCTGCGTTTTCTATCAGTTTTTTAAGCATTCAGGACAACTCGATTCCCGAAAATGACGCTTTCGTATCTTCGAATGATTTAAACCCGAGCCCCGACTTCGTGATGAGTTTAATCTCCCGATCGTCTTGTTCTACGAGGTTATTCAGGTATTTTATCCGCCTCACCCCAATCAACAAAGGCTAGAGCCCACAGGCAGGCATCCGGTTAACTCATATTTTCTTAATTATTTCAGCAGGTAATATCAGAAACACCTTTACCTGACGAAGAGTGTTTAATAATGGAACAACGATAGTTCTTCAGCCAAAAAACAGCATGTCGCCAATTGGCAGGCCAGCGATCTTACCCGTCAGCAGGACTACAACTCAACGAGTTACATCAGGAACGTAAACATGCCATTGAGGGGATCTGCAACATGGTGGGATCTCCAAATCAACGTTATATAAAACTATCAGAAGTACCGCTATGTCTATAGTGAGGATACCGGGTCAGCTCTGCGCTTTCTCTATGCCGTAATGGCACCTAAACCTGATCCTGGGCACTCGCTACAGGGAAGATCTAAAATGCTTTCCCTCGACAACGGCCCGGCGGCCAAAAGCCAGGTTTTCCAGGACATCATGCTATCGCTGGGCGTGGACTGGTTGACTCATTTACCCGCAGGGAAAAATGGTGAACAGGTGACAGCTTGCCCGACAGGGAAGGTGGGGCATCCTTTTCGAATCGTCAAAGAAGCCCACGAAACGTTGTACCATTTCCACAAACAAGAAACCGAACAGTAGGTCAATGAGTGGCTGTTACGCTATCTGCTTCACTACAATGACCAGCCACACCGTTCACAGTCTCACCCACGTCTGGAAGACAGGCTGACCCGCTTCCCTCCGGGTAAGCATCCGGTGAACTCATATTGACAGATCCGATGGGAGCAGCCTCAGGTTTCCCCGGCAACCGTTCGTCAGGTGGTGAAGTACTGAGTGAGGTATTCCACGCGTGTGGCGCTGGAACTGAGTCAGGTAAACTATGGCGATGAAGCCTTGTGGGAAGCGGGCTTCCGCTATTTACGGACTCAGGCGCGCAAGTCCTTAGTGCGGATATCACAAGCTTTCTGTCAGACTCCTTCGCGCACGAAGACGAACCCCGGCAGCGGCAGCAACGCGTCCAGGTCCTCTTCCGGCCAGCCCGGTAACCGTTGCAGAACGTTCGTCAGCCAGGCATGTGGATCAAGACCGTTCATCTTCGCTGTTTCCAGTAGACTCATGATTTTCGCGGCACGCTCACCCGCTGCAACCGAACCGGCAAAGAGCCAGCTGGAGCGTCCCATCACCACAGATCTGATGGCCCTCTCACAGCGATTATTGTCCAGGGGTAACGCACCATCCTCCAGGAAGCGACTGAGGGTCACCCGGCGTTTTAGTGCATACGCGATCGCTTTACCCAGCGCGGAGCTATCCGGGCACGCATCTTTCTGCTGCTCCAGCCAGTGCCACAACTTGTCCAGCACGGGGCGGGCATAACGCTGTCGCCATTGACGGATCTTTTCCACCGGCCGGTGTCGGACCTTCTTTTCCAGCCGGTATAACCCGGCGATCTGTCTGACCGCCATCGCGGCGCGAGGATCCTTGCTCGCCTTATAAAGGTCGGCAAAGTTTCTACGGGCATGTGCCCGGCAACCTGTTAGCGCGATCCCTCTGTTTTGCCCGGCCAGGGTTTCATAGGCCGGATATCCGTCGACCACAAGATTTCCGGCCCAGTCCTTCAGGTATGCCGCCGGGTACACGCTACTCCTACCGGGCTGACTGTCGAAGCAGACGACAGCAGGGCCGCTTTTTTCACCGCTGACGTAAGCCCACAGGTAGCCGGCACGGGCTTTGCCGCCCTTTTTCGTATCCAGGATTTGCAGGGGCGTTTCATCGGCATGCAGCACATCGCATGTCAGCAGCATCCAATGCAGTGATTCCGCCAGTGGCCTCAGCGCCCCCCCCGCACGGCCGATCATATCGGCCATCGTGCTGACGGGCAGATGGATATCCGAGCGGGCCAGCACCGACTGCTGGCGGTACAGGGGCATATGGTCGCAGTGCTTGCTGATCACCACCTGGGCAATGAGTGACGCCTCTGCCACACCTTTCGGGATAATGTTTGCAGGCATATCACCGCTGACCACCCGCTGGCAGCAGATACAGCCATACTGCGGGCGAACGTACCGGTTAACCACGACGCGAGCCGGGATATATTCCAGTTTTTCGCTCACCTCATCGCGGATGTGACGCAGTTCGCCCTGGCAGTCAGGGCAGCTTTCGGTTGAGGCCGGTTCGATAGTTTTTGTGACACGCGGGAGATGAGCCGGGAGCGGTTTTCGTGCCGGACGTTCCGGGGCTGATTGTTCTTCGGCAGGGAGCAGCGTGTCCAGTTGCGCTTCAACTGCGGCGATATCCGCATCCATATCCTCTTCGAACAGGGAGCGTTGCATACCGGCCAGTGTTTCGCCCTTTTTACCGAACCGTTGCTGGCGGGCCAGTTTCAGTGCTTCTTCCAGGAGCTGTATACGTTGCAGGAGGCTGGCATTTTTCAGGCAAAGCTTTTCATTTTCTTCATTCTCAGCCATCACTTTTTGCACCATGGCAAGTGCCAGAGTGCGAAGTTCCTCGATGTCACTGGTGGTGGTGAGAACAGAGATATCCATGCGGGTAATTATACCGCACATGGTACGGATAATCATTATTGTTCATAAGGTTATGTTGGTTTTTGGTGCAGATTCAGCTGCGTCCCGGGAGATCCACGTTGTGAGGTCGTGGCCTTTTACCTGTTGCCAGTCAACGCCGCTGACAAGCCAGCTGAACTCATCAGGTGTGAGGGACCAGGCGGCCTCATTTGCCCGGGGCCAGCGGAAGTGACCCTTGTGCAGGCGGCGAACGCACAGCCAGACGCCGTGCTTATCCCAGCGCAGCACCTTGATGCGCGAACGGGCTTTATTGGTGAAGACGAAGGCAGCCCCTTCATGCCACGACGCATTGAGTTCATCCTGGACATACTGTGTCAGGGTGTCGATCCCCCGTCCCATATCAACGGGTTTTACAGCGAGAAAGACATTCTCAGGCGTCAGCATATTTGAGAGCCCTGAAGACATCGGTGAGTTGCGAAGGATGGCAGCACATGCGTATCCCGCCGGGGAGAAAGAGGGTTACAGGCTCATTTACTCCAGGTGAAAAAGGTTCTGCAGGCGGCGTAGCTTCAGTGATATGTACGGGCAGCACAGCGGGTTTGCTGGCGCGTCGTTCAGCCCTGGCGACATCCTGAGGCCATTCACGAAAGGATGTGAAGGGAATATCGTTGAGTTCACAATACTGATGACGGGTAAGACCGCTGGCCCGCCAGCTGGCGACATGTTGTTTTTTCTGCTCAATGAACCATCGTTGTTTCATCAGTAAACATCCTTCGTCAGTTAAAGATGCTGCTGATATTACCCGCTGAAATAATTAAGAAAATATGAGTTCACCGGATGCTTACGGTAGAGCAGGATCATCGGGGCATTAAGCGCATCACGAAATCCACGCTCGGATTTAAATCATTTGCATCTGCGGAAGCGACAATCGCGGGAGTTGAACTTCATCGGATGCTTAAAAAAGGACAGCTGGAAAACACAGGAGATACTCCAGCCTGGAAACAGTTCCTTTCGTTAGCAGCCTAATCATGTCCAGAATGAGGCACATTCCGATTTTTTAGAATATTTTCGACAAAGCCTGTTACCATCCTTTAATTTATAAAGCATTTACAACGTGGGGGGCCAATTGCCAATCATTACATGAAGCCTTTCCATTTCTTGAGCTAAAAGATAGTTTTCAGCAGGATGCCGGGATAATCCAAAATCAATTAAGTTAAATTGTCGGAGAGATTCATCAAAAAGAATGTTTGTTGATTTAAGATCGCCGTGATAAATATTCATATTGTGAATATTCTGAACCGTTGTAATTAACTGATTTCTGTCTTGTAAGGATAGCGTTGATTTATCATAAAATTGTAAACTCTCACCTGGAATTTTCCTCATCGTCATCGTCGTTCTGTTGATCATTTCAGCAGAGTCATTGCCATGCACCATTCTAAATATTCTAACTTCATCTTCCACACCAAACATAGCACCTATTCCCCGAAGCTCCTTACGAACATATCCATTTCCGATATCATAAACAATCCCGCCAGCCCCGACACCTAATACATTCTCGCCCACACTGCTATTACTGCTATTACGACGAAAAACCTTATTCAGCAGCACCATGCGGATGACTCACCAGCGCAGGGTGGCATGGTCAACGATGATGCCCCGGTCTGCCATTATCTCTTCCAGATTGCGCAGGCTCAGGGAATATGCCAGGTACCAGCGGACACACTGTGCGAGGATATCAATGGGATAATGCAGCCGTTTAAAGACTTTTCTGATGAGTGACACACAGAGCTCATTATGAATTTTCGCCATGATATTTTGGTCTGACTCCTTAATGCGACATAACCCCAGCGTCGTTCTGCTATGTTTGATTTTTTTCAATAAGCAATGAGTATTTTTACGAAAGATGAACGCTCGCTTTTGTTTGACATGTGATACGTTGAAATACTTGATGACGAGAAATATTCTTACGTCATTTAGGTATTATCTATAATGATTATTAATTGAGGTGACTTATGGAAAACTCCATTCAAATATTAGATGCTGCAATTTCAAAGCTCAGACTTATCCGAACCAGTGGTGAATGTTTTGACTGCGTGGTTAATATCTCAGGTAAAAATGAGAAAACAGAAAAAATAGAAAGTCATTTTGCTTCAGCATTTAGTATTTCTTCACAGGGACAATCTGAATTATTCAATCTTCTTTACACTGCATCTCAGGAGGGGAAAAAACTTGACTCTGTTTTACTCAGAGCAGAAGTGAGTTCTCCGGATGTCTGGGAGCTGGATGAGTTCGTTATTAAGGGGAAATAAGGGTCCTGTTGAGAGGGGGGTGCATGGATAGCCAAATCATTATCATCAAGGTCAGTCCATTCTGACATGCGTTAACAATGCCGCATAAACACAACGTCAGAAAGCGTCACCGCATTCCCAAAGCAAAACGCCCCTTCACCAACCGGCCTCAATATGAAGCCGGTCTTAAACAGCGCCATAGCCTTACTCTCTGGATTACACCCGGGACTATTGCACAATGGAAGGCGCTGTCCGCACCTTGCCATTCAGGGCTGCCTGATGCTGCGTACCACCTTCCGGATAACCAGGAGAGCGATAAATCTGCACTCTGGAAGTCTGCCATTCCTGGCTCTGGCTGCAGGCTGCTCAAATAAGAGAGCAATATCGGGGGAAACGTTTTTGCTTCTGCGCGATGGCCAGCCAGCGGGTGAAAAACAGATTTTCAGCCCAGGGCATGCCGGCCCCACCCTTCTGACGCGTCAGGTGAGAGAGCGCTGCGATGGCGCTCTCCGGTGACTCTGCGTCCATGCGTCACTTCTCAAGGCCCCTCTCTTCCAGTTTCTGTGCAATTGTCATAAAAATGTCCTCATGCTGCGGTGGCCGGCGGGTCAGCACCTGCAGGAATACTTCAGGTCTGGCTGTATCCCCTGTCTGCAGCATCCAGTTCATCAGGGCGACCAGATGCTCTGTCAGCCCGGTATGCGGATCAAAACCATTAATCTTCGCTGTGTTTCCAGCAGGCTTATGATTTTGGCTGCACGCTCACCCGCCACAATCCGACCTGCGAAGAGCCTGTTGGAGCGCCTGATAACCGCAGATCTGATGACCCTCTCGCAGAGATTATTGCCCAGCGCTGAGCTGTCCGGGCACCCGTTTTTCTGCAACTTCAGTCATTGCCACAGCCTGCCCGGCATAGGCCCCACATAACGCTGCCTTCACTGACGGATCTTTCCCACTGGCCAGTGTCAGATTTGAAAAAGCACAAAATTTTTAGATTTGCTTGTGGTCAGCTACAGGGCGATACTCATCCACGGGCAGCAGGTACCGGGCCGTTTTAGTTTACATGCGGTGGCTAAAGCGGCTTAAAAGCGGTCATTGAATCAATCTTCCCTGGACTCCAATCCGATTGAAAGTGAATGCTCGGTATCTGCTGACCTGCACAGCAAACTGCTTCTGTGCACTGTTAGCTCAGTTGGACAGAGCGTTGCCCTCCGGAGGCAAAGGTCGCTGGTTCAATTCCAGCACAGTGCACCAGGAGTGTGTAGACCTGTTTTTGTTGGGGACAGCTCTACCGGCTCGATAGTTCGGGTTCGAAAGACTAAAAAGATACGCAGATAGCGGGGAGCCAGACCCGGACCTTTACGGCCATTGTATAATGACTTTTACCTCAGCTTTCCACCACCAAGATTGAGCTGATGATACAGGTTAAATTCCTGCTGGATGATCCGGATAGCAGCTATGAGGTCTGCGATGAGACCGAATGACGTATAAAAATAGCATGAATAAGCAATTTCCTTTTGCGACCCGGCACAGAAACGGCCGGACCTTTTTAAGACATTCGCATGAGCACTGAGTGGTTAACTGATATCTCCGTATCAGACCTGTCGCCATGCAACAGTGCTCAGCCGAATGTCTACATGGCCGATTTTTATTCTCTGATGCAAATTGATGTGGCGTTTATGTAAAACCACCTACGCTTCATTTTCTAGAAAAATACGAGCGCGGTAATGATCTTGAAAAAATGCTGATAATTGCGATAAATTTCGGGGACTTTATTAGTAATTATATAATATAGCATTATTCACAGATGATTTTTCTTAGTGACTCGCATTTCTACGAAAAGGTGGCTGAGTAGGGTGAATAATTGCGCAAATGGTCGCTTATTCTGCTACTGATTCATAACCTGGCTGATGATGTACGAACGCATGTTGATGCAATTCTTCGCAGACCTGCCATTTTCCCGGGGGATAAGCCTTAAATGATTGAAAGCGTATTCATAATTTAAAACGTCCTGTACGGTCGTGTCAGTACTGCGCTTTCCAGTATTGATGCCTGCAGTCTTACATTTGAATTTTTTCGATAGCGAACACGAATTTATCCTCCCGGAATTGCTCTAATTCCGCATAAAGAATATGGTTATATTGTCGCAGTGAATCCCCCTGTGCGGCGGGGCAAAATGGTTAATAGCTCCATGTGAATTAGCAGTGCGAGTCCGGTCTGACCAGCCTAAGACTCACCGGGAGGCACCCGGCACTGTGGCTACCTTACTTAATGACTGGCTTGTCAAAATCTCAAGGCTCACTTAAGTGAGCCTTTTTTGTCTCTGTTGCCCCATTGGACAAAAAATACCTGTATGTAAGCATTTGGGAAGTCACTGAACGGTAAACGCCGTTAAGCAGTCAATTTAAATATTCATTAATTACACTTATTCATTGAACTCTCTCAGCCCTCTCACTGACGGATTCCGACACCGTAAAGGAAAAAATCCCTTGCATATTGAGGTACTACGCCAGAATCCCAGATTTTTCCGTCACTCCAGTTTCAGCCCCGTAACCAGCGCATCCAGGTCAATAATTTCATTGTTGATCTGGAAGGTGGAATGCCCGGTCAATACAATGTGCGGCCAGACCACCGGTGATATCTTGATCAACGCCTCAATTCCCTTTCATTACCTTCGGCTTCCAGTCGTTCCGGTATTCGCGGCAGGATCGCCGTGTTGTAATAAATGGGAGCATAAAAAAGCCAGGGCATCGATGTTTTACCATATGGCAGGTACCCCTGAAGCATCTGTCACCCGCAGGTCTGCGTGCGACTGCCCCAAGGATTTCTATGCTCTTTTACGTTTTTACCCGTTTCCGGGGCCGAATAACCGTGCCCCGCGCGTGCATCAGTGGGGGTCTGACCGGGCTACTTCTTAACAGGGTCGGTCAGACCAGCCGCTTTATTGATGACCATCTGCAGCACTGCCTGGTCAGTCATGCCTGGGATCACCGTGATCGTCTCTGCAGTAGCGCCGATGGCTGGCATCACCACCAGGCCCGGCGTACCGGTGAGCCCGATGTCCGTGGCCAGCTGCCCGGTGAGGGTCAGCTCAGCCTGCACGTCCCTGTCCTTCGCTATCGCCGACGGGGCGATCTTCATGGCCCCGGCCGCAGTGCGGATATCATTCTCCGTCAGCGCCCCCTCGTTATGCCCGGTGGCATACAGTTCATTATGGTACGCGAGGTACGCCTCTGATCCCTTCTGCTGCCAGATTTTCAGGCCTGTCTCTGCCGCCAGGCGGGAGGCAGGCCATCTGTCGCCGAAAATGGGCCACTCACGGAACACAAAGCGCACCTGCGGGTTGGCTTTCATCAGCTTCGTCAGATCCGGGGCCAGATGGCTGCAGTAAACACACTGGTAGTCGAAGAAGAGCGTCACCACCACCTTCGCATCCGCAGGACCGTAGGACGGCGCATGCGGGTCATGCAGCAGTTCAGACTGGTACGCCAGCGCCCCTTCCGTCATCGCCTTCACCGCCGCCGCTTCCTGACGGGCCTGCAAGGTCTCACTGACCTTTACCAACACCTCCGGGTGAGCAATCAGCCAGTCAGCCGCCACCGCTCCGATCCGGGCCTCTTGTTCCGGGCTGAACGGCGAGGCCGGTTTTGCCACCTCTGCGTGGGAAAAATGGCTGATTCCCTGGGCAACCACCCCACCCAGGACGCCGCTCAGCAGAATGGCTGCGGCAATGTTTGATTTTTTAAGCATGATGTTTCCTGTAAATAAATAATAATGTGATACCTCTGCCGGGAACCCCGGTGGCCCTGTGGGCCTTGATTATTCGCGGGGCAACAGGCGGGATGACACCGACTTGCACCACTGAAAATCCTTCGTCACCGCCTCAGGCTCGGCGATATCCTTTATTTTACGGGGACGCCCGCGCGGTACTTTTCTGTATTTCGCCTGTTTCACCGCCTGCGCATGATGCGCGGCGGCTTCCTCCGCCAACTGTCGTCTCCGGGCAGATGAGAGAACATGGCCCAGCGTTCTTTCCTCCTGCGTTATCAGCGCGTTCAGCAAAAAACTTTCGTACTCCGTCAGGCCTTCCGTCAGCTGGTGATACGTGTCTGTCATGACTTTCCCTCTCCCGTAATTTCCCGTGGCATGCTGCTGGCAGCGTGCCACTCTGGCTTCGGCGTACGCCCGCCCGCCTGCCCGCGGGGCCTGTTTCGCCACCCAGGACCAGACCCGGCGGCAGGCTTCTACCGTCCGGCCAGTTTTAGCCTCACCGCCACCAGGTCCCGCCCGCAGCGGCTGCTTATCTTCGCACCTACCGTCAAAAGAAAGTTCCGATTCAGTCTTCAAGTGATTTCTCCTTCACGATGTCCCGTTCAGCCTGGTTCATCCGGGCTGCGGACGGCGGGTCTGTCTCCGTCCCGCGCTCCTCCAGCTGCCGTTCAGCCTGTTTGTCCTGTGACAGGCGGGAGACCGAAGCTATATCCCGGTCCAGGCGCTGCTGCGCCGTCCTCTGCTCCCGTGAAAGGATGGCCGCCAGGGCTGCCACCTCGGTATCCTGGCCACCCATCTCATCCTTCAGCAGAGTAAACACCCTGTCCAACGTCGCCGGATCGGTCTTCTCCGTTTGCGGCATATTTTCTATCAGGAGGGCCGCCAGTTTCTCTGCCTCCCGCTTCGCCACCGCTTCCAGGTCCTGAAGCACCGGGATAACCGCCGTTTCGGGCGTGCTCGCCCTCACGGCCTGAGCTGACACTGCTGCCTCGTCGATAAGGTTATCCGCCCCGGTGAGCCGACTAAGGTTGTGCGGCAGGTCATCCCCTTCCAGACGCACAATCACCCCGCTGGCCGGATAGTCGCGGGCAAGTTCCAGCCCCGCAGGCAGGCTGTCGGCCACCCGCACCTCGCCGTTGCGGCTCTGCTGAATGCCGGCAAAGCGCGCATCCTCCCGACCGGTGACCCGGTGCGCCCCGGAGAACGCCTGTCCGCCGTGCTCATCCTGGGTGAGACTGAATATCACCATCCCCGCCCGGTTGCCGTTGGTGTCCCACAGCGCAAACCCCACGCCCGGCTCTGGCTGACGACGGGTGGCAGGGACAAACACGCCCTGCGATACCCCCTGCGCCAGCCCGTGGCTTTTCAGCAGGGCGCGCCCGGCCGCGACGCGGTCCAGCGGTTTTGCCCAGGACAGGATACCCTCCGCCGCCCGGGCGGCGTGGTCCTCGCTCTCCTTCAGGTAGTCATGCGCCGTCCCGTCGCCTTTGTGCTTCGCCAGTTCGGCCAGCCAGCCCTCCCGGTTGTCCGTCTATAGGTGGCGATGGCGACCACCACCTCCCCAATCAGCAGCCACTTCATCAGGGAGGAGTCCTGCCCGAAGGTGCCCTTCACCGCGTCATCCCCGACCTTGAGCAGGTCTTTGGTTGCCCCGGCAAACGCTGCATGCTGCAGCACCAGGAACAGCGCGCAGGCCAGCAGGGCCATCACCAGAACGTGCGCCACCTCCCGGCGGAACACCTTTTGTTTCACGGCGGAGAAAGCGCCGCGATGACTCAGTACCACTTCCATTATTGAATCCTTCTGAAACAGTGAGTTAAAACAACGTTGTTACAGCGGACCGGGTAACCTGCCCGCTGTAAAAATGGTGTCTCAGGGGCGCCGTAAACCGGCCTTACCCGACGGGCACCTCGCCCGATGCTGCTCTATCTGCACCAGGAGGTCCGCGATATCGCAACTGCGGGCGAGCGCATCCCGGCACAGACGCTGGTAGCGCAGCTTCAGCGCCGAGAGGGCAATCACCGGTTCACGCCAGTGTTTTATTTCCGGGGACATACGAACCTCCAGTGAAAATAAGCCGGGAGAGAAAGCCAAAATAAGAGAGAAGCCCCGCCGGGAAACAGGCATGCTACCGCCCCAGGGTGTCACACCTGTCGTGGGGCAGAGATGCCCCGACGGGGTTCGGGCAAAGGGAAGCCCGCCGCTTTTTCGGGAATAAAAAAGCGGGTAATGCAAAAACACGTTTTTGGGGACGGACTGCGACCGGCGTCAGCTTGTCGTGCCGACCGGGCTGAACACTACAGCGTCAGAATGTCTTGTGGATCACCAGTCAGCACAGGGATGGTCTTCAGGCTGTGGTAGAGTCGAAGTTGCGCCTCAGCAGTGCGGGTACGTCCGGCCTTCTTCGGGCCAGCGTCAGCAGATCGCTGGCGGGCCGCATCAGCAGAATGCGGGTACTCACCGGGTTATTGGCCGGGTGCTCTGGATCGTTGATGGGTGTGGTCATAAACATTTCTCCTGGTTAGGTGGAGAAATTCTTTCATAAAAAAACTCTTTTTTTACTTGGGCACCTGCCCAATGTGAATTTATACAGTGTTTTCTATCCCTTTAAATTAAAAGAAATTATGCCTTTTTCATAAATGAAGATATATTTTCTATTAATTATGTTTTTGATAAATATCAATTTCTAGATCGCGGCCATCACCATAAATATCTTGATTACTACAATATGGTGGGGAACATCCCCACCATATTGTTCCTATCCAAGAGGCAATAGTGTGGGCTCAGAAACAAACTGCTCAGGAATGATATTAAGCCAGCCATAGTGCCTGGAAAAGTGTAAGAGATCCTCTCTGTCAGAGAGATTAAGCTTCAGGTAGATACTACGAAGGCATTGCTCTATCGCCTGTTTGGATACTTTCATGTATTCAGCAATCCACCGGTTGGACCTGCCTGCGGCTGTTAGCCAGGCGACGACCCATTCCTTCCTTGTCAAAACAGACGCAGGTGACACCCCGGTGAATCTGCCGGAATCAATAATATTGAGGGGGGCCTTTTTTAGTTCCGGAATAACGACCGGCAACCAGTCAACAGATTGTTCGAGGGAGGAGAGCTCCGTAAGGAAAATCAGGGTACATTTATTCCCTTCAAGCAGAAGGGGAACCAGTCTGACGATGAATGACGTAACACCATTGATGTCATTGAAATATCCCCATGAGAAAAGAAGCGTCTCTTTCCCGGACGCCATCGTTCGTTTTTCAAATTCATGCATCAGACTGATGTTATGCGCTGGGGCAGCAAAAACTTCCAGATCGGTCATTCCGGCAACGGAAATCACTCGGGGTAAAAAACGGGCTGAAAACGCAAGACTGGTATCCATCAAATAATGATCTGCGGATTTTATGTACCATATCCCACTGAAATTTTTATAAAAATCATAAAAATCATGATGAAATCCTTGTGATCCGGCGGTGAGATCCATAGGATCGAGAGTAGCCATAACCATCCTCCTTAAACTGAGTGGTTTTTGGTTAGCTCGTATGATGGGGGTCCAGCCCATCATACGAGCGCAACATGATATTTTGAGGCAGCATTATTTCGTGCTGCCCGGTCACTTTATCACAGCGATAAGATACCGCCAGGGTTATTTCTGTCCGTTGAATACTCATGTATTCCCCCCAGAATCATGCAGGTGCAGCGTTTATTTACTGCAGGCCTTGAATCGTTTATAGGCGTTGAATAACCGTGCCCGGTAACCTTATTGAATAAGAGCCTGTACCAGGATCAGGTTATAAAAGCCTTTCCTGTAACAAACTGAAATAACTTCATTGTAATTTCGTACACCGAAAGCGATTATTAGTTCGCGCAGACAGCGATTGATCTCTCGGCCATGCAGGCCGGTCATTTCAGTCACACCGGAACGTGAAAATCCTTTCAGAAAGAAAAAGAGCACTCTCGCCTGCTCATCACTCAGGTGGTAGCCAGGATAATATGCCGTCGGCATCATCATTTTCTCTACCACCACGTCATCACGGATAAGCTCACACATTTCTTTGTAATTCATGTCCTGCTCTCTGCATTACTTCCCGTTCAGCCGGGAAAGGATTATTTAAAAAAAAGACATGCTACCGCCCCAGGGTGTCACACCTGTCGTGGTCCGCTGTGGGACCGACGTTTTTGGCAAAAGGAAACCCGCCGGATTTTTCGGTAAAGAAAAATTCAGGTAACACAAAATATATTTTCAGCACCAAATTCATCGTGATGATGAATATTTTTGCATCTCTTTGAAATTAAGACTTATCGCTATTTTTCTCTCCGCTCTCAAAAGAGGGCGAAATATACCCCTTAATTTCCCGTCAAGTAAATTGATCTACATCAATAAACTACACTGAGTGTACTGGACAACAATTTTTAAATGTGATTGGCGAAAAAAGTGTAGCCAGGTACACTTTTGGAAATGAGGTCGGACCAGATGAAAGAAAACACCCACCCTGCTATCGAAGCACTCAGGGAAGAAATCCATCATCAGGGACTGACATATGAAGACATTGCGCGACAAGCACCAATGTCCCTTAACCACCTTAAAAACCTGATGAGTGGCCGCACCCGACTGCGTGTTGAAGACAGGGATGCTATCTGCCGGGCGATGAACGTCGATCCACAGGATATCTTCCTGCAACGAAAGGACTATATAGAAAACCTCTACTTCATTGATATCCGACACCTTCCGCCAGATTTGCAGGATGCCATCAGGATGATCATCGGCGACCTCACGCTGCATGCCAGACTGCTGGAGATGCATACGAAAAGGCGAAAGCGGCGCGCTATAAAGAAGTAATTTCCGGATACAGATGAGGGAAGCATGCCAGTGGAGGTGACTTTCTGCACGCTGGCACGCTCTGCCATTCTGGCGGCGACCAGCCGCGGAGGTCAGTTTCTCCAGGTAAATGACCTGCTTTTTCGGTAAGAAACCAACGAAATCAGAGGACAGAGAAGAAGCCATTCATTTACCCGCCCATGACCGGGTCATTGCCCGATCCATAGCAAAACAGTAAAGTATACTACTCCATACCCTTATGACCTTTTAATGCTGATTAAAGGGCCATAAGACGCCTACATCCATCCCATTTAATCACGACAAATGAGCATTTAAATGCACCATTCTGTATATTATACTATATAGAGAAATACTATAATGCAAGAGAAGCACAATCTGATACCTCGCGATGAGGGTATGTCATTGAATAACATCGGTAAAAACCTTACCCACTTAATGCAACTGAAGGGGATCGACTCACAACAACTCAGTGACCGGATCGGGGTCGGCATCGCGACGATTAAAAATTTAAGAAGAGGCGTGGGCAACCCAACGATTTCAACCCTGCTGTCTATTGCAGATTTTTTCAATGTCAGCATCGGCGCACTAACCGATCAACTGCTGGATGGCGATAAAACCATCAGCGCTAACAACGCCCGGGTTCTGCCACTGATAAAGTTTAATGAAACAGAAGCGTTCCTGGAAAAGAAGGTACTGCACACTGACACTTACACAACCGAAGTAGATAATGAGGAGGATGATTCTCTCTTTGTCGTTGAAATAACCAGCAGGGTCCTCCAGCCAGAACTGGACAGAGGAACCCTCTGTGTTATATCCAGAACGGAAGAATATTATGACGGAGACATCGTTCTTCTGAAGATCAAGGACTATCCACTCTGTTTTCGCCGTATCTTCATCGGGAATGATGGATATCAATTTTGTAATATCTCCATGGGAACCGAAATGGATATGAAACAATATACTGATTTTAAGATAATCGGCGTGATGTTAAAAAAAATAAACAGGTTGAGATAAATGAAAATACTTTCAACCCTGAAGAGGTTGATTATTGATCTGTATACACCTGCATACAGCTATACTCTTGAAAGAAATAATCAGGGCGCAGAAAAGGATGTCTGGATTTTCAAAGAGTACGGGACACACTCTTTTGTAAAAAAGAGCTGGAAGCAACTCCAGGAAAGCAATTTTCTTCAGCAGGTCAATCCTAAAGACATTGCCTATATAGCAGAAGCCGAGGCAGAAAAAAAACTTGAAGAATCAAAGATGTATATAACTGAGGAGAAACGAAACAGAGTATGGGTGCTAAAAAGCTCCCAGGAAAAGCTGTCTGTCACGGGTGATGAATTTATCAATAATCCTGAACTCATTGATAAAACAGAGAGCGCTGATGCTACCCGGATAGCTTTTCATACCGGATTAAAAAAGGGGCTGCTCATTTCAGCGACTCTGCATACAGGTCAACCGGAAAAACCCCAAACAAAAGGAGGCGGAAGACTGACAATCGTTAAATGATAAAGGTTTTAATAACGGGCCTGTCGGCCAGTGATATGACAGAGAATCCGCTATTCTCAACAATTTTCACACTTGTTGCCCCGTTTTCCCACTGATGACAGACTGCAGGGGAAACCGATAATAAAATGTCTCCCGTTTTGCGTTGAAAAAGTGTATGCGCATGGCCGGAACCAATAAACCTGACGCCGTTTCTTCGACAAACGCTCAAAAGTTCGTGACCATTTAACAGCAAACACTCATCAACCAAAGGCGTACCAACGGGTAGCAGGTGATGATGCAAAAAAACAGCCGTCTTTCTGTCTGAATCACTCAGCTGACTTTCAAGTTGATTGAGTTCCTGAGGTGAAATAAGGCCATAGTCGTCCCCCTTCACTACGCTGTTAACGAACAAAATGCGCCATTGGCTGTCGGAAAGCTGGAAAGCATCAACATTATTGATGCCCCCGTGTTGTTGATGTGCCAGTAAGACATGTTCAGCACTATCATGGTTTCCCAAAAGATAAGCATAAGGAATATCGAGCAATTCCATTTTGCTAAAAAAATAGCGATACGACTCAACACTGCCATCATGGCTGATATCGCCGCTGACGACAATCCCGTCAACATTTAGCAGATCGCGATGCGATATGATGTATGAAACAACCGAGTCAAAAGACGCCCGGTTTTTAATCGCCGCAGCAGATGAGGTATCAGAAAAAAGATGAATATCTGTGAGCTGTAAAATACGCATATCAACCTTCCTTTGTTTTTCTCAGCCATAAAATGGGATTATACGATTCACCCCAGTCAAAATGATCTGTTTTTTCTATGCGTTTAACAAACGCAGCGAGTATGATAGCCAGCGGTAAAAGCACAATAGAAATGATAACCTTGTAACTCCATGTTGTAAGGATAATATTTATTAGCTCATAAAATTTATATTTACCTGATAAGCTTATCGGATACGCAGTCAGCAGCAACGCCCCTTGAGTAATAACAGCACCCAATGTGTATCTGATGAAAAACAGTTTCCCCGAAAACAGCATTTTCATTTTTGAGATAAAAATACCGTTAATAAAATATGATACTGGCACAGAGATCCAGGTACCGATCATCACACGCCAGAAATCATGATACATGAGATAATATCGCCGGGAAATTTCATTATAATCCATCTGAATAATTGATGACAGATTGAGAGCAACAACGTAAAACGTCTGACATATAACCATGATCCATATAGAACGCACTGATAATTTATAGCCATACACCTCGGTCAATATCGTAGATATTAAGAAGCATAACGAAAAAATGACACCACTTGCCGTGATCTTAAGGTCATACACAGAGTACACCTTATAAACAAGTGTGTCGCAGGTTATCATTATTGTAACAAGCAACCCGACAAAAAAACCATAGAGTTTAAAATCATTATTCATGTCAGCACCCAACCAATAAACGAACTCCAGAAATCTGGTACGTTGCTATGAGGTCATTCACTTCGCACCAACCAGAGCAGATACATCCTCCTTTTATGCAGGGGGTGCATGTTATGTCTGTGTGCTAAAGCGAAAGCGTATACCCTCAATAAAATGCAGGTCGGGAAAATTTATTGCAAGAATTAGGGTTATTAACGACTGTTATTTAAGAGAATTCTTCTGTGCAAACTTTAATTTCAAAGAATACACTTTAAAATCTTGTTGTTAAAAAAATCATCAGCCTTCAGCATCAAAAATCCGATCCAATTGCTCAGCTGAGTTTCGCCGTATTTCAGCCCTGATAGATTCAAACTGATATTCCCCACGGGATTTCACCTCATCAATTTCGCCAACCATACGGAGGAGCATCGTCGATGCATAGCTGGTTTTCAGCATATAATCCATCAGTATCCGGTTAAAATCAGCCTGCCCTGCGTCGTTATCGGTTCTGTTTTCTTCGCCCTCAGCTTCTCTTTTCTTTTGAGCCGAATAAACACGAAGGCCAAGATCAAGAAGCATCCCGCACACCGATGAAATATTTGCCTGGCTGACATCAGCTCCGTCATTTCTTTTTTCGTCCACTATCTGACGAACCCGCTCATAATTATTTTTATCAATGTAGACCTGTGCTCTTGGCATGCTCTCAGCTCTCTTATCTGCGCTATTTCAACGTCCGTTTACCGGTTAAAAAATGGTCTAACTCTGACACCAAAATCAGACTCTATGTCACAATTTAGCATAGAGTCTGATTTAGAGTCTAGTTACAAAACACACAATAAATTAGAGTCTAAATCAGACTATGCAATAGAGTCTGATTCAGACTCTAGTCATTATAATTATATGTTTTTATTGCGATAGTCTGATTAGAGTCGCCAGAAGACTCTAACCAGACTCTGTTGAGGACTCCAATTAGAGTCTGATTTATTGCAAAATGCGTTAAGTGAACACTAATGCTTCAATATAACTTATTGTTTTAAAAGCATCTTGCAGGATTTTCAAATCCTGCGTCAGGTGTGGTAATTATCAGATCAATGAGCTGGGTCTTAAAATACCATCGTCACCTGTCTCGTTTGTGCCAGAATAATGGCGGGAATATGCCCTATCTGTATGACTTTAGTCCCTAAAATTATTAATAAAGTTAGCTGCTCATTCGCAATTGCCATTCAGCATATAAACACTAAAGCTTATCTGAAGACCCACGAAATGATATCTCGAATAATCTGATATTTCTCATTCATGTTTATATCAATGCGTTGTTAGGGAATCATTCATCCCCCGTTGTGACAAGCGTATTATCTGCCAAACTAATAATGTCGATATGTGGCCATATTTTACAATGATGCAATAACCTGCATTTCCGCATGAAGCCGATCCCATCATAGAGGATACATAGAGATTGGAAGGTATTTTTGGGTGTTTTGGCTCAGTCCTGACAACGGTGACCCTGCGGATGACACCACGAAATTGATAACTTATGTGGAATCCAGACCGGGTCACAACAGCACATTTTTTGACCTACACAGACAGTTATATTTTCATTGTACCGCATCCTGTTCATCAAACTGAATGGCTATTTTCAGTTTATCCAGCTCTTCTATCCACCAGGATTTATAGCGAGACGGGTTACGATTTTCCCATCCAACCCAAACGGGTTCCCGCCCAAGTTCATATCCCAGATCAACAATACTGAGTGTTTGATTATCGAGTTGTTTCTTGACAGCAAGCATAGGCACAATACCGATTCCATATCCCTCCTCGAGCAGAGAAAACTGTGTAAAAAAATCATTAACGAGAATTTTATTTTTTATTTTAAGTTGTGTTATATCATATCTGACGTGTGAATCCAGACTGCTGTTTGTAATTATCGCTAACAACTCGCCCTCTTCATCTTTTTGACACCAAATTTTTTTATGATTTCTTTCAATATATTCTGGTGCCGCACAAAATATTAATTTATTCTCTCCAATAAATTTACTTTTCACATCCACCTGGGAAGGACATGATATGTTGGAAATGACAAAATCCAACTTTGAACTTTCCAAATCACCCCATTCTGAACCATCCTTCATTTTATTTATTTTTATCTTTATTTTTGGGTATTTAACTGAAAAGTCATGTAATGATCTTCCCAACAGGTTAATAGAGAATGATTCACTCACGCCCAAGTTAAACACCGGGTTCCTTGGGTTTTTTATCATTAACTTGCATTCAAGATTATCAATTGCCTTCAGGATCCATTCACCTTCAGTCGCAATATTCTCTCCTTCCTTTGTAAGAGAGATAAGCGGGCCATTGCGGTCGAACAATTTCACCCCTAAATTTCGCTCAAGACAAATCACCCGATATGATATCGCGGAAGGTGTTTTATTCATGAGCCTAGCGGTTGTCGAAAACGAACCTGTAAGCTTAATTAGGTTTATGATTTTCAGCGCGTCAAGTGATAGCTTGGCCATTATTCATGAGTTCCACAGATTTTTCAATGAGTAACAAGTATTCAATGTCCATGTGTTCTTCTCAACGGTATTGGCACAAAGTAATCGTTACTTATTCATCTCCGTCGATTACAACTCTTACCACACGAAGCTCATTTATTACCGTTCACCTTTTTAGTCCCCACAAGAAGTTACCGAGCAAACCAACGGAAGCAAGGTGGTAAACGGAAATAAACATCACCAGGGCAGAGGCGAATACTATGTCCACTCAGGCACCAGATCGCGCGCATCTTTTTGCCTTTAAGAGCCCACATCTATATTAATATACCCCTTTCCTTGATCAAATATGATGCAGGTCAGGCCATATCGGTGAAGCACGGCATCATTGTCGATAACGTCCGGTTCTACCTGAGAGATACTACAGCTGATGATCGATCATTCAGCATGAGTTTAACGACTGGTCTCTGTTTTCTATGAGGATGACTTTACTATTCCCCCACCGGTTCGCGTGGAAATAAACAGGGTTTGATAAGCTACAACCTCGTTTTCTGCCTGTCTGCACCTGCATCAACAGACAGACCAGTTCCCCTCCATGTAGAAATCATACAGACAAAAAACAACAACGTTATCAGACATATTTATCAATGTACGTACCCTTTTCCACGTTAATATAGGACCAAGAGGCATGCCAATACTATTGAGAGCGCCGGGAAAGAAGCCCGGAAAACTCTGAATTCAGCTTGCTGGCACACAGAAACATGCGTTCTGGACTGATACAATATGTCCGCCCGATGCTTTGATTTAGAAATTTTCAAGCTGAAAAAAATCAACGATCTTTCTGGTTCAACACCCCAATTTTTTTAATGTTGGTGATTATGTCTGCTAATCGTTGAGTTCCTGCAGGTTTTTGGACTCAGTAATCGTAAATATTTCTGAAGAGAGTCCGGCGACTTTCTCATTTAACAAAAAAAAGATCATCAGGTTAAGAATCAGCACTCCGGGAAAGGCAGGTAAAACATGGTATTCGGATCGCACGCAGGTGATCTTAAAGGGACGGTTTTTCTCAGTCTCGGGCAGCATATTCTGGCCACCCTGCTAATATTTTCAGTGTTCCGATTTGCCGGTTGCACAAGCGATACATATACACTGGGACCCTTGACCGACAACGTTGTCAACCACGGGAATCTGACAATGAATTACCTAATTATATCGTACCGATCTCAATACAAGTCAGGGGGTACGATGTCACACGAGGGTGACTTTAGACGATGCCCTCCAGACATCAATATGATGCAAAGTGACCGGATGCATGCAAATTCCCCAGGATGTCACCCACACGAAACGTACTTTTCTATTAAAAATGATTACTTATGCAATACTCTGTAGATAATAAAATTATAGTAACACAGTCCGGCATCACTACCCCAGACGATGAATCCACGCAATTTATCATTTCTGCCGTGCCACTGCGTTTACTGACCTACTTTGTTAAAAACAGCAACAGACTGATTACACGTGAAGAAATTTATTATCATGTGTGGGAAATGCACGACCTGACACCATCAGGAACAGCCCTGGCGACTCAAATGAGTTATCTCAGAAAAATCTTGTCTTCTTATGGCCTTGGTGATGATGTACTGATCACGAAGCCAAAACTTGGTTTTATTTTTAACGCAACGATTACACAAACAACCGGGATATCAGAAACCATTCACAATGAAATTGAAGAAGAAAATGAAGAAATAAAAGAGAAAAAAAATTATAATAACACCATTTGTTACATTGTAATTTTCTGCGCTGTACTTACAACCATTGCATATTTATTGTTTTTTAAGACGGAGAAAGAAAGTGACATTAACTGGCATACACTGAACACAATTAAAGGTTGCCACGTTTACATAATGAATCCTGACATATCACAGACTGTTTCAATGTACTATCAAAAAAAGGCTTATGAATTTATCACTAAAAATGGTCTACGTTGTGATGCCGACGACATGGTGCTTATAAATATTCAACACCCTGACACCAACGGTCACGATAATGTCTATGAGACCAAGCAATTTTATTCATATTGTAAAAAAATGAAGGAAAATTACATATGCGACAACACTTATTTTTCTGCAGGAAAAATAGACTAACACTTTCTTTAACCGCATTATTTATCGTCGTCATTATGGCTTTCTATTTTATAAAAAACACACATAAAATTCTAATTCATTGTAGCAGTCAAATAAATTCTATTTTTGGTGACAATGAAACCTACCCCACGTTTAGTGGCATTTATACATTCATGCTTGACGATGGACAGGGTTATATCTCAGTCAACGGTATTTTCCATACACAAAGTAATACCTATACAGTCCAGAAAATAATTAAAATCTCACTTCACACGGTGTCCTATGATCAGGTCTTCTATGATATTAAGCAAGCCTCAGTACAGAGCCTTACCGGCGATAACCTGCCTGATACCCTGTATGTACGATACATATTAAGCCCCTTCACTGTTATTGCCCTTGACAAAACACTCCACAATTCCTACCTCATTCGCAACCTATACTCTCCTGTTCTGATATGCAATCCCATGAATTAATAAAGCAAAAACATAATAATCCAGCCACAAAAAGAATAAAAAGTTAAAAAACAAAATAAAATAGGAATTAAAAACTAATTAAAGACATCAAATCAGTTTAACATTTCATAAAAGATTTCTTTTTGAGAGCATTAATGCGTCCAAGAGAGGTGCCTATTACGTCAGTTCCTGTACTGCGAACGGACGCTAGCACACCTCATTAACGCATAGCAGTACGCATGACATGAGTGAATGAAATGGCATATCAAAAATTCCCTGACATAACCGAGTACCGGTATGGCAACAACAGTCGTGTACTTATACGGACTAATGTGCCATTTCTTGAAGTGACACTTAAATTCTGCACAGAGCGTTTTTTTTCAACCGACATGGGCGTTCTGTATATCATTGATGCAATACTTTTCAGTAGTTTCTCTGATCTGTTGAATCATCTAAGAAGGGTAAATGCCGTTAAACCTGATATGCATATCATAATTATTGATGATAATAAGCCAACTCAACAATCTGAAGGAGAGTTCTGCCCATGGATCCTATCAACTAAAGACTCTATTGAATCACTTATTTCATGTCTGAAGGCATTGAACTCCGCGGTCGATAATTTTAATGATATAGTCACGTACTATGAAAACAGGCGTAAGATGGGCTATCTGGATCCGAGACAGGCACAAATGCTGGAATGGGTTTGTAAGGGAGAGTCTATCGATTGTATTGCCTCCAGAATGAATCTTTCACCTAAAACCGTTTACTACAACCTGAGAAAAGTCTCAGCTTATCTCGGCATGAAAAATCTGTCTCAGCTCATCGTGTTCATGCTCCGCGAACATTATGTCCCATTTTGTTTGAATGCACGCTGATCTTTTTTACGCACAAAAGAAACAGACTGCAGAGGCACTATTGTACGTTGCTCAAGACCTGCCACAGTCTGTGGCCGGGTAATTTTTTCGGTCATTGCAATGATATTCATCACATGCTGTTTTGCAAAAAATGCACGACATCTGTTGCCATTTCAACTGGTGGCTGTTGTGACTCCTGTAAGCCGGGGAAGATAATACACCACCTGCAAAAATTGCCATTCTCGCCCTGCAGCCCTCAACACTGAGTTCCGTAATACTGGTATTGCGGCACAGGGTAAAATCAGGGTTGACAAGCTGGGCGCACTGAAACAGACAGAAATCACAGCGCTGCTGAAAGAGGGAGGAATTTTCGACGGGAGCAAAAATGCCTTCGTTCGGGGCTCCGACTGGCAAATCTGCGTGGCGCCCGAAAGGCGGATGTCGTTGCTTTACTCGCCCCCACCGTAGGGGATGATATGTCTTACGGGCCCGCCAGCGGTATTTCGCAGCCGGCAAATGCCAGCCACTCTGAACTTGATTATGCCACGGTGAGTGTGTGCAAAACAGGGAAGCGCCGATATGGTTTTGCACGCGGGTATATATCAAAAGATGACTCGCGGGGAACCCTGATGGTAAATGGAGAAACAGACGCAACAATACCCGCCTGGTCTGCAGCAGGCCGAAAGTGGAAAGGAGATATTACGCGTGTTCCTGCGGGGCAGCCCGATGCGACCGACTATGCCAGCCAGTTCCGCCTCAGCGCCCATCAGGTGCACTGTGGCACGTTTCTCGTCCTGAAACCGGTAAGGTATCATCCCGGCCTCTTGCAACACCCGCAGCACGTTCCCGGTACCCCGTTGGGTCTGCGTGTCCATCAGGAGGATCTGAACATTATCCCGGACGGCCCGACGAGCAGGACTTCCGCTTCTTGCAGGGCCGGCTTCTCACCTGGTCCACAATCAGGGCACTCAGATCCGATGCAGAAAGCTTATCCCTGCCAATTGACTGAGGCCAACAATCGGGTTGCGGCTGTACAACAATCTGAATCGCCGAGGATTTAACAAACACCTCAGAGTCATTTAAGATGGCTTAAAGAGAGGTGCCCATAAGCAGTAAGCGTTATCCTGAAGAGTTTAAAATTGAAGCACTCAAACAGGTTATTGATCGTGGCCATTCTGTTTCCAGTGACTGAAACGTGAACGGATAAAGAAAATGATCTACGGAACGCGAGAAGAAGCCTGCAGTGATATTTTTGATTACATCGAAATGTTTTATAGCGGCAAGCATCAGCATGGTTCGGGCGATCAGATGCCACACGAGAGTACCGCTATTTGTCCTCCCTTTTTTCTCATGAATATAGCCGCAAAACGTGGGAGTGGACGCCAGCTCCAGATTCACCTTCCCTGCTTCACCCTGAGTCCATCACGTATGACTTTCATTGCCGTTCTTCAACGCTGATATACCATTCATACTGTTGTCTGAAAAATATGCCCGTTCCCGGATATAATCAGGCGTTCTAAGTCGTTTTTAATGATCGAAACACACGCATGAGATCGAAATATCCGGATCGGATCCTTCATGTTTCTTTCTGCTGTTTCCTCGTGATTGTAATAATATTCTTTATGCATTAAAAATATCGTTAAAAGTAAGATACAAAAATATAAAACGTGATGTTTACATATTGCATTTATGAAAAAAATAATTAAAAATCGACTTGCATCAATTTAATTTTAAACCAAGGAACTCAGAATGTCAGAAGCATTGAAAATTCTTAACAACATTCGTACGCTGCGCGCTCAGGCGCGTGAACTTCCTCTTGAAGCGCTGGAAGAAATGCTGGAGAAGCTCACCATCGTGGTCAGTGAGCGCCAGGAAGAAGAGGCATCCCAGCGTAAAGAACTCGAAGATAAACAGGCGAAGATTGACGCTTTTCGAGCCAAATTACTGGAAGAGGGAATTGATCCAAGCGAGTTGCTCTCCTCTCTGAAGGTCGTCTCAACAAAAACCAAGGCACCCCGTGAACCCCGCCCGGCAAAGTATAAGTATATCGATGAGAATGGGAGCGAAAAAACCTGGACCGGTCAGGGCCGTACACCAAAAGCGATTGCCAGCGAGCTTGAAAAAGGTAAAACGCTCGACGATTTCGCCCTGTGATCGTAAGGTTGGGTTAACAATTTACCCCGGAGCTCACCCCTCACGCAGGCAACAGATCAGCGGGCTGAGTCGTTTATTGCGCGTACCTCTGCAGCATACAGGTGAGCCTGGTGGCTGAGAGGTATTGCTCTCTCGCATTTTCATGGCAATGCCCACGTGCCGATGAAGGATTTTTTGAGTGCATCGCCAGGCATCTCCTGTACAGGCCACCTGAGTCCTTATTCACGGTAACAGTCAACTAAAACTGGTCACCGCTTTAAAGTTTCTCCAGTATCTATTCTCCGACTTGTAGGGTGATAACCCGTCGTCAAACTCGCGTGGCCTGAGTGCGCAGCTGGCAGCTCACCAGCCCCAGTTCTTTCATAATTTGCAAGCGCAGGCCATCGCCCCGTCAGGAAGCCCCTTAGTGTTGACATGGTCCCGATACTTCTTGCGCCAGCAGAACCATGGCAGATGTTGTGCCGCTCCAGAACCTGGCATCGTAATATAGTCCAACTGTCGTCTGGCTTTTCAAGACTGTTTTTCCGGTATTTGTCGCTACTGCGATGAACCCTAACACCCGGCAGAATGTGGCGACAGAATAATGTGCTCTGAGTTTCCCTATTATCGGGAACTGTTGAAGGTGTCTGGCATCAAGAGTGTGGTAGATTTCTCCTGAGCTCACATATTTTAATTCGCTCCAGAGTGATAGGGGATACTTTTAGTGTCATTGCCCACTGCGCATCACGCAACTGCTTCACCCATCGCGCCATCGTGGAAAGGCAACATTCACAGCGTTGGCTGCATCCGCAACCGTGTAATTCTGGCCAGGAACCCGTTGAGCGGATTCGCGTTTAAACCCCAGGCTGAAATGTCTTCTTTTCATTAGTGCACCTGTAATGTTCTGAGATGAGCACATCACCTCTGTGATGGTAGCAAAATTCTGCAAACCACTTCAGACCCAAATTGCATTCAAACAAAAAGGAGTCAGACGATTTCTCATCTGACTCCTTGTTTAATTTGGTGGCCCCTGCTGGGTTTGAACCAGCGACCAAGCGATTATGAGTCGCTCGCTCTAACCACTGAGCTAAAGGGCCAGTCCGCGCATCTTACATGGTTGGCTTTCACTGCGTAAACGCTGCCCAGAAGAATAATTTTCACACTAAGACCAAATCCTTCCCGCAGTGATTTTGTGTCTTCCAGTCAATCCAGGCCCTACTATGCCTGTGTTTTCATACTCCAGGTGAGGGGCGGCGAGAGAGTATTCCCGGCAGTGAAGCGGCCCATCGCGTTTCGCCATTTTCTGCCCATTGGAGACACGCTCTTTAAATATCACTGCCGGGGCGGGGTGGAAAACTGAGCCCCCGTTGCTGCCACTGGACCTGCAGGCTTGCTGACATTTTGGGAGGGCATAATGAAGGGCACCGGGCCGCCTGTGAAGATGACATCAATGTGATGACCTTAATCACGCACAATACCTGTTTACTGGGAGGTATCTTTCAGTCGTGTCAGCGCCCTGTCCCGCTTTTCTTTGCTCTCAAACCACCAGACAAATTGCTTATTTTTAAGGAAAGAATCATTTTTAAGCCCATTGGTTGCCCTGAAACCCCGGAAATACATGCTCATTGGTCGTCACTACGGGACGCTGGCCAACCACAGCTGGCGCCCGAGTGGCATGATAAAAAATACCACCTTATTTTCATAAGGTGATATTTTGACATCCTTCTTCAGTCATTTTGAAGCCCTGATATGCAGGCCTTTGTCTCTCCATACGCCATCAGGAAACAATGTGCCTTCGAGGCGGCACTGGCCGCTTTGAAAATGTAGCGCTTATCCCCGCGTAGGGCTTTCAACCAGGAAGCAATATAGCTTCCGTGTTGTACCTCTCCCCTGACGCCCAAATCGGCCATCAAAAAGGCGCTCCCCAGCTCAGCGATCAGTTCCTCAAACGCGTACCCTTCTGATCCAAATCTTCCCTCTTTCTCCCGATTTAAGCGGCTTCTGGCCCCGCTCCAGTGAACCAGCTCATGCAATCCCGTCGCGTAAAAATTTGCGGCATCATCGAATAAATGACGCTCCGGTAGCCAGATTTCATCTGTAATCGGTCGATAACATGCCTGCTGACCACGCTCGGTAATGTCCGCTCCGGTGCGCTGAAAAAGCGTTTCAACATACGGCAGAGGATCGAATGCCTCTCCGGCCTGCGGCACAGCGCCTTCCCCCAGACTCAGCCCGTCGATTTGCTCCACGTTAAACACGGTGAAAGATTTCACCATCGGGATCCTTTCGATCTGGCCGTCGTCGATTTCTTTTTCCAGCATCTTGTAAAAAATGCCGGTGGTGCCGATTTCACCCTTGCGAACATGAGCGCCCTGCTCCTGGGCTTGCTTGTAGGTCAGCCAGCGGGAATCGTTAAAGCCCGGCTTTGCAGCACTGCACCAAAACAGCATGATGTTTATTCCGCTGTACGCCGTACCGGTGCTGAGATTTGACGGGATACCCGACACCATGCCGTTACGTTTCCACGGACACATCCACGGCTTAACCCCCATTTCCAGCGCTTCAATAATGCTGTCGGTGACAGTCTGATAAACATCTTTTTTTTGTTTGGTTTTGCCCTTAGAAAATTTCGTTTTTGGGGAGCCTGACTGCTCCAGCGGGGATACGCTGGTCGCCTGTGCGGGATTAGGGTTGCTTGTCTGGGTATGCAGGTTCATCGTCATGGTTGTTTCTCCGTCAGTGTAAATTTCGTCTTCGTATCGCCTGACGGTTCGGCCTCCCGGCATCGTTCTGGCCAGCAAGGGCGCGTAGCGGCTTTGCATTACCTTGCGGGCCAGGTTGTGTTGGGGGACGATGACCGGAAGCTGATACGAAGAGGAAAGGCAACACAGGAGAAAATGACGATGTGCATAGCCGGACTTAGCGCCCTTTATGCTGCAAAAGTGAAATCGTATTTGCCGTGGCAGAAGATGGAATAACCCCCCTTTAGGGGCCGGCTAATAGGCGGGCATATTTAATCAAGCCCGGCGCAAGATGTAGCGGTGTGCTTTCATACCTCAGACACTGGCGAGTAGCCAGAAACATAGAACGGGCGTAGCTCGAGTTAACACCAGTGAAACCGCCAGCGTAATGTGGCTTGACGACCACCCGAAACGGATGGAAGACAAAGGAGTCAAGCGCATTTTAACCCAGCCCTGTCTTGGTATGTCTTTGTCACTGACTTTACTGTGTTACATGGGTCTTCCCCGTCCATGGTGGGAGACTCAGATTTCCATGTTTAACCTGCCATAATGGAACACCACTGCGATTTAGAAGCGTTCTTTGTTCCGGTATTCTCTGGACTTGATCCCTGCAGCCACATTTTAGTGTTTAGTGATTCTGCGTTGCTGTTTGAGATCTGATGTTTCATGGCATTCATAACCATAAAGCCTTTTAGGTTACGTTCTGTCTGCACTGCTCAGCAGTGTAATTCCCACGTTTTTTGCCATGCTCATCCATTCCTGACACAACCGCCTACTGTGTTACGTGAATGCCAGGCGGCATTTTTCGGCAGCATAATGGCGTGGTCACACTTATGATTAATTCACTGTTAAACCAGATACGCCGGTTGATAGTTCACTGGCTGGCCAGCGGCGTGGCTACCGCCGATACAGGTAGTAGCCAAGGCCTGGCATTTACTTCGTCAGGAAGATCTTTTTTTCACGGCGATGGCATGACAAAGAAGTACGCTGGCGCACCCAGCGATTCCCCCTATCAGCGCACTCAATATTAAAAAAACCACTATACCGGGGCCATCTTTCTTAATGGGGTACGTAGGTGACTGCTGAAAGTTAATCACTGGAATGTTGGTATTTTTAATACTAACCTCTTCAAGCCGGGCTAGCCGATATTCTCGATTTTTAATATCCGGATTAAGTTCAGTAAAATCGCTGATTGTTTTCTCTATTTCAAGTTTACTCGAGATACCTTTGGTCCCGAGGGTTACAGAGAAATCAGGGTCGTCGCTGACTATCTGACCCTTGCCATAGACAGGCTCTGTTATGTTAGCTGCCTGTGCTATTTTTCGTGCATAACCCAGCCTCAGGATGCTGGAATTGTGGCTATTTTGTAGTTGAACACGATCCAACGTCAATTTTTCCCTCTCAGTATTAAGTTTCAATGCCAGGGCATTACGAATACCACGCACTATTTGACTGGCTGTTTTATCCGAGATAAAAGCAATATAGCCACTAAGCACATCTTGTGCATCACTGGCATGGGCTCCGGTAAAACTTAATGTCCAGGAACGGAAAGGCTGATCAGACTCATTTTTTCCCGTATAATTATTCGATGCTTTCATCTGTTCAGCAATCTCGCTGATAGTATGACGAAAAGCGTCCGCATTTTTTCCCGCCGCCACAAGCTTCCCGACCAAAGCAGGTGCTGACCTAATATATTCATTCACCAATCGCTGTGACTCAAACTTTTTAATAAATAAATTAAACATATCATCCCGATCGACAGAATAATCAACACCAAGGATCTGTATATCTGCCAGGGTTTCTTGTAATTCATCCAGTTGTGTCGACTCTACAGGCGTAATTATGGCTTTACTGGTCCAGGCTTGGGGTTGAAATAAATACACCATACATCCCGTCAGCATGCAAACAAAGATAATGATAATAACTCTTTTCTTTGCAAGCCAAAGTGAAGTAAGTAAATCTATAAGATCAATTTCGTTGATGTCGTGTAATGGTGATTTAACATGTTCAAGAAACGCCACATGATCTACCGACGGAATATCTTTATAAGGGGACATGATTAAACATCTCGCACGTTACGCAATTCTTTTAAGAATCTCAATGACTGAAAACCAGGAAATAAATAGCCATTCAGGATAACGCAGACGATCGCTGGATCGCATGACTATTCGGGTACAATTCGGATTTTTCAGTGAAGGGCCTGACTCAGTCAGGATCGAAGCGCGTGGTCCCGTGCAAAAAATTGAGCAGCAACTCAAACACAATCAGGCACAGTTAGATCGTGGGCTTCACCCGTAGAACTGGCAAGATATCGCGCCCAAATTGCATCCTGGGTCTGAATCAGTATGGCGAAAAAGTCTGGTATCTATCCCATAAACGGTAATCCAGCAGGCCTTCCTGGGGTGCCACGGCACATCGGATACGGCTGATTTATTCACCGGAAAAACGCGTATTAATGGGGATGGGTCACACCAGTACACGACAGGAAGCTAATCCATGAATAAAATGACCTGGAAAGTGAAATTATTTCTCTTCGCATAAAAACCATTATCTGACTAACTAAAGCCGACTGTGAATAATTATCTAATTCTCTCCATGACCGCCTAACTGCCTGCAACAATTAATTAATAAAAATGGCTAAATTTAACCTTACGATAACTCTTCATGGATTATGTTCTTTATTTCTTCAGGCGTTGATAATTGGTTTGGATTTCACTTGTTCTAATAATCCATTAATTAAAACAGGAGATGACGTTTTTGATGAAACAGATAATGAAATGGTTTTCCTCCGCGATTGTCGTCGGCTTACTGGCAGGCTGCGTCTCACGCACCGCGCCAATTGAAACCGTACAAAACAATGTCAGCACCGGGCATACCGAAACGCAGGTTCGCGCCGCTATTCTGAAGGCGGGTCTGAATCGCCAGTGGATCATGAACGATGCTGGTCCTGGCGTGATTAACGGTCGCCAACAGGCACGCGACCATCGTGCCAATATTATTGTGCAGTATTCTGCCAACAGCTACATCATTAAATATGACAGCAGCGTCAATCTGATGGCTGCCGAAGGAAAAATTCATAAGAATTACAACCGCTGGGTGCATAACCTCGATAAAGATATTCAGATGAATCTTTCCACCGGGGCACAACTGTAATCCACCGTCGCACGCACGGGTCACCAGACACCGTGCGTAATAGCCTGCGAGAAAAGACCGAATTTCTATCGATTTCGCCCCGCAACAGTTCCCCCTGGGGCCTTCAACATTGCATGATGTGATGCACCAGGCCGCACTTTGCAGGTGACACCGGCTGGATAAACCGTGACAACGAAATACTGCCACATGAATAACACAAAAATAACTGGCTTAACATTACTGCTCTGAGTAGGGAAAGACCTGGCTTACACCAATGAACTTTGCATTAAACCTAACCGACTGGCAGGCCCGGGCGCCTGGATTAAGCGATAACGCCGAGTGGCTCGACTGGGCCCAAAGCGCGAACACTATCGACCCGGACGCCCCGCAAGCTAAGCTGACGACACTTCCGATGATGACCGCACGCCGCCTGAGTTCAGGTAGCAAGCTGGCGGTGGAATGCGGTCTGTCGATGCTGCGCAAGCATGCTGTAGATGCGGTGCTCTATACCAGCCGCCACGGCGAACTGGAGCGAAACTACCGCATTCTGGAGGCGCTTGCTACGCGTCAGCCTGTGTCGCCGACTGATTTCGCACTCTCCGTACACAACTCGGCGGTGGGAAATCTGACTGTTGTGGCCGAACATCCCGTCGTCTCGTCGTCGCTCTCGGCAGGGAAAGACACTTTCCTGCAGGGGCTGTGCGAAGTCATCAGCCTGTTGCAGGCAGGTTACCAGTGCGTGCTGATGGTCGATTTTGACGGTAATGTGCCGGCGTTTTATCACCCGGACCTGCCCCCCGACATGCCTGACTGGGCCTACGCGGTAGCGCTGGTGTTTGAGGCCGACAATAGCCTGAAATGTACCACGGCACCGGGCGGCAACGCAGGGGAAAGCGGCTTACCGCAAAGCCTGACATTTCTGCGCCACCATTTGCGCGACGACCGGGAATTCACCATCGAAGGTGAGGTCTCCCGTTGGAACTGGTCCCGCGTATGAAATTGCTCAACCGCCTGTGGCGTATTTTCGCCACCGGATTTTGCTTCTCGCTGTTTGGGCTTGGCGGCCTGCTGCTGTCGCTTATCGGATTCAACATACTGTCAGGTGTGGTACGTGATGCCGCGAAACGGCGTCGCATCGCCCGTCGCAGCATTTCGCTGAGCTTCCGATTTTTTCTGTGGGTCACTAAAGCGATGGGCGTGCTGGATTACCGCTTTCACGGCAGAGCCATTTTGCAGCAGGAACAAGGCTGTCTGATTGTCGCCAATCATCCGTCGCTGCTGGACTACGTGCTCCTGGCCTCGATGATGCCGGAAACTGACTGCCTGGTGAAAAGCGGGCTGCTGAAAAACCCGTTTGTCAGCGGCGTGATCCACAGTGCCGACTACCTGATCAACAGTCAGGCCACCAGTCTGCTGCCCGAGAGTCAGCGGCGGCTGGCGCAGGGCGACACCATTGTGATATTCCCGGAAGGCACTCGAACCCGCTACGGTGAACCGATGACCCTGCAGCGCGGTGCGGCGAATATTGCGGTGCGGTGCGCAAGCGATGTCCGCCTGGTAACCATTCATTGCAGTGAACGGATGCTCGATAAACAGAGTCGGTGGTACGACGTACCACCGGTAAAACCGGTCTTTGAAGTGAAGGTTGGCGATCGCATCGCCATGACCGATTTTTATGATGCAAACACACAGGAACCCGCCATGGCAGCCCGCCAGCTCAACCGGTTGTTTCTGTCTGAATTACAAAACACAAACCCGGAAAGATGACCGGGAACGCCCTTTTATGGCAGGAATTAATGATGCAAACGCTTTATTTTGAACTCAAAAATCTCATCATTCAGACCCTGAATTTTGAGGAGTTATCCGCGAATGAAATTGACACCCATGCCCCTCTCTTTGGCGACGGTTTAGGCCTGGATTCCATTGATGCGCTGGAGCTGGGGCTGGCGGTGAAAGATCGGTATGGCGTGGTGCTTTCCGCGGAAAGCGAAGAGATGCGTCAGCATTTCTATTCCGTTGCCACACTGGCGTCCTTTATCAGCACGCAGCGTGCCTGAGGACGAATTCGTATGACCACACAAGAAACCCTTTATGAGGAAGTGACCGAACTTCTGCACAAGCTGTTTGAAATCGATCCTCTGAATGTCAAACCTGAATCCCGCCTGTACGAAGACCTGGAGCTGGACAGCATCGACGCCGTCGATATGGTCGTTCACCTGCAGAAAAAAACCGGCAAAAAAATTAAGCCAGACGAATTCAGGTCAGTCCGCACCGTTCAGGATGTGGTTAATACGGTAAATCGTCTGCTGCACGGCGAGTGACCGTGCACAGTTCACGCTCGCTGCAGTGGATACGGCAGGTGGCGGGGGCGGCGGTACTCGCCTGGCCGCTACTGTTTGGGTTTGATCTGGCCTACAAAGGTCTGCACTGGTTGCTTCCCGTCATGGCTTTGCTGCTACTGGCACGTTTGTGCCTGATGCGTCACCAGCCAGGACCGCTGCAGGGTGTGTTGCAGACGGTGACGCTGGCAGGCCTCGCGCTTTGCGTCACCAGTAGCTTACTGAAAACACACCAGTTGCTGCTGTTCTATCCGGTGGTGGTCAATCTGGTGATGCTTGCCGTGTTTGGCAGTTCACTGTGGAGCGCCATGCCACTGGTCGAGCGTATCGCCCGCCTGCGTGAGGCCGAACTGCCCCCGGCAGGCGTGCGTTATACCCGGCAGGTCACCCGTGTCTGGTGCCTGTTTTTTATCGTGAACGGAGCAATTGCCCTCTTCACTGCCGTTTGCGGCGATATGAAGCTGTGGACCGCGTGGAACGGCGTCATAGCCTATCTGCTGATGGGTACACTGATGGCCGCAGAATGGCGGGTTCGCAGACATTTGATGAAAAGAGAACAACCATGACACACCCCCTGCCGCTGGCTCAGTGGCTGAGCCTGTCGCGGCCTGACGACACCTGCATTGCCTGGCTTGGCGAACGCCAGTGGTCACTTGGCGAACTGCGCCACGACGTCGCGGCCCATGTAAAGGCTTTACAGGCACAGCCCGGTCAACGCTGGGCGATCTGTTTCGAGGACAGCTATCTGTTTATTGTCGCACTGCTCGCCGCCTTGCACGCAGGAAAAGTGCCGGTGATCCCCGGGCATTGCCGCGCCTCCGTGCTGAACGAACAACGGGAAATATTCGATGGCGTCCTGAGCGACACGGAGCTTAAGTACAACGGGTTACAAATCGTGGTTCGCACGGGTGCTCATCAGGGCGAGGTCGCGCTACCACCTGTCGCTGAAGACTGCTACGTCGAAGTGTTAACCTCGGGCTCAACGGGCCGACCGAAGCAAATTATCAAACCCGTGGCTCTGCTTGATAAAGAAGCCAGCATGCTGCACACCCACTTCAGCCCGCGTTTTGACGGTTGCCGGGTGGTGGCCTCCGTCATACCGCTGCACCTTTATGGCCTGACGTTCCGCATCTTTTTGCCAATGGCCTGCGGCATGCCGCTGCACGCGGCGATGACCAGTTACATCGAACAGCTCTGTGCGCTGGACAACCGGCACCGCTACGTATTTATCAGTAGCCCGGCGTTCCTGAAGCGGCTTGACCAGAACCTGACGCCGCCGCCGGTGGGCATGATCCTCTCTGCAGGCGATACGCTACCGTGGAAAAGCGTGCAGGACACTCAGCGATGGTTCAACGTCTGGCCGGATGAAATCTACGGCAGTACAGAAACCGGGATTATGGCCTGGCAACATCGTATGAATAACGAGACCTCATGGCGGCTTTTTCCGGGCGTGACCCTGCATGCCGAAGGCGAAGAATGGCGTTTGCGGTCACCGCTGCTGGCGCAAGCCAAAGGGCTGCTACTTGACGATGACATAGAGCAGATGAATGACAGTTTTCGCCTTACGGGCCGTCGGGGCCGCATTGTCAAAATGGAAGAAAAACGCATTTCGCTGAGCGAAGTGGAACACCGCCTGATGGCGTTGCCGGGCGTGAGGGATGCCGTCGCAGTGCCCGTTTTACGCGGGGGTCGTCAGCGCCTTGGCGTGGTACTGGTGCTGAGCGAGAACGCACGCCAGCAGTGGCTGCAAACCGATGGAAAAGCGCAGGAGCAAGCGTGGTATCAGGCGTTGTTGCCGCTGCTGGATCCGATCGCCGTGCCCCGTTACTGGCGGGTGGTTGATGAAATACCTGTTAACAGCATGAATAAACGCGTGTGCGCGCAATTGCAGGAGTTATTTGCATGAAACCGCGTGAAATTGAACGCCATCTGATCGGGCCAGGGACGTTATCCATTGTGCTGTATCTGGATCCGGACCTGTTTTGGTTCCAGGGTCACTTTGACGTCCAGTCCCTGCTGCCGGGCGTGGCACAACTCGACTGGGTCATGCACTATGCCCTCCCCCTGCTGGCCCCTGGCTACCATTTTCACCGTATCCAGAACCTCAAGTTTCAGGCGCCTCTGCTGCCAGACACCATCGTCACGCTGACGCTTAACTGGCAGGCGGAAAAACAGCTACTGACCTTTAGCTATCTGCGCCATGACGGCGACATCCGCCTCACCGCCAGCAGCGGAAAAATTTGCTTATGTCAGTAATGTTTTCACCCTGCATTCTGATCCCCTGCTACAACCACGGTGCGATGATGGCGAGCGTGCTGGCGCGTCTTTCTGCATTCGCTCTACCGTGCATTATCGTTGACGATGGCAGCGAGGAAGTCACACGGGTAGCGCTGGAAAAACTTGCCGCCAAACACGATAACGTCACGCTTGTCCGTCTGCCGGAGAATACTGGCAAAGGCGCGGCAGTGATCCGCGGTATTGAGGAAGCGCAGCGCGGAGGTTTCAGTCATGCAGTCCAGGTGGATGCCGACGGACAGCATGCGATTGAGGATGTTCCTCGCCTGCTGGCTGTGGCGCAGAAACATCCGGACGCGCTGATCTCCGGCAAACCCGTCTACGACGACTCCGTGCCGCGCTCGCGTCTCTATGGACGTTACGTTACCCACGTCTGGGTGTGGATTGAAACACTCTCTTTACAACTTCAGGACAGCATGTGCGGCTTTCGCGTTTACCCCGTGGCTCCCACACTGAAGCTGACAGCGCGTGTGACGCCTGGCAAACGGATGGATTTCGATACCGACGTGATGGTGCGCCTCTACTGGCAGGGCAACACCAGCTATTTCGTGCCCACGCAAGTGACCTACCCGCCAGACGGCCTGTCACACTTCGACGCCCTGGGGGACAACGTGCGAATAGCGTGGATGCATACCCGCCTGTTCTTTGGCATGCTGCCGCGCATCCCCTCACTGTTGAGGCGTAAACGCACGCAGCACTGGGCATGTCAGCCAGAGGCCAAAGGCTTATGGGGCATGCGCCTTATGATTTGGATATGGAAGACCTTTGGTCGGGGCACGTTTTCGCTGCTGTTATGGCCGGTGACAGCCGTGTTCTGGCTTACCGCCAGCGCACCGCGCCGCGCGTCGCAACAGTGGATTGCGGCAACCAGGAAAGTACTCGAAGCCCGCAATATGCCCCAGCCTGCGCGCCTTACCAGTTTTTATCATTTCATGCGCTTCGGACACGCCATTCTCGATAAAATCGCCAGCTGGGGCGGAGCCCTGCAACCCGGGCGCGATATCGCGTTTGCACCTGGTGCGGAGGAAACGCTGGATATGTCTGCCCCAAGAGGCAAGCTGCTGCTGGCATCACATCTTGGCGATGTGGAAGCCTGCCGGGCACTGTCGACCCGCACCATTAACGCCCTGGTGTTTAACGATAACGCCCGGCGGTTTAAGCAGGTAATGGCAGAGAACGCCCCGCAGTCAGGCCTCCATCTGATCCCGGTGACGAACATTGGTCCGGATACCGCGATGCTGCTGAAAGAGAAACTCGATCAGGGCGAATGGGTGGCAATTGTCGGTGACCGGATTGCGGTCAATCCGCCGCGCGGCGGCGGCTGGCGTGTTATCTGGAGCGAGTTTATGGGCAAACCTGCACCATTCCCGCAGGGGCCGTTTATTCTGGCCTCGGTGCTTAAATGTCCGGTGCTGATAATTTTCGCCCTCAAAAAGCAGGGCAAACTGCACATCCACTGCGAACCCTTCGCTGACCCGCTGCTGCTACCGCGCAGTGAGCGTCAGCAGGCCTTACAGGCCGCCGTCGACCACTACGCACAACGCCTTGAACACTACGCCCTGCAGTCGCCTCTCGACTGGTTTAATTTTTTGGACTTCTGGCAGTTGCCGGACGCAACGGATAAGGAGTAAGGGGTGCTGAATGATCCCCGCTTTACCACTGAAGTTGAAATCACCGTGCCGTTCCACGACGTCGATATGATGGGGGTGGTGTGGCACGGCAACTATTTTCGCTACTTCGAAATGGCACGTGAGGCGCTGCTCAACCAGTTCGACTACGGCTACCGGCAGATGAAAAAATCCGGCTACGTCTGGCCAGTGGTGGACACACGTGTGAAATACCGGGATGTGGTGACCTTCGAGCAGGTCATCCGCGTGCGGGCCACGCTCGAAGAGTATGAAAACCGGTTGCGCATCGGCTACGAAATTTTCGACGCCACCACCGGGAAGCGAACCACTACCGGCTACACCATTCAGGTGGCGGTGGACGAACAAACCAAAGCGCTGTGTTTTGTCAGCCCGGCGATTTTATTTGCACTCATGGGAGTGACACCATGAAATTCTGGCCGCTCATTGCCCTGCTGCTGGCCCCGCTGGCGCACGCCGTGACTCTGGACGGACTCCAGCAGCGTTTTGCTGAACAACCGGTTATCCGTGCACATTTCGAACAAATCCGCACCGTCAAGGCCATGCCACAGCCGCTTCGCTCGCAGGGTGAAATGCTGATCGCTCGTGGCACCGGGCTATTGTGGGATCAGACCGCACCGTTCCCGATGAGGTTAATGCTCAATGATTCACGGATGGTTCAAAGCATTAACAACCAGCCGCCGCAGATCATTACCGCGGATAACAATCCGCAGATATTTCAGTTCAACCATCTGCTGCGCGCGTTGTTCCAGGCGGATCGTAAGATGCTGGAGCAGAATTTCCGCCTCGACTTTAAAGACCTGGGCAACGACCGCTGGACGTTGAAGCTGACGCCAGTCACCACCCCTCTGGACAAGATTTTCACCTCTATCGATTTAGGGGGTAAAACCTGTCTCGAGACCATCCAGCTTAATGATAAACAGGGTGATCGCACTGACATCACCCTGTCAAAACATCACCTGACCCCGGCTACTCTGACCGATGACGAACATCAGCGCTTTGTCGCCCACTAACGCCCGGTACCTGGCCTTTGGTTGGCTGGCGTTGTGCGTGACGCTGCTCATGGTGCTCATACTGTTTCTGCCGCGTGCACGTCTCAACAGCAGCGTTCTGGCGATGTTACCGGCACAAACGCTGGGAGCGATTCCGCCTGCTCTGAACGACGGTTTTATTCAGCGCCTCGACAACCAGCTGGTGTGGATGGTCAGTCCCGGTAAGAGACCCGATACGGCCGTGGCACAACGCTGGCAAACGCTGCTTACACAGTCCGGCGTGCTGCATAAGGTGAAAGGTGCGATGGATACCCGCAGCCAGCAGCGCTGGGGTGAGTTTTTCTTTATGCACCGTAACGGACTTGTCGACCCGGACACTCGCGCCCGGCTGCAACAGGGCGGCGAGGCTCAGGCGCAGTGGATTTTATCGCAGCTGTATTCGGCGTTTTCCGGCGTCAGTGGCAACGAACTGAAAAACGATCCACTGATGCTGGTGCGCGGTTCGCAGCTGGCGCTGGCGCAAAACGGACAGACGTTGCAGTTGATGGACGGCTGGCTGGTGGCACGGGACGGGGCCGGAAACTACTGGTATTTGCTGCACGGCGAGCTGAACGGTTCATCGTTCGACATGCAGCAAACGCATGCGCGGGTCACCCAGTTGAACGCTCTGGAAGCTGAGCTGAAAGCGCAGTATCCGCAGGCGCAGCTGCTGTCGCGCGGAACCATGTTCTACAGTGACTTCGCCAGCCAGCAGGCGAAGCATGACGTTTCTACCCTCGGCCTGGCGACAGTGTTGGGCGTGATCCTGCTGATTGTGCTGGTGTTCCGCTCACTACGTCCGCTTATGCTGAGCCTGATTTCTCTCAGCATCGGTGCACTGGCTGGCACGGTGGTCACCCTGCTGCTGTTCGGCGAACTGCATCTGATGACGCTGGTAATGAGCATGAGTATCATCGGCATTTCTGCCGACTACACGCTCTACTACCTGACCGAACGCATGATTCACGGTGCAACCTCAACGCCGTGGCAAAGCCTGGCCAAAGTACGTCACGCGCTGCTGCTGGCGTTGCTGACGACTGTGGCAGCATATCTGATCATGATGCTCGCGCCATTCCCGGGCATTCGTCAGATGGCCGTGTTTGCCGCCGTGGGTTTAAGCGCCTCCTGTCTGACCGTGGTGTTCTGGCATCCGTGGTTGTGTCGTGGCCTGCCGGTTCGCCCGGTGCCGATGATGCACCTGATGCTGCGCTGGCTGGCGGCCTGGCGTCACGATAAAAAGTTGTCAGTTGGTTTACCGGTGACGCTGGCGCTTTTCTCGCTGGCCGGGTTGGTGACGCTGCATGTAGATGACGATATTTCTCAGCTACAGGCACTCCCGCAGCATCTACTGGCACAGGAAAAGCACATCACCGCGCTCACCGGGCAGAGCGTCGATCAGAAATGGTTTGTGGTATACGGTGCCGACGCACAGCAAACGCTGGAGCGGCTGGAAGCCTTTACGCCGGCGCTGGATAAGGCTCGCGCACAAGGCATCTTCAGCAGCTATCACACGCTGCCGCTAAATTCGCTGAAACGCCAGCAGCAGGATTTACAGCTGCTGAAACAGGCCACACCTGCAATTACGAAAGCATTCGCTGGTGCCGGATTATCAGCGATTTCACCTGATGTTAACCCAATGCCCGTGACCGTCGACGCCTGGCTGCAAAGCCCGGCAAGCGAAGGCTGGCGTCTGCTGTGGCTGACGTTATCTGACGGCAAAAGCGGCGTACTGATCCCTGTCGACGGTGTGAAAAACAGTGCCATGTTGAAAACTCTCGCTGAACGGGTCAAAGGGGTGGCATGGTTCGATCGCAAAGCGTCGTTTGATGCATTGTTCTCGCTGTATCGCATCATTCTGACCACCCTGCTCGTCATGGCGCTGGGCGTTATCGCTGCGAGCGCAATGGTGCGCCTGGGTTGGCGCAAAGGACTCATTAGCCTGGTACCGTCAACCTTGTCGCTCGGCTGCAGTCTGGCCGTACTGGCATTCAGCGGACATACGGTAAACCTGTTTTCCCTGCTGGCACTGGTCATGGTGTTAGGCATTGGCATCAACTACACCCTGTTTTTCAGCAACCCTCGCGGTACGCCGATGACCTCGCTGCTGGCGATTGGGCTGGCGATGATAACCACGTTGCTGACCCTGGGGATGCTGGTCTTCAGCACCACCCCGGCGATAAGCAGTTTTGGCATCGTGCTGGTCAGCGGGATTTTCACCGCCTTCTTGCTGTCCCCGCTGGCAATGCCGGCCAAACAAGAGCAAAGCAAACAATGATAGTACTTGCCGATACCGCATGCCCGGCGGCGCATCGCCTGTGCGGGTCTGCTAACCATGATGGTTTGCGCAGGCCGGATAAGCGCCGTTTCACCCAGCAGATATTGAGGTTTTAATGATAAAACGCCTGTTCTGGCTCACCACCGCGCTGCTTCTGGCGGGCTGCAGCCACTCCACGGGGCGTGACAACACCCGTCCACAGGCCTGGCTGCAACCAGGCACTCAGGTGACACTGCCTCCGCCGGGTATTACCCCTGAGATCAGTGCGCAGCAGTTACTGACCGGCAGCGTGAACGGTAAAACTCAGTCTCTGCTGATGATGCTCAACGCCGACAATAAAGCGCTGACTCTCGCGGGGCTCTCCTCCGTAGGCATTCGTCTCTTCCTTGTCACCTACGATGAAAAAGGCATGCATACTGAGCAATCCATCGTGATGCCGCAACTGCCCCCCGCAAACCAGGTCCTGGCAGACGTGATGCTGAGTCACTGGCCAGTCAGCGCCTGGCTACCGTATCTGCCAAAAGGCTGGACGCTCACCGACACTGGCGATAAACGCGAACTACGCAATGCCAGCAGCAAGCTGGTAGAGGAGATAACCTACCTGCAACGCAAAGGCAAACGCGTGCCCATCAGCATTGAGCAGCACGTGTTTAACTACCGCATCGCTATTCAATCGCTGGGTGACTGAGATGATTTATATTGCCGCCGCCGGAATGGTTAACGCACTGGGCAGCACACTGGACGAGATTGCCGACAACCTGAGCACTGGCGTAGCGCCAGGCATGCGCCCACGTGAGGGTTGGTTACAGGGGGAAGTCGCGGTGCTTGGCGGCGTGGAAGGTAAACTACCGTTCATTCCTGACGAATTTGTCAATCACCGTTCCCGCAATAACCAGCTGCTGCTGGCGGCCCTGGACCAGATCCAACCGCAGGTCACGGAGGCTATCGCACGCTTTGGTCGTGGTCGTGTGGCGGTCATTATGGGCACCAGTACCTCCGGACTTGACGAAGGCGACATTCACGTCAGTCGCAGGCTGCGCGGCGAAGCCAGCCATCACTGGCGTTACACGCAGCAGGAACTGGGCGATCCGTCGCGCTTTCTGCGTAACTGGCTGAAGCTCGACGGCCCGGCCTATACGCTTTCTACCGCCTGCTCTTCCAGTGCACGTGCAATGATCAGCGGCCGCCGTCTGATTGAGGCAGATCTGGTCGACGTGGCGATTGTCGGCGGGGCCGATACATTGAGCCGGATGCCTGTCAACGGTTTCAACAGCTTAGAGTCACTGTCCACCACGCGTTGCCAGCCATTTGGCCGTGACCGCTGCGGCATTACTGTCGGTGAAGGCGCAGCACTGATGTTGCTGACCCGCGAACCGCAGTCGATAGCGCTGCTGGGCGTGGGTGAATCCAGCGACGCGCATCATATTTCTGCCCCACACCCTGAAGGCGAAGGGGCTGTTCGCGCCATTCGACAGGCGCTTGCCGATGCCGGGCTTCATCCCCACGAAATTGGCTATATCAATCTGCATGGCACCGCCACATCGCTGAATGATCGGGTAGAAGCAAGAGTGATTCACGACCTGTTCGGCAGCAGCGTACCGTGCAGCTCCACCAAGCACCTGACGGGCCACACACTGGGCGCGGCGGGGATCACTGAAGCGGCCATCAGCATGCTGATCCTTGAGAGGAGACTGCCGCTACCCGTACAGGACTTCAGCCAGTCACCGTTTGATCCGGCACTGCCGGAGAACGGTATTGTGCGTCAGTCGCAGCCGCTCGCACGTCCAACGATTTTATCCAACTCCTTCGCCTTTGGCGGGAATAACGTCAGCATTCTGCTGGGGAGAATGGCATGAGCCACTATTTAACACCAGACGCATATCTGCCTCACCACGCCCCAATGCTGCTCCTGGAAACGACAGAAAACGTGACAAACGAACAGGCCGTTTGCCGGGTGACCGTCAATCGCAACGGCGTACTGGCCCCGTTCATTGATGCCAACGGCTGTCTTCCGGGTTGGTACGCGCTGGAGTTGATGGCGCAGACCGTCGGTGTATGGTCCGGCTGGAATCGCCATCAGCGCGGTGAAGCGCCGATATCACTTGGCATGGTACTCGGCGCGCGCGAGCTGAAATGTGCTGCGGGAGAATTTCAGGCCGACAGTACGCTTGAGATAACCGTTTCGCTGCTGATGCAGGATGAGCGTTTTGGCAGCTTTGAGTGCGAAATTACCCACAAGGGTGAAACACTCGCGAGCGGACGGGTCAGTACCTTCCAGCCCGGACCACAGGAACTCACTACGCTTTTTCAACAGGGATCGCCATCATGAGTCGTTCAGTACTGGTCACAGGTGCCAGCAAAGGTATCGGGCGCGCCATTGCGCTTAAACTGGCCGCAGACGGATTCAGCATCGGCGTACACTTTCACAGCGACGAGCGGGGCGCGGGCGATACGCTTTCGGCCATTGAACGCGCAGGCGGCACGGGGCGTCTGTTGCAATTTGATGTCGGCCATCGCGAGCAGTGCCGCGAGGTGCTGGAGGCCGATATTGAACGGCACGGCGCGTGGTACGGTGTGGTCAGCAACGCAGGCATTACGTGCGATGGTGCATTTCCCACACTCAGTGAAGACAACTGGGACAGTGTTATCCGCACCAATCTCGACAGCTTTTACAACGTCATTCATCCCAGCGTAATGCCGATGATCTCAACCCGCAAAGGCGGCCGTATCATCACGCTGTCCTCGGTCTCCGGACTGATGGGCAATCGCGGGCAGGTCAACTACAGCGCAGCAAAGGCGGGGATTATCGGCGCGACAAAAGCGCTGGCGATTGAACTGGCAAAACGCAAAATCACCGTCAACTGCATCGCGCCGGGACTTATCGATACCGGGATGATCGCTATGGAAGAAAGGGCGCTGAAAGAAGCAATGAGCGTTATTCCAATGAAACGTATGGGTCATGTCGAAGAAGTGGCCGGGCTCGCCAGCTACCTGATGTCAGATATTGCAGGCTATGTCACCCGGCAAGTGATTTCTGTTAATGGAGGCATGTTGTGATCCGTCGCGTTGTGATCACCGGCATGGGCGGTGTGACCGCCTTTGGCGAAAACTGGGCAGCGGTATCTGAAGGCCTGCGAGGCTATCAGAATGCGGTGCGAAAAATGCCGGAGTGGCAAATCTATGAGGGTCTACACACACTACTTGGTGCCCCGATTGATGGTTTCACCCTGCCCGCACATTACACACGCAAACGCACGCGTGCGATGGGCCGCGTGTCACTGATGTCCACCCGCGCCAGCGAACTGGCGCTCGAGCAGGCCGGGCTGATTGATAACCCGGTTCTGACCAACGGCGCAACCGGAATTGCCTACGGCTCTTCGACCGGAAGCACCGGGCCGGTGAGCGAATTTGCCACCATGCTGACCGAAAAGCACACCAGCAACATCACCGGTACCACTTATGTGCAGATGATGCCGCACACCACGGCGGTGAACACCGGGCTGTTCTTCGGCCTGCGCGGGCGCGTTATTCCGACATCCAGCGCCTGCACCTCCGGCAGTCAGGCGATTGGCTATGCGTATGAGGCCATTCGCAACGGTTATCAGACCGTGATGGTGGCAGGCGGCGCGGAAGAACTGTGTCCTTCCGAAGCGGCGGTGTTTGACACACTGTTTGCCACCAGTCAGCGAAACGACGAGCCTGCCACCACGCCATCCCCGTTCGATGCCAGCCGTGACGGGCTGGTGATCGGAGAAGGCGCAGGCACGCTGGTGCTGGAAGAACTGACGCACGCTCAGGCGCGCGGGGCGAAAATCTACGGTGAGATTGTTGGCTTTGCCACTAATTGCGATGCCGCCCACATCACACAGCCACAGCGTGAAACCATGCAGGTTTGCATGGAGCAGTCGTTGCGTCAGGCGGGGCTGGCACCGTCCGATATTGGTTATATTTCCGCACACGGCACGGCCACCGACCGGGGTGATATTGCCGAAAGTCAGGCGAGTGCCGTGGTGTTTGGCAACCGGACGCCGGTTTCCTCACTGAAGAGTTATTTCGGGCATACTCTTGGTGCCTGTGGCGCGCTGGAAGCCTGGATGAGTCTGCAAATGATGCGCGAGGGCTGGTTTGCACCAACCTTAAACTTGCGACACCCTGATGAACGGTGTGGCGACCTCGACTACATTATGGGAGCATCCCGGGCCATCGACTGTGAGTTTTTGCAGAGCAACAACTTTGCCTTCGGCGGGATCAACACCTCGCTGGTCATTAAACGCTGGGCGTAGCGATGTACAGACTGTTCCTCGGGAAGATTTCCACGCTTTGTCAGAAGAGCCTGCCGCCCGTTCTGGCGGACCAGGCACCAGGCGGCAAGTGTCGCAACGCCTGGCTTGCCGGACGGGCTCTGCTGTGTCACGCCATTTCTCCGCTGCCGGAGATCGGCTACGGCGAGCAGGGCAAACCCGGGTTCGACGACAGCCATGCGCTGTGGTTCAACTTAAGCCATAGCGGTGACGACATTGCCTTACTGATTAGCGACGAAGGTCCGGTGGGCTGTGATATCGAAGCCATTCGCCCGCGCCCGCTGTGGCGACAGATTGCCAGGGCAACCTTCACCCTCAGTGAGCACACGGTGATTGCGCTGGAGCCCGAGGCGCATCGTCTGGAAACGTTCTGGCGGATCTGGACGCGCAAGGAGGCAATGGTTAAGCAACGCGGCGGCAGTGCGTGGCAGATAATCCGCTTCGACAGTACGTCGCCGCGGCATCTGTACCTGAGTGATTTCCTGCATGAAGGGTTAAGTCTGGCGGTGTGTACACCGACAGCGTTTCAGGTCAGTCCGCAGGATGTTGAAAGGGTAAGCTGAAACGCGGCCTTTTGGCCTTTCTTCTTTCCCCCGACGTCCCCTCAACTCTCTCCCTCCGGCCTGGGCGTTCCCCGGCAATATGAAAAGCGCGATGACGTGTGATCTACAGGCTACGGAGAACTCACATAGCAGCGTGCTTCCGGTAAGCTCGTATGTTC
>NZ_BCTL01000042.1 GCF_001571265.1 Cedecea neteri NBRC 105707 = ATCC 33855 | reverse complement strand
GGACACGTTCACCTTGCTCTGAACGTGCAGGGAAAACAGACCTATAGGTGAACGGAATAACTGCGGAGCAACAGATCTCCCCCGGAATATGTTGGAAGGAAAATGTGAATAAGTGACAACTCTGGCAGCGTGAGGGGCAATCACTTCCCGCCAAGCTGCTCCTTCCCGGCGGCGGTCAAATCCTGCCCGGTCGCGCGGCCAACAAAATCCACCTCAAAATCGTCGGCTGCGAAATCCGGCGGCGTTTTACCCTCAACAAAAGCATCCCACTGGCGCGGCAGGTACTCTGCGTTCTTCTCGCACCACGGCGCGGCGGCGATGTACATCACGTTGCTGTCGAACTCGCCGAGGTGCTCGTTCTCAACGGCATGAATCACATCGCAGTGCCAGAAAACGGTATCGCCCGGCTCCATATCGGGAATTGAGGAAATCCCAGTCAGTAAAAGGGGATGCCACTCTTTGTTAATGGATAATGCTCTGCCAGGCTTTGCTTCGCACAACGATTCTTCTGGTACATCATCCTGCAGCGCACGTAGCAGGATCCAGGCCATAGCGTTCGCCACCGGCAGCAAATTGAGCGTGCCGCCGTGTTTGCGCTGGGGCGTGAGTGCCGTCCAGCCCTGGAAGGTACGGAACATCGAACAGACCGCAGGGGACGGGAATTCCCGAACTTCAGTTCTGCCTTCGGCGGCAAATGGATCGTAATCTTTCCAGTTGCCGGAAAAAACGTGGCGATAAACGTGGCGGAAGTTTTCGTCCAGCCAGCGCTCAACCGATCCGCCATCAACGTGTGGAGAAAGCCCCAGCGAGCTTGAGCGGGGCGGGCGGCGGCGAGTGCGATCCGCGTAGGATACGACCCGGTTTGGATCGAAGTGCTGCCTGCCGCTGCTTTCCGTTTGCCAGAGATTATTGAGGAACACCTGCACCGCTTTCATGCGTTCGTGCTGGCGGGCTTCGATCTGTGGCTTAGACCAATAAATGCCGTAAATTTGCGGCTTACTGTCGGCAAGTGTGCCGAAATAGTTATCTTCTGCCGCATTTTTCAGACGCTCGACAAAGTGGTTACGCTCCAGATAATTGCCGATTTCTTCATTCCATGCGGTGGCCTGTTCCTGCGGGAAAACGCCCCGAACCGTACAACAGCCGCGCTGGCGGATCAGCGTTTTTTGTTGCTCGCTGACGTGGCCGTGCAGAATGTCGTCGGCATTGAGCTGAGGAACAGGGTTCTCACCCCGATCCATTTCCGCGCGGATCGTCTCGATCTGTTGACGAATATTGGCCTCAAGTTCGGCGAAAACAGACTGATAATTAGGCAGATCGTGGCGCAGCTTTTGTTTTATCTCACGGATAGCTTTTGGCAGATCGTTTATGTCCAGGTGCATAGGTGGCTCCATCTTTCAGAGGATTAGGTTACTGAGTTGTTACTACCTGGTTAATGTATGCCCGATCTGTAAAATGAAATAGTGATGACTTTCATTCGAAACTTCCCGTTTTATGCACGAAAAAAATATTTTCACTTCCCCCTCGACAGGCGATTTTTATTCAGGCTATTTTCAAAACAGGCCACATCGCGTGGCAGCGTCGCTCGGACGGTCCGGGCGCTCACGTTACTCTGAGGAATTTATGGCTGACTCCAGTCCAAAACGTCGTTTTTCGCGTATCGATCGCTTACCCCCTTACGTTTTTAACATCACCGCCGAACTGAAAATGGCTGCGCGACGCCGCGGCGAAGACATTATCGATTTCAGCATGGGCAACCCGGACGGGGCGACGCCGCCGCACATCGTTGAGAAGCTTTGCACCGTGGCCCAGCGTGAAGACACGCACGGTTATTCCACGTCGCGAGGGATCCCACGCCTGCGCCGCGCCATTTCTCGCTGGTACAAAGATCGTTACGACGTGGACATTGACCCGGAAAGCGAAGCCATTGTGACCATCGGCTCGAAAGAAGGGCTGGCGCACCTGATGCTGGCGACGCTGGATCACGGTGACACCGTGCTGGTGCCGAACCCAAGCTACCCGATTCATATTTACGGCGCGGTTATCGCCGGGGCGCAGGTTCGCTCGGTGCCGCTGGTGGAAGGCGTGGACTTCTTTGCCGAGCTGGAGCGGGCGATTCGTGAAAGCTACCCGAAACCAAAGATGATGATCCTCGGCTTCCCGTCTAACCCAACCGCGCAGTGCGTGGAGCTGGAGTTTTTCGAAAAAGTGGTCGCGCTGGCGAAGCAGTACGATGTGCTGGTCATCCACGATCTGGCCTATGCCGACATTGTTTATGACGGCTGGAAAGCCCCTTCGATTATGGAAGTGCCCGGCGCGCGCGACGTGGCGGTTGAGTTCTTCACGCTGTCAAAAAGCTACAACATGGCGGGCTGGCGCATCGGCTTTATGGTCGGCAACCAGGAACTGGTGAGCGCGCTGGCGCGCATCAAGAGTTACCACGATTACGGCACCTTCACGCCGCTGCAGGTGGCTGCGATTGCCGCCCTTGAAGGCGATCAGCAGTGCGTGCGTGATATCGCAGAGCAGTACAAGCGCCGCCGCGATGTGCTGGTCAAAGGGCTACATGAAGCGGGCTGGATGGTGGAATGCCCGAAAGCTTCCATGTACGTCTGGGCAAAAATTCCCGAGCAGTACGCGGCTATGGGCTCGCTGGAGTTTGCTAAAAAGCTGCTGCAGGAGGCAAAAGTCTGCGTGTCGCCGGGGATTGGTTTTGGCGACTACGGCGACACTCACGTTCGTTTCGCACTGATTGAAAACCGGGATCGTATCCGCCAGGCCGTGCGAGGTATTAAAGCGATGTTCAGGACTGACGGACTGCTGCCGCCGCTGCCGAAAAATGCCGCTGAGAATGCCGAGTAACAAAACAAAAACAGGAGCCCCTTGGCTCCTGTTCTGATTGCGCTGCTGTTTGTGAAAGCTTATTCAACCATCAGGAAGAAGGTGCCGGCCCACAACACAACAATCACAGAAATACCCATCAGAAAATATTTCACTTCACATCGCTCCGCGCTGACGCGCATCTCAACAGGTACATAATAAGCTGAAGCCGCACACGCTTTTGTCGCCGCTTCACTTGGTATTCGGAGGTAAAACCTTACCCGGAAGGCGCTAATATACTCTCAAATTCAAAATGAAAACAAGTGTCTCAAAATTGTGACAGTTGTCTATTTTTTGAACTTTAGTCGGGTGCTATTGATAGCTTATTTACTTCATTAAAAACATTAGGATATATCGTTTTTTTAACGATATTTTTCGTCTAAAAATAAGTGCGTTTGCGCCTCATAAAATTTATGAATTTTTATCGTTAAAAAGGAGAAATCATGATCGTTTCAAAAGAAAATGCGGAACACTATCTGTGGGGAGGGGATTGTGATGGGTGGTACCTGTTAAAAGATTCTGCTTTGAGCGTAATTCATGAGCGTATGCCGGCGGGACGCGCGGAACAAAGGCACTACCATTCTGCGGCACAGCAGTTCTTTTTTGTGTTATCCGGAGCATTAACGATGGAGCTGGAGGGCGAGCGTTTTGTGGTTCCCGCAGGAAAGGGGATCCCGATTCCGCCGCAGGCAAAACATCAGGCCCGCAATGATTCCGATAACGAGGTTGAATTCCTTGTTATCTCGCAGCCGACGACGCGAGGCGACAGGATTAATTTGCCAATAACGGACTAAAAGCGCTTTTCAGAGTTTTGATGCAGTTCAGGCGGCGGTTAAGCAGGTATCTTTACACTCTGAGCAAACTGCCCGGGCGAGCTTATTCCCCTTTAATGAAAACGACCATGACAACGACCGAAACTGCTTCATCAGGTTCGCCGCAAACGACCTCCGTTCGCCTGCTGTTCGCCGCTCTTATGCTGGTGATGCTGCTGGCCGCGCTGGACCAAACCATCGTTTCTACTGCTTTGCCGACCATCGTGGGTGAACTGGGTGGCCTGGACAGGCTTTCCTGGGTTGTCACGGCGTATCTGTTGGCTTCCACGATAGTCGTGCCGCTCTACGGCAAATTTGGCGACCTTCTCGGGCGTAAAGTTGTGCTGCAAACGGCTATTGTGGTCTTTCTTCTTGGCTCCGCGCTCTGTGGCCTCGCGCAAAACATGACGCAGCTTATTTTAATGCGTGCGCTGCAGGGGCTGGGCGGTGGCGGGCTGTTGGTGGTCACCATGGCGGCGGTAGGGGACGTGATCCCGCCCGCCGAGCGTGGCAAATATCAGGGACTGTTTGGCGGCGTATTTGGCCTGGCGACGGTCATTGGCCCGTTGATTGGCGGTTTTCTGGTGGAGCATTTCTCCTGGCGCTGGATTTTCTATATCAACCTGCCGCTGGGCATTTTTGCCCTGCTGGTCATTGGTGCGGTGTTGAAATCCCAGACGGCGCGCATTCGCCACCAGATTGATTTTCTTGGCGCGGGCTACCTGACAATTTCACTCACCTGCCTGATTTTATTCACTAGCGAAGGCGGCACGGTCATGGCGTGGTCTGACCCACAGCTGTGGTGTATCTTTGCGTTCTTTGTCGTGACGCTCATCGGTTTTATCTATGAAGAGCGGCTGGCCATTGAGCCGATGATCCCGCTGCATCTGTTTCGTAACCGCACCTTTTTACTGAGCTGCCTGGTCGGGTTCATCATCGGCATGTCGCTGTTTGGCTCGATGACCTTTTTGCCGCTCTACCTGCAGGTGGTAAAGTTTTCTACTCCGTCCCAGGCGGGCATGCAAATGCTGCCGCTGATGGGCGGGCTTATCCTGACCTCAATCATCAGCGGGCGCATCATCAGTAAAATAGGCCGCTACCGTATTTTTCCGATTATCGGAACGCTGCTGAGTTTTATCGCCATGGCGCTGCTCGGGACGCTAAAGCTGGATACGCCGCTGACCACGCTTTACCTGTACGTTGGCCTTCTGGGGCTAGGACTTGGAATGGTAATGCAGGTGCTGGCCGTGCAGAACAGCGTGGAAATAAAACTTATTGGCGTAGCGACCTCAAGTGCAACGTTGTTTCGCTCCATCGGCGGCTCAATCGGCGTGGCCGCGTTCGGCGCGGTGTTCACCTCCGTGCTGCGCAGCAATCTTGAGACGCTGATCCCCGAAGGTACTCAACTGCCTCGCCAGCTTGGTGCGCAGGCGGTACACCAGCTGCCTGCGGCGATCCGTAACGATTATCTGCAGGCCTTTGGTTCGGCGATTCATTCCGTGTTTATGATTTCGGCGGGCGTTGTGGTGCTGGGCTTTGTTCTGGCGCTGTTTATGAAAAATGAGCCGCTAAGAAAATAGCGGTATCAGTGGGACTGCTGATGCCGCGACCACGCCGCCAGCACCGTGCGCTCGGAAAGCTCCAGATATTCGGCGAGCGTTGCGGCGGCCTGGGCATTATTACCGTCGTTGAGCAGGGCGAGGATATGCGCATTTTTCTCGATATAAGGCGCGTAAAGCATTTCCGGATCGTTCAGGTGGCCGAACGCCAGCCTTAACTCTGCGGAGATATTACGGTAGAGGCGAATCAGGCGTTCGCTGTCGGCAAGTTCGACAATCGCGGTATGAAACTTCATGTTGGCCGTTCCCACGCTGCGCCAGTCGCTGCTCTGGCGATGCTGCCGCGCTTCTTCCACGGCTGCCTCCATTTTTGTGACGGCGGGATGCAGCGGATAGGCGTGGGCTAGCGCGTCGCACTCAATTAAGCGGCGAATACGGTAGATGTCGAGGATGTCTGCCATATCCGGCACCGCCACGTACACGCCCCGATTGGGCTCATAGCGCAGCAATCCTTCCTGGGTCAGCATCCGAAACACCTCACGCAGCGTATTGCGTGAAATATCCAGCTGCTCGCTGAGCGCGGCCTCAGACAGACGCGTGCCGGGCACAAGCTCCCCAATGATGATTTTATGGCGAACAGTTTCGGCGATTTTCTCGCTCAGCATCTGGGCAGGCAGCTCTTTTTTCATGATTTTCCGCGCGTGATTCGGTAAGCGGCAATCTTTACATATTCGCCAGGGGGCAGCAAGACGTTGACGTAGCGGGATTATTTCAGAATAAGCGACATGTTATGCACTTTTTTGGTGATTTATCGTGTTTTTATGCACTAATTTGGTGCGTTAAGTTGTTAAAAGATGCCAAAAAGTGATCGGCGTTGGTTTTTTATCATCCACTTTGCGATTCTGTTTGTCTGTTTAATCAACACTCATTAGCTTATTGTTCAACAATAAATTTATATTTGATTAACAATCTGGCTATTTGCTCCAACGATGGCCTGCTTATTGCTTAACAGAAAAGGTCATAATTCTAATAATGGAGTGAGTAAGATGGCAGCGCATGAAACCGAAGACCAATCCTTTGTTCAGAAGCGACGTTCATCGCTGATCGCGGCGATATTCCTGATGGCAACCTCGGCCATTGGGCCCGGCTTTATCACCCAGACGGCCACCTTTACCGCGACGATGGGCTCGGCCTTTGCCTTCGGCATTATGGCTTCTATCGTTATCGACTTTGTGGTGCAGCAGAACATCTGGCGCGTGGTCACGGTCACGAAAATGCGCGCCTCCGATCTTGCCAACGAAACGCTGCCGGGCAGCGGTTACCTGCTCTCCGTGCTGGTGATTTTTGGTGGGCTGGTGTTCAACATCGGCAATATTGCCGGCGCCGGCCTGGGGCTGAACGCCATGTTTGGCCTGGCGCCAAAGTGGGGCGGGTTACTCAGCGCGCTGCTGGCTATTTATATTTTCTCCTCCCGCCGCGCCAGCACCGCCATTGACCACCTGATGATCGTGCTTGGCCTGGTGATGATTGCGCTCACGCTGTACGTGGCGTTCGTTTCCGGCCCGCCGGTGGGCGAGGCTCTGTACCAGAGCGTCCTGCCGGATCACATCAACTTTGCCACCATTACCACCATCGTAGGCGGTACCGTCGGCGGCTATATCTCCTACGCCGGCGCGCACCGACTGTTGGATAAAGGCATGGGCGGCGTGGAGAATATTCAGGCTGTCTCCTCCGGCGCGACAAAAGGCATACTGGTCGTTGGGTTAATGCGTTATATCCTGTTCCTCGCCGTGTTAGGCGTGGTTGCCAGCGGCGTCACGCTGGATATTTCCAGCCAGGTGGCAAACCCTGCGCTGCAGGCATTCCAGCATGCGGTCGGCTCCTTCGGCGTGCAGCTCTTCGGCTTTATCTTCTGGGCTGCGGCAATTACCAGCGTGATTGGCGCGGCCTACACCTCCGTGACCTTTATGACGGTGTTTAATAAGCAAATGGGCGAGCGTCAGCGCAGCATCGCGACGGTGATTTTTATCGCCGTCTCGTTGGTGATTTACCTGATGTTAGGCACGGCTCCGGCGGCGCTGCTGGTCTTTGCCGGCGGCTTTAACGGCCTGATTTTACCGATCGGCATGACGCTCTTTATCTACGTGGGCTGGAAGCGGGCCGATTTGATGACGGGTTACCGCTATCCGCGCTGGCTGCTGTGGACGGGGCTAATCACCTGCGCGCTTACCTGGTATATGGGGGCGCTCTCCGTCGGCGCGATATTTGACTTCCTGAAGATTGTCTAAGGAACAAAAGATGTTGAAAACAATCGATTTAAACAGTGATTTAGGTGAGAGCTTTGGGCAGTGGAGCATGGGTGACGATGCGGCCATTCTCAAGCTGGTCAGCAGCGCCAACGTGGCCTGCGGCTTCCACGCCGGGTCTCCCGCCGGAATTTTAGCAACGCTGAAAGCCGCTAAGGCCCAGAGTGTGGTGGTTGGCGCGCACGTGGCGTACCCGGATCTTGTGGGCTTTGGCCGCCGCAATATGGACGTGGCAAGCGATGAGCTCACCGCCGACGTCATTTACCAGATTGGCGCGCTGCAGGGGCTGGCCCGCGCGGCCGGTACGGAAGTGCGATACGTGAAGCCGCACGGCGCGCTGTACAACACCATCGCCCACCATGAACGTCAGGCGCTGGCGGTGATCGACGCGATTCTGGCCGTTGACCCGCAGCTGCCGCTCGTGGGGCTGGCTGGCTCCCCGGTGCTGGCGCTGGCGCAGCAAAAAGGGCTGAAAACCATTGCTGAAGCTTTTGCTGACCGCGCCTACCATGCAGATGGCTCGCTGGTTTCACGTCGTGAGGCTGGGTCGGTGCTGCACGATGCCGGGCAGGTCGCTCAGCGTATGCTGCAGCTAATCACCGAAGGCGGCGTGGACTCTATCGAAGGGAAATTTACCCCAATACAGGCTGATTCAATTTGCGTCCACGGCGATAGCCCTGGCGCTATTGCGATGGCGGCGGAGATCCGCAGGCTGCTTGAATCCCAGAGCATCGCCATTCGTGCGTTTGCCCCGCAGGCCTGAGGAGCGTTTATGTCGATGGCAGGGGAAATAACGTGAGATTTTTAGCCGTTAATCTAAGCAGTTTTTTGGTGGAACTCAGCTCGCTCGACGAAACGCTGGCGCTTTTTGATTCCCTGAGCGCCGCACCTGAAAAAGGCATCGAAGAGATTATTCCTGCCGCCCGCACCTTGCTGGTCCGCTTTTGCCCGCGAGAAACCAGCCTGGCGTCGCTGGCCGAAAAAATAGCGTGTCATTCTTTGACCCAGCGCGCGGCGCGCGGCAGCCAGCAGGTCACGATCCCGGTTCATTACAATGGCGAAGATTTGCCAGTCGTGGCTGAACTGTTGGGCATTGAGGTGCAGGCTTTGATTCGCCGCCATCAGGAATTCGTGTGGAACGTCGCGTTTACCGGTTTTGCGCCCGGTTTCGCCTACATGGTTTCTGACGCCGGGGGCTGGCAAACGCCGCGCCGCAGCACGCCACGCACCCGTATTCCTGCGGGGTCCGTTGCGCTGGCCGGTGAGTTTAGTGGTATCTATCCGCAGGCCAGCCCAGGCGGCTGGCAGCTTATTGGCCAGACCGAGCTGAAAATGTGGGATCTCTCCCGCGAACAGCCCGCACTGCTGATGCCCGGCGCGCAGGTTAACTTTATCGACGCGGCGAGAAGCACCAAAACTGTCTCGCTGCCCGCGCGCGTCCTCCCGCAAAGTCTTCCCGAAGGTGCTGGCGCAACGTTGACGGTGCTGGCTACCGGGTTGCAAACGCTGTGGCAGGACAATGGCCGGGCGGGAAGGGCTGGTATGGGGCTTTCTGAATCAGGGGCGATGGATAAATCCGCGCTGCATGCGGCCAACCGTATTGTGGGCAATCCGGCCAACTCGCCGTGCCTTGAAATTACGCAGGGTGGATTTCGTGCCAGAGTGACGGGCGATGTGGTCATCAGCGTGACCGGGGCTCTGTGCCCACTGACGCTGCGTACGGCGCAGGGCGAGCGTTATGCGGTGGACGGCTATCGGCCGCTAAATCTGGCGACCGGGGACGAGATTCACGTTGGAGCTCCAGCCCGAGGTTTACGCAGCTACCTCGCCGTTCGCGGCGGGTTTATCGTGCCGCAGAGCCTGGGCAGCGCAGCGCGCGACAGCCTGGCGCAGGTTGGCCCTGAACCGCTGGGCGTGGGCGATATTTTAGCGACCGGGGCGCATTCAAATCCCGGCCCGGTACAGCTCAATGAGCTGCCGGCGTTGCCGTTACCCACGCCAGAAGACACCGTTACGCTGGATATTGTGCTCGGGCCACGTACCGACTGGTTTACCGCTCAGGCGCTTGAAGTGCTGACGGCTCAGTGCTGGCAGGTGACTCCGCAATCTAACCGCATTGGCTTACGCCTTGTCGGAGAGCAGCCCCTGGCGCGCAGCCAGCACCAGGAGCTGCCAAGCGAAGGCACCTGCAGCGGCTCCATCCAGGTTCCCGCCAGCGGGCAGCCCGTTCTTTTTCTGCACGACCATCCGCTCACCGGCGGGTATCCGGTGATTGCCGCCGTGGCTGAATATCACCTCGACCTGGCCGGGCAAATCCCACCGGGCGCCTCGATTCGCTTCAACGTTATCCGACCTTTTTTGGAAATAGCAGGGAGTAAAACCAGTGACCACCGCGACGCATAAAGTTCTGATCGCCAACCGGGGCGAAATTGCCGTCCGTATTATTCGTGCCTGCCGTGATTACGGCGTAGAGGCCGTGGCGGTTTACTCTGATGCGGACGCCGATGCGCTTCACGTTCGCATGGCCGATGAAGCCTGGGCGCTGCCCGGTATTCAGTCCAGCGAAACCTATTTAAATATCCCGCTGCTGGTGGATATTGCTCGCCGCAGCGGAGCCACCATGGTTCACCCTGGCTACGGTTTCCTTTCGGAAAGGGCCGAGTTTGCCCGGGCGGTACAGGCTGCCGGGCTTATCTGGATTGGCCCCGAGCCGGAGACAATTGAAAAGCTGGGGGACAAAGTTCAGGCCCGCAAAATAGCCCTGCAGGTTGGTGCTCCGTTGGTAAAAGGCACGGCTGACCCGGTAAGCAGCGGTGCCGAAGTTGTCGATTTTGCCTCGACGTATGGCCTGCCGGTAGCGATTAAGGCCGCATTTGGCGGCGGTGGGCGAGGGCTGAAGGTGGCCTGGCAGCTTGACGAGGTTGAAGAGCTTTACCAGTCGGCGACGCGCGAGGCGTTAAGCGCCTTTGGCAGGGGCGAGTGCTACGTCGAGCAGTATCTCGACTGCCCACGGCACATTGAAGCGCAGGTGATTGCCGACAAACACGGCAACGTGGTGGTGCTCGGCACCCGAGACTGTTCGCTGCAGCGCCGCAACCAGAAGCTGGTAGAAGAAGCTCCGGCGCCGTTTATCAGCGAGGAGCAGAGACAGGAAATCTATAGCGCCGCACGCGATATCTGTGCCCACGCGGGCTACGTTGGCGCGGGCACCGTTGAGTTCTTACTTAGTCGCGACGGCAAACTGTCATTCCTTGAGGTCAACACCCGCCTGCAGGTAGAACATCCGGTTACCGAAGAGACAACCGGGATTGATATCGTCGTGGAGCAACTTCGCATTGCCGAAGGTTTGCCGCTGAGCATTCAGGCCACGCCGGTGCCACGCGGTCACTCGTTTGAGTTCCGCATTAATGCTGAAGATGCGGGCAAAGGCTATTTGCCTACGCCGGGCAAGATTAGCGTATTCCGCGCGCCGTCCGGCGCAGGTATTCGCCTCGACAGCGGCGTGGAGGCCGGGTCTTCAGTGCCCGGCAGCTACGACTCTTTGATGGCGAAACTGATTGTCACCGGCAGCACCCGCGAGCAGGCCATTGCCCGCGCCCGCCGGGCCCTGCGTGAATTCGAGATTGACGGCGTGGCTTCCGTGCTGCCGTTCCATCGCGCCGTGATGGACGATCCTGATTTCACCGAAAACTTTGCCGTGCACACCCGCTGGATTGAAACGGATTTTGCCGGGCGTATTGCGTTTGCTCCGCGCCAGACTCCCGCTGCGGATGAGGTTCTGACCCGCAGCTGGATAGAGCTGGACGGGCGTCGCGTGCAGCTGGGGTTGCCAGCAAGCCTGTTGGGTGGCCTTGCGTTGGCGAATACGGACCATGCCCCGCAGACGATACCTCAAATCATCAATGAAGCAGCAATCGAAGCGCCGATTTCCGGCGTGCTTCACGGCTGGCTCAAAGAGGACGAAGCGGCCGTCGAGCAGGGAGAGATTATTGGCGTAATGGAGGCCATGAAAATGGAGGTTCAGGTGGTGGCGCACCGCAGCGGCAGACTCAAACGTGGCGTCGAAAAAGGCGCTTCTCTTGCGGCCGGCCAGCCTCTCGGTGAAATTGGCTAAAATCTAAGGCGGGCTTGAGCTCGCCTTTTTTCCTACTGGTATGTCGGTGTAAGTGTCGGTATAAATGTCGGAGAAACTTTTCCCGGAGCAAACCGATGAAGCCCTACCGTCCTCCCTTTTCTCTGACTTCCTCTATTCTCAGCCGCACCATTGAAATTGGGGAGCTGCTGGGGCAGTGGTCATCGAATGCCCAACGGACCTCTCCGCTGTTACGCAAAGAAAACCGTATCCGCACTATTCAGGCTTCTCTGGCAATAGAGCACAACAGCTTATCTGCCCAACAGGTGACGGCGATTATGGAGGGCAAGCGGGTCCTGGCTCCGGCAAAAGATATTCAGGAAGTCCGCAACGCCATTCTCGCCTATGAGGCGCTTTCCGGCTGGCAAAGTGGCAATGTTGACAATCTATTGTCAGCGCATCGGGTGCTGATGCTGGGTCTGGTCGATATGCCTGGCCAACTTCGCAGCGGCGATGTAGGCGTTTACAGGGAGGGGAGGCTGATACATATGGCCCCGCCGGCAAGCCAGGTGGGCCGGCTGATGAATCAGCTGTGTGACTGGCTTCATGGCACCGATCTCCACCCGCTGGTTGCCAGTTCTGTCTTCCATCATGAGTTTGAGTTTATCCATCCTTTCAGCGACGGCAACGGACGAATGGGGCGGCTTTGGCAGACGCTGATTCTGAGTGAGTGGCGAGCCGAGCTTGCCTGGCTACCGGTTGAGACGCTAATTCACGACCGCCAGGAAGCCTATTATCGGGTGCTCAGAGAGTGTGACCGCCGGAGTGACTGCACGGCTTTTGTGGAGTTTATGCTGGATATGCTGAAGATTGCACTGCAAGAAGGCGTGGCCCATAGCCGACTGGAGGAAGAGCCAGCCCCATTTTTTGCCAGACGGTTGAGTGCAACGGCCGGGCAAATCCTGAATCTAATTGTGGAAGAACCGTCGATAACCATAGCCCGACTGGCGGAGGCCACCGGCTTAACCAGCCGCACCATAGAGCGTAATCTCAAAACGCTTCAGCAAGACGGGCGGCTGGAGCGTATAGGCGCTGCACGGAATGGCTACTGGCGAGCAAAATGAAGCGACATTTTTCAGGGATGTGACATCATCACCACCACTAACTGGTTAACAATAAGATAACATTGTATCTAACAAAATTGTGACAAAGCACAATATACATATAACTTAATATGTTTTATAAAATGTAGCCATTGCCTGCAACTATGCCCCCTAAAGAGAAAGACATATGGAACAGACATCTGCTACAAAAAGTACCGATTCCCAGCCGGAGAAGGGGCAGCAGTTCAACCGCTCCATCGGCCTGGTGTCCAATTTTGCACTCGGTTTTACCTACCTCTCGCCGTTGACCGCCGTGTATTCCCTGTTTGCGCTGGCGATAACGCTCGCCGGGCCACCGGCTATTTGGTGGATCCTGATTGCCGCCTGCGGGCAGCTGCTGGTGGCCCTGGTGTTTGGCGAGGTAGCTTCGCAATACCCGATAACCGGCGGGCTTTATCCGTGGGCCAGAAGGCTGTGGGGCAAAAAATATGCCTGGATTGCCGCGTGGATTTACCTCTGGGCGCTGGTGGTGACGATTACGTCTATCGTTGAATACACCTCGACCTTCGTGGCTTCGCTCTTCCATTACGGCGATACGCCGTTTGCGATGCTGCTGACTTCTGTGGTGCTGCTCACCATCATGATGGGCGTGAACATATCCGGGACGAAAAACCTGGCGAGGGTCGCCCGCTTCGGCTTTTGGTGCGAAATCATCAGCGTGATTGCGCTCGGTATTTACCTGCTGATTTTCCACCGCAATCAGCCATTCTCCGTGGTGTTTGACGCTATGGGTGCGCTGGCGAAAGACGGCAGCTACGGCACGGCGTTTATGTCAGCGTCGCTGATGGGCCTGTTTATGTTCTTCGGCTTTGAAGCCTGCGGCAACGTGGCGGAGGAGGTCAAAAATCCAGGGCGTAAGATCCCGGTGGCGATGATCCTCAGCATTGTCTTCGGGGCGATCTCTGCGGTGATCTCTATCCTGGGTTATCTGCTGTCATCTCCGGATCTGATGAATATCGTGAACGGTAAAATAGCCGATCCGATCCCGGCCATTTTAAATGATGCGCTGGGCGAGAAGGGCGCAACCGTGTTTATCGTGATTGCCATCGTGGCGATGCTCTCCTGCATTCTGTCTCTTCAGGCCGCGCTGAGCCGCCTGATCTTCTCGTTCTCCCGCGACAAAATGCTGCCGGGCAGCGAGTGGATGGCGAAAATCTCGAAGCACAGCGTGCCGGACAACGCGATGCTGATAAGCTGCCTGCTGCCGATGGTGATTTGCGTCTGGGTGTACTTCCAGCCGGATAACCTTGCCCGCATCACCGCGTTCGCCGTGATAGGGATTTATGTCTCCTTCCAGATGGTAATTCTGGCCGCACTGCGCCAGCGGCTCAAAGGCTGGAAGCCTGCGGGAGAATGGACGCTGGGGGCGTGGGGTATGCTGGTGAACGTGTTGGCGCTGGCCTACGGCATTGGCGGCATCTGGCTGCTGGCCCAGCCTGCCGATAGCGCAACCTTTATTGACCGCTGGACGGTGTTGATTGGCCTGGCGTTGGTCATCGGCTCAGGGCTGGTTTATATGTCGATTGCCAGGCCGTTCGGTCACTCTGACGCGCCTGAAAATGACGCCATTGAATACGCCAAACGGCTAAATCTTTCTCGCGAGTATTAATAAAAAGGGCCTTATGGCCCTTTTTTTCTGTATGCTTTTGTCCACATTATTTAAGGGGCTTATGCCCCTTTTTTAATCAGCTCATATAACGTGCAGTATTCCGTGTTATAGACTTCAACCGCCTCGGCGGTATTCAGTAATTCACCGACGCGGTATTTAGGATAAGAAGAGAAAATAATCCTCTTATCTAAATTAGTCAGCACAACTTTGTGGTTATTGAACAGCGGAAGTAATTCTTCCTCAACTTCGCTGACCAGCACATCAATTGCCGCCACGCCGATGAAACGCTGATGAAAATAAACCGGCATTGCCGACGTTAAGGTATAAGACGTATTACAAACGTAGTCGACATAAGGGCCGTGAATATAGGCCTGGCCGTTTTCCTGAGCATCTTTAAACCACTCAAAGGTCCTGAAATCCAGCCGCTGTTGGGTGGCCTGGTCCAGGTCGAGATTCACCTTTTTCACGCCGTCGGCTTTTTTGTACCACCATTCCAGCAACCAGTACTCTTTTTCCTCCGTGCTGCCAGCAATGTGGCTGGCAAAGCCAGAGCCTGAGCAGTAAGGCGTCTCGTTCAGCGTCTCTTTGATCTGTTCCTGAATGGCGCGTTTTACCGCGGGATCCAGCAGCAGCTTATGATCGTCGCCGTGAAACGCCGCCAGCGTGGACTCAACCTGCCCGGCCAGCGCTACGGTTGCCTTAATGGTGGTGGAAATAATGTCGTCAATCTTACGGGTAAAAGGGATGAGGCTTGCAGGTACATTCATGGCGATGCCCGTGTTGTTGTGTCGGTTTTATTTATATTTTAATTTTCTTTCAATGAGATAGAAGGTGAAAGTGTCGATTAGCTGCGTGGCAAGCCGCACCGCCTCCTGCTCGTGATGCGTTTCCAGCGCGGCGATCAATTCGGTATAAACATCAATCACTTCCCGATGAATCGCTTCATCACGGTAAAGAATGGCCACCAGCGAAGCCCACTCGGCCTGCAGCAACAGCTCCTGGTTGGCGAGCCTTGCTGACTGCGAACTGGCGGAAAGAGCCAGCAGGCAGCGCATATCCGCCTGGGTTTTTAGCTCTGGCGTGCTGGCAGATTTCAGCGCTTCAACAAACTCCCGCAGCCGGGTGATATCCGCGCTGGTCATGCGCCTGGAGGCAAGCTTTGCGCTGTGGCTAATTATGGCGCAATGCATTTCGCCGAGGTCTGAAATATAGTCTGAGCTGATGGCCTTAAAAGGGTAAAGCGGGGTCTGAAATTCGCCGCTATTTTCGCAAACAAAGCTGCCGCCATTTCGCCCACGAACGGTGTGGATTAAATTATTCGCCCGCAGTGTATTTAGGGCTTCGCGTATTGTTATGTGGGAAACGCCCATCATTTTGGCAAGGTCGGCCTCATTAGGAAGCTGTTCATTTGCCTCGAGCAAACCAGTAATAATTGCATTTGAAAGCCGCTGCACAATTTGATCGGATCGACTTGCCTGTCCTATAGGTGCGAATATTACTGCGTGAGTAATCATAGTGCTCTCTGATTAAAATTCCCTGAATCAACGGTTATTGATAGCACAGCCCGGGCCTTTAAGAAAGGCATCGACGGACTACCAGAAACGGCGGTTTTCACGTCTTGCACGGCGTTGTCATGTAAAAACATTGTTAAATTGTGGGGTTGATCATGTTGCTATCAAGCGCGGATTGAAAAGTCGCCAATCAAAAGATATTACATAATATTGTTTATGTTTAATTTGAGGAGAAGGCGATGCAAACCCTGAAGCATTTTATCAACGGGCAATATGTGGCGGGCCAGCCAGCCACGCTGTTTGATCTGGTCAGCCCGGTCAACGGCGAGGTTTATGCTCAGTCGCCTGACGGCGGCGCGGAAGAAGTTAATCAGGCTTACGCGGCGGCAAAAGCGGCGTTTGCCGTTTGGAAACATTCCCTGCCGTCCGAGCGGCAGCGCGCCTTGCTCAAGCTTGCCGACGAAATTGAACGTAACGCTGCGCGTATTGTGGAGGTGCAAAGCCAGGAAACGGGTCAGCTGAAACACTTTATCGAGCGCGATGAAATCGCCGCCTCCTGCGACGCTATCCGCTTCTTCGCTGGCGCGGCTCGCTGCCTTGAAGGGAAAGCCTCCGGGGAATATGCGGCCGGGTTTACCTCCACTATTCGCCGTGAGCCGCTGGGGATCGTCGGGCAGGTCACGCCGTGGAACTACCCGTTTATGATGGCGGTGTGGAAAATCGCCCCCGCGCTTGCGGCGGGCAATACCGTGGTGCTTAAGCCGAGCGATACCACGCCCATCAGCACCCTGATACTCGCCGAAATCGCCGCGCCTTTATTCCCGCAGGGCGCATTCAACGTGGTGCTGGGCAAGGCCAATACCGGCTCGCTGGTGGTGTCCAATCCGGAGGCTTCACTGGTATCGATTACCGGCTCCGTTCGCGCCGGGCTGCAGGTTGCCGCCTCCGCTGCCGCCAACCTGACCAAAGCGCACCTTGAATTAGGCGGCAAAGCGCCGGTGGTGGTGTTTGCCGATGCGGACATGAACAAAGCGGTGGAGGTGATTACCGCCGCAGGCTTCTCGAATGCCGGGCAGGACTGCACCGCGGCCACGCGCATTATCGTGGAAGCCTCTGCCTATGACGCCTTCCTCGAAAAGCTGATTCAGAAAACCAAATCCATCACCTTCGGCGAACCGGATGACAGCCAGGCCCTGTACGGCGCGCTGAATAGCCGCAACCAGCTGGAGCAGGTGACGGGCTTTATTGAGCGGCTTCCGGCTCATGCAAAAATCGAAACGGGCGGTAAAAAGGGCGCAGGCCCCGGCTTCTACTTTGAGCCGACGATTATTTCCGGCCTGAAGCAGCGCGACGAGGCCATTCAACACGAGGTCTTTGGCCCGGTGATGACCATCCAGTCTTTCAGCAGCGAAGAAGAGGCGCTCAGCAGAGCCAATGATGTGGAATATGGCCTGGCGGCAAGCGTCTGGACCAGCAGCCACAGCCGGGCGCAGCGCTTCAGCACCCGCCTCGATTTTGGCACCGTGTGGATCAACAACCACATCCCGCTGTGTGCGGAAATGCCCCACGGCGGCTTTAAAAAATCCGGCTACGGCAAAGATCTCTCCTCCTATTCGCTCGACGAATACACCCGTATCAAACACATCATGTGCGATATCACTGAATAAGGATCCCGGCGATGAAAATAGTCAATGCTGCTGCGCTGTCTCTGGTTCTGTTCTCAACGCTGGCGCTGGCGGACAGCTCTCCGCTTTCTGTCGTGAAAAATTATATGGCCGCGTGGAATGCCCACAAAGCCGGGCAGGCGGCGGAATACCTTGCCAGCGACATGGTGTATTACGACGCTGCCGTCGGCACGCCGGTTGAAGGGAAAGAAAAAGCCGAGAAAGAGGTGATTGGCGCGTTTATTAAAGCGGTGCCGGACCTGCACTGGCAGATGACCAGCGAGCCGGTTTACAACAAAGACACTATCGCTTTCCGCTGGACGTTCAGCGGCACCAACAGCGGTGAATGGAGCGGCAGCCCGGCGACGAACAACCCGATCAAGTTTGAAGGCGTGAGCTTCATCAAAGTCAGCCACGGCAAAATCAGCTGGCAGGGCGACTACTACGACTCGAAGAAACTCGACGAAGAGTTGAAGCCGCGCCAATAGCTGACAGCGCGCCGCTGCCGGTCGGCCTGCGGCGTTCAGGCCCCCCGTTACCAGAAATGACACCAGCGTTAACAGGCTTATCGCGTAGCGAAGCGGCAGGGAGTTTGTTATCATTTGGTGAATAATATGTCTAAAAGACTGATAAAAAAGGTTATCTATGTCTATTACCCGACGTGACTTTCTTAACGGGATGGCAATTGCAATTGTCTCTGGTTTAACGCCTCTGGAACTGGTGAGGGCCACCGGCAAAGCGCCCGGCAGCGCCGTTATCAATGCAGATTACTATCCGCCGAGCCTGACAGGCCTGCGCGGCAACCACCCCGGCTCGTTCGAAATGGCACATGCCCTTGGCCGTGAGCACGAAAAATTCGACTTCGGTAAGTTGCCAATAGAAGAAGAGTACGATCTGGTGATTGTCGGCGGCGGGATCAGCGGCCTGGCGGCAGCCTGCTTCTGGCGCGAAAAAATGGGGAAGGAGGCAAAAATCCTTATCCTCGATAACCATGACGACTTCGGCGGGCACGCCAAGCGCAACCAGTTTAACGTCGGCGGCAAAACCCTGCTTGGCTACGGTGGCAGCGAGTCTTTCCAGTCGCCCAACAGCAACTTTAGCCCGGTCGTTCACGGCCTGATGGACTCCCTGGGCGTTAGCATCACGCGCATGAAGAGCAGCTTTGACGCCACCTTTTACCCGAACCAGAACCTGAGCCGCGGCGTGTTCTTCGACAAAAAGAACTTCGGCGAAACCAAAATCGTCAGCGGAGATCCTGGCCGCGCGGTGTCGGACGACATTCCGCCGGACAGGCTGAATGGCCGCAGCATCGAAGCCTTTATCAACGACTTCCCGCTGAGTGAAGCAGACCGCAAGGCGCTGCTGGATCTTCACGTCAACCCCGCCGATTACCTGCAAGGCATGACGGTCGAGCAGAAAACCGAATGGCTGGATAATCACAGCTACCATGAATTCCTCGAGAAGAAAGTCGGCTTAAGCAAAATGGCGCTGATGTACTTCCAGCAGCGCACCAACGACTTCTTTGCCATCGGCATTGAAGGCGTAAGCTGCAGCGACGCACGCGCCTGTGCGCTGCCGGGCATGGAGGCGATGGGTTTACCGCCGCTGGATGGCGAGGCGCTGGCCGACCTTGAAGAGCCTTACACCTATCACTTCCCGGACGGCAACGCCGGGCTGACGCGGCTGATGGTTCGCAAGCTGATCCCTGAAGCGCTGCCGGGCAGCACGATGGAAGATTCCGTCACCGCCAGGCTGCACTATGAGCTGCTGGACAGGCCGGAAAACGGCACCCGCATTCGCCTCAACAGCAGCGTGATTAATGCCGCCAATGCTGATAACGCCGTGGTGGTGAGCTACATCAACAACCAGAGCGGCAAGCTGCACCGCGTGAAGAGCCGCAACGCTATCATGGCGGGCTACAACATGATGATCCCGTATATCGTGCCGGAGACGCCGGAGCAGCAAAAAGAAGATCTGCGCCTCAACGTCAAAGCGCCGCTGGTCTACACCAACGTGGTGGTCAACAACTGGCGTGCTTTCAAAAACACCGGCGTGCATGAATTCTATTCCCCGGCGGCGCCGTACAGCCGCGTGAAGCTCGACTATCCGGTAAGTATGGGCGATTACCATCACCCGCAGACGCCGGATGACCCGATGTGTATTCACATGGTTTACGTCCCGACTTATCCGGGCAGCAACATGTCTCCGCGCGAGCAGTTCCGCCGGGGGCGTGCGTTCCTGCTCGGCTCCACTTTTGAAGCCCATGAGCAGATGATTCGCTCTCAGCTGCAGGAGATGCTGGGCCACACCGGTTTTGACCACGAGCGCGATATCGCGGCGATTACGGTCAACCGCTGGGCGCACGGCTATGCCTATTACGCTAACTCCCTGAGCGATGATATGGAAAAGATGCCCGAGATTATCAACCGTGCCCGCCAGCCGATAGGCCGCATCACGATTGCTAACTCTGACTCCGACTGGAGTGCTTATGCTCATGCGGCGATTGACCAGGCATGGCGTGCGGTAAACGAACTTGTGGCGATGGGGTAACCAAAAAATGAAACGTATTTTAGCGGCTATCTCAATCCTCTTTTCTGCCAGCGGCTATGCTGCCGTTTCCCACGGCGAGTACGTGGCGCGTGCGTCAGACTGTGTCGCCTGCCACACCGTAGACGGCGGCCAGGCGATGGCCGGAGGCAAAAAGTTTTCCACGCCGGTGGGGGATATCTACTCCACCAACATCACGCCGGACAAAACTCACGGTATCGGGGATTACAGCTACGAAGATTTCGAGAAGGCGGTTCGCCAGGGCATTGCCAAAGATGGCCACGCCCTTTACCCGGCGATGCCGTATCCTTCCTACGCCAAAATGACCGATGAGGACGTGAAGGCGCTGTACGACTACTTTATGAAGGACGTCGCCCCGGCGGCGACCGCCAATAAAGAGAACGACATTCCGCTACTGCTGTCTGCCCGCTGGCCTCTGCGCGTGTGGAACGGCCTGTTCGTGGATGACGTAAAATCCGGTGGGGTGGTGGTTGAAGCCCGCGGGGATAACGCCGAGAAAATCAAACGCGGTGCTTATCTGGTACAGGGTCCGGGCCACTGCGGTGCTTGCCATACGCCGCGCGGTATGGCGATGCAGGAAAAGGGCTATGATGATTCCAGCCCGGAATTTCTGAGCGGGGCAATGATCGACGGCTGGTATGCGCCTTCTCTGCGCGGCATGAATATGTCGACGCAGGAAGTGAAAGATCTGCTGAGCAAAGGCAGAAGCCAGCATCACGCCATTGCCGGGCCGATGGGCGAAGTGGTGACTCAAAGCACCCAGTACCTGACGGATGCAGACCTGGAAGCTATCGCGCTGTATATCGCCAACTTCAAGCCGCAAAAACCCGTGGCCATGCCGGTGAATGCTGCCGTGCTTGCTCAGCCGTCCGAGGGTAAAACCCTCTACATGCGCTATTGCTCAACGTGCCACAGCCCGGACGGGAAGGGCACCGACTTTAACGTTCCTTCGCTGGTGGGCAACTCGACGGTGATGGCAAAAGATCCGTCGTCGCTGATCCGCGTGATCGCCGACGGGGCGCATACGCCGCAAACCCAGGGCACAATTCCGTTCATGATGCCGGGCTACAAAGGCGTGTTGTCGGATAAAGAGATGACCGATGTGGTGAACTACGTGCGTGGTTCCTGGGGCAACGGCGCGCCTGCGGCGACCGAAGCTGAGGTGAAGAAAATTACCGGCGAGGGCAAATAGCGCCGTCAGATAAGCCGTAAACAGGGGCCTTTATGGCCCCAGTTTTGCGGCGGATGAAGTTGAATTCTATTTCTTTTCAGGCTGCGTCATGGGGGCGAAAGGTTGCATCACCGCGACCTGCGAGCAGCCCTTCAATCGAGATATCTTCGTTTAGAGCATCCCAGTGAATACCACGGGCGCTTAATTCATAGTCGGCGCGCTGCGCCTGATTTGCATTGAGCAACTTTGGAAACCATTCCAGCGGCACGCCCAACGTGCGTCCATCGCTCAGTTCAACCCACATTTTTTGATCATCAAAGCTCAGGTGTTTAGCTGAAATAGCCATGCCATGCCTCTGTAAATAATTTGCGATGCTGTTTAACGTAACCTTCCAGCTCGGTAATTTGTCTGGAACTGAAACCATCATTACGTGCAAGCGTAACGAAAGGGCGTAACCAGAATTTAGCTTCAGCCTCAGAGCTTCGGACATGAATGTGATCCGGCTCGAGGGGATTTCCTTCATTCGAATAGAAGAAGAAACTATACCCTTTAATTCTTAGTATGACAGGCATAAGTAAGCGCTCCATGCTCAGGCTTCACGTTTTTCAGAATGTGAAAAAATTATCCCTTCCTCAAATGAGTAGAGCAATTATTAGACTGAATGGGCTGTCATAATTGAGCAATGCCTCGGTAAATTCGCTATCATCCGCCTCCACTCTCCAGCCGGGCAGCCTGATGTCTACGATTATTGATACTTTTATTGCCCCGCCTTGCTTTGATGAGATAGACGTTCTTTATCAGGACGAGCATTTGGCGTTAATCAATAAACCCAGCGGGCTGCTGAGCCTTTCGGGAAAAAATCCGCAGAATCTCGACTCGGTACATCACCGGCTGGTGAAAATATTCCCCGGCTGCACGCTGGTGCATCGCCTGGATTTCGGCACGTCCGGGCTGATGGTGATTGCGTTGAATAAGGCGATTAATGCTTTGCTCTGCCTGCAGTTCAGCCAGCGTTCGGTTGCCAAGGTGTATACCGCGCTGCTTTGCGGGCATCTGGAGAATGATGAAGGGATAATAGACGCGGCGATTGCCAAAGATCCGGCGCTGTTTCCGCTGATGTCGATTTGCGCCGTAAGTGGCAAACCTGCTCGTTCACGTTACCGGGTTATCGAGCGGTTTTATCGGGAACTGGAAAGTGGCACCCGGCAGCCGTTAACGAGGGTGCAGCTTGCGCCTGAAACCGGACGCACCCATCAATTACGCATACACGCTCAATATCTGGGGCACCCGATCCTGGGCTGCGATCTGTATGGCGGGCTGGCGTTGCCGGGCACCGAACGAGCGCCACGGCTGATGCTGCATGCCAGCGAACTGCATTTTGTTCACCCCGTCAGCGGTGAGCTGATGGCTGCCCGTTGCGACAGCCCGTTCTGACGGGGAAACGCTTCGCGGCAGAAATTACTCGTTGCCCCACTGGTTCAGGAACTCGGCGATTTCGTCAATACGCTGTTCGGCAAGGCCAGCCTCAACGGCCATTTCGCCCTGCGCTTCCTCGCTGATTTCCTCGTTGTTCATTAGGCGAGTGACCAGCAGCTGGAAATAGCGCGCCACGGCATCACGCTCATCCTCAGCAACCGGCTTTGCCGATTCCGTCGAGTACTCGTCTGCGATGTCGTAATATTTCAGGTCGATTTCGTTGTTCATGGTTATCTCTGGGTTTGTTAGCCTGGCCGCGATAATAGCATTTTTGCCCGGAATTCGGCGCGTTAAGGCGTAACGGAAATACTCGCGGATAAGCCTGCCACTAACTCAACGCCTGCCGGTAGCCTGTCGATACGAATACGTACCGGCACCCGCTGCGCCAGACGCACCCAGCTAAAGGTGGGGTTGACGTCCGGCAGGCCAAGGTCGCCCGTTTCATCATTGCTGTCGCCGATGCCGTGGCCGATGCTTTCGACATGGCCGGGTATCACCGTGTCAAAGCCCATCAGCGCTATCTGCGCGCTGTTCCCCGCGCGAATATGCCGCAGCTTCGTCTCCTCAAAATAACCAACAATCCAGAAGCTTTTTGCATCAATGATGGCGACTTTTGTCACGCCTGCGGTGGCGTAGTCGCCGGGGCTGAGCCTGAGATGCGTCACGTAACCCGCAACCGGTGATTTTACGGTGGCATGAGACAAATTGAGCTGAGCCAGCTCCAGCGCGGCCAGCGCGCCCTGGTAGTTGGCGACGGCCACGTTTGCCGCACTGCGGGTTTGCTGTAAATCTTCCTTAGAAATCACGCTCTGAAGCTGCGTGCGCCGCGCGGCAGAATCCTGACGCATCAGCATTTCGTGACGCTTTACTTCAACCTCAGACTGGGCGCTACTGACGGCGAGCTTCAGCCAGCGCGGATCGATGACATAGAGAATATCGCCGCGGTTCACCCACTGATTGTCTTTCACGACCACGCTGCTGACCGGGCCAGAAACGTCCGGCGCAATTTGCACCACGTCGGCGCGAACGCGGCCATCCCTCGTCCAGGGGATTTGTGATTCATGCTTCCACATCGCAAAAGCGATAATCAGGGCCGCGGCGGTCGCGATGAGCGTCAGCGCGTAGCGGCCTGTCAGAGCAAAAAACGATTTCATACGATATACCTCTGGGCGTTAAGCCCCTGCAGCAGCAGGAATACGGTGAAAATATAAGTGGCGAAATCAATCAGTGGCCGACAGGGAAGTCGGCGGTAAACCCCGCTGAGCATCAGCAGCGAAAGCAGAAAAAGGGTGCAGAGTAACGCGACCAGCGCGATGACCAGCAGGGCGGGGAAATAAACGCCGCCAATATTCACATCACCGATCATCGGCTCGCTCCTTACCTGAGATATTCAACGCACAATGCAAATCTATTAGCCCGTAAATAAGCCGCCGGGTTAGCTCATCCGTCGCCGGAGAATGAGCGTTTATCAGCGAAAAAATATCCGTTTGTATTTTTCGGACGTCCGTTTCTTTGGCCAACAGGTTAAGCACCTCATGAACTTGTGCGGCGGTTTCCCGGTTGAGGTGAGCCAGCAACTGCCGCAGATGCAGCGCGGCTAGGCCCGTGCGCAGGTAGTGCAGCATTTGGTTAAGTATTTGCTCTGCGGACTGTTCGCTTCGCTGTAGGCGCGGCAGCAGCAGGGCCGTTCTGTCGATCATCAGGTTTGTCCAGGACACTTCATCCGGGGTAAAAGTGGCTTTTGCGCTGCGTTTGACATCACGGCGGCACAGTTTAAGCAGGCGATTGATTGCCGCGTCGGCCTGCACGGTTTGCAGCAGGCCCATGCCGAATACGGCAAAGCCGATAGCAATGAATAAAGCGATGGCGGTGTTAAGCGCCACGGCGAAGTCACCCCCGTAGTGGGGCCCCAGCCCGGATAAAATGGGGAGCGTTAGCGTGATGCCCATAGCCATAAACGTCGTCGGAGGCCTGGCCTGCAGCGATCCCGCCAGCAAATAGACAGGTGAGAGCGCGGCGGCCAGCACGCTGAACGTGGTGATTTGCGGCAAAATGGCAAAGCTGTAGAGCAGGCTTATCGCCACGCCATACAGAGAACCAAGAATGTATTTAACGAGATGAGGCGCAGGCGTGTCGAAGCTGCCAAACAACGTGCAGCAGACTCCGATGACCGACACCGCGGTCGCGCCGTCCGGCCAGGCCGAATAAATCCACACCAGGCACCCGGCTAACACCAGAGTGAAAGCACCCAGTGCGGTCTTTGCGGCTGCCGGGCCGTCTCGATGAAACACATAGCCTTTGGCTGGCGGCTCGTCTGCCAGCATCTGAGGTGGCTGTGCGATCGTCTGATACAACCTCTCGCACTGCAGCAGAAGAGTGATGGCTTCATAAAGGTAGGTGGCAAAACTCGCCTGCAGCATGTCCTCTGGCTGAAGCGCTGCTGCAGATAACATTTTCGCTAACGCCGAGCTTTGTTTTTCCAGCGCTTCACCCGTGATTTCAGACTCACCGTTTAGCCAGCTTCGGACGTCATCCTCCAGCCGCAGCAACTGAGTATTCAGCGCGTTTATCATCTGCCGGCGTTCGCTCAGTTCACTGTTCACCACTAACAGGCGAGCAAGCCTATCGTGCAGTTTTTTTCTGGCCTGGCCGACGGGAATAGAAAGAGCAAAATCAAAGGGAACATGGTGGTTGAGGTTCTGCAAAAGCTGAAGCGGCAGGGCCATATGCAGGTGTTTTGAGCCTGAAGATGGCCCATCGACCAGCGAAGCTGCCACGGACTGTCGCGCCAGACGCAGCGTTTCTGAGACTTTGGCGTTAAACAGCCCGGCGATTCGCTTTGGCAAAACATAGCGATGGACGAGGCTCGCACAGAGTATTCCCAGCGAAATTTCCTGCACGCGAGTGATTGCTGTATCGAAAATTGAACCGGGATCGTGCAGGGCAGGGAAGCCTATCAGGCTCGCCGTGTAGCCCGCCAGCACAAAGGCGTAGGCGCGGGGCGTGCGCTCAAGCAGTGAGAAATAAAGGCACAGGGCGATCCAGCCGCTGAGTACTACGCTGCACAGAACAGGCATATTCACAAACGCTGGCACGATCAAAACGGTCGCCGAGGCACCGACCACCGTGCCCGCCAGGCGATAAACCCCTTTGCTCAGCGAGGCACCCACCGTTGTTTGCGAAACGATATAGACGGTGACGATGGCCCAGGAAGGTGTCCCCAGCCCGATAGACAAAGCGAGGTAATACGCCAGCATGGCAGCCGCGAAGCTTTTGGCTGCATAAAGCAGGGCGTTAGCGTCATTCAGCAGACTAGGGGCCACATGCTTTCCCCACAAAGGGGGAAGGTGGCAGGCGTTTATTTTGTTCATGGCGGCCATTATTGCCGCGTTACAGCTATCGCTAAATATCCTATTCTGTCAAAAAATCCCTAAATGTTGCCAATTAGCATGAAGCCACTGCCCGCTACGAGCCTGTACGATCCTGATGCCGCGCAAGGCCCGGCGATAGCGCGCCGCCTCGATTTTGTTGATTACGCAGAGGAGGTGCCGGTTCACGTCCACCGGAAGGGGCAGCTCATTATTGCGCTTTATGGGGCGGTGGTTTGCCGGGCGGAAAATGAGATATGGATAGTGCCGCCCGATTGCGGGGTCTGGATCCCTGCCGGTGTGCCCCACAGCGCCAAGGCGACCTGGAACGCACATCTGGATTATTTGTTCATAGAGCCGGGAGCCGTTGCTCTGCCGGCGAAATGCTGCACTTTAGCGATTTCCCCGCTGATCAAAGCCCTGGTTGGGCGCTTAACCTGCGAGAGCGAGGAATATGCCCCCGACAGCCACGCGGCGCGGCTCGCAAGAGTGACGCTCGATGAATTAGCGACCATGCCGCAGCAGAATTTCAGCCTGCCCGTTTCGGCTAATCCCAAAATACGTGTAATGGCCGACGCGCTGGTTAGCCAGCCTGAGGACCGAAGCACCTTAAAAGCATGGGCAAAACGGCTGGCGCTCAGCGAACGCTCCCTGGCCCGGCTGATGGTGCATGAGACGGGGCTGACTTTTGGGCGCTGGCGGCAACAGCTCCATTTAATTATTGCGCTTAAGGAGCTGGCCAGCGGCGTAGCCGTGCAAAACGTGGCGGCGCAGTTGGGATATGAATCCGTGAATGCCTTTATCACCATGTTCAAAAAGACCATGAACAGCACGCCAGCCCAGTATTTTGCGGAGCGAAAAGCCGGAGATAAATGAGCTGTGTTCGAAGAGTAATGACCCTCAGATAAGCATTTTGCAATACACACAGGAGAAGGGCCGCGTGGCAAGAATGAAAAAAAGGATCGTCGTTGTGGGGGCCGGGATCGTCGGGGTTTCAATCGCATGGCATCTTGCCCGGCTTGAATTTGACGTCACCATTATTGAAAAAAATGAGCCCGCTATGTTGCTCAGGGCATATTGCTCAATTTCTGCTGCATGAAATCGATGAGCGCTCTTGTTTTAGCGGGTAAATAACGGCGGTCTGAATAAAGGGCGAACATTTGCAATGGGGCTGCCGATTGTTCGAACTTCACTTCTATTAATCGCCCATCGCTGATATAGGGTTGGCAGGCTTGTTTCGCCAGAATGGCAAATCCGACACCTGCTATTGCCGCTCGCCCGGCCATCTCCCCGCTGTTAACCCGGTAATGCCCATTAACCTTAATTGTCTCGAATTCCCCCTTGGTATTTACGAACTGCCAGGGAGCACCTTTCAGCGCACTTACCGTTGTAATGCAGGGTAATGCTTCAAATTGCTGAATATGAGTCGGTGTGCCATAACGCTGAATGATGGAGGGGGCGGCAACAATGGTGCAAGGGATAGTTATCAGATGACGGGCTATATAGTCACCGTTATCCATCTGACCACGGGTAATAATCACCGCTAAATCCAGGTCGTCGCGCAGGGATTCGAGGCCTGACAAATTTGTGACACAGCCGATCTCCAATGCCGGGTACAGACAGGCGAAATCGGCAATAATAGACCCCAACAATGCAGGGCCTATTTCATTGGGAATACAGATGCGTAATGGCCCCTTGAGCTGCATTTGCCGTAGCGTTAATTCTGTCTCAGTTTGCTCCAGTGCCTCCAGTAATGGCTTCGCTCGGGTATAGAGCAGGTGCCCCGCTTGGGTGAGCTTCATGTGCCGCGTGCTGCGCTCAATGAGCTGAAGGTTCAGTTTTTCTTCTAGCTGAGAAATACAACGACTCACATTTGAGGCTGGCATCTCAAGGACTTTCGCTGCCCCAACAAAACTTTCTCTTTCAACCACCGCGGTGAACACTTTCAGGGTATTAAAATCAAGAGCCGGACGCATCAATAATCCCATATTTGATAATAATGAATGTCATTTCTACCATATAATATATGCCGTTGATAGCAGTTAAACTCAGGACATCTTATCTCCATAGGTTGCTTGCTATGCCACGGGCCACAAAGACGTTTAGTTATCAATCTCTCATGCGGATAGCCATTGTCATGGCTTTTATCCAGTTCACAAATGCGCTGGAGTATATGGCGTTAACCCCTGTTTTTGCTTTTATGGCCGACGGGTTTTCGGTTCCGGTCTCATTTTCTGGCTATGTGTCGGGTATGTACACGCTGGGAGCTGTCCTCTCAGGAATTGCTGCTTTTTATATGATCGACCGGTTCAATAAAAAACGATTTCTGGTCACGAATATGGTGCTGCTGGGAGCATTCACATTTTTGATCACGCTCACTCGTCATTTTGACACTCTACTCGCACTGCGATTTTGCGCAGGGTTGGTTGGGGGGACGACAATGGGGGTGGGGACAAGTATTTTGATAAATTATGCCCCGGCTAACTTGCGTGGAAAAATGCTGGCAACGGTGATTGCCTCATTTTCGATGGTGAGTATCGTCGGCATGCCAGCGGTATTATTTTTGTGCACGCATTATGGCTGGCACACGGCATTATGGTTAATCAGTGCCCTTTGCCTGCTGTCTTTACCGCTGATAGTCTTTATTATTCCTAAGGATACGGTTTCACCTGGCGCGAAGAGGAAGCTATCTCTTGATTCTCAAACCTTATTTTTTGCCTCTTGCCCTGCAATAGTACAATTTAGCCCAATGCTGATTATTCCCATTCTGGTTCCATTAATGACACAGCATCTGGGAGCACAACAAAATATATTACCCTTATTGTTCTTAAGTGGAGGGGTGGCTGGTTATCTGTCTACAAAAATAACAGGTATTCTTACATCGCGTTTATCTGCAATGACGTTGGCAACAATTTCAACGCTGCTTTTTGTAGCAAGCTTACTTATTCCTGCGACGGGCTATCATAATGCAGTTCTATTTATAACCTTATTTCTTGGGGCCTCCTATAGCCGACTTGTTTCCGCTTCGTCGGTTGTGGTTCAGTATCCTGAGGATGACCAACGAGCCGGCTTTTCTTCACTACAGGCTGCAATGATGTCCTTGATAACAACACTCGCCTTCTTCCTGTCTGCCTTATTGCTTCCTGAGCAGGGCATCACAGTGCAAAATATAAACAGACTATTGGTTGTTAGTGCATTAGCCGCCTCTGTATTTCCTATGGTGGTAATAATCCTTCAAAAGAAACTGGCTGAACGTACTTGTCCAGCCTGACAGCTTCATCATTGACTACCGCTACCCATTAAAGAATTTGGAGTAGCGTTAGTTAGGGCACAACCCGCTGGGTTTTTTTAATGGCCCACACTCGCTAAAGCCATAAACCTGATAACCTTTGCTTTTCATGCAGGCATAAATCTTGTCATTGCGGCGAACAATTTCTTTCAGCGTTTCATTTCCCTGTGCCGCATTTAATCCCCAGTTTTTATCATCAAGATTTTCTTTTCGATCGACACCGCAGCTGTAGAGCGCTTCCTTTCGCTCGCGGATGTTCGTCTGCCCCGTCGCATCCACCTTTTGAAAGAGTTGTATCCAGGGGACGTAGTGATAGTTAGACGAATCCATATCCCCCACCACGCAGCCGGTTAAGCTAAGAACGCCTGCCAGTAAAAATGCGGCTCTAAAGTACATGGTTATCCTTTTGATATTTATTAATTTTATCTGGACTGATGTTTGTTTTGTATTTCTCTGCCCTTAGACATAAATGTGCACACTTTTTCAGCTGAGACATCTGGTGTTCAAAATCCACTCACGCTAGATTACTTTTCTGGCTCTCAAAGGTGGGTGACAAAATGAAAGTATTAAGTATCGTCGGTGCAACGCTGTTGGCAACATCCTTCCATGCCGCAGCATTTGTTTCCAATTCTTCTGTTCACCCTGAGCAGACTGCGAATGTGGGCAATAACGCCGCCAATGGGCATGCGATTCCTTCCGAAGCCAATTACGATATCACTAAAATTATCCCTATCGCCGGGTGTAACTGCGCCTTTTGCACCGCACTGCGCGGCGCAAATTTATAGCCTTACTCCGCTTTTATAGGCCGGTTTTCACAACGATAGCGGGCCTGAACCCGCTCGTTAACCTGTCAGTCATACCAGGGTTGCCGATCGCTGGTGGCAATCTCCATGCTGACAATCAGCTCTTCCGGCACGATGCGCGTCAACGACAGCTCCGGCAGGTCGTTAATGTCGAAGAAGCTGATATCGGTTGATTCGTGGCTGAGGGCAAGGCTGCCGCCGGTTTCTTCACACAGGAAGATGAGCTTGTAGACGTGCCAGGGCAGCGGAGGATGGCCGTGCAGATTGCGGTCCCACACGCCCAATAGTTTAGTCACCTTTACTTCCAGTCCCGTTTCTTCCACTACCTCGCGGCAGACGGCAGCGGACGGGGTATCGCCCACATCGGCCCAGCCGCCGGGTAAGCTCCACTTGCCATCTTCCGCTTCTTTGACCATCAGCAATTTGCCGTCGCGAATAATAAAGGCGCGAACGTCGGTTTTTGGCGTGGCGTACCCGGTCTCAAAGACTGGGTTTAAGGTTTCTGAATCAATGTTAAAACGGGAGCGGAGTAGGTCTTCGGCGATCTGGCGGAGGGTTTCGTAGCGTTCTTTGTCAAACACATCTTTGGCGTACGTCAGCCCGGTTTGGGCGATAGCATTGAGTTTCTGAGCGACGGTGTGGATATCGATATCTTTGCTGGCGTCCGGCATTGTTTTCCCCAGTGTCATGCAGAAAGGAGCATTCAGTCAGCAGACAACCGTAGCAGTAAAATCAATGGATTAAAATGCGTGCAGGGCAGGGTAAACGAGACGGTTTCCGGCTAACACCCTCATTTCTGGTATTATATTGCCGTGAATCTTTACGCTATTCTAAGTCCACTTTCGGAAAATGATGAATAACGGACTTACCATGAAACGGACTGCCTCGCTAGTTCTGGGACTCACGCTCACCGCACCCGCTCTCGCCATAAATATGCCCGAACCCGCGCCAGTTAAAAGCATCGAAGTGGTGCCCGGTACGACCGTACGCTTTGGGCCTGGGATCAATACGGCCTATCGCGTGACGACCATGGCTGGGCTGAGCAGCGAAGTCTGGATGTACACCGACTGCCGGACCGACGATAAAACGCTGCTGTTTATTAATGCGCAGGCGAATAAAAGTTTGCGCGTCTACGCGATGAGCTCCATCAGCCGCTACACGCCGGGCACGGCATTTGAGCCGGATGCGGACAGCCCGTTTATGACCACGCCAGGGCTGGATCTCTGTAAGCAGAATGTGCCGGAAGCGAAGTGGGCCGGTGTCCTTTCCACAATTCAGAACGGTGAAAAGCAGTTTGTTGATGTTTCTCATAGCCAGCGTGAAGGGGTGGTGCTGAAAGCCCGGCTGGCGACAGATTTCGACAAAATCTATCACGAAGAAAAATACGGCGCGCCTTACTCGGTCAAAATCGAGGATGTGGTGTTCAACTGCGAAAAAGCAGAAGGAATGACGGCTCGTACTTTCTCGCTGGATAACCAGGGCATGGTAACGGACACCTCAGCCGGGGAAAACAAAGCTCTCACGCCGGAAGCGACGAGCGTGGCAAAAACGCTTTGTGGCGCCAGCGATCTTTCGAGCTACAAAGGCATAGGCACGCTCGTCCTGCGTGACAAAGAGGTGGCTGACACCACGCCGGCGAAGCCGGATTTAGACAATAACACCCCGGCGGCATTGCAGCGGTTTGCCCTTCCGGGGGAGGTGACAAAGGCTATTGATAAGATATTTATCGATCCACAGCAAAAACCGGCTTTCCGCTCGATAAGTTTTACCCAGGGAAGCCCGGAAGGAGACGGCCTTACGCTTAGGGCAAAAGTCGACGTTCAGCCGGACGGCACGACGCTCACCGTGACGAAGATGAGCATCGGCAATGCCGATTTTTATTCCCAGTATCAGCGCTTGTTTAACATGGTGGATGTGAAAAAGTGGGAAACCATGTCCGAAGCGCCGTGGGTTAGCAAAAATCTGGAGAGCAATTTCACGCTCCCGCTGCAACCGGGCAAAACTTATTCCTCACGCAGCCTGGTTAGCAACAAGGATAAGCCTGATACAGAGGAAACCCTGAGTCAGGTCTGCGTGGCCGGTAAAGAATGGCAAAATGCTGCCGATATTCATCCTAACTTCCCTGGCCGCTATCTGGAGTTAATCTGTAAGCAGGATCTCGGTGACGGTAAAGAAGCCAGCGGTGACTACGCCTATTTTGAAGACCTGCGCATGTTTATTCGCTTTGGTTATCAGGAGAAGGGCGAGGCGAAGCGGTTTATCTATAGTGATGTGAAGATAGTGCGGTAGTTTAGCGCCATTTCCAGCATCTCATAATAGGCACAATCGTTTATATAACAATGCCAGGTTTATTATTTTTTTAAATTACTACTTCGCGCACATTAGCTTTATGGGAATTAAATGAGAACCGCGTCACCCAGGGTACAATACCATTAGGAAAGGAATGACCAATGAAGGCAAAAACGTTATTTATCTTATCAATTTTGGCAGTGTCATTTAATGCCGCTGCATTGACTCAATTCAAACCGGCTGTTTTAAATGCTGCTCTTTTGTTTGATCATAATCCAACTACCGGGAACGTAAAGCATAGTGTTCAGTCGATTAAAGATGAGCAGGGAAAACTTCTGGCGATGACGGAGGTTAAGTACGATCGCAGCGGGTGTTTCACTAATATCAACATGGTTGATATGGTCAATGGTCGAATTTTCCATGTAGTCAATAAAGATGGAGTACTAAGCTCTTTTGAAGGTCAGAGTATTACTGGAAAGGTTAATAAGAGCTGCGAAATAACTGATCTTGAGAATGATCAGGGAAAATATACTCTCACTTATAATGTGCACGGTTTGCTTGAAAAAATGGTGGACAAAGACACGGGCAAAGTTGCAACGCTATATGAGTATCGCAATAGCCAATTCCCTGAGCGTATAAGAGATTTCAATGAACCAAGAGACGATCGCTTTTTTTATCCATCAGGAAGCGCGCAATTCATGGACTCGGAGCTAGTATCAAAAAGTCAATACTTCACAGTCAGGGTGAAGCAAAGCTGTACTTATACCGATGAGGGTAATGCAGACAAATGCTCGATGATATCCTCCGTTAAAGATGATTATCATGGTGCAACACAGTTATGGATGACTAGCCACGAAACAGAATATTTCTGATTCTAATAAAAATGGGCGAACCCATACCAGAACTCAGGCGGTTCAGTAATATCTGGCCGCCTGAACTCAATACATCCTTACCACATCAAATCATCAGGCACCACGAAGTCCGCATACGGATCGTCTTCGTCTTTTGCTTCCTGGGTAAGCTCGCTGCTCAACACAATGAAGCTGGCATCACGCTGTTTAATTTTGTCGGCAACGCCTGCCGGGATGATCGCATATTCCCCTTCAGGATTTTTATCCGACATCAGGCGGGCAATGGCCAGGCGGCCGTTAGTCAGCTGAGCCTGAGTGATTTTATCGACGTAAACTTTTTTGATTAAGTTATTGTCCGTGAAGTTATAGCCGATATCGCCTCTGGAAATAACAATGCGGTTCATTTCAATCAGCTGCTTGATCTGCGCTTTATATTCTTTGGCTAAAGTGGCCTGCTTTTGCTGTTCGCTTAGCTCTTTGTCGCGCTCAACCTGAGCCTGCTTGTTGGCTTCAACGGCTTCTCTTGCCTCGCGGGCCTGAACGCGTGATTTCTTCGCGGTGCGCTGCACTTTGGCCACTTTTTTGCTGCTGACGAGGCCAGCTTTGAGCATCTGCTCTTGTAACGTAAGTTTTGTCATGTTCTTTTCGACGGCTGAGGGATCGTTGGTGGGATTATATCCTTAACCGCTTGAACAGTGCCAGGTAACCTGTCGCAAGGTTAGATGCGGTTAAAAAGCACCAAAAATCGCTTAGGTTGCAATAGAGAGGCGGGTGATTCACCCGCCGAAAGACATTAGTGTTTCTCTTCTGCTACCAGCGATTTGTTAAGGTAGATCTCGAATAGATACTGGGTCAGTACCTGAGTCACCTGAGCCGTGTTCTCAACAAACAGCCCGACATTGAAGGCATCTTCCTGAGTGAGTGGATGCTCTTCAGTTTCGCTCAAGTCAAACACTCTGTTACCCACAAACTCTAAACCAAACAGCAAACCACCAATGTGTTTGCGCAGCCACCAGATTGCCTGCGTAGAGGCGTGGTCGTCTAATGTGGAAGGCGAAACAAGCAGATCGCTAAGGGAGTTAACGGCAGTAACGGTTGTTTGGGATGTGTGATTTTCCATGATAGAAATGTCCTTATTAAAGAGGGATTTTTCCACCATCCATAAGACGCCAACCTAATGGTGGTGAACTGATCGCAGATTGGCGTACCGGTAAAGAACGAAACCCGGCGTCCCGAAGGACTCCACGATCAGCTCACCATTATGAGTTGTGCTGATCCCAACAGAATCTCTGAGGGGCGGTTATTATCGTCTTTTACAATCCGAACGCCAATCCGGAACATCCAATTTTGTGGATGTGAAGCAATTATCCTCCTCCCAAACCACTGGATCAATAACCATGTCTTGTGGGTTTGTTGAATTGCGAGGTACTTCGAGGAAAGTTGAAAAGAGTTATGTTCGTTGCATTTTTCAGCTGATCCCTGTCCTCAATAACTCACTGGTGGCCGGACTGGGAGTGATATTTGTAGAAAAATGGAACTGAAAATTTTTTCTTGGATAGAACCTGCAGGTGGGTTCGGTGTAGTGCGATTTTGGTCCTCCTATAGAAAATATTGGCTAGAAGGCACATGTTTTCTATTGATTATACTCATATAATACTAAGCATCACAGGCTTAGCTTTTAGAGGGTTGGAATGGATATCAATTATGTAGTTTCTAAAATGAAAGATATTAATGATCTTATAAACGCAGGGGCATTTGATTCTGCTTATAAAAATGTGAAAAAAATATTGAAAGCTTTAGATTATTTAAATGCTATCAGTTCAAATAAAATAATAATATTATCTAACCTAGCTGGTAATCTTATTGATATTGGAAGCTTTAGTAATAAAAAAAGTATAGCAGAAGAAGGGTTGAGAATATTTATAAATAACAGGAAGGATATTTTAACTATAACAACAGGTTCTTCATACTATTATAACTTGGCAAATGGTATGAGTGCAGTTCTTGATTTTAACCCTTGTGATGATGCAAATATTGACACTTTCATTAAGCTGAATGAGGTTAAAAATAATTACTGGAAATCATATAAGTTCTCAAGAGAAGAAGGTGATGTTCAACCTCAGTTAATGATTAACTTAGGTAATGTATTAAAAAGACAGTATCGTATATCTGAATCAATGGATTATTATGATCAAGCCATAGCTATTGATGGTTCAATTCCACAGGCGTGGGTCAACCGGTCTGAAGCTTTGGAGCTGCTTAATGACTTATCTACCACATATACATTTAAAATGGTGAGAGAAGTTATTCGGGGTTATGAATGTGCAATAAATACAGGAAAATGTATCCCTTCATGGATTACAACTTATCAAAGCAAAGCAAAATAAAATACAACGAAGAGCTATTGGCAGAGTCATGTATAGACAATATTGATGATGTTGGTACAGATGAACGGCTCACACTTGAGGAGTATGAATCGTTATCACACTATCAGAAATTTTGCATAGATAATAATCTAATGCTGTCTGATCATTCTCTATATTGCAATTGCTACGCGTCATCTAAAGATAATATAGTTATTGCAACTACCGAGAAGGGAGTTTATGGGGACTTTATTGTACCAATGGAAATGGTGTTGAATAGACTCAAAGCAGAGTACTCGCTTGCGAGAAAGATGTTTTTTGAATATAAAATTGATGGTGAGTTTTTTGACGATGATTCCGAGGTTTGTTATTCTGAATTGTATAATGGTGAGATTTTATATGAAAATGTTGAGAAATTAAGAATTTCATTTAGAGCGTGCTTTGGTGTTTTGGATAAAATAGCAGTTGCACTATGTAAACTGTTTGACTTAAAACCAGATAGAGGTCATATCTATTTTCATAACTTCTGGCAGGTTCGTGATGAAAAAAGAAAGAATAAAATAAACAAAATAAATAATAAAGGATTGTTCGGTTTGTTTAGTATTGCAATGGATTTGAATGATAATAATGGTGAACTTGCTTTTTTTAGAGAGTGGAGGAATGATTTAGAACATAAGTTATTAGTAATTCATGAAAAAGGAATGCTTGTGGATTTATATAATTCCTATGATTTCTTTGATGACGTAAAATTCGTTGAAAAAGAAGAGTTTGAGCAACATCTGCTGCAGTTCATGAAAATTGTGAAGTCAGCTATTATTCTTTTTATGTTCACAGTACGTATCGAGGGGAAAAGAAATATCCCTGATGATATTTTGACAATTTCAAAAACCATTGAAAGAAAATTATTATAATTTATTCTCATGTGGTTTCTGATATCGTTGATATTCACATTTTGTATTTTTTGGCTAGGGAAAACGAGTCTATGATGATCTTTAATTACTTGTGGATTTTTCAAAGTGCTGATTGCCTAAATAGATAAACGGAACAGGGTGGATAGTGTTCTTTCATTCGTACTTGAGGAGTTTTCCATAAGGCATTATCTAAATCGAACTCAGCCTATACGTAGCTTCTAGCTACTTCACCGCGAGCATGGGTAAAACCCGGTGGGTAAATTTATTTTACTCGTTTTTTACCCGCTAAAGAGTGTGGTTGTCAACGAACGAAGGCGAGCTATTACGAACAGTTATATTTGGTGAACTCTGTGATTATGGGGTTTTTGCGAACAACAGCGGATGGTGGCGAACTGATAAATGGCGTTCCCTGCAGGAATCGAACCTGCAACTAGCCCTTAGGAGGGGCTCGTTATATCCATTTAACTAAGGGAACGCGGCGGGCGTAGTATACCCGCTTTTCGAGGCAGGTTAAGGGGTTGGTGGTCCGTTTGCCTGAATCATGAACAATTTACCCGTCATGTTTTCCGCTCTTCGCTGAATTTCGGCTCTGTTCTTCCTGTTTTCGCTTAGCCTCGGCCTTCTTCTTGTTGCTCATATCGTTGCGGATCTGCGCGTGGCTGATCAGCGCGAAGATAAACGTTCCGCCGCAGATATTCCCGGCCAGGGTGGGCAGGGCGAACGGCCAGAAGAACTCGCTCCAGTGCAGCGTGCCGTTGAATACGAGATAGAGAATTTCAACCGAGCCAACCACGATGTGGGTTAAATCACCCAGCGCGACCAGCCAGGTCATTAGCACGATAACGAAGATTTTTGCCGAGCCTGCGGCGGGGAACATCCACACCATAGTGGCGATGATCCAGCCGGAGATAATGGCGTTGGCAAACATCTCGCCGGGCGGGTTAGCCATCACCTTCATGCCGATGTCGTCGAAGGCCTGGCGGGTGGCTTCGTCAAATATCGGCATATATTCAAAGGCCAGCGCCGCCAGCGCGGTGCCGACGATATTCCCGAACAGCACAATGCCCCACAGCCGCATCAGCAGCCCGAAGTTGCTCATGGTCGGATGCTGCATTACCGGCAGCACGGCGGTAACGGTGTTTTCGGTAAACAGCTGCTGGCGAGCCATGATGACGATGATAAAGCCGAAGGTGTAGCCGAGATTTTCCAGCAGAAAATTGCCGGGGACGCCGACCAGGTTAACGTGAAAAATGCCTTTCGCCAGCAGCGAGGCGCCCATCGATAAACCCGCCGCCACGGCTGACCAGAGCAGCGCCATGCCGTCGCGCTCCAGCTCTTTTTGCCCGTCCTGGCGAATGTGCTCGTGAATGGCCATCGCGCCGGACGGCAGGCGGTCTTCATCCACCTCGATTTGCTTGCCGCTCGATTTCTCATCGCTGTCGACTTCCAGTTCATCGGTTTTGGCTATTTTGTCGGGCTCTATCTTGTCCATCAGGGTGGTTCCAGGTCAGAAAGCGTTCACTTAAGCGTAGCGGTTTTTATCCCATGTTTTTGCCGAATGGGAATAATCGCCCCGGCTTTGATCTGAGTAAGCGGATTAACCCTAATGGAGTAGTCGAAGGCGCCGGGGGCAACCTGAAGAAAACGAGGCGGTATGATATGCTTAGCGTCACCCGAGACAAGGAGCGCCTCCTGATGCTAGAAGCCCGACAACTGACCTGCCAGCGTGATGAACGCACGCTGTTCAACGCGCTGTCGTTTAGCGTTGAGCCGGGAGAAATGGTGCAGCTGGCGGGCAAAAACGGCGCGGGGAAAACCACGCTGCTGCGCATTCTGGCGGGGCTGGCGCAGGCCGATGAGGGCGAGGTTTCCTGGCAAAACCAGCCTTTGCGCCGCCAGCGCGATAACTTCCACGGCGAGCTGCTGTGGATTGGTCATCAGCCGGGCATCAAAACAGTTCTCACGCCTTTTGAAAATCTCACTTTTTTTCATGCCGATGTGGCTGAAGAGCAGCTGTGGGCCGCGCTTGAGAAAACCGGTCTGCTCGGCTTCGAAGATTTACCCGTCAATCAGCTTTCCGCCGGGCAGCAGCGCCGTGCCGCGCTCGCTCGCCTGTGGCTCTCTACGGCAAAGCTGTGGCTGCTCGATGAGCCGTTTACCGCGCTGGATACCGCCGGTATTGCACGCTTAACTCAGCGCTTGCAGCACCACGCCGAAGCGGGCGGAATGGTTATCCTCACCAGCCATCAGCCGCTGAGTTGTGCAGTTCGCCAGATTCATCTGCAGGAAGCCCATTCATGATAAGGCGCATTTTCTGGCGTGAGCTGCAGGTGGTGTTTCGTCGCGGGGCTGAAATCGCTAACCCGCTGTGGTTCTTCCTGATTGTGATTACGCTTTTCCCGCTCGGCATTGGCCCTGAGCCACAGCTGCTGGCACGTATTGCGCCGGGAATTATCTGGGTTGCGGCCCTGCTGGCTTCGCTGATGGCGATGGACAGGCTGTTCCGGGACGACTTTCAGGACGGTTCGCTGGAACAGCTGATGCTGTTGCCGGTGCCTTTGCCGCTGGTGGTGCTGGCGAAAGTGACCGCTCACTGGGTGGTCACCGGGCTGCCGCTGCTGCTGCTTTCGCCGCTGGCAGCCTTGCTGCTGGGGCTGGATTTTTATGGCTGGCAGGTGATGGCCGGCACGTTACTGCTGGGGACGCCGACGCTGAGCTTCCTCGGCGCGCCCGGCGTGGGGCTGACGGTCGGGCTGAAGCGGGGCGGGGTGCTGCTCAGCCTGCTGGTGCTGCCGTTAACCATCCCGCTATTAATTTTTGCCACCGCCGCGATGGATGCCGCCTCGATGCATCTGCCGGTGGAGGGCTATATGGCAATTCTTGGCGCGCTGCTGGCCGGCAGCGCCACGCTAAGCCCGTTCGCTACGGCGGCGGCGCTGCGGGTCAGCGTTGCGTAACTTTATTTTTTGTTTTGTGAGCAAAACCTATGTGGAAAACGTTACATCAGCTTGCTAAACCGGAGCGGCTGTACCACTTCTGTGGCCGTTTGCTGCCCTGGCTGGCTATCCTCAGCGCGGTGTTGCTGGTGGTTGGCTGCGTCTGGGGCTTTGGTATTGCCCCGGCAGACTATCAGCAGGGGCAAAGCTACCGGATCATGTACCTGCACGTCCCGGCCGCCATGTGGTCGATGGGCATCTACGCCAGCATGGCGATTGCCGCCTTTATTGGCCTGGTGTGGCAGATAAAAACTGCCGATCTGGCGGTGATGGCGATGGCACCCGTCGGCGCGGCGTTTACCTTTATTGCGCTGGTCACCGGCTCCGCCTGGGGCAAGCCGATGTGGGGCACCTGGTGGATTTGGGATGCAAGGCTGACTTCCGAACTGGTGCTGCTGTTCCTCTATGTGGGCGCCATTGCGCTGTATAGCGCGTTTGACGATCGCCGCCTTGCGGGCCGTGCCGCCGGGATTCTGGTGCTGGTCGGCGTGGTGAACCTGCCGATTATTCATTTCTCAGTGGAGTGGTGGAACACGCTGCACCAGGGCTCTACCAATATGCAGCAATCCATCGACCCTTCGATGCGCACGCCGCTGCGCTGGACTATTTTCGGCTTCCTTGCGCTGTTTATCACGCTCACCCTGATGCGCCTGCGCAATCTGCTGCTGTTGCAGGAAAGCCGCCGTCCGTGGGTGTTAGCGCTTGCTAACGGCAAAGGAGCAAAATCATGACGTGGGCGTTCACTGACTGGAGCGAGTTCTTCGCCATGGGCGGCTACGCCTTTTACGTCTGGCTGGCGGTGGCCTTCACGCTGCTGCCGCTGCTTGGGCTGATTTTCCATACCCGCTACCAGCATCGTGCCATTCTGCGGGCGATAGCTCGCCAGCAGGCCAGAGAGCAGCGTATCCGCGTCGCTCGCCAGCGCCAGGAGGAAGTTTAAGTGAATCCGCGTCGTAAAAACCGGCTTTATCTGGCCGGGGCGGTACTGGCGGGGCTTGGGCTGACCATCACGCTCGTGCTTTATGCCCTGCGCAGCAATATCGACCTGTTTTATACCCCCGGCGAAATTATCTACGGCAAAGGCGAAAGCCATTTAATGCCAGAAACCGGGCAGCGCCTGAGGATCGGCGGCATGGTGATGCCGGGCAGCGTGAAGCGAGACAGCCAAAGCCTGAAGGTCAGCTTCAAGCTGTATGACGCGCGCGGCGTGGTGGACGTGACCTACGAGGGCATTCTGCCGGATCTGTTCCGCGAGGGGCAGGGCGTGGTGGCGCAGGGCGTGATGGAAGGTGCCACGCTAATCCACGCTAAAGAGGTGCTGGCGAAGCATGACGAAAACTACACGCCGCCGGAAGTGAAAGCGGCGATGGAGCAGAATCACCAGCAGGCCCCGGAAGTGTATAAGGATAACGCCTCATGATGCCGGAAATCGGTGGTTTTCTGCTAAGCCTGGCGCTCGGCTGGTCCCTGCTGCTAAGCATTTACCCGCTCTGGGGCGTGGCGCGCGGCGATAAGCGGCTGATGGCCTCCGCGCGGCCGTTTAGCTGGGCGCTGTTTATTACCCTTTGCGCGTCATTCCTGATCCTGGTTAACGCCTTTGTGGTGAACGACTTCAGCGTGCTGTATGTCGCCAACAACTCCAATACCGAGCTGCCGGTCTGGTATCGCGTGGCGGCCACCTGGGGCGCGCACGAAGGGTCGTTGATGCTGTGGGTGCTGATGATGAGCGGCTGGACGTTTGCCGTGGCTCTCACCGGGCGCAGCATGCCAAAAGAAGATCACGCCCGCGTGCTGGCGGTCATGGGCATGATTAACTTCGGCTTCCTGCTATTTATTATTTTCACCTCCAACCCGTTTATCCGCACGCTGCCGGACTATCCGCTGGAAGGGCGCGACTTAAACCCGCTGCTGCAGGACATAGGCCTGATTGTGCATCCGCCGCTGCTGTATATGGGTTACGTTGGCTTTTCCGTGGCGTTTGCTTTCTCGATTGCGGCCCTGCTGGGCGGCAGGCTGGACAGCGCCTGGGCGCGCTGGACTCGCCCGTGGACGCTGGCGGCATGGGCCTTTTTAACCGTCGGGATCGTGCTTGGCTCGGCGTGGGCCTATTACGAACTGGGCTGGGGCGGCTGGTGGTTCTGGGACCCGGTAGAAAACGCCTCGTTTATGCCGTGGCTGGCGGGCACCGCGCTGATTCACTCGCTTTCGGTCACCGAAAAGCGCGGCAGCTTTAAGGCCTGGACCGTGCTGCTGGCGATTAGCGCCTTCTCACTTTGCCTGCTGGGCACGTTCCTGGTGCGCTCCGGCGTGCTGGTGTCGGTGCACTCTTTTGCCTCCGACCCGGCGCGCGGCATGTTTATTCTGGCTTTCCTGGTTGTCGTTATCGGCGGCTCGCTGCTGCTGTATGCGGTCAAAGGCAGCAAAGTGCGCTCCCGCGTGAGCAACGATCTCTGGTCGCGCGAGTCTTTCCTGCTCGGCAACAACGTCCTGCTGATTGCCGCCATGCTGGTGGTTCTGCTGGGCACGCTGCTGCCGCTGGTGCATAAGCAGCTTGGGCTGGGCAGCATTTCTATCGGCGAACCGTTCTTTAATACGATGTTTACCGCGCTGATGGCGCCGTTTGCGCTGATGCTCGGCATCGGGCCGCTGGTTCGCTGGCGGCGCGACGAGCCGGGCAAGCTGCGCAAGCATCTGCTGGTGGCTGTGGTCGTGACGCTGGTTCTGTCGCTGCTCTTACCGTGGGTGATGCAGGATCGCGTTGAAGCGATGACGGTGGTCGGCCTGCTGATGGCTATCTGGGTCTTTGTGCTGGCTCTGATGGAGGTTTATCAGCGCGCCACGCACCGCCACGGTTTCTGGGATGGATTACGCAAAATTCCAGCCAGCCACTGGGGCATGGTTTCCGCGCATCTTGGCCTGGCGGTGACGGTGGTCGGCATCGCCTTTAGCCAGAGCTACAGCGTGGAACGCGACGTGCGGATGAAGTCCGGCGACAGCATTGATATTCATCAGTATCACTTTGTGTTCCGCGAAGTGCGGGACATCACCGGCCCTAACTATCGCGGCGGCGTGGGCGTTATCGACGTCACCCGTAACGGCAGGCCGGAAGCCACGCTGCACGCTGAAAAACGTTTTTATAACAGCAACCGGGCGATGATGACCGAGGCGGCCATCGACGGCGGTTTCACCCGTGACCTCTATGCCGCGTTGGGCGAGGAGCTGGACGACGGCAGCTGGGCGGTGCGCCTGTATTACAAACCTTTCGTGCGCTGGATTTGGGCGGGCGGGCTGCTGATGGCGCTCGGCGGGCTCTTCTGCCTGTGCGACCCGCGTTATCGTAGCCGTAAAGTTAAGCCGGAGGCCGCCGCATGAAGCGCCGCTATCTGTTTATTCCGCTGGCGCTGTTTCTGCTGCTGGCCTCGTTGCTGCTCTGGCAGCTGGCGCGTAATGCGCAGGGCGAAGCGCCCACCGATCTGGAGTCGGCGCTGATTGGCAAACCGGTGCCGGTGTTTCGCCTGGAATCGCTCGACGAGCCCGGCAAAGAGTGGGGCCGCGAAGTACTGGCGGACGGCAAACCGCTGCTGCTGAACGTCTGGGCGACCTGGTGCCCAACCTGCCGCGCCGAGCATAAGTTTCTCAACGGGCTGGCCGCGCAGGGCGTGCGCGTAGTGGGCATGAACTATAAAGACGATCGCCACAAAGCGATTAACTGGCTGCGCGATCTCGGGAACCCGTACATGCTAAGCCTTTTTGACGGTAACGGCATGCTGGGGCTGGATCTCGGCGTGTACGGCGCGCCGGAAACTTTCCTGATCGACGGCAAAGGGATCATTCGCTATCGCCATGCGGGCGATCTCAACGATCGCGTCTGGCAGCAGGAGTTAAAACCGCTGTGGGAGAAATACAGCCAGGAGGCGGGATCATGATGCGCGCAGTTTTCTTGCTTATCGGCATGCTGTTCAGCCTTCACGTGGCGGCGGCCATCGATACCTTCACCTTTAAAGATGAAGCGCAGGAGCAGCAGTTCCGCCAGTTGACCGAAGAGCTGCGTTGCCCGAAGTGCCAGAACAACAGCATTGCGGATTCCAACGCGATGATTGCCTCTGACATGAAGCTTAAAGTTTACGAGCTGATGCAGCAGGGCAAAAGCAAGCAGCAGATCGTCGATTATATGGTGGAGCGCTACGGGCATTTCGTCACCTACGAGCCGCCGTTGACGCCTGCGACAGTTATCCTCTGGGCGCTGCCCGCGCTGTTTGTGGTCGGCGGTATCGGCGTCATCGTGCTGCGTAGCCGCAGGCGGCAAAAGATTTCTCTGGCGGAGGATAATTCGACGCAGTCTGGCTCGGTAGCCAGGGGAAAAGTCTCGCTGTGGGTCTTTTTACCTGGGGCGCTGATCCTCGTGGCGGTCAGCGCTGGCAGTTATCTGAAAACCTCGGGACTTGGCCAGGTGCAGGCCTGGCGGCAGGCGACGGCCGAGACGCCGGCGTTGTTAAAACGTGTTCTTGACCCGCAGGCCGCGCCGCTGACTATGGAAGAGATGGCGCGTCTTGGGTTAGGATTACGCACGCGATTGCAGCAACAGCCTGATAATCTTGAAGGCTGGATGATGCTTGGGCGCATCGGCATGGTGCTGAATAACGCCACAACGGCTACACAAGCTTTTGCTCATGCGTATAAACTTGCGCCCGCAAACGGCGAGGCAAAGCTGGGCTATGCTGAAGTATTGACCCGCTCCGCCGACGCGCAGGACAACCAGCTGGGTGGCCTCCTGCTCCGCGAAATGCTAAAAGATGACCACACGAATATTCGCGTGCTCAGCCTGCTGGCGTTCAATGCCTTTGAGCGGCAGAACTACCGTGAGGCGATTGGCGCGTGGGAAATCATGCTGAAAGTTTTACCGGCTAACGACCAGCGCCGCGCCGTCATTGAGCGCAGCATCGATCAGGCGAGGGCCCAAACTGAACCGGGCACCACTGAAAGCGCAGATAAACAATAAGAGGGAGACGCTAATGAATTTCCGCCTGACCGGACTTGCTCTGGCAACAACGGTATTAGTGGGATGTGCCAGTTCCGGCAGCCAGGAGCCTCAGGGACGTTCGGATCCGCTGGAAGGCTTCAACCGTTCAATGTTCAACTTCAACTACAACGTACTGGACCCGTATGTCCTGCGTCCGGTGGCTGTAGCGTGGCGTGACTATGTGCCGGTGCCGGCACGTAACGGCCTGAGCAACTTCACCAGCAACCTCGAAGAGCCGGCCACCATGGTGAACTACTTCGTGCAGGGCGACCCGTACCAGGGGATGGTGCACTTTACGCGCTTCTTCCTGAACACCCTACTCGGGATGGGCGGCCTCATCGACGTGGCCGGTATGGCTAACCCTAAACTGCAGCGCGTCGAGCCTCACCGCTTCGGCAGCACGCTGGGCCATTACGACGTGGGTTACGGCCCTTATGTGATGTTACCGGGCTACGGCAGCTTCACGCTGCGTGAAGACGGCGGTGACTTTGCCGATACACTGTATCCGGTGCTCTCCTGGCTGACCTGGCCGATGTCCATCGGTAAATGGGCAGTCGAAGGCGTCGAAACGCGTGCCCAATTGCTGGATTCCGACGGCCTGCTGCGCCAGTCTTCCGATCCTTATATCACGGTGCGTGAAGCCTACTTCCAGCGTCATGACTTCCTGGCCAACGGTGGCCAGCTTAAGCCAGAAGCGAACCCGAACGCGGCGGCAATTCAGGATGACCTGAAAGATATCGACTCCCAGTAAGCGATACCCGGATGTGAAAAAGCGAACATTTATGTTCGCTTTTTTATTGTCATCATACTGACATAAAATGACACATCTTTACTCGCCAGCATTTTGTGTTGGTATGTTATAAAATAACAATCTAAAAATACTGCGCATTTCCTGCGCATCTCACGTTTAAAACATCATGCCACCTACCCGGTTACCCGAAGCTGAACTGCTGCCTCAGGCGCTGCCCGCTCGCTATTCGCTGGCCGCCGTGCAGGCCCGACTCGCCGCTCGAGCGGTGTTTGCCTTAACCTTCTTGCTGTTTATGATGCTCCTTCTGGCGCTGACGGTCAGTATTCTGGAGCCGACTTCACGCTGGGTCGCTTTGTTATGCAGCAATGCCGCAGCGCTGTTGTTATTGGTTGTTTCGCTGCACGCGACGCAGCGTATTTGCCTGTGGCGAAGCCTTAAATTCTCCCCACCGGTTGAGCCTTCGGCTCAGCATGAAGAAGCGCCAAAGAACCCTCTTTTAAGCTGGCTTACGGGCCTGGTGCCGTTAAATTTTACCCGGGCTGAAGCTTTGTTTAAGGCGGACGGCATCTGGTCCGGGGCGCTTGCCGCGCTGGCGTTCTATATTGCGCTTTCTGGCTGGAATAGCAGCTACGTCCCGCTTCTGGACAATAATAACCGCTGGATTGCCGTGGCCTGCCTGGCGGGGGCCGTCTTTGTTCTGCTGGTGGCCGAACGGCATCTCAGCGCGGTGTCGAAAGAAGCCTCACCGGAAGCCGGGTCGATAGCGCCACTGCTTCGTCTGGTGATGGCGGTACAGTTGCTGAGCTTACCGGGGCTTGTCTGGCCGCAGCTTAACAGTTCACTGGCGATAAACTTACCCGCTGTGCTGGTACTGTTGGTTGCCGCAGAGTTTATGCTGCGCGGGCTGTTTTCTCTGTTCGCGCCACCCGGAGACGGCACGACAGAACCCGGCCTGATTCCCAAAAGCCAGCTGGCCGCTCAGCTAACCTGGCCGCCGCGCCCGCTCGGTTTTTTACAGCAGGAGCTGCACCAGCGCTTTGGCATCGATCTTCGCCAGGTCTGGGCTTTCACCGTCCTGAAGCGCGCGTTTATCCCAATGGTGACCCTGATGCTGATCTGCGGCTGGTTGCTGACCGGGCTGCAGCAAATCTCCGCCACTGAACGTGGGGTGTATGAGCGCTTTGGCCGCTCCGTGGCGGTGCTTGAGCCGGGCTTACACCTGGGACTGCCCTGGCCCTTTGGTCGGGTACAGTTAACCGAAAATGGTCAGGTGCATGAGCTGGCTGCCGGGGAAGATCCGGCTAATCAGCCGCCTGTACTACGCGTCAACGCTGAAGGCCCCGCGCCCGCCAGCGCTGACAGGCTGTGGGACGCCACCCACAACTTCGACAAAGCACAAATCATCGCCAGCCAGAGTGGGGATCAGCAAAGCCTGCAAATTGTTAACAGCGACGTGCGCTTTATGTGGCGTATCGGGCTGAGTGATAAAGCCGCGCTGGCGGCGACCTACCGGGCAGTGAACCTGCCGGAGCTGGTGCGCAGCACCGCAAATCAGGTGCTGGTCCATCAGTTCTCATCTTTAACGCTGGACGATGTCCTGAGCGAGCGGCGTGACGACCTGGCCGGGCAGATTAACCAGGCCGTGCAGCAGCAGCTGGATAGCCTGCACAGCGGTGTGGAAATTCTTTCTACCGTCGTGGAGGCGATTCACCCTCCTGCCGGGGCAGCCGATGCGTTTCACGGCGTGCAGGCCGCGCAGATTGCCGCCCAGTCGCTAATCCTGCGGGAGCAGGGAAGTGCGGCAGAAAAAGCCGCGCTTGCCGCGACCAATGCCGCAGTGCGCGAGAACGCGGCGCAAATTAATGCCACAGAAGCGTTAAGCGAGGCTCAGGCTACGGCGACCCGCTTTGCCGCGCAGAAAAATGCGTACCAGCAGGCCGGGCAGGTCTTTATCGACGAGCTTTGGTTTAAACAGCTGCAACAGGCACTCAGCGGCCGTCCTCTGCTGGTCATTGACCAGCGGATTGGCGCCGGTTCGCCGCCGACGCTCGATCTACGTGATTTCCCTACTTCTACCGATGCGGCGCGGCGTGACGCGCCCGCCAAACCCGCACAGGAGCTTTCCCGGTGAGCCATTCGCACTCTCATGGACATCATGATCATCACCACGGCCACGGTTGTAGCCATGGTCACTCTTCCACCCCGGAGGGCGGTAAAAAAGGAGCCTGGAAGCGTATTATCGCCGCCGTTGGGCTGGTCATTATTCTGCTTGCGGCTGCGAGTCTGGTGCAGGTGAGATCCGGCGAATCGTTGGTGATCACCCGTTTCGGCAAACCCGTTCGGGTGCTGCTGGAGCCGGGACTGGCGTGGCGCTTGCCCGCGCCTTTTGAGACGGCGACGGTGGTGGATCTGCGACTGCGGACGACGTCCAGCGGGCTGCAGGATGTTGGCACGCGCGATGGCCTGCGGATCATCGTTCAGTCCTACGCGGTGTGGGAAGTGGACAGCACGCCTGAACACGTTCAGCGTTTTATGCGGGCGGTGCAAAACCAGCCGGATGAAGCGGCCCGGCAGATTCGTACTTATTTAGGTTCGGCGCTGGAAACTACCGCCAGCGGCTTCACGCTTTCTCAACTGGTGAATACCGACGGCAAACGGGTTCAGTTGGCACAGTTTGAGTCCCATCTTCAGCAGCAAATCAGCCAGCCGCTGTTGCAAAGTTACGGCATCAGGCTGGTACAGATGGGTACCGAACGCCTGACGCTGCCTGCCGTGACGCTCAACGCCACGGTTGATCGTATGCGAGCGGAGCGTGAAACCATTGCGATTGAGCGTACGGCGGAAGGCAAGCGCGCGGCGGCAGAAATTCGCTCGGCTGCTGACCGCGATGCCCGAATCACCGAAGCTCAGGCCTCGGTAAAAGCGGCAGATATTGAAGCCCAGGCGCAGGTGCAAACTGCGTCGATTTACGGCAAAGCCTATGCCAGCGCACCACAGCTTTATAGCCTGCTGCGCCAGATTGATGCCCTCAGTGGCATGGTCAATGCGCAAACCCGGCTGGTGCTGCGTACCGATGCAAAACCGTTCAGCCTGCTGGTTGACGGGCCGAAAATGGATAACGCGGCGGATAAAAAACCATGACCGAACGGCAAAAACTGGAGCCCGGCGGGCCGTGGACGCAGTCGATTCGGCTGGCGTTTATCGCGATCTTTGTGCTGACGCTGTTTGCCGCCGGGGCGTGGCTGTTGTCGAATGTCCGGCAAATTCCGCCGGGCAGCAGGGCTGTGGTGCTGCGTTTCGGCGCGGAGCAACGGGTGGCCGACCCGGGCTTGCTGCTTGCTTGGCCCGCACCAGTTAATGAAGTGGTGATGGTACCGGGGCCGGATCGCGTAATTGAACATCGAGTGACCGCGCTGCTGCGTTCGTCCGAAGCGCAAAGTCTGGATATCAACGGTGGCCCCGGCAATGATGCCATTTCGGGCTCGGGTTTCCTGCTGACCGGCGACGCAGGCGTTGTGCAGCTGGATATTAGCGTATTTTATCGGGTCAGAACGCCGACCTCTTATGTGTTGCAGGGCAAGCATGTCCTGCCGCTGCTGGACCGGTTGGTGGAGCGTGCGGCGGTCGCAGTTTGCGCTTCCCGCGATCTGGATACCATTCTGGTTGCCCGGCCCGAAATGCCCGGCAACGATATGAACGTTGCTCAGCAGCGTGAACAGCTGCGGAGCGATGTGCAGCGAAATATCGAACAAAATTTGCTGCGGCTTCAGCAGTCCGGGAGCGACGCGGGTATCACCCTTGAGCGGGTGACCGTGCAGTCGGCTTTACCTTTGACGACAGTGACGGCTTTCAACGCGGTCTTAACCGCCAGCCAGCAGGCTTCCAAAGCGATTGCGACGGCGCAAAGCGATGCCTCATTGACGCGGCAGAAAGCGGTGCAACAGGCCGATCAGATGCTGCAAACCGCGCAGGCAAAAGCGCAGGAAAGCGTGGCTAAGGCGCAGTCGGACACGGCGACGATTGCCCGTCTGGCCAGCAACCACGACGACCCCGATTTACTGGGACGTATTTATCGCCAGCGAATAGCCGGGATCCTGTCCCAGGCCGGATCGGTGATTACCGTGTCGCCGCAGGATGATGCCCATTTGATCCTGCAGGGTGTAGCGCAAAAAGAGGCGATGAAACCATGACTTCTTCAGTACAAGCCGGTGGGGCGCTGACTCGCCAGGAACAGCGGTATATCACCCGCCAGTTGATGCTGGCGCTGGTGGCTAGCGGGGCGCTGATTCTGGGGCTGCTTTGGCGGTGGCTGGCACCTCAGCAGGTTGCCGTCGGCGATTTACTTTTGGGCGCTGCCTCGGTGGTCGTTGCTGTCCCGGTGCTTCGCCATGCGTTGCATAGCCTGCGCTACCCCAGCCTGCACGGATTAACCGACCAGCTTATTGCGCTGGCATTGCTGGGTGCCTGGGCGACGGGGGATCTTCTGACCGCCGCGCTGCTACCGCTGATCATGATTGTCGGACATATTCTTGAAGAGCGCAGCGTGATTGGCTCACAGGAAGCTATTGAAGCGCTAAGCAAGCTTACGCGAAGCCGGGCGAGGCGCTTAGGTACGGACGGTGAGCTGCAGGATATCGACAACCACGACCTCGAGCCAGGCGATGTGGTTGAGGTGCGTGCCGGGGATCATATTCCCGCCGACGGCCTGGTGCTGGAAGGCAAAGCCAGCCTGGACACGGCCCCCATTACCGGGGAGTCCGTGCCGCAGGAAGTTGAGCCCGGTGCCGAAGTTTTTGGTGGGGCGATAAACCTTGATGGCCTGCTGCGCATCCGGGTCACGCGTACCGGCGAAACCTCAACGCTGGGACGCGTAATCGCCCTGATGCAAAGCGCGGAGCAGGCAAGCCCGCCGATCACTCGCCTGCTCGAACGCCACGCGGCACGCTATCTGTTGCTGGTATTGATGATTGCCGCCAGCACCTGGTTCCTGACGCAGGACGCCCAGGCGATGCTGGCCGTTTTGGTGGCGGCCTGTCCCTGTGCGCTGGTGCTCTCCGCCCCCGCGTCATCTATTGCCGGGCTGACGGTGGCCGCTCGCCACGGTATTTTAATTCGCGGCGCGGCGTTTCTTGAGGAACTGGCGGAGATCAACGCCGTGGTGGTCGACAAGACCGGCACGCTGACCCACGGCAGGCTGCACCTGCAGTCCGTGGCACCTTATGGCGATACCGTTCCCGATTTGCTGCAAACCCTGGCGGCGAGCCTGGGTGCGACCAGCAATCACCCGGTCAGCCGTGCGGTGAGCGAGATCGTTTCGCGGGAAGCCTGGTTGCCCCTCGACAACGTGCGTGAGCATCAGGGATTAGGCGTTTCTGCCTCTACTCCACAGGGAGAAGCGGTGCTTGGCAGGCGTGAGCTGTTGGCTGCCACATTGACCGACTTACCTGAAGCCCCGGAGCATGACGGCCCGATTGTCGGCCTGGCGCTGGATGGCCGTTTTCTTGGCTGGCTGCTGCTGGCCGACAGTCTGCGAAGTGAGGCGGCAACGGCGATGGCCGAGCTGCGCGAGCTTGGGCTAAACCGACAGCTTTTACTGACCGGCGATCGTCAGTCGGTTGCCGATCGGATTGCGCACCAGGTAGGTATCACCGACGTCGTGGCCGGAGCGCTCCCGGCGGATAAGCTGGAGCAAGTGAAGCGGCAAATCGACAGCGGCTACCGGCCTATGGTTATCGGCGATGGCATCAACGATTCACTGGCTTTGAAGGCGGGGGTGGTGGGTGTGGCAATGGGGGCCGGTGGATCCGATATTGCGATGTCCTCGGCGGATATTGTGCTGATTGGCAGCGATCTTCGCCGTCTTGGCACCTGCGTGCGCCTGAGCCGCCGCTGCCGCCGGACTTTGCAGGTCAACGTATTTATCGGGCTCGGCTGGACGCTGGCGATTGTCGCGATGGCGGCTTTTGGCTGGCTTGGCGCTTCTGGCGCAGTTATCGCCGCGCTGCTGCATAACCTTAGTACGCTGCTGGTGCTCGGCAATGCGGGAAGGTTATTGCGGTTTGAAGAGAAGCTGAGCGAGCAGGAATAAAAAAAGCGCCTTCATCAGAAGGCGCTTTACTTTTCGGGGCGGTAACTTAGAACGCGTAGTTGAAGTTCGCGCCGTACAGCCAGGCTTTACCTTCAGATTTGAAGGTGTATGGGCCTTCTTCGATATTGACTTTCTGACCGTGCATGTAGGAAACGCCTACGTCCACAGAAGCGTCCTTATTAAACGCATAGGTGGTACCGGCGCTCAGCCACAGGCGGTCCTGGTCAGGAATGGAGATAGAACGCTTGTTAGCCGGAACCGGGCTGTCATCGAACGCGATACCGGTACGGAACGTCCAGTTGTCGTCCATGTAGTAGGTGGTACCCAGCGCGATGCGGTAAGCATCTTTGAAGCCTTCGTCCTTATAGAACAGCGTCTGGCCGTTGCTGCCTTTCGCTTTCAGCTCCTGGAACTGGCTCCAGCTGGTGTAGGTCAGGCTATAGTGAATGGCCCATTTCGGCGCCACTTTGTTATAGCCGGACAGTTCCCACATTTCTGGCAGATACAGGTTCAGAGAGCCTGGAATGGTCGCGCCGCCCGTGCCTGACGGAATATTGTTTGCCGCTAACAGACCCGCAGCCGCAGGTGGCAGAGCGCTTGAAGGCGGCAGGCTGCTCTTATAGTCGCCGTCGAAGTCAATTTTCACTTCAGAACGGTAGGTGAAGCCGTAGCGGTTATCTTTATCAATTTCATAAAGAATACCGGCGTTCCAGCCGAAGCCCCATTTGTCACCCTTCAGGTGCGCAATCTGGGTATCTGGCGCAATAGAGTTCGCGTAGGCAGCCAGTGCCTGACCCTGAGGCGTTGCTCCAAGAGGGCTTGAGGAAATTTTTCCGGCCATCAGCTGCCCTAAGTCACCGGCATAACGCTCAATCTTCGCCTTGGCGTATACCGCGTTGAAGCCCAGCCCGAAGCTCCAGTTGCTGCTCAGGCGGTAGGCGCCGCTCAGGTTCATGTTCAGGGTCGTCAGGTCGGTGGTACCGCCCATCGAGCCTGCTGCGTAGCTGTCATTATATTCGGTGGCCAGGCCGTAGTTAGAGGTGACGGAAGCACCCCAGCCAAACTGTTCGTTAATCGGCGCAACAAAGTGCAGGTTAGGGACCCATGCGGTTGGCGCGATGTTTTTCGCATTAAGGCTTTTGCCCGTCTGCGACCTGCCGGAGATATCAACGTCCGGGTCAACGAAGATCGCACCAGCGGAGAAAGAAGGGCGATCAAACATCATGATGGTAGCGGGGTTGCGGCTTGCTGAACCCGCATTATCCGCAACTGCACCTTCCCCTGAATACGCTCGGCCAAGGCCAGAGGAAGAGAACTCGTTTAATTGAAAGCCGGCGGCGTACGCCTGAGAGGAGACTATTGCCACTGCAACCGCGAGGGCTGACTTTGTAAACAGGTTTTTCTGGCTCATGACCAAAACCTCATTGATTTATTTTTATGCAAACAATGTTACATACCGTAACAGGAGCGCGAATAGTAGGGACTGATCGGAAACAGAGAAATCAGACCAGTGGCGAGAGTATAGGTCTGACCAGCGAGGATGTTGCAAGTTTGTTTCTAAAGTTTTTCATGTTTGATCTTGAAAACGGGATCTGGTTGGCAAATTCCGGGGGAACTTCCCTCCATATGGGGGATGTTATTTGTTTTAGATCATTTTTAAGTGTGATTTCCGTCACTTGTCGGTTTTGTGAGGATTATCAACTGGAGCAGATGCAACGGCGGGCGTAAAATAGCCACAATTATTTTAACCATTCTCCTTTTTTAGGCCGCATTACAGAGGAAAGCGTGATGAGTAAAAATACCGCCGATGAAACCCCGGTTTGCTGCTGCATTGATGTCGGTTCCATTATCGACAACACAGATTGCATCGCCTCCTACAGCCGTGTATTTACTAGTAAAACTGAGGCTGATGACGTTCTGGCTGCGTTAACGGCCAAGGCCCGTGAAGTTGAATCTGAACCTTGCCAGATTACGCCGCGCTACACCGAAGTCGCCGACGGCGTCCAACTGGATATCGATTTCCAGTTCAGCTGCCAGGCTGAAACGATGATCTTCCAGCTCGGTCTGCGTTAAGTTCCCCGTCTCTAATTCCCCCGTGTACAGCGGGGGAGTTCATTTCGTAGTGTAATAATTCGTGTCGCTTCTCCCATTTTTCTTGCCCGCTAGTTGGCTGGATGTGAATTTTTAGTTAAGACTGTGATCAGGTCAGACCACTTTTTGTCTGTATTCACTTTTTTTAGCAGGGGAGCGTTATGAGTCAGGCACTGCCGTTGATTACCCGCCAGGGCGATCGTATTGCCATTGTCAGTGGTTTACGTACGCCGTTTGCCCGTCAGGCCACGGCTTTCCATGGTATTCCCGCCGTCGATCTCGGCAATATGGTGGTGAGCGAGCTGATGGCCCGCAGTGAAGTGCCGCCCGAAGCTATCGAACAGCTGGTTTTCGGCCAGGTTGTACAGATGCCAGAAGCCCCAAACATTGCCCGCGAAATCGTGCTTGGTACCGGTATGAGCGTGCATACCGACGCCTATAGCGTGAGCCGTGCCTGCGCCACCAGTTTCCAGGCCGTTGCGAACGTGGCCGAAAGCTTGATGGCCGGCACTATTCGCGCCGGGATTGCCGGGGGGGCTGATTCCTCTTCCGTGCTGCCTATTGGCGTCAGTAAAAAGCTGGGCCGTACGCTGGTGGATGTAAACAAAGCGCGCACGCTTGGGCAGCGCCTGAAACTGTTTTCCAAATTACGTCCTCGGGATCTTTTGCCGGTTCCTCCTGCTGTGGCTGAATATTCTACCGGTTTGCGGATGGGCGACACCGCCGAGCAAATGGCGAAGACCCACGGCATCACCCGCGAGCAGCAGGATGCGCTGGCTCATCGTTCCCACGAACGTGCTGCCCAGGCCTGGCAGGAAGGGAAGCTGGCCGATGAAGTCATGACGGCGTTTATTCCTCCGTATCGCCAGCCGTTTGCCGAAGATAACAACGTACGTAAAGGCTCAAGCCTCGCCGATTATGCAAAACTGCGTCCGGCGTTTGACCGCAAGCACGGCACCGTTACCGCGGCGAACAGCACGCCGCTGACGGATGGCGCTGCGGCCGTGATCCTGATGACCGAATCCCGGGCAAAAGAGCTTGGCCTCAAGCCGCTCGGCTTCCTGCGCAGCTACGCGTTTACCGCCATTGATGTCTGGCAGGACATGCTGCTTGGCCCGGCGTGGGCGACGCCGCTGGCGCTTGAACGCGCCGGGATCACGCTGAACGATTTGACCCTGTTTGATATGCATGAAGCGTTTGCCGCGCAGACGTTAGCCAACCTGAAAATGCTTTCCAGTGAAAACTTTGCCCGCAATGTGCTGGGCCGGGCCCACGCCACCGGCGAAGTCGATGACGCAAAATTTAACGTGCTGGGCGGGTCGATTGCCTACGGGCACCCGTTTGCGGCGACGGGCGCCAGGATGATTACCCAAACGCTGCATGAGCTGCGTCGTCGCGGCGGCGGTTTTGGTCTTGTCACCGCGTGTGCGGCCGGTGGACTTGGGGCGGCAATGGTTCTGGAGGTGGAGTGATGGAACAAAAAGGCGCATTCGATTTACACATCCGGCTGGATAACGTCGCCGTTGTGACCATCGACGTTCCAGGCGAAAAAATGAATACCCTGAAGGCCGAGTTTGGCGCACAGGTACACAGCATTATTAAAAAACTGCGCGATAACCCGAGTGTGCAGGGGCTGGTGTTTATCTCCGGCAAACCGGACAACTTTATCGCCGGGGCCGACATCAATATGATCGCCGGCTGCAAAACGGCTGAAGAAGCGCGAGAGCTGGCGCGACAGGGGCAGCAAATCATGGCGGAAATCGCTGCGCTGCCGATCCCGGTGGTGGCTGCGATTCACGGTGCCTGCCTGGGCGGCGGTCTGGAAATGGCGCTTGCCTGTCATGCCCGGATTTGCTCCGACTCACCTAAAACGCTGCTTGGCCTGCCGGAGGTGCAGCTGGGCCTGCTGCCGGGGTCTGGTGGCACTCAGCGTTTGCCTCGGCTGATAGGGGTCAGCAACGCGCTGGACATGATTTTAACCGGCAAGCAGTTGCGTCCGCGTCAGGCCTTAAAGCTGGGCCTGGTGGATGACGTGGTGCCCGAATCTATTTTGCTTGAGGCTGCCGTTGCGCTGGCGCTTAAAGGGCGAAAACCTTCGCGTGAGCTGCCGGTAAAGGAACGCGTGCTTGCCGGGCCGCTCGGGCGCTCTTTGTTGTTCAGGCTGGTCAGCAAGAAGACGGAAGAAAAGACGCAGGGGAATTACCCGGCAACGGGCCGGATTATCGAGGTTATCCGTACCGGGCTGGAGCAGGGGAGTAAAAGCGGCTATGAGGCCGAGGCAAAAGCGTTCGGTGAGCTGGCAATGTCCCCTCAATCTGCTGCCTTGCGCGGTCTGTTCTTCGCCAGCACGGAGCTGAAAAAAGAGTACGGCGGCGAAGCGAAGCCCGGCAAGCTGAATTCGGTCGGTGTGCTGGGGGGCGGGTTGATGGGCGGCGGGATTGCCTATGTGACGGCCACCAAAGGCAAGCTTCCGGTGCGTATTAAAGACATCAATAACGAAGGCATTAACCACGCGCTGAAATACAGCTGGGATTTGCTGGATAAGAAAGTTCGCCGTCGTCATATGAAGCCTGCCGAGCGCCAGCGCGAGCTGGCACGCATCTCCGGTGGAACCGATTACCACGGCTTTAGCCAGCGAGATATTGTGGTAGAAGCCGTGTTTGAAGATTTGGCGCTGAAGCAAAAAATGGTAGCCGAAGTGGAGCAGCATGCCGCGCCGCACACCGTTTTTGCCTCGAATACTTCTTCACTGCCGATTGCCGACATCGCCGCTCAGGCCGCTCGTCCGCAGCAGGTTATTGGCCTGCATTTCTTCAGCCCTGTGGACAAAATGCCGCTGGTAGAAGTGATTCCTCACTCGGGCACTAGCGCGGAAACGATTTCCACGACCGTTCAGCTGGCGAAAAAACAGGGTAAAACGCCGATTGTGGTGGGAGACAGCGCCGGATTTTACGTCAACCGCATTCTTGCGCCTTACGTTAATGAAGCGCTGCGCTGCCTCACGGAAGGTGAGCCGATCGAACGTATCGACGACGCGCTGGTGAAGTTCGGTTTCCCGGTTGGGCCAGTACAATTGCTGGATGAGGTTGGGATAGACGTCGGCACCAAGATTATCCCAATTCTGCAGCAGGCCTTTGGCGATCGCTTCGCCGCGCCTGATAGCGTCGATGCAATCTTGAAGGACGATCGCAAAGGAAGAAAAAATGGTCGCGGTTTCTATCTTTATCCGGCAAAAGGGCGTAAAAGCAAGAAACAGCCTGATACAGCGATTTACACGCTGTTAGGCGTGACGCCGAACGGGCGTCAGACCCCGGATCAGATAGCTGAGCGCTGCGTCATGATGATGCTCAACGAGGCGGCTCGTTGCCTTGATGAAGGCGTGGTCAGAAGCGCGCGTGATGGCGATATTGGTGGCGTTTTCGGCATTGGTTTTCCGCCGTTTTTAGGCGGGCCGTTCAGGTATATGGACAGCCTGGGAGCCGCCGATGTGGTGGCCAAATTGCAGCGTTTAGCAGGCCAGTACGGGGAGCGTTTCAAGCCCTGTGAAAGGCTGATTATTATGGCTGAACAACAGCTTAGTTTCTGGCCTGCGCCCAGGGCGCAATCGGTGACCGAGCTTGACGAAGCGCTGAGCTAAAACCTGTAAATGTACGCCGCAAGGTCATTTTGTAAACAGATATTGACTATACTTGCAGCATTGAGGTAAAAGACAGCGTTTCATTCGATGTACGGATAAGGCACAATGCCCGGCTGCCGTGAACCCCACTTTTTCAGCGTGTGGGTTCAGGCGTTCCTGGTTAACAAAAGCGGTGCAATATGCAAGTTTTTATCATGCGTCACGGCGACGCAGCACTCGATGCTGCCAGCGACTCGGTTCGTCCCTTAACCCAATGTGGGTGTGATGAGTCCCGTCTGATGGCGACCTGGTTAACGGGTCAAGTGGCAAGTATCGAACGTGTTCTGGTGAGCCCTTACCTGCGAGCTGAACAGACCCTGGACGTGGTGCGGGAAGCGCTGAACCTCCCGGAAAAAGAAGACATCCTGCCAGAGCTGCGGCCCTGCGGTGATGTGGGCCTGGTGGGGGATTACCTGCTGGCGCTGGCGAACGAAGGCGTTGAATCCGCGCTGGTGGTTTCCCACCTGCCGCTGGTTGGTTACCTGGTTTCCGAGCTTTGCCCGGAAGAGGCTCCGCCGATGTTCACCACTTCAGCAATTGCCAACGTCACGCTGGATCCGGAATCGGGTAAAGGCGTATTTAACTGGCAGATGAGCCCCTGCAACTTCAAGGTGGCGAAGGCTATCTGATTGCTGTGAGCATGAAAAAAAGAGTCGCGAAAGCGGCTCTTTTTGCTTTTTAAGTGTTAAGGATTTCCCCTCACCCCAAAGGGGCGAGGGGATTGTCCGGCGTTGTTTTTTTCCAATGGGGCAGGGTGAGGGGAATCTTCCACGACGAACTTACGGCAGCTCCGGCGGCTGCCACTCTTCAATTTCTATTAACACCAGCAGTGCGGCATCGCCGCCGTACTCTTTCGGTGCCTGGTGAAACGCGACGATATGCGGATGCTGTGCCAGCCACAGCGGCGTTTGCTGCTTAAGGACGTGTTTACCGTGGCCGTGCATCACGCAGGCGCAGAAAACATGCTCGCGACGGCAGGCGGCAATCAGCGCGCCTAATTCCTGTTTTGCCTGTAGCTGGGTAAGTCCGTGTAAATCAAGAAACAGCTCCGGGGAATAATCACCGCGACGCAGTTTTTTCAGCTCAAAATGGCTCACGCCTTCTCGCACATAGCGCATTGGCCCTTCGGTCGCCAGGCGCGGCTGGAATTCATCGGAAAAATAGTGGCTGGCATCGGCCTGCTCCTGCAGCAGACGTTTTACCGGGACTTCCGTTATCTTTTTACGCACCGGGCGGTGAACAATCGTGTCCTGAGCCAGTTTTTTGGTGCCGCTCATCAGGCCGCGAAAAAGCGCCTCGTCTTCGGAACTGAGCGGTGATTTCTTTTTCATGTTTATCTCATCTCGCATTCGCTTTGCCGCCAGTTTACCCGCTTTCCCCGCCGGCAATAAAGAAAACGCAAATTTCACCGCCTCCCGGCGTCGATGGGTGCTGATTTGTCGCCTCCTTCATGGCAAACTAGCCGATTATTATTGAACTAGCGTGAGTCGCCTGCGGAGGGCACGTGGATAAAATTTTCGTCGATGAGGCAGTAAACGAGCTGCATACCATTCAGGACATGCTGCGCTGGTCGGTCAGCCGCTTTAGCGCCGCCAACATCTGGTATGGGCACGGCACCGACAATCCATGGGATGAAGCCGTTCAGCTGGTTCTGCCTAGCCTGTACCTGCCGCTGGATATTCCTGAAGACATGCGCACCGCCCGTCTGACGCCAAGCGAGCGCCACCGTATCGTTGAGCGCGTGATTCGCCGCGTAAACGAGCGTATTCCGGTTGCTTATCTGACCAATAAAGCCTGGTTCTGCGGCCATGAGTTCTATGTAGACGAACGCGTGCTGGTGCCGCGTTCGCCGATTGGTGAACTGATTAACAACCGCTTTGCCGGGATGATTGACCACGAGCCGCAGCATATTCTGGATATGTGCACCGGCAGCGGCTGTATCGGCATCGCCTGCGCCTATGAATTCCCGAATGCGGAAGTGGATATCGTTGATATTTCCCCTGACGCTATCGCCGTGGCCGAGCAGAACATTTCCGAGCACGGCATGGACCACAACGTCACGCCGATTCGTTCTGACCTTTTCCGCGACCTGCCTAAAGTGCAGTACGACGTGATTGTCACAAACCCGCCGTACGTTGATGAAGAAGATATGGCCGACCTGCCGGGTGAATATCACTTCGAACCAGAGCTGGGCCTGGCGGCCGGAAGCGATGGCCTGAAGCTGGCTCGCCGCATCCTGGCCTGCGCGCCGGACTACCTGGCCGACGGCGGGATCCTGATTTGTGAAGTAGGGAACAGCATGGTGCATCTGATGGATCAATACCCTGAGGTGCCGTTCACCTGGCTTGAGTTCGACAACGGCGGCGACGGCGTATTTATGCTGACCAAAGCGCAGCTGATCGAAGCTCGCGAGCACTTCAGCATCTACAAAGATTAATTGCCGAACGTAAACGAGTCTTCGGACTCGTTTTACTTCCCGCGCACAACACAACAACGACAACGGTGATTAAGTAAGGAGCCGTGATGGCTGGTAACAGTATTGGACAGGTTTTTCGCGTAACGACATTTGGTGAATCCCACGGCATCGCGCTAGGCTGCATTGTTGACGGCGTGCCGCCGGGCATCCCGCTGACCGAAGCCGACCTGCAGCACGATCTCGATCGCCGCCGCCCTGGCACCTCGCGTTACACCACCCAGCGCCGTGAGCCTGACCAGGTAAAAATTCTCTCCGGCGTGTTTGAAGGCGTGACGACCGGCACGAGCATCGGCCTGCTGATTGAAAACACCGATCAGCGTTCCCAGGATTACAGCGCCATCAAAGACGTGTTCCGTCCAGGGCACGCGGATTACACCTACGAACAAAAATATGGCCTGCGCGACTATCGCGGTGGCGGCCGTTCTTCTGCGCGTGAAACCGCTATGCGCGTTGCAGCGGGCGCGATTGCAAAGAAATATCTTGAGCAGAAATTCGGCATTAAAATTCGCGGTTGTCTGACGCAGATGGGCGATATTCCGCTGGAAATGAAAGACTGGGATCAGGTTGAGCAGAACCCGTTCTTCTGCCCGGACCCGGATAAAATCGAGGCGCTGGACGAGCTGATGCGCGGCCTGAAAAAAGAGGGCGACTCTATCGGCGCGAAAGTTACCGTCGTCGCTGACAACGTGCCTCCTGGCCTCGGCGAGCCGGTCTTTGACCGCCTGGATGCGGACATTGCCCACGCGCTGATGAGCATCAACGCGGTGAAAGGCGTAGAAATTGGCGAAGGCTTCGGCGTGGTGAACCTGCGCGGTAGCCAGAACCGGGACGAAATCACTAAACAGGGTTTCCAGAGCAACCATGCGGGCGGCATTCTGGGCGGCATCAGCAGCGGCCAGCAGATTGTGGCAAACATGGCCCTGAAGCCGACGTCCAGCATTACCGTGCCGGGCAAAACGATTAATCGCGAAGGCGAAGAAGTAGAAATGATCACCCGTGGTCGTCACGATCCGTGCGTGGGGATCCGCGCCGTGCCGATCGCTGAAGCCATGCTGGCCATCGTGCTGATGGATCATCTGTTGCGCCAGCGCGCCCAGAACGCTGACGTTTCTTCCCCGCTGCCTCGCTGGTAAGACGATGAAAAAACTCCTGATCGGGATGCTGGCGCTGGCTGCCAGCGCTCAGGCTCTAGCGGCCACGCCGTGGCAAAAAATCGGCCATCCGATTGCCGGTAGCGCGCAGTCTATCGGCGCGTTTTCCAACGGCTGTATCGTGGGGGCTAACGCGTTGCCGCTTGAGGACGCCCGCTATCAGGTGATGCGCCCGGATCAGCGTCGCTATTTTGGTCACCCCGATCTGGTGATGTTTATTCAGCGTCTGAGTAATCAGGTCAATCAGCTTGGCCTCGGCACGGTATTAATTGGTGACATGGGTATGGCGGCAGGCGGACGTTTTAGCTCCGGCCACGCCAGCCACCAGACCGGGCTTGATGTCGATATTTTCCTGCAACTGCCAAAAGCTCGCTGGACGTCGGCGCAATTACTGCGCCCGCAGGCGTTGGACTTAGTCGCCGCGGACGGCAAGCGCGTGGTGCCGTCACTGTGGAAGCCGGAAATCGACAGCCTGATTAAGCTCGCGGCCAAAGATAATGACGTCACGCGTATCTTCGTGAACCCGGCCATCAAGCAGCGGCTTTGTGAAGATGCCGGGGCTGACCGGGACTGGCTGCGTAAGGTGCGCCCGTGGTTTGCCCACCGCGCCCATATGCACGTGCGCTTGCGCTGCCCGGCTAACAGCCTTGAGTGTGAAGATCAGCCTCTGCCTCCGCCAGGAGACGGCTGCGGTGCCGAGCTGCAAAGCTGGTTCGCGCCGCCTGCGCCGGGCAGTACGCCGCCGAAAAAGACAACGCCACCGCCGCTACCGGCCTCCTGTCAGGCATTACTGGATGAGCACGTTCTCTAAATGGAATGGTTTATGGTTTCCCCGCTGCTGCTGGTGGCGCTGTTTTTTGTCGCCATGCTTGCCGGGTTTATTGATGCGCTTGCCGGCGGCGGAGGGTTGCTGACGGTCCCGGCCTTGCTGGCTGCGGGGATGTCCCCGGCGCAGGCGCTGGCGACCAACAAGCTTCAGGCCTGCGGCGGGTCGGTTTCAGCCTCGCTCTATTTCATTCGCCGTAAAGTGGTCAGCCTTGCCGATCAGAAACTCAATATTCTGATGACTTTTATCGGCTCCACCTGCGGTGCGCTGCTGGTGCAGCACGTGAAGTCCGATATTTTGCGTCAGATCCTGCCGCTGCTGATTATCGGTATCGGGCTTTATTTTCTGCTGATGCCAAAGCTTGGCGAAGAAGATCGCCAGCGCCGCCTGTATGGCCTGCCGTTTGCGTTAGTGGCCGGCGGCTGTGTGGGGTTTTATGACGGCTTCTTTGGCCCCGGTGCCGGGTCGTTTTACGCACTCGCTTTTGTGACGCTTTGTGGTTTCAATCTCGCCAAATCTACCGCCCACGCTAAAGTGCTTAACGCCACGTCAAACCTCGGTGGGCTGCTGCTGTTTATTATCGGCGGCAAAGTGATTTGGGGTACCGGCTTCGTGATGATGGCCGGGCAATTTTTAGGGGCGAGAGTGGGGTCGCGTCTCGTATTGAGCAAAGGGCAGCAGCTGATTCGCCCGATGATCGTCGTGGTTTCGGCGGTGATGAGCACCAAGCTGCTGTATGACAGCCACGGACCGGAAATCCTCCATTGGTTAGGGATAGCCTGAAATGAATGACGTAACAATGAGCAAACAGCACCATTATCAGGAGCTGATCGACGTGTTCGATAGCTGCTTCCTGGCAGAGTTTAATACCCGCCTGATCAAGGGCGATGATGAACCCATTTATCTGCCTGCGGACGACGAACTGCCGTATAACCGCATCGTCTTTGCGCACGGCTACTACGCCAGCGGGATGCATGAAATTTCTCACTGGTGCGTGGCCGGTAAAGAACGCCGCAAGCTGGTGGACTTCGGCTATTGGTACTGCCCGGACGGGCGAGACGCGGAAACCCAGGGCAAATTTGAAGATGTGGAGGTGAAGCCGCAGGCGCTGGAGTGGATGCTCAGCACCGCCGCGGGCTTCCCGTTTAACGTCAGCTGCGACAACCTGAGCGGCGATTTTGAGCCCGACCGCATTGCGTTTCAGCGCCGGGTTCATGCTCAGGTTATGACTTATCTGAAAGAAGGGATCCCAGAGCGTCCGGCACGTCTGATTGACGCGCTAAGGGCGTATTATGGTACTCCTGCGCTGGATGCCGGGCAGTTTGCCTGGCCAGAAGACCTAAACTAAAAATCACCTGTATGAAGAGGATGTATGATGATCGCGGAATTTGAGTCACGTATTTTGGCGTTGATTGATGAGATGGTGGAGCACGCCAGTGACGACGACCTGTTTGCCAGCGGTTATCTGCGTGGGCACCTGACTCTGGCGGTAGCCGAACTGGAAAACGGCGAAAACCATACGCCAGACGCGCTGCATGTGGTGGTGAGCGATAGCCTGCAAAAGGCGATTCAGGCCGGTGAGCTGTCGCCGCGCGATCAGGCGCTGGTGCTGGGGATGTGGGATACGCTTTTCGAGAAGGCGAAATTTTAAGACCGACTCTCACCCTAACCCTCTCCCTAAGCGGGAGAGGGCATAAAAGCGTCACAGAAGCGCTGATTAGGGGATAATCATTTTACCGCTTTGCCTTTCAATAACTTCCTCACCCAAAGCCGGTTAGGGTTCAGCGCCGCGAGCGTGACGGCATCCAGCGGAATAGGTTCTTCACTCATCTGCGCCGCCAGAATCTCCGAGGCCAGCGGCGCGCTGCACAGCCCGCGCGAGCCCAGTGCTCCCAGCATATAAAGATTGCCGTACACCGGAGACGGTGCCGCATTTTCACGATCCTCAGCAAGCCCGGCATATTGCTCCAGCGTGGCTTCAAAATCCGGAACGCTGCCTACCATCGGCAAATGGTCGCGTGAAGCACAGCGCACGCCGCAGCGGGCTTCGTTGGCTGTAACGTCCACTTCTTTTGCCCATTCGGCGTTCGGCAGGCAGTCGAGCAGCCGCTGGCGATTATGCTGCTGATCCTCTTCGTTCCAGGCCATTTCATCCCGGCCACGGTGATAGCTGGCGCCAATACAATGCTGCTGGTTCTGCGGGTTGACCGGCGTCAGATAGCCGTCATAACACAGTACCTGGCGGAGCTGGCTTAAACCTGGCGTGGTTGGAATATGGCTGACCTGGCCGCCCACGGAATACACCGGCAGGTTTTGCGTTTGTGTAAACCGGCTGATTTGATGGCCGTTGGCCAGCACCACCGAGCTGTGTTGAACCGCTTCCTGCTGAGCAAACTCTATCTTCCAGCCGCCATTTTCAGCCGTTAAATCGATAACTCTGTGCCCGTAATGAATATTCAACCCTTGCTGTTCGGCTAGCGCAAGCGCGCCGGCGGTAAGCTGGGCCGGGTAGAGCCAGCCGCCCAGCGGATAGCTAATGCCACCGCACTGTGTTGCCACCCCGCAGGTTTCCGCCATGGTTTCAGCATCCACGGCCTTCGCCAGTAAGTCTGGCAGACCCAGGCCGAGCATCTGTTCGATTTTATGGGCGCTTTTTTCATCCCAGGCGAGCTGGGTTACGCCACACCAGTCATGGTCAAACGCTACCGGAAGAGCGTCATACAGGCGTCGTGCAAAGGTGAATGCAGCCGGGAAAAAGGTGGTTAACGCCGCATCATGTGCGGTAAGCAGCGGGTAAAGTGCTCCCTGGCGGTTGCCGGAAGCTCCCTGCGCCGGTGCCTCGTCTTCACAATACAGCGTCACCTGCCAGCCCCGGCGAAGTAGTGCAAGGGCGAGCAGCGCGCTGGCAATACCGCCGCCGATAATGGCGGTTTCGCGTTCGGGCGTGCCGGGACGGGCGTACCACGGTGCGCGAGCTGGGGTTTCAATCGGTTCTTGCAACGACCCGACGAGCATCTCGCGTTTACGGCCAAACCCTTTACTGCGCGTCACGGTGAAGCCTGCTTCAATCAGGCCGCGGCGCACAAAGCCTGCGGAGGTAAAGGTCGCCAGCGTGCCGCTAGGGCGGGCCATGCGAACCATGGCCTGGAAGAGCTGGGGCGTCCACATATCCGGGTTTTTGGCGGGCGCGAAGCCATCCAGGAACCAGGCATCGACCTGCTGATTAAGGGTGTCATCTAACTGAGATATCAGCTCGTTAATATCGCCAAACCACAGGTCCAGCGTGATGCGGCCGTTGTCCAGCAGCAGGCGGTGGCAGCCGGGAATCGGCAGCGGCCATTGTTGCTGAAGCTCGGTAGCGAAACGACTTAGCTCTGGCCAGTGCTGATGGGCGAGCGTCAGATCGGCGGCGGTCAGCGGGAATTTTTCAAAACTGATAAAATGCAGCCGTTTTAAGCAGGCATCCTCACGTTTCACACAAAATTCATCGAACGCCTGCCATAAAGTCAAAAAGTTAAGGCCGGTGCCAAATCCACTTTCTGCCACGACAAACAGCGGTCTTTCGTGGGTTGCAAAGCGTTCAGGGAGATGGTTTCCGCCGAGGAATACGTAACGCGTCTCTTCCAGTCCGTTATCGTTAGAGAAGTAAACGTCGTCAAAATCTCGGGATACAGGTGTACCTTCTTCGTTAAAACCGAGGTTGGCGGATTGTATAGGGGAATGTTTCACGTAAGTTGCTCGTCTGACAGGCAGTGGCTCGATCATAACGGTGTGAGCGGAGCGGCGCAAATTTCCGCACAATTTGGCTGATCGGACTTGTTCGGCTTACAACTGTACGCTATTGTGCGACACGAAATCCTACATAGTGCAGTGAACGAGGTATTTGAATGAAACGTGCAGTGATTACTGGCCTGGGCATTGTTTCCAGCATTGGTAATAACCAGCAGGAAGTCCTGGCATCTCTGCGAGAAGGACGCTCCGGGATCACTTTCTCGGAAGAGTTTAAAGACGCGGGAATGCGCAGCCACATCTGGGGGAACGTCAAGCTGGATACCACCGGTTTGATCGACCGTAAAGTGGTTCGTTTCATGAACGATGCCTCTATCTATGCCTATCTTTCCATGCGTGAAGCGATTGCGGATGCTGGCCTGAGCGAAGAGGTTTACCAGAACAACCCACACGTTGGTCTGATTGCCGGTTCCGGCGGCTCTTCTAAAGCGCAGGTCTTTGGTGCTGACGCCATGCGTAGCCCTCGTGGTCTGAAAGCCGTGGGTCCTTACGTGGTGACTAAAGCAATGGGCTCCGCGGTTTCCGCTTGCCTGGCAACGCCATTCAAAATTCACGGTGTGAACTACTCCATCAGCTCCGCCTGTGCGACTTCTGCCCACTGCATCGGTAACGCAGTAGAGCAGATTCAGCTGGGTAAACAAGACATCGTCTTTGCCGGCGGCGGCGAAGAACTGGGCTGGGAAATGGCCTGTGAGTTCGATGCGATGGGCGCACTGTCCACCAAGTACAACGAAACTCCAGATAAAGCTTCCCGTACCTATGACGCACACCGTGACGGCTTCGTCATCGCTGGCGGCGGCGGTATGGTTGTGGTTGAAGAACTGGAGCACGCTCTGGCTCGTGGCGCGCACATCTATGCTGAGATCGTTGGCTACGGCGCAACGTCCGATGGCGCAGACATGGTTGCCCCATCCGGCGAAGGCGCGGTGCGCTGCATGAAGATGGCGATGCACGGCGTTGATACGCCAATCGACTACCTGAACTCCCACGGGACTTCTACTCCGGTAGGCGACGTGAAAGAGCTGGGTGCGATTCGTGAAGTGTTCGCTGACCATAGCCCGGCCATTTCTGCGACCAAAGCCATGACCGGTCACTCTTTGGGTGCCGCGGGCGTGCAGGAAGCCATCTATTCTCTGCTGATGCTGGAGCACGGCTTCATCGCGCCAAGCATTAACGTCGAAGAGCTGGACGAGCAGGCTGCTGGCCTGAACATCGTTACCAAACCTACCGATGCGACGCTGACCACCGTGATGTCCAACAGCTTCGGCTTCGGCGGCACTAACGCCACGCTGGTGATGCGTAAGCTTAAGGCTTAATCGCCAGAAATATTTCAGAATGGGGTGCCTGCGGGCGCCCTATTTTTTTGTCTATTCCACTGCATTGACAGCCGGTTAGCCGGCAGGCACTATGCATTCCCCTCCATTATCATTTTGATAATGCGTAAGCGTTTAACGTTAACCAACGCACCCTATAATCTGAACACTCAGAGGAAAGGGCGCGGGTTGAGTTGCGCCTTGCTCTGAATTTATGGAGTAAGCAGTATGTCTGCGGTACCTGAGACCACCCTTAAAACGTCGAAGTCGGCGAATACATCGCTATTCAGAATTACCTTTGCGGTATTTCTTACCTACATGACGGTTGGCCTGCCGCTGCCCGTTATCCCGCTTTTTGTGCACCAGCAGCTTGGCTACGGCAACATGATGGTTGGCGTGGCGGTGGGCATTCAGTTTCTTGCCACAGTATTAACTCGAGGCTATGCCGGACGGCTGGCTGACCAGATGGGTGCTAAACGCTCTGTCCTGCAGGGGATGTTTGCCTGTGGGCTGGCGGGCGTAGCCTACTTGCTCGCCGCGCTGCTGCCGGTAGAGCCTGCGGTGAAGTTTGGTTTGTTGATTGTTGGCAGGCTGATTCTTGGCTTTGGTGAAAGCCAGCTGCTGACCGGTAACCTGACCTGGGGGCTGGGGCTGGTTGGCCCGGGCCGTTCTGGCAAGGTGATGTCCTGGAATGGGATGGCGATTTACGGCGCGCTGGCCGCCGGGGCGCCGCTTGGTCTGATGCTTAACAGTCAGTGGGGGTTCGTGGCGCTGGGCGTGACCACTATTGCTCTGCCGCTGATTGGGCTGTTATTTAACGGCACCGTGAAACCTGTTCCGGCTCATAAAGGCGAACGTCCTTCGCTATTTGCGGTTGTCGGGCTTATCTGGCAGCCGGGACTTGGGCTGGCGCTTCAGGGCGTCGGTTTCGCCGTTATTGGCACCTTTGTTTCGCTCTATTTTGCCGCAAACGGCTGGGCCCATGCGGGCTTCACCTTAACCGCTTTCGGCGGTGCGTTTGTGCTGGTGCGCGTGCTGTTTGGCTGGATGCCTGACCGCTACGGCGGCGTGCGCGTGGCGCTGTTCTCCCTGGCCGTTGAAACGGTGGGCTTGCTGCTTCTGTGGCATGCGCCGGGCGCGTGGACCGCGTTGCTGGGGGCGGCGCTTACCGGCTGCGGCTGCTCGCTGATTTTCCCTGCATTAGGTGTGGAAGTGGTTAAGCGCGTTCCACCTCAGGTTCGCGGCACCGCCCTGGGCGGCTATGCGGCGTTCCAGGATATTTCGTACGGTATCACCGGGCCGCTGACGGGCATTCTGGCGACTTCCATGGGCTATTCGTCGGTGTTTATGGCGGGGGCGATTTCTGCCGTGTTGGGGATTGCCGTGACGCTGGTGGCATTCAGGAAGTAGGTTTGTTTGGCCTTATTATCGGAGTGATGCTTTGTTATCACAAATACCGGTGATTATGCAGGGGTGGTG
>NZ_BCTL01000041.1 GCF_001571265.1 Cedecea neteri NBRC 105707 = ATCC 33855 | reverse complement strand
ATTTACGTGACCCAGCACATTGGCATGATGAAGCACATCAGCGACCAGGTGATGGTGATGCACGAAGGCGAAGTAGTGGAGCGCGGCAGCACGGCTGACGTGCTGGCCTCCCCGCTGCATGAATTGACTAAGCGGCTGATTAACAGCCACTTCGGCGAAGCTTTAACCGCTGACGCCTGGCGCAGGGATCGTTAATTTAGACGACTTCGTCACGGCCATTTTGCCCCAGCTTCCACTAGATAATTTGAGTTGCAGCCAGGCGGCAAGCGAGCAGTTTTCAGGAGCTTACTGAAGTAAGTGACTGAGAAATGGGCGTGCAGCCAACACCCCTGCGGCTCAAATTATGACGTGGAAAAGTGGTCGGATTAACGCTTGCGTGGGAGTCATGTTAGAATCGCCCGGTCTTAACGTCGGCCTGCCTGTTTTTTCACCTGCTGGCCGCAACAACAATGACTATTAAGGATTAAAGCTATGGGTTTTCTTACCGGTAAACGCATTCTGATCACTGGCGTCGCCAGTAAACTCTCCATTGCCTACGGTATCGCACAGGCGATGCATCGCGAAGGCGCCGAGCTGGCTTTCACCTACCAGAACGAAAAGCTGAAAGGCCGTGTGGAAGGTTTTGCTGCCGAGCTGGGCTCAAGCCTCGTGCTGCCATGTGACGTGGCTGAAGATGAGAGCATCGAAGCGCTGTTTACCGAACTGGCGAAAAGCTGGCCGAAATTTGACGGTTTCGTTCACTCCATCGGCTTCGCGCCTGGCGATCAGCTGGATGGCGACTATGTGAACGCCGTTACCCGTGAAGGCTTTAAAATTGCCCACGACATCAGCGCATACAGCTTCGTGGCAATGGCTAAAGTTTGCCGTGAAATGCTGAACCCAGGTTCCGCCCTGCTGACCCTGTCCTACCTGGGCGCAGAGCGTGCTATCCCTAACTACAACGTTATGGGCCTGGCAAAAGCGTCTCTGGAAGCTAACGTTCGCTACATGGCTAACGCTATGGGCCCGGAAGGCGTGCGCGTTAACGCCATCTCCGCTGGCCCAATCCGTACTCTGGCCGCTTCCGGCATCAAAGACTTCCGTAAAATGCTGGCCCACTGCGAAGCGGTTACCCCAATTCGCCGTACCGTAACCATCGAAGACGTGGGTAACTCCGCAGCCTTCCTGTGTTCCGACCTGTCTGCCGGCATCTCCGGGGAAGTGGTTCACGTTGACGGTGGCTTCAGCATCGCTGCCATGAACGAGCTGGAACTGAAAGACTAATTTCAGCTTCAGAGTGAAGCGGGCTACGGCCCGTTTCGCTATTTCCCTCAGCCTTTCCCGCCTTACTCCTAATGAGTTATACCTTTCCGATATTTATTATCACCGATCATTCTTTTGTCACCTCCCAAGCTTGCGCCAGGATAAAACAGCGAACCAGGCCCGGCATCCACGTTGTATCCGGGTCTGCAAACTTTTTGACCAAGGAACGACCATGGAACAACGCCGCTTTTCTGGTAAAAGCCACTGGTATCATGAAACCCAGTCCAGTCTGTGCCCGGCGGATGTGCTGCCTTTAGTTCCCGAAGCGGCGCAGGTTGAAGACCGCTTTTTGCTTGATGTAGTCCCTTCTGAGGCGCAATTGATTGTTGAAGCCCCGTGGCTTGATGCAGCCCGAGCCGCTTCAGACGTGCTGCTCCCGGACAGCATCCCCGTTACGCGCCTGCATACTCTCAGCAGCTATGACCGCCTGAGCACGGCGCTAACCGTCGCACAGGTTTATGGCGTACAGCGGCTTTGTAACCACTATGCCGCTCGCCTGGCACCGCAGCCGGGCCCTGACTCATCCCGGGAAAGCAACCGCCGCCTGACTCAAATCACCCAGTTTGCCCGCCAGCTTGCCAGCCACCCGACGCTTATCGACGACGCCGCGCTCGCCCAGCTGGACGAATGCGGTCTCTCTGTCGACGATATCGTTTCATTTACCCAGATTATCGGCTTTGTTGGCTTCCAGGCGCGCGCCATTGCCGTCTGGCAAGCCCAGCAGGGCCTGCCCGTTCGCTGGCTGCCGGGGATTAACGGGCAGCAGGATGCGGAGCCCGAGCTGTTTACGCCGCATCCTGCAAGCTGGCAGCCGGGCCTGGCGCCTGTTGAAATGCGCTATGCCCGCCCGGAACAGCTAGAAGTCTTGAGCATCAGCCAGCCGCTTCGCACGCTGCGTGATATTGCCTGGCTTCTTGCCCACGATGAGCGGGCACTTTCTTACCTCAGCCAGCTTACCCGTTTGTTCTGGCAGACCACGTCGCAGCAACCAGACGATGCGCAGCTGGTGGTGATGCTGACGTCACGGATTAACGGCAGCGCCGCCTGCTTTAGCGATGCCGTGGCAGCCTGGCAGGGAGATGCCGGGTTGCCGGATGCAATGCGCAACGGTGAGCGTGCGCTTAACGCATGGAGTCACAACCATCCTCGTGAAAAAGCAATTATTCAGGCCGTGCAGCTGTTAACCCGCGCGCCGGACAGATTTAGCGCCGCGCAGCTTCAACCTTTGTATGAGCAAGGTTTTAGCGAACAACAGGTGCTGAAATTACTGGTTAGTGCCGGGCTGGCCGGGTGGATAAACCGCCTGAAAATTGGCCTGGGAAATACCGCTCAAGCGCTGAATCCATAAGCCTTCACGGCAATCAGCGCTTGCCGCAAGGTACGGTTTCGCGTAAAACTGTCAGCCGCTCTTTTGGCCACGAAAACGAAACGATATGCTTCAGGATAACCCGCTGCTCGCGCAGCTAAAACAGCAACTGCATTCCCAGACTCCACGCGCTGAAGGCGTGGTGAAAGGCACGGAAAAAGGGTTCGGCTTCCTCGAAGTCGACGCGAATAAAAGCTACTTTATTCCGCCGCCGCAGATGAAAAAAGTGATGCACGGTGACCGTATCAGCGCCGTCATTCACACCGATAAAGATCGTGAATCCGCCGAGCCGGAAACGCTTATCGAACCTTTCCTGACGCGTTTTGTTGGCCGCGTTCAGAAAAAAGACGACCGCCTGTCGATTGTGCCGGATCATCCTCTGCTGAGAGACGCGATTCAGTGCCGCGCGGCACGTGGCGTCAGCCATGAATTCCAGAACGGTGACTGGGCGGTGGCTGAAATGCGCCGTCATCCCCTGAAGGGAGATCGTGGGTTTTATGCGGAATTAACGCAATTTATCACTTTCGGCGACGATCACCTCGCGCCGTGGTGGGTGACACTGTCACGTCACAACCTTGAACGCGAAGCACCGGACGGCGTGGCCACCGAGATGCTCGACGATGGCCTGGTACGTGAAGACTTAACGTCGCTTGATTTTGTCACCATCGACAGCGCCAGCACCGAAGATATGGACGATGCGCTGTACGTTGAAGAACTGGCCGACGGCAAACTGCAGCTTACCGTGGCCATCGCCGACCCTACGGCGTGGATCGCTGAAAGCAGCAAGCTCGACGGCATCGCCAAAATTCGTGCCTTTACCAACTATCTGCCTGGCTTCAATATTCCAATGCTGCCGCGCGAGCTGTCGGACGACCTCTGCTCCCTGCGCGCCAACGTTGTCCGCCCTGTTCTCGCCTGCCGCATGACCATTGAGCAGGACGGCGCGATTGCCAGCGACATTCATTTCTTCGCCGCCAACATCGAGTCCAAAGCCAAACTGGTTTATGACGAAGTGTCTGACTGGCTGGAAGAGAAAGGTGACTGGCAGCCGCAGAGCGAAGCAATTGCGAATCAAATTCGCCTGTTGCAGCGCGTTTGCCTGGCTCGCGGGGAATGGCGTCATACCCACGCGCTGGTCTTCAAAGATCGCCCGGACTACCGCTTTATTCTTGGTGAAAAAGGCGAAGTGCTGGATATCGTGGCCGAGCCTCGCCGCATCGCGAACCGCATCGTTGAAGAGTCGATGATTGCGGCTAACGTTTGTGCGGCCATCGTGCTGCGCGAGAAGCTGGGCTTCGGAATTTATAACGTTCATACCGGCTTCGATCCTGCCAATACTGAACAGCTGGCCGCTATGCTGCAAACTCACGGTATCACCGTCGACGCGCAGGAAGTGCTGACCCTGGAAGGCTTCTGCAAGCTGCGCCGCGAACTTGACGCTCAGCCAACCGGGTTCCTCGACAGCCGCATTCGTCGTTACCAGTCATTCGCCGAAATCAGCACCGAGCCAGGCCCGCACTTCGGCCTTGGGCTTGAAGCTTACGCGACATGGACTTCACCGATTCGTAAGTTCGGCGACATGGTTAACCACCGTTTGCTGAAAGCGATTATTAAAGGCGAAAAAGCGACTCGTCCGGCGGAAGAAACAACGATTCAGATGGCAGAACGCCGCCGCCTGAACCGCATGGCAGAACGCGACGTTGGCGACTGGCTGTACGCCCGCTACCTGAGCCCTAAAGCCGGTACCGATACTCGCTTCGCAGCAGAGATTATCGATGTCAGCCGGGGCGGCATGCGCGTGCGCCTTGTTGAAAACGGAGCTGTCGCGTTTATCCCTGCGCCGTTCATCCACGCGGTGCGTGATGAGCTTGTTTGCAGCCAGGAAAACGGTACCGTGCAGATCAAAGGCGAGGTCGTCTATAAAGTGACCGACGTTATCGATGTCACTATCGCGGAAGTTCGCATGGAAACCCGCAGCGTTATCGCTCGCCCTGCGGCCTGATCCTGATTTTCCCCTTACAAAGCCGGGCGCTCTGCCCGGCTTTTTTATTTCTGTCATCTCAACATGCCGATATATTGCACATCCTCTGCAAAAACAAGATCTTTTCCTCTTTACCGGGGCTTTAACATCGGCCGTCTGTTGCTACTATAAATAATAGATTTAGGTGATATTTTTCCCCTGAGGCTCAGGAGCACGAATGAAAGACGATTTGGAGCAGAACCTGCTTTATCGTTACCTGGGGACGACCAGCCCCTACTGGCGTTTACCGGCGGACAGCAACGCCCTTCAGCTGGCGGCCAGCGAGGATTCAGACACTGGCCAGGTGGTGGCACTGGATATGGCACAGGCCGACGAAATTCGCCAGATGACGGTGATTACCTCCAGCCTGACCATGACGCTCTCACTGTTTGGCATAGAAGTCCCGGTGCATATCGTGGGCCGCAAAGTGTCCAAACGCGAATGGGCAGGCACCGCCTCGGCCTGGCACGACACCCATTCTGTAGCACGAGACCTGGTGCAGGGGCTCTCTTTTGCCGAACAGGTTGTCTCTGAAGCCAATTCTGTGATTGTTATCCTTGATAAACAGGGAAATATTCAGCGCTTTAACCGGCTAAGTGAGGAATACACCGGGATGAAAGAGCATGAGGTCATCGGTCAGAATGTCTTCAAGCTGTTTATGAGCCGTAGCGAAGCCGCCGCCTCAAAGCGCAATATCAGCGGATTTTTTCGCAACGGCAGCTCCTATGAGGTTGAACGTTGGGTCAAAACCCGCAAAGGCCAGCGGCTGTTTTTATTCCGCAACAAGTTTGTCCACAGCGGCAGCGGCAAAAACGAAATCTACCTGATTTGCTCCGGCACCGACATTACCGAAGAGCGCCGCGCGCAGGAGCGTCTGCGGGTGCTGGCCAATACCGACACCATCACCGGGCTGCCTAACCGCAACGCCATTTACGACTTGATTAGCGATGCCATTGCCAAACGTGGCGACACGCAGGTCGGCATTGTCTATCTGGATCTCGATAATTTTAAAAAAGTGAACGATGCCTACGGCCACATGTTTGGCGATCAGTTGCTGCAGGCCGTGTCGCTGGCAATTTTAAGCTGCCTTGAGGAAGGTCAGGTCCTGGCTCGCCTCGGGGGCGATGAATTTATCGTGCTGGCGACCAACACCTCGCAGGGCTCGCTTGAAGCGATGTCTTCCCGCATTTTAACTCGCCTGAAACAGCCGTTCAGAATTGGCCTGATTGAGGTCTACAGCGGCTGTTCACTGGGCATTTCCCTGGCTCCGCAGCACGGCGACGAGCGCGAAAACCTGATTCGCAATGCCGACACGGCAATGTACACCGCCAAAGAGAGCGGCCGTGGCAAGTTTTGCGTGTTCTCGCCAGAGATGAACCAGCGGGTGTTTGAGTATTTGTGGCTGGACACCAATTTACGTAAAGCGCTGGATAACGATCAGTTGGTTATTCATTACCAACCCAAAATGACCTGGCGCGGTGAAATTCGTAGCCTGGAAGCGCTGGTGCGCTGGCAGTCACCGGAGCGCGGGCTGATCCCGCCTCAGGGCTTTATCTCCTATGCGGAAGAATCTGGCCTGATCGTGCCCCTTGGCCGCTGGGTGATGGTTAGCGTTGTGCAGCAGGTGGCGAAATGGCGGGACAAAGGGATTAATCTACGCGTGGCGGTCAATGTCTCTGCCCGTCAGCTTGCCGACCAGACTATTTTTAGCGATCTTAAGCAGGCGCTGAAAGATCTGAATTTTGAATATTGCCCGATTGACGTGGAGCTGACCGAAAGCTGTCTTATCGAGAACGAAGAACTGGCGCTGTCGGTCATCAAGCAGTTTAGCCAACTGGGTGCGCAGGTTCACCTGGACGACTTCGGCACCGGCTATTCATCGTTGTCGCAGCTGGCCCGCTTCCCTATCGATGCCATCAAGCTGGATCAATCTTTTGTGCGCGACGTGCATAAACATTCCGTGTCCCAGTCGCTGGTCAGAGCCATCGTGGCCGTGGCGCAGGCGCTGAATTTGCAGGTGATTGCCGAGGGCGTGGAGAACCAAAAAGAAGACGCCTTTCTTACCAAGAACGGCGTCAACGAACGGCAGGGTTTCCTGTTTGCCAAACCAATGCCCGCAGCCGTATTCGAGCGATGGTTTAAGCGCTATCAGGCCAGAACAAAGCGCTAGCCCGCTTTACGCAAAGCCGTCGAAGTATGGCGGTTTTGCAGCATGACCAGCCGTTCCATATAAGCAATGTCCTTGTCCTCAAGGCAGAAGGCGGCATCCACCCAGTCTTCGGTGATGTCCATCAGCTCTGAGCGCGGCAGCTGTAACACACGCTGACGCGCGCGCAACATGGCCTTCACGCCGTTAAGTTTAGGCTGCAGGGTATCGATGAAGGTGCGCGTGGCCAGGTATCCCTGCCCCGGCTCAAACAGCTGATCCACCAGCCCGTGCTGCTGGTACCACTCCGCCGTGTGGGACTCGCCTTTATAAATCAGCTCTTCAGCAAGCTTCATCCCGGAACGGCGCGCCACCAGAGAATAAGCGCCCATGCCGGGAAACAGGTTAAACGCAATTTCCGGGAACCCCAGTCTGGCATCACGCTGAGCCAGCAGGAAATGGTGCGCTAACGCCGCCTCGAATCCTCCCCCAAGCGCGCTGCCCTCCACCATCGCCAGGCTTATCGCCCCCGTATCAAAACCGCGAGACGCAGCGTGTACGCAATCAACGCAGGCCCGTGCGTAGGCACGAAGCGCTTCGCGGCGCCCATTGCGAATAGTTTCCACAAAAAAGCCTAAATCCCCGCCGGTATTGTACATCCCGGGGACCAGCGAGCCGGTCACCCAGAAATCGACTTTAAATCCGGCCTTCTGGACGATATATCCCAGGTTCATTATTTCCTCGATAAGTCCGTGATTGAAGCAGGGGCGCGGGCGGGCACGAAGCATCATCCAGACGGTACGGCGCTCTTCTTCGTAATATCCAGACAGTTGAGTAAAACGTGCAGTGTCAGTAAAGAGTTTGCAGGTTGGTTGATTGATAACTGTCATAGCCAGATCCTCATTAAATGAATGTGCGGTCATCGCAGGATCAGACTAATCCACCGCCGTAGTTTGATGAATGCAGCGCCAGGATTAATAATTAATGCTTATATGTTGTGCGATAATTTATTGAAGAATAAGGCTAAGAATTCGTCGGCAGCTCTTCTCTTTATCGCCTGTTTTTTGCATTATGGGCGAATGATTCATTCCCTAACACTAACAGGATTAACAATGCCAACACTGGATCCGCAGCAGCTTGCCAAACGTATTGATACCGTGCTGGATATTCTGGTTGCCAAAGATTATGCCTCCGCGATAAACAACCTTGAGATCCTCAAAGCTGAATTGCTGAGCGCAGATAACGGCGGGAATAAACATGACGGCGAGCAAAAAAAATCGCCCTGGGAAATTTAAAATTTCTGGCAGAGAAAGCAGCCCAAAATAAAGGCTGCTTTTCTTTTATACAATCCTACTGACCGCGTTCAGTGCACAAGGCCAGTCCAGCCCTGAATGGCCATATAGATTCCCATCCCGGCAATCAGGACGCTCGAAAAGTAAGGCGCCCTTCGGGCAAACGCGCTGAACCCACGCCAACGTTTTGCTACCTGACGAACGCCAACAGCTGCACTGACCCCAACCGTGACCAACGTTAGCGCCAGGCCGACGCTAAAGCTAACAACCAAAGCCGCCCCCAACGTTAGCGCCTTAAGCTGCAGGCAGAGCAGCAAGACCGTGATGGCCGCCGGGCATGGAATCAGGCCGCCGGTCAGGCCAAAGAGTAAAATTTGCCCGTTAGTGACGTCTGTATTGGTAAAGCGGCGCTTAATGTCATTGGCATGCGCCAGCTCATGCGCGTCCTGATACTCCCGGGATCCCACTTCCAGCCCCTCTGTTACCGCGTGACTGTGCTCATGATCCTGCTCATGAAACGCCAGATCGTAATCGTGGCTGTGCCCGCGATGATCAAACGAAAGACGGACATTGAAGTTATGAGGCTCAGGGATGACGGCCGTCGATTCCATATAATCACCGAAATCCACAAACTGGAACACCTGAGAAAATGCGCCCTCCTCGCGCTTCGTCACCAGCGATACCTCTCCCGGGGCCCATTTTCTGCGGCTGAGATTGCGCAAACGCCAGCGCGGGGGGTGCCCCTGCTCAAAGATAGAAAGCTCAACCATGCCGTGGCCGGTATCAATTCTTTTGGTTTCATCCTGGTGGTGATGCTCGTTTTCCTGCGACTCTGTAAGCCAGTTTTGCTCTCCTTTCCAGGTACGCCAGAACATCCATAATGCGGTGCCCAGCACAATGACGGCAGACATCAGCTGTAGCCACGGTTCGGCAGACTCCGCGGTGAAGCGCTGGCTGATGTACATCCCGCCAAACGCAATCAGCCAGACAATGGTCGTATGGGAAAGCGTCGCCGCAAGGCCCAGCATAATTGCCTGCCTGGCGGTGCCTTTAATGGCAATGATAAACGCGGCCATCATGGTCTTCGAATGCCCGGGCTCAAGGCCATGCAGGGCGCCAAGCAGGATCGCGCTGGGGATAAACAGCCAGGCATTGCCTTGCTGAAGAAGCGTAGTGAATTCGTTCATGAGGATCATTCTTGCTGAAGTGAGGGATCCAAATTCTACTCCCCCCCAGTACAAAATACTACCCCCCAGTAGATTTGTAATAGTATCATTATAAAGTTCTTCTCAGAGGGTAACCCGCATGTCACACACAATTCGCGACCAGCAAAAACTCAAAGCCCGGACCAGCAAGATCCAGGGACAAGTCATTGCGTTAAAAAAGATGCTTGATGAGCCGCATGAGTGCGCTGCCGTATTGCAGCAAATCGCCGCCATACGAGGCGCGGTGAACGGCTTAATGCGCGAGGTGATTAAGGGGCATTTGACGGAACATATCGTGCATGAAGTGGATGAGGTGAAGCGTGAAGAGGATTTGGATGTGATCCTGAAAGTGCTGGATTCCTATATTAAATAGGCTTTACGTTCAGGCCACCGCGAACGGTGGCCATAAATCATCAGAGCGCTAATGATCCAAACGCGCCCTGCCAGTCTTTTTCAAAACCGCCAATCGCCGCCGTCACCGCGGGCGTGACCAGCATCTGTTCGACCACATCAATCGGCAGCGTGATCGCTTCGCAGCCGGCCAGAAGGCATGACATCGCCTGGTGCGGCGTGCGGAAGCTAGCCGCCAGCACTTTCGCATCAGGAGCATGCAGCGTCAGAAGCTGCTGGAGATCCTGTACCATCTGAATACCGTCCCCACCCTGAGCATCCAGCCGGTTCACATAAGGCGCAACATATTCAGCTCCCGCCAGCGCGGCCAGTAACCCCTGTGTCGCACCATAAACTGCAGTGCCGAGCGTTGGGATCCCCAGGACTTTAAGCTGCTTGAGTGCCGCCAGACCTTCCGGCGTGGTGGGAATTTTAACAACCAGACCCGGTACTCGCGCGGTTAACAGCTGTGCCTCTTTCACCATGTCGTCGGCCTGGCTGGCAATCACTTGTGCAAACAGCTTACCTTCGCCCCCCAGCGCATCCTGCAGCGCAGGGAGCACTTCCCACAGGGAAATGCCCGCTTTAGCAACGATGGAAGGGTTGGTGGTTACGCCCTGCAGCGGCAGAACACGGGCCAGACGCTTAACGGCGGCAACATCTGCAGTATCTAAATACAGTTCCATTACGCTCTCCAGAATTAGAGTCATCTCTCACTGACGGCATCATAACCTGACTGTCGATTGTTTAGCTGATCAATATCAATATAACTTTCATTCGAAAGTAATTTAATTTACGAAAGAAACAAAAAAGAGAAGATGCCATGCTGTTCAATATTCAGCGTTACTCCACGCACGATGGCCCGGGGATCCGCACGGTGGTCTTTCTGAAAGGGTGCTCGCTAGGCTGCCGCTGGTGCCAGAATCCCGAAAGCCGCAACCGTGAATGCGACGTACTGCTGGACCGCCGTTTATGTCTCAGCGGTTGCGAACTTTGCCAGCAGGCCGCACCGGACGTGCTTTCCCATGTTGACGGCGAACTGGTTATTGCACGCGGCAAACTCAGTGCTGACGCGATAAATGCGCTGAGAGAGTGCTGCCCCACTCAGGCATTAACAGTTTGCGGGGAAGTGAAAACGGTGGATTCGATTATGGCCCTCGTGCTTCGCGACAAACCTTTTTATGTCCGAAGCGGCGGCGGCATAACGCTTTCCGGCGGGGAGCCTTTCATGCAGCCGGTGCTGGCGCATGAACTGCTGCAGCGCAGTAAAGAGGCCGACCTGCACACCGCCGTGGAATCCTGCCTGCACGTACCGTGGAAATACATCGAACCTTCATTACCTTTTTTGGATTTGCTGCTGGCGGATCTTAAGCACGTAGACAAAGCGCGCTTTCAGCAGTGGACCGACGGCAACGCCGAGCGCGTGATGGATAACTTTCGCAAGCTAGCCACTCGTGGCGTAGAGATGACTATCCGCGTGCCGTTAATTCCTGATTTTAACGCCGATAAACGTTCCATTCGCGCCATCAGTGATTTTGCCGCTGACGAAATTGGTGCGAAATCCATCCATTTTCTGCCGTATCACACTTTAGGGATTAATAAATATCACCTGTTGGATCAGCCCTATCTGGCCGCAAGCAGGCCGCTTGATGCGCCAGAACTTCTGCACTTCGCCGAACAGTACGCCAGCCAAAAAGGCATGACAGCCTGGATTAGAGGATAATCATCATGACCGAACTGAACCTGAACTTTCTCAGCCCACGTATAGAAGCACACAAAGAGGCGCTGATACATATCGTTAAGCCGCCGGTCTGCACCGAACGAGCTCGCCACTACACGGCCGTTTATCAGCAAAATCAGGATAAACCGCTGCCGGTTCGCCGCGCGATGGCGCTGGCCCACCATCTGGCGGAGCGAACCATCTGGATCAAGCATGACGAGCTTATCGTCGGGAACCAGGCAAGCCACGTGCGAGGCGCGCCCTTCTTCCCCGAATATACCGTTGGCTGGATTGAGAGTGAAATCGACGAGCTTGGTGACCGTCCGGGTGCGGGTTTCTCAATTTCTGACGCGGACAAAGCGGTCATGCATGAAATTTGCCCGTGGTGGCGCGGGCAGACGGTACAGGATCGCTGCTATGGCATGTTTACCGACGAGCAAAAGGCACTTCTGGCAACAGGCATCATCAAAGCGGAAGGCAATATGACTTCCGGCGACGCTCACCTGGCGGTTAACTTCCCACTGCTGCTGGAACTCGGTATCAGCGGCCTGCGCGAGAAAGTCGCCGAGCGACGCGGGCGTCTGCAGTTGACCGACTGGGACGATCTGCATAAAGAGCAGTTCCTTAAGGCTATCGACATGACTTTCGCCGCCCTGGGCAACCACATCCTGCGCTACGCAGAACTGGCGAAGAAAATGGCCTCCGAAGAAACACGAGAGACACGCCGGGATGAACTGCTGGCAATGGCCGATAACTGCGAACATATCGCCAGTCATCCGCCGGTCACTTTCTGGCAGGCTTTACAGCTCAGCTATTTCGTTCAGCTTGTGCTGCAAATTGAATCCAATGGGCACTCCGTTTCATTTGGTCGACTCGATCAGTACCTGTATCCGTGGTACCGTCGGGACGTAGAACTGCAGCAAACCACCAGCCGGGAACAGGCCATTGAGCTGCTGCAAAGCTGCTGGTTGAAGCTGCTCGAGGTGAATAAAATTCGCTCCGGTTCGCATTCAAAAGCCTCCGCCGGCAGCCCGCTTTACCAAAACGTCACCATTGGGGGGCAAACGCTGATCCACGGCGTGGCGGTGGATGCCGTCAACCCGCTCTCCTACGCCATTCTTGAGTCCTGCGGCCGTCTGCGTTCCACTCAGCCTAACCTCAGCGTTCGTTATCACGCCGGGATGAGCAATGACTTCCTCGACGCCTGTGTCCAGGTGATCCGCTGCGGATTCGGCATGCCGGCGTTTAACAATGATGAAATTGTTATCGAAGAGTTCATTAAGCTGGGCGTAAGCCGGGAAGATGCCTACGACTATGCGGCTATCGGCTGTATTGAAACCGCCGTCGGCGGAAAATGGGGCTATCGCTGTACCGGCATGAGCTTCATCAACTTTGCCCGTGTGATGCTGGCAAGTCTTGAACATGGCCGCGATGCCACCAGCGGTAAGGTTTTTCTTCCTCAGCAAAAGGCACTGTCCGAAGGCAATTTCACTTCGTTTGATCAAGTCCTGGAGGCGTGGGACAGACAAATTCGTTATTACACGCAAAAATCGATCGAGATCGAGTGTGTCGTGGACACCGTGCTGGAGGAAAACGCACACGATATTCTTTGTTCGGCGCTGGTGGATGATTGCATTGAACGAGGGAAAAGTATTAAGCAAGGTGGTGCGAAATACGACTGGGTTTCAGGGCTTCAGGTTGGGATTGCCAACCTTGGGAATAGTCTTTCAGCCGTGAAAAAACTGGTCTTTGAACAAGGTATCATCGGACAGCAGCAGTTAGCAGATGCCCTGGCCAACGACTTTGTCGGGCTGAGCGGCGAGCAGCTTCGCCAGCGGTTAATCAACGGTGCGCCAAAATATGGCAACGACGATGACGAAGTAGATATGTTGCTCGCTCGCGCCTACCAAACCTACATTGATGAACTTAAGCGCTACCACAACACTCGCTTTGGCCGTGGTCCTGTAGGCGGGACATACTATGCGGGAACCTCTTCTATTTCTGCAAACGTTCCGTTTGGTGCAGCCACGATGGCAACGCCTGATGGCCGCAAAGCACATACACCTTTGGCTGAGGGAGCCAGCCCCGCATCCGGGACCGACCATCTTGGCCCAACGGCGGTCATCAGTTCCGTGGGCAAACTGCCGACCAATAAAATCCTCGGCGGCGTTTTGTTAAACCAAAAACTGAACCCTTCAACGCTGGATAACCCACGCGATCGGGAAAAATTAATGTTTATGCTGCGTACCTTCTTCGAATCACACAAAGGCTGGCACATTCAATACAACATTGTCTCCCGCGAAACACTGCTGGAAGCCAAACAATATCCTGATAAATATCGCGATTTGGTGGTAAGGGTTGCAGGATACTCGGCCTTCTTTACGGCCTTATCTCCTGACGCGCAGGATGATATTATAGCCCGCACGGAACATACTCTTTGACGAGAAGGCGGTGGTTAAACCCCACCGCCTGACTACTGGCTGACATGAACTCAAGACAACAAATTATTCTGCAGATGGTTATCGATCAGGGCCGGGTGAGCGTCGCCTCTCTGGCGAAAACAACCGGCGTTTCAGAAGTGACTATTCGTCAGGATTTAAACCTGCTGGAAAAAAACAACTATCTGCGTCGTACGCATGGTTTTGCCGTCCCGCTGGACAGTGATGACGTTGAAACCCGGATGATGAACAACTACACCCTCAAGCTACAGCTTGCGCAATATGCCGCCTCGCTGGTGAACGATGGTGAAACCGTGTTTATCGAAAACGGCAGCAGCAACGCTCTTCTCGCCCGGACTCTGGCAGAGCAGAAAAAAGTCACGCTGATCACCGTCAGCAGCTACATCGCCCATTTGCTGAAAGACACCGATTGTGAAGTCATTCTGGTCGGCGGGATCTATCAGAAGAAAAGTGAAAGCATGGTCGGCCCGCTTACCCGTCAGTTTATCCAGCAGCTACATTTCAGTAAGGCTTTTATCGGCATCGACGGTTTCTTGCCGGAAACAGGTTTTACCGGACGCGATATGCTGCGTACCGACGTGGTGAATTCTGTGCTGGAGAAAGGCAGTGAGGCAATCGTGCTAACGGACAGCAGCAAGTTTGGCAATGTGCATCCGTATACGCTTGGCCCGATTTCACGCTTCAACCGCGTTATCACCGACGCAGCACTTAGCCAGGAGACGCTGGAGCAGTTGAAAGCGGCCCATCTGCAGGTCGATATCGTCGATCCTTACGCCGCCGTTTAAAGCTTTTTGCCCGTGTCTGATGCGGGCTTTTCCTCTCTCAGAATATTCCCACGTTGTAATTAAGAGTTTTTACCTGTGTTAATCATGCGGAAAAATTAGAATAGAATTTAGCGATATAACAGGGAGTAATAAACGCACCTGCCCTTTTCTAAGCTTATATCGTGACATCGTTTCACGAACCGCCCGGTAAAGTGGTGAATTCTTACTATACTTAACTGAGACTGGCTTCCGTGAATCAATTATTCTGGAGAAAGTATGATGACCTTAAATAACAAAAAAGTGGCCGCTGCAATGCTGGCTATTACCCTCGCAATGTCCCTGAGTGCATGTTCTAACTGGTCTAAGCGTGACCGCAACACGGCAATCGGCGCAGGTGCCGGTGCGCTGGGCGGCGCAGTACTGACCGACGGCAGCACGCTGGGTACGCTTGGCGGTGCGGCAGTAGGCGGTATTATCGGTCACCAGGTGGGCAAATAAGGCAAGACGCCGGCAAAAGCTAACCCGCTTTGACGAATTCATTACGTATTAATTTTCAGGTCTGACTAACAGCAGTTAAAATAAAAGGCCACGGCATTTGCCGTGGCCAAAAATAATATATTCCCGAGTTATCCGCCCGCGAGTTTTACCTTCATTCCTTTCGCTTCGAGCAATGATTTTATCAAATCACGCTTATCGCCCTGGATTTCAATCACGCCGTCTTTCACCGACCCGCCACAGCCACATTTTTTTTTCAGCTCAGCAGCAATGATCGCCAGCGTCGCGTCATCTTCATCAATACCAGAAATCAGGCATACTCCCTTCCCTTTACGCCCGCTGGTCTGCTTTTGAATGCGCACAATACCGTCGCCTTTAGGACGCTGAATCTCAACTTTCGGTTCGTCTATGCGCCCGGTTTCCGTGGAGTAGACCAGCCGGCTGTTATTATCTTTCATCACGCCTCCTGGGCCAGTGAAGCGCGGATATCGCGAAGCGTCTGCGCCGGGTCAGCAGATTGGGTGATCGGACGCCCAATGACCATAAAGTCTACCCCGGCCTGTTGAGCCTGCTGCGGCGTCATGATGCGGCGCTGATCGCCTGCTTCGCTGCCCAGGGGACGAATGCCAGGGGTAATAAGCTTGAATTCACGGCCTAGCGCCGCCTTAAAGCGAACTGCTTCCTGTGCAGAGCAAACCACGCCGTCCAGACCACACTCTTTTGTCAGCGTCGCCAGGCGCTCGGCATAGTCGGCTGGGCTGGCAGTAATGCCTAAATCGGCCAGATCGCTGGCTTCCATGCTGGTGAGAACGGTAACGGCTATCAGCAGCGGCGCATCTTTCCCAAATGGAACAAGCGCTTCTTTTGCCGCACGCATCATACGGGCCCCACCCGTAGCATGAACGTTTACCATCCACACGCCCATTTCCGCAGCAGCCGCCACGGCACGCGCGGTGGTGTTAGGGATATCGTGGAATTTCAGATCCAGGAAGACATCAAAACCGCGCTGGTGTAAGTCCCTCACCAGCTGTGGACCAAACAGGGTAAACATCTCCTTCCCTACTTTCAGACGGCAGTCGCGCGGGTCGATACGGTCAACAAAGGCCAGCGCGCTATCGCGATTATCATAATCAAGTGCAACGACTACAGGCGATTCAGTGGCAACACGGGAGGAGGATGACGCAGTTGAATTCATGGCAAAACCTTCTGACTGTTGGGCACCAGCGCGGCGCAAAAAAGTTAAACGGCAGCATTCTACTCGTCAGCCCGGTAAATTTACAGCCGCGATTGCCCTCTGCTAAGCGAAAGTTGCACGATGCCGAAGTCAGGAGCCATGATGTACTTAATAGTATGTTGTAACTAAAGTGCGTGGTTTTAAAAATCGTGGACTTACTGTCCATCCAGCCCACGGATAGGTTTCACCGTTGACCATGCGCGGCAGGACGGGCAATGCCAGTACATGGTATAGGCGGTAAAGCCGCATTTTTGACAGCGATAGCGTGGTTTGGTGCGAATTTGTTCGCCAACCATGTCCCTCAGCACCATCAGACTTTCTTTTGCACGCCCTTCTTCCGCTTCATGCAGGTGGTAGTCCATCAGACGGTGGAATACGCGCATTGTCGGGTGACGCTGGAGTTGGCGGTTGATATACACCTGAGCCGTTTCCGCACCCTCTTGTTGTTCGAGGATGCTCGCCAACATGAGCTCTGCCACCGCCCCACTGTTTTCTTCCACGCAGCGCTTGAGGAAGGCTTCCCACTCATCGGGCTTGCCAAGCTGCTGGTAGCAAACCTGCAGCATCTCCAGCGTTTCGCTGACTAATTCGCTATCTTGCTCAATCACACGCTTTAACGAGTCTACCGCTTTGGCATACTCGCCTTTTTCCATAAAAATACGCCCCATCATGATGGAGACCCGGGCGCAATTTTTGTCTGCTGCGGCCCCTTTCTTCAGTAACGACATCGCTTTGTCAGAATCGTCGTTGCCGATATTTTGCAGCGCAAGCTCGCAGTAGAAGTGTGCGATTTCCACACGCTGTTTGTCTTTGCCGAGTTTCACCAGCCTTTCAGCCACGTCGATGGCTTTTTGCCAGTCACTTGTTGCCTGGTGAATTTGCAGCAGCTGCTGCAACGCGCTGATACGGAAATCGGTCTCATCGATAAGCTGGCTGAACATATCTTCGGCGCGGTCATAAAGCCCTGCGGCCATATAGTCTTTGCCAAGCTGCTGTACGGCAAGCAGGCGCTGATCATAGTTCAGTGACGCACTTTCCATAAGCGACTGGTGGATACGGATAGCCCGATCAACTTCACCACGCTGGCGGAAGAGGTTGCCTAACGTAAGATGGGCTTCAACGGTACCGGTGTCCTCTTTTAGCATATCGAGGAACAAATCGACCGCTTTGTCCTGCTGGTTGGCCAGCAGGAAGTTAACCCCGGCCACGTAGTCACGGGAAAGGCGGCTGGCCTCCTGCTGTTTGTCTTGCAGCGCACTTCTGCGCCCCATATACCAGCCATAAGCGGCCGCAACGGGTAATAGCAGAAACAGCAGTTCCAACATAGAAGATTATTCCTTCACAGCCGGCACAACGGGTGCCGGAACATCAGCGGTGGGGGTAACTTGTTGCTCAAGGCGTTTAATTTTTCGCTCAGCACGGGCCAGGGAAACACGGACGCGCAGCCAGAACAGACCGCAAATCAGCCATCCAATAATAAACCCTGCGGCAAACAGCGTCGCCAGCAACGTGGAGACCCGATATTCCCCCTGCGCCAGCAGATAGTTAAAGTTCACTACCTGATCGTTTTGTGCCCCTAACGTAATAGAAATCACAAAGATGGCGAGTACCAGCAAGAAAATGAATAAATATTTCACATGACATCCCGTTATGTGGTCACAGCTGGCTCAGCCATGCCAAAAATGAATCCCGGAGGTATAAACTACCATTTCAGGCCAAACCGGGGAATCCATTAACCCCCATCAATTCATAAGAAATGGGGGTTAAAACACTATTATCAACTTTTTTCGTTACGTTCGGTTATTTCCTGCTCTTCTTCGGCGGGTGGCGTGAGCGGGCCACACCAGCGCTGCGCAAGCCAGGTCGCCAGAATGACTAACGCGCCAGAGATAATCGTAGCGACAACCAGATCGCGGGGCCAATGCATACCCAGCAACAATCGACTTCCCATCACGCCGGTTGCCCATAACAACAATATCGCCAGCGTCAACGTCCGTCTGCGCGGCCAAAGCAATCCTACGCCCAACAACGCCCAACTGGCAGCAAACATCGTGTGGCCTGAAGGAAAGGCAAAACCGGTTTCGAACTGCCAGTGTTTGCGTAACCAGTCGGGAATATTATCCTGCCCTTCCAGCTGTGCTTTAACCCGTTCCGCACGCTGAGTACGCTTTAAATTGTAGAACTCGTCGGTGGGGATATGGTGAGTTTTTTCAAGCCATACAACGAAAGGTCGGGGTTCCTGCACTTTATTCTTGATAACGGACTTAATGCCCTGACCTATAAGGATAGCGGCAGCGAGGATAGCAAATAACATCAGCGCAGGCTTAAGGCGATAGCGCAGGCACCACAGAAACCATGCGCAGAGAATAACATGCGTAATGACTCCCCAGGGTTGCGTCACGGTCTCAGTGACCCAATAAAGCATTTTCAACACGCTTTCATTACCCCCAGGGGCCCATTGCCAGCCGCTGAGCCAGACGATTAAGGGCATGATTAACAGAAGCATTGTGCCTGCTGTGATACGTATTGCTATTGCCTGCATGAACACCTCATGATACTGAAAGCTTTTAAAGAATAACCGAAAATGCCTGAGAAGGTTAAACCGCGCGGCGGTCATTGGCAAAAATGGCTTTTTAATCTGTCAATGAAGCGAACGACCACGCGTTATGGCAAAATATACGACATTAACGTACAGGCCAGACTTCTGGCAGACACCAAGGTGTCAAAATAAGTACCTGGAGAATCACATGCAGCTTAAACGTGTGGCAGAAGCCAAACTGCCAACCCCATGGGGCGATTTCCTGATGGTGGGTTTTGAAGAAGTGGCAACGGGGCAGGATCATGTTGCCCTGGTTTTCGGTGATATTAGCGGTGAAGAACCTGTTCTGGCGCGCGTTCACTCCGAATGCTTGACCGGTGACGCGCTGTTTAGCCTGCGCTGCGACTGCGGTTTCCAGCTTGAAGCGGCGTTGACCCACATTGCTGAAAAAGGCCGTGGCGTGCTGCTTTATCATCGTCAGGAAGGCCGTAATATCGGGCTACTGAATAAAATCCGCGCCTATGCGCTGCAGGACAAAGGCTACGATACGGTGGAAGCTAACCATCAGCTTGGCTTTGCCGCCGATGAGCGTGACTTTACGCTGTGTGCCGACATGTTCAAACTGCTGGGCGTGGATGCCGTACGTTTGCTCACCAACAACCCGAAAAAAGTCGAGATTCTGACCGAAGCCGGGATCAACATCGTTGAACGCGTGCCGCTCATCGTTGGCCGTAACCCTAAGAACGCGCACTACCTCGACACCAAAGCGGCCAAAATGGGCCATCTGCTGTCAGAGTAATCGAGTTCCTGCCATAAAAAAGCCCCTTTCGGGGCTTTTTCGTTTCTTACTTCAGCATATTCCTGATCACATAATGCAGGATGCCGTCATTACGGAAATAGGTCAGTTCATTGCCGGTATCAATACGGCAGCGGCAGTCAACCACCTGCTTACGCCCGTCGGTGAATGTCAGCGTTACCGGCACCACAGCGCCCGGTTTGAGCTGATTAAGCCCGCTGATATCCAGCTTTTCCTCCCCCGTTAAGCCCAGCGTTTTTCGCGTGACGCCCTGCGGGAACTCCAGCGGCAAAATGCCCATGCCGATAAGGTTCGAGCGGTGGATTCGCTCAAACGATTCGGCGATGACCACCCGCACGCCCAGCAAACGAGGACCTTTCGCCGCCCAGTCACGGCTTGAGCCGGAGCCATACTCTTTCCCGGCGATCACCGCCAAGGGTATGCCCCGCTCCTTGTAACGCATTGCGGCGTCATAGATAGACAAGACTTCTTCTCCAGGCAGAAGTCGAGTCATGCCACCTTCGACGCCCGGCACCATCTCGTTACGAATACGAATGTTGGCAAACGTCCCGCGCATCATCACTTCGTGGTTACCACGGCGCGAACCGTAGGAGTTAAAATCCCTGCGCTCTACGCCATGCCCTTGCAAGTAACGCCCTGCCGGGCTGTCAGGTTTAATGCTCCCCGCTGGGGAAATATGGTCGGTGGTGACAGAATCCCCCAGCATCGCCAGCACGTTAGCCCCGTGAATATCTTCCACGGGCTTTGGCTCAGCGCCCATCTCGTCAAAGAACGGCGACAGCCGGATATAGGTTGAATCATCCTGCCAGCCGTAGGTGGCCGACCGCTCCACTTCAATGTTGCGCCACTCTTCTGTGCCTTCAAATACCTCCGCGTACTCTTTGCGGAACATATCGGTGGTCACCTGCGCCACGGCGGCAGCAATTTCCTGGCTGCCCGGCCAGATGTCTTTCAGGTAGACGTCAGCGCCATTTTTATCCTGCCCCAAGGGCTCTTTAGTCAGGTCGATGTTCATGTTCCCGGCCAGCGCATAGGCCACGACAAGCGGCGGAGATGCCAGCCAGTTAGTTTTCACCAGCGGGTGAATACGACCTTCAAAGTTACGGTTCCCGGAAAGCACAGCGCCCACCGTGAGATCGCCTTTTTTAATCGCCTGTTCGATAGGATCGGGCAACGGGCCCGAGTTACCGATACAGGTAGTACAGCCGTAGCCCACCAGGTTGAAGCCCAGCTCATCAAGGTATGGGGTTAATTTGGCTTTCGCCAGATAATCCGAGACCACCTTAGATCCCGGCGCAAGCGACGCTTTCACCCAGGGCTTTGGCTTCAGCCCCAGGCTTGCGGCCTTCTTAGCCAGCAACCCTGCCGCCATCAGCACGCTAGGGTTTGAAGTGTTGGTACAGGAGGTAATTGCCGCAATCACGACTGCGCCATCCGGCAGTTGATGCTCACGGTCTGCAAGCGTATAGCTCACCGGATTTCGGTCTTTGTGGGAAGCGTTGACTTCAAGCTCGTTGCTGGCGGCAAATGCTTTCGGTACACCGCCAAGCGGGACACGATCCTGCGGACGTTTTGGCCCGGCCAGGCTTGCCTCTACATCGTTCATGTTCAAAGAGAGCGTGCTGGTGAACACCGGTTCATCCCCGGTATTACGCCACATGCCCTGCGCCTTAGCGTAGGCCTCAACCAGAGCCACCTGCTCTTCGCTGCGCCCGCTGAGGCGCATATACTCCAGCGTTACGCCGTCAATCGGGAAGAAGCCGCAGGTTGCACCGTATTCAGGAGACATGTTGGCGATTGTTGCCCGGTCGGCGAGCGGTAGCGAATCGAGCCCGTCGCCGTAGAACTCAACAAACTTGCCCACCACGCCGTGTTTACGCAGCATCTGGGTGACGGTCAGCACAAGGTCAGTGGCGGTGATCCCTTCGCGCAGTTTGCCGTCAAGCTTAAAGCCGACAACATCGGGGATCAGCATGGATACCGGCTGGCCAAGCATTGCGGCTTCGGCTTCGATACCGCCTACCCCCCAGCCAAGTACCCCCAGACCGTTAATCATCGTGGTATGCGAGTCGGTGCCCACCAGCGTGTCAGGGTAAGCGACCAGCTCGCCGTTCTGTTCTTCGCTCCAGACGGCTTTGCCCAGGTACTCAAGGTTGACCTGGTGGCAAATGCCGGTGCCCGGCGGAACAACGCTGAAGCGGCTAAATGCCTGCTGTCCCCAGCGTAAAAAGACATAGCGCTCGTGGTTACGCTCCATCTCAAGCCGGACGTTTTCCTCGAAGGCATCATTGTCACCGAAATGGTCTACGGTCACGGAGTGGTCAATCACCAGATCGACCGGGGAAAGCGGGTTAACTTTGGCCACATCACCGCCGAGACGCTTGACCGCCTCACGCATCGCGGCAAGATCCACCACTGCCGGTACGCCGGTGAAGTCCTGCATCAGTACCCTGGCAGGGCGATAGGCAATTTCGCGGTCGGCATGAGCCTGTTTCAGCCAACCGGCCAGGGCATGGATATCTTCGCGGGTGACGGAGTCTTCATCCTGCCAGCGCAGCAGGTTCTCCAGTAAAACTTTTAGCGACTTAGGTAACCGGCTGATATCCCCCAGCTCTTTTGAGGCCAGCGGCAGGCTGTAGTAGTGCCAGGTTTTATTTAGCGCCCGTAGAGTGTCCTTACTGGCTTCGCGTAGGGTTAACGACATAGCTCCTCCTTTATGACAGGGATAGCGAGTGCCCTGATTATTCGCAGGGTCACCATTAAAGATAACACAAACCTGCCGTAACGATTTGATAACAACCCGAATTGATAAATGAGGTGAAGGGAATAAATCCTGAATAAACAAACGCCCCGGGATCGGCCGGGGCGAGTTCTAAAGAAGAGAGGAGTCTTGCATGCGACACAACGGCGGCAGCTGGTCGCTCGCTACCATGATTAATTAACGAGGGTGCGGAACATTTCTACCCAGAACAGGGCTGACAGCGTAAAGGCACCCAGCCAGGACCAGTATTTCACGGCGCTATGATTATTCATAAGGTTAGCTCAATGTTACAGTATGCAATCAGACTGCGTAATTAAGCAGTCACCAGAAAGTATTGCTGTGTGTAATTATTAGTGAATAGAGTGTTGCTCTGCGGTAAATAAAAAGCATTTGTCATCCGCAGAGAAAAATAAACGATTCAATAACGGTTTTATTGTTTTTTACTGTCGTCTTCGGAAAATAAATCAATAAAGGCCTGCTGCTGTTTCGTCAGCGCCCAACCTTCAGATGATGTGTTTTCCTCTTTTTTAACTTCTTTTCGCGGTTTACCGCTCGTGCGGGCCACGACCTTGGGTGCAGGAACCCTATCCCGAGTAGACATAGCTACCCCCAAAAATGCCAGGCAACCAGCGCCACAACCAGCCAGAACAAGGCTGACACCAAAAACACCGCAATCCATGCCTTGCGTTTCAGGGCCGGATCCTGTTGCGGTTCCTCACTTCCTGATGACATTGCTAGCCTCATACAATCGACACCACTTATCGTAACATTCCAAACAATCGGTATAACTAATCGCCAGTTGGGATTAATCCTAAAGAAACTCTAGCTCAAAAGCCAGAAAAATTGCGCAATAACCGGGAGAAAAGATTTAATCTTTTGACCTGAAATAAATAATCGAAACGCCAGATTTGCGCAACCATCAATTATTTACTAGCTGTGTCTCTTAATTGCGACAGAATAACCATTGTCATGATGTGGCTTATTAGGCAGGAATGGGAATAGATGAAGAAATGCGTTTAATTCTTGTTTAATAATGGAGTGGGTATCTCCGGATGCGCCGAAGATACCCTGGGGAATTATTTGGCCGGTAATTTTATATCTTTAAACATCGCTTCAATATCTTCGTTCGAGCGCAATGCTACGGCGGTATCCACCACGTCACGGGTTAAATGTGGCGCAAAACGCTGAATAAAATCATACATATAACTGCGCAGGAAAGTGCTGCGGCGGAAACCTATTTTCGTGGTGCTGTGGCTAAATACGCCCTGGGCTTCGATACGGACTAAATCCGGGTCTGAAATCGGATCTACCGCCATGCTGGCAATGACCCCTACCCCGAGCCCTAAACGAACGTAGGTTTTAATCACATCGGCGTCTGTTGCGGTAAAGACGATCCGCGGCGTTAACCCCGCACGGTTGAAGGCAGTGTCCAACTCGGAACGGCCGGTAAAGCCAAAGGTGTAGGTGACCAGCGGATACTGCGCCAGCTCTTCGATGCTAACCGACTCTTTAGAAGCCAATGGATGGTCCGGCGTGACCACAATGGAGCGATTCCAGTGGTAGCAAGGCAGCATCACCAGATCGTCATAAAGGTGTAGCGCTTCGGTGGCGATCGCAAAGTCTGCATTACCTTTGGAAACGGCCTCTGCTATCTGCGTCGGCGAGCCCTGATGCATATGCAGAGAAACTCGCGGATAACGTTCGATAAAGCCTTTAATCACGCCTGGTAGCGCATAACGGGCCTGAGTATGCGTGGTTGCCACATAGAGCGAGCCCTTGTCGGGCCAGGTGTGTTCTCCGGCGACGGATTTGATCGCATCGACTTTCGACAGCACTTCACGGGCGATGCGGATTATTTCCTGTCCCGCCGGGGTGACCTGGGTCAGATGTTTTCCGCTACGGGCAAATATTTGTATCCCCAGTTCGTCTTCCAGCATACGAACTTGCTTACTGATCCCAGGCTGGGAGGTATAAAGCCCTTCCGCCGTAGAGGAGACATTAAGATTGTGGTTTACGACTTCAACGATATAACGCAGCTGCTGTAATTTCATGGCTTACCGTCCAGGGTCAAAGGCCCCGGCGCAATGGGCGGGGTTAAGACGCAGAAAAAACGAAAATTGACATTGCTTTACTCACTATATCAGTTATAGCTACTTTGTATAGATGGGATAAAAAGATAATAAACAAGTTATATAAAGCGCCATAAAAAAACCGGAGGCAGGCTCCGGTTTTCTCAGGTTCAGGCAGAATTATTTCTTGCCAACGACCCACTTACCGTCGACGAAGAAAGCGGACCAACCGGTCGCTTTGCCTTCTTTCTCAGAAGCGACATACTGCTGCTTCGTTTTACGGCTAAAGCGTACGAAAGCTTTATTCCCTTCAGGATCTTCCTGAGGAGCGTCGGCCAGGTAACGCAGTTTTTCCGGCAAACGATCGCGGAAGCGATGCAGCTCCTCAACCAGCGGGGCACGCGTTTCACGAGATTTCGGGAAGGTGTTAGCCGCCAGGAAGACCCCAGCCGCACCATCACGCAGCACGAAATAGGCGTCCGATTTCTCGCAAGGCAGCTCAGGCAACGGCACCGGATCTTCCTTCGGCGGAGCGACTTCGCCGTTACGCAGGATCTTACGGGTATTTTTACACTCTTCGTTGGTACAGGCCATGTACTTGCCAAAACGCCCCATTCTCAGGTGCATTTCAGAGCCACACTTCTCGCACTCAACGATCGGGCCGTCATAACCTTTGATACGGAACTCACCCTCTTCGATTTCGTAGCCGTCACACGTCGGGTTGTTACCACAAACGTGCAGCTTACGCTTCGGATCGATAAGGTAGCTGTCCATTGCCGTGCCGCACTTCTGGCAGCGGCGCTTGGCGCGCAGAGCATTGGTTTCCGCATCATCACCTTCCAGCACGTTAAGAACTTCGTTCTCCGGCACCAGGTTGATGGTGGTTTTGCAGCGCTCTTTCGGCGGTAACGCATAGCCAGAACAGCCGAGGAACACGCCGGTACTCGCAGTACGAATCCCCATTTTACGGCCGCAGGTTGGGCAGTCGATGCTGGTCAGGACCATCTGGTTCGGGCGCATACCGCCTTCTTCCGGATCCTGCTCCGCTTTCTCAAGCTGGCCGCTAAAATCAGTGAAGAAGTTGTCAAGCACGCCTTTCCACTCGGCCTGGTTATTGGCCACCTGATCAAGGCTGTTTTCCATCTGCGCCGTGAAGTCGTAGTTCATCAGCTCGCGGAAGTTCTCTTCCAGACGATCGGTAACAATCTCACCCATTTTTTCAGCGTAGAAACGGCGGTTCTCGACGCGCACGTAACCACGGTCCTGAATGGTAGAGATGATGGAAGCGTAGGTAGATGGACGACCAATGCCGCGTTTTTCCAGCTCTTTCACCAACGATGCTTCGCTGAAACGCGCAGGCGGCTTGGTAAAGTGCTGGGCCGGAAGCAGCTCAACCAGCGTCAGCTCCTCACCTGGATTCACCGCCGGCAAGGTACGATCTTCATCGCCCTTACGCAGGGCAGGCATCACCTTCGTCCAGCCGTCAAAGCGCAATGTGCGTCCACGCGCCTTCAGGCGGTACTCGCCGGCTTCCACCGTCAGCGTGGTGGAGTCGTATTTCGCAGGCGTCATCTGGCAGGCCACGAACTGGCGCCAGATCAGCTGATAAAGCTTCTGGGCATCCGCTTCCATGTCTTTCAACGACTCGGCCTGCACGGATACATCAGAAGGACGAATCGCTTCGTGCGCCTCCTGAGAGTTGTCCTTACTGGCGTATTGATTGGCATCAGCAGGCAGATATTTCTTACCGAAGTTCTCTTCGATATAGCCGCGCACCATGCTCACCGCATCCTGACTCAGGTTAGTGGAGTCAGTACGCATGTAAGTAATGTGGCCCGCTTCGTAAAGACGCTGTGCCATCATCATGGTTTTCTTCACGCCGAAGCCAAGACGCGTACTGGCGGCCTGCTGTAGCGTGGAGGTGATGAACGGCGCACCAGGCTTACTGCTGGTTGGCTTGTCTTCACGATCCAGAACGGTGTAGCGAGCTTTTTCTAGCAGGCTAACCGCCGCCATAGTTTGCTCGCGGTTAACCGGTCGGAAAGGCTTGTCTTTATGATGGCTCACCTGCACCGGCAGTGCATCGCCCTTCGGCGTCGACAGGTTAGCGTCGATTTCCCAGTACTCTTCCGGCACGAACGCTTTGATTTCGCGCTCACGCTCGACAACCAGGCGAACCGCTACTGACTGCACACGCCCTGCTGACAGGCCACGCGCAATCTTTTTCCACAGCAGTGGAGACACCATGTAACCCACAACGCGGTCCATAAAGCGACGCGCCTGCTGGGCGTTCACACGGTCAATATTCAGTTCACCCGGCTTTTCAAAAGCCTGACGAATCGCATTCTTAGTGATTTCGTTAAACACCACGCGGCTATAGCGGGTGTCGTCGCCACCGATAACTTCCCGCAGGTGCCAGGCAATGGCTTCCCCTTCGCGGTCAAGGTCGGTTGCGAGATAGATGTGGTCTGCTTTTTCTGCCAGTGATTTCAGCTCGGAGACCACTTTCTCCTTGCCCGGCAGCACTTCGTAATGAGCATCCCAGTTATGCCAGGGATCGACACCCATACGGTTGACGAGCGCTCCGCGTTCATCCTTTTTGACCTTTTTGGTCCCTTTGGCGGCGGCAGAGTCAGCGCTCTTCTTGGTGGTTGATCCACTGGTCGGCAAATCACGGATGTGACCGACGCTGGACTTCACCACGTAGTCATTTCCGAGATATTTGTTGATCGTTTTGGCTTTTGCCGGGGACTCAACGATAACGAGAGCTTTACCCATTTTCACCTTTACCTATTTAATTCTTCCAGGAATACGTCGCAAATTTTCACCTTCCACTGGCGACGCGCTTTTTTATATTGCGGCAGCGTAGAAGGAGATCAACTCTTTTTTTCAATAACCTGCAATACCCTCGGCTCACTCATCGGGTATTACCGGCCAAAAGTCTCGAGCAAGTGGCATAGCACGACGGAAGTTTGGTCGAATGTCAAGCAATTCTGTTGCCAGATTTGCGAAAGCGTCACACTCTACCTGATAAAATATGTTACGCAACTTTATTAGCATGCAATACCCGATCCCGCCAGCACGGTTAACTTTTTTAAGGCCACAGGGTTTACAGGGAAAATTTGCCCTTTTCCCTCAAGCGGACGTAAACTAGCGCCAGTTTTTTAAGGAGAACATCATGCAAGAGACAACTCAGCCTATTGACCGCGAATCCCTCCTCGTCGAGGCGAACAAAATCATTCGTGAACATGAGGATTTCCTGCACGGGATGGAAGCCACAGGCGTGGAACAGAAAAACGGCGTGCTGGTCTTTAGTGGGGAATACTTCCTGGACGAGCAGGGTTTGCCGACCCCGAAGAGCACGGCAGTGTTTAATATGTTTAAACACCTGGCCCACGTCTTGTCAGAAAAATATTCGCTGCAGGGCTAAATGAAAAGCGAGGCTTGAACGCCTCGCTTTTTTGTTTTAGTAAAGAATTGCTTTAGAGCAGCGGCTTTTCACCTCGCTGCCACCAGCGCAGCAGCAGGCGATCGAGGCTGTTCGCCGCGCTACCGGTGAAGCGATCCATTACTTTTTTACGCTGCAGATAACGTACATTAATAGCGTCAAAATCCTTCATCATGCCCAGCAGCAGATCGTCGCTGGTCGACACCTCGTCCACCAGCCCCTTTTCCTTCGCCTGTGTGCCGTACCAGTGTTCGCCCGTCGCCACCGCTTCAATATCAAGGCCCGGACGCATACTGCTGACAAACTGCTTGAACAGATGATGCGTTTCGTTGAGGTCTTCCCTGAACTTCTCACGCCCCTGTTCGGTGTTTTCACCCAGCAGGGTTAGCGTTCGCTTGTACTGCCCTGCGGTGTGCAGCTCAACGTCAATGTCATTACGCTTCAGCAGGCGATGGAAGTTAGGGATTTGCGCGACAACGCCAATTGAACCGATGATGGAAAATGGCGCGGCCACAATACGCTGAGCCACACACGCCATCATATAGCCGCCGCTGGCCGCCACTTTATCTACCGCAATGGTTAAAGGCACTGCCTTTTCCCGGAAGCGCTGGAGCTGTGATGCCGCCAGCCCGTAGCCATGAACCACGCCGCCAGGGCTTTCCAGACGCAGCAAAACTTCATCCTTTGGTTTAACCACCGATAATACGGCGGTGATTTCTTCACGGAGCGAGCTGACTTCGTGGGCATCCATGCTGCCTTTAAAATCGAGGACATAAAGCGTCGGCTTGCCCGAACTGGCTTTCTCGCCGCGTTTGGCCCGAGCTTTGGCCTGCTTAGCCTCCAGCTTAAGTTTTTTCTTTTCTTCTTTAAGCCACAGCTTCTGCTGATGCGGGTCAAGCATAGCGACCTGCATCTCCTGCTGCACATCCTGATACTGCTCGCTCAGATTTGTCAGCCTGAGTTCACCCCGGCCCTGTTTCTTGCGTTGCGCAACGTTCACCAGGATGAGGGCAATGGCACCAATTGCCACCACAATGGTCACCGCTTTAGCCAAAAAAAGTCCATAGTCAGCAATCAGATCCACATTTACCGCCTTTATCACTCAGCATTGTTAATGTTTGCCAGTGTACCCGAGCGGGTACACGTTCGTCTGTAAGTAACTATAAAGGCTGCAACAGTGCTTCTTTAAAGAGTTTGGTTCGGGGAAATTTTTGCAAAATGTTAATCCTTCGCATTGTCTCCGGCTGACTGATTGAAATACGCCCGTCTTTAAGGCATAAAGCCAGCTAACCTAATGAGAAATAAGACGTGAGCATATTGCATCACGCGAGGAGTAAAACCGTGCACTATCAGCCGCAAGATAATTTACTGAAAAATCGTATTATTTTAGTGACCGGTGCCAGCGATGGCATCGGCCGGGTCGCCGCACTCACCTATGCCAGGTTTGGTGCTTCGGTGATTTTACTGGGGCGCAATGAACAAAAGCTTCGCGCCGTCGCCGGTGAAATCCAGTCTCACGGTTTGCTACCTGCACACTGGTTCACGCTGGATCTGGCGACCGCCACATCGGCAGAGTGCCATGCGCTGGCAAACAAGCTCGCCACGCTGGTTCCTCGCCTGGATGGCGTTCTGCACAATGCCGGGATCCTTGGTGATGTCAGGCCTATGGATGAACAGGATCCAGACACCTGGCAGGCCGTCATGCAGGTGAACGTTAACGCCACCTTTTTCCTGACTCAGGCTTTGCTTCCTTTATTACTCAAATCCGAATCAGGCTCTCTGGTCTTCACCACTTCCAGCGTTGGCCGCCAGGGTCGCGCCGGCTGGGGAGCTTATGCCGCATCGAAGTTTGCCACCGAAGGCATGATGCAGGTGCTGGCTGAGGAATATAAGCAGCACAACCTGCGCGTGAACTGCATCAACCCAGGCGGCACCCGCACAGCGATGCGCGCCAGCGCCTTCCCTACGGAAGATCCGGCCAAACTGAAAACGCCCCGGGATTTAATGCCGCTGTATCTCTGGCTGATGGGCGACGACAGCCGCCGTAAGACCGGCATGAGTTTTGACGCTCAGCCTAACCGCAAACCGGGGATTTCAGAATGAGTGAGGATCGTTACCAGCAGCGACAGCAGCGGCAAAAAGAGAAGGTTGATGCACGCATTGCTGAAGCCCAGCAGGAACGCGGGATCTTGATCGTCTTCACCGGCAACGGCAAAGGCAAAACCACCGCTGCATTTGGCACCGCCACCCGCGCAGTAGGCCACGGCAAAAAAGTCGGCGTGATTCAATTCATCAAAGGTCAGTGGCCGAACGGTGAGCGCAATCTGCTTGAGCCACACGGGGTTGAATTTCAGGTGATGGCGACAGGCTTTACCTGGGAAACACAGAACCGGGAAACGGACACCGCCGCCTGCCTTGCGGTATGGGAGCACGGCAAACGGATGCTGGCAGATGCCACGCTGGATATGGTTATCCTCGACGAACTAACCTACATGGTGGCCTATAACTATCTGCCGCTGGAAGAAGTCTTAAGCGCGCTGGCTCACCGGCCGGTGAACCAAACCGTAATTATCACCGGCCGCGGCTGTCACCGCGAGATTCTGGACATTGCCGACACGGTCAGCGAACTTCGCCCGCTGAAGCATGCGTTTGACGCCGGGGTGAAGGCACAGATTGGCATTGATTACTGAAATTCCAGGCGCTTAAGCAGCTCCGCATTCAGTGGCAGGCAGAGACAATCCTCCCCCAGAGCCAGCCTGCTGTCGATGGCGTTTTGCCGGGAAACGAAGCGTTTTCGGTATTCCGTTGGCGTTAAACCGCAATACTTATTAAACGCGGCAATCAGGTACTTATGCTCCTGAAAACCGCAGGCGTAGCTAATGGTGGTGATGGGCGAACGCGTGTCTTTGAGCAGCGTGCGCGCTTTATTTAACCTTACCAGGGTCAGGTATTCTTTAAAGTTGTGGCGGCTCACTTTCTTAAACTGCCGCGAAAACCATGAATAGCTGACCCCGATATAGCCGGCGACCTCGGCGAGGCTGAGGGGCTGATCAAATCGCTGGTTAATAAACTCAATCCCTTTCTTGATCATCGCCACGTCACGCTGCGCACTGTCGACCCGACCCACCGGCTTCCCTGCAGTGACCAGCGCATCCAGCAGCAAATAAATTGCAGCAATACGCTGGAAGGGCGCGCGGTCATCTATCAGGTGTTCAATTAGCGCTTTTAGTCGCTGATGAACGATCCTGTCAGAGCTGTCCGTAACGCCATTCGGACGACACCAGTCAATGTCCGGTGCCGGGTGTAATTCGTCGAACAGCCCCGAGGAAAACTGCACCGTGACCAGCGTGCTGCCCTCTTCCTCCGCACACAGCGAGTGGACCTCCTGGGCATTAATATAGAGCATTCCGCCCTTCGTCAGCTCAATAGACTGCATGCCTACGGCCAGGGTAAAACGCCCCGCAAGGACAGTGATAAGTTCGGGCGCCGGGTGCCAGTGAGGCTCGCAGTAACGCACTTCAGCGGCAAAGACATTGAGCTTTTCGGCGTCGAAAGCTATCAGCTCATAGCCGCTCGCGTTCAGCTGCCGCCCTTCTGTTATTGCCGACCCGGCATGAATAGCTGAAAAAGAAAACACGGCGCCCCCTGTGGCTGTTCATTATTATTCCCCAGCGAGCACGGCGTTTAACTCATCTCGCTCAATATCCAGCCCAAGAAACTCGGTAAGCGCGATGAATAAGCCACAAAAGAGATCCGGAGCAACCCCGATCAGCTTCTGCCGCACAACATCTGGCGGCACATGGCTTTTCCCGGCAACCAACGCCACTACGCGAGCGAAGACTTTCGGCTGCTGAATCAACTGCTGTAGCGAGTTATCATCGCGGAGCGTCATGTATTGCTCCTCGCTGTCAACATCAAACCCGGCACTTAGCGGTAAATCGCGTGACGACCCGCCAACATACACCTGCCAGTGGCCGGGGGTTATTAGCCATTTTGCCAGACCCGGATGATAGCAACTCAGCTCGGCAACGGGCACCTGGAGGCTCACACGCCGCGTTTCTCCTGGCTCAAGGAGGATTTTACTAAAGGCTTTCAGCGCCCTTTCCTCACGAATCAGTTCCCCTTTTGGCGCACGGACGTAAAGCTGCACGATTTCTTTACCGGCGTATTTGCCGCAGTTCGTCACATCCACGTTAACCGTTAAGGTCTCATTATCACCCAATCGCTCAGCAGAAAGTTCAATCCTGTCATACGCAAAACGCGTGTAGCTCAGGCCGAAGCCGAAAGGGAACAGCGGCGTCAGGCGACGTTTGTCATAATAGCGATAACCGACAAATAATCCCTCACTGTAATGGTGCTGCAGATTTTCCCCCGGATAATGCAGCCAGGCCGGCGTCTCTTCCAGCGTATTCGGAACGGTGACAGTGAGCTTGCCGCAGGGATTACGCTTGCCAAACAAAATTTCCGCCACGGCGCCCCCCATTCCCTGTCCGGCAAAAAAGGTCTCCAACAAGGCTTTGCATTCACTCAGCCACGGCATCACCACCGCATCGCTGTTGGCCAGCACGACCACGACATTGCGCTGCACAGCAGCAACCTCACGAATAAGCTGCTCGTGAACGGCAAGAATATTCAGATCCTGACGGTCGCCGTTTTCACCGTCTTCGCCGACGGCGGTACTGACAAAAATGACCGCGACGTCGGCGTCTCGTGCAACAGCTACCGCTTCCTGAAGCGCCTGTGCATCTGCATGTATATCGTCCGGCGTACCTTCAGCCCAGGAAACCGTAAATGCCTCTCCCGCCAACGCGAAGATCTCATCGAGTGGACGATCGAGGAAATAAGGCACCGTAGTGGCGCAGCCGGAGCCTTGAATTACAGGCTGCTGCGCGGGCTTACCCAGCACCGCTATACGAGGCGTTTTATCGGGCCGCAGCGGCAGCAGGTCGTCTTCGTTTTTCAATAATACAATCGACTCTGCCGCCAGCCTTTGCGAAAGGACGTGGTGCGCTGGGAAATCAGCAACGGCATCTCTGCGGCGATGGCGCTCTACTTTATCAATGAGTTCGAGCATTCTCAGGCAGGCGCTATCCACCACGCTAAGCGGCACCTCGCCGGCATCGATAGCCGCCAGCAATGTTTTCTTATCCCGGGCCGTTTCCGGCATGGCTAAATCATTGCCTGCCACCAGCGAGGCTGGACGGTCCTTAATTCCGTACCAGTCCGACATCACCAGGCCGCTATAGCCCCATTCATCACGCAGGACTTTAGTGAGTAAGAAAGGATCCTGAGAAGTTTGAACACCATTTAGCCGATTATAGGAGGACATCACGGTCCACGGATTTGATTTGGCAATCGCACGTTGAAACCCTGCCAGATAAATTTCTCGTAGCGCGCGCTCGTCTACTATTGAGTCCATTTCGGTACGGCGAAACTCGGAATTATTGGCGGCGAAATGCTTGAGGCTGGCCCCTACGCCCTCGGCCTGCAGGCCATTAATCAGGGCCGCGGCGATATCGCCGCTGACCACCGGATCCTCGGAGTAATATTCATATCCCCGACCCGCAAGCGGAGTACGTCGAATATTAATTCCCGGCCCTAACAAAATCCCCACGCCCATTTTCTGGCACTCCAGTCCTAACGCGTGCCCCATTTTTTGCACCAGTTCAATATCCCAGCTGCAGGCCAGGCTTGAGCCGTTCGGGAAGCAGGTTGCGGGCAAAGAAGCGCTGAATAAGGCCTCACTTCCCCCTTTCTGTTCCCCCTCTGACGCACCTGCCCGGTCGGCCGTTTGCGTGATCACGGAGATAAAATCATCCATGCTCCACTTCTCCTGACCGTCGATTTGAGCGCTGCTGTAACGTACGCCATAGGTGCCATCAGTCATCACGATGCCGGGGATAGCGTGCTGCGGCAAAGAGGCTGTACGCCACAGGCCGCTACCGCTCAGTAAGGTCACTTTTTCATTGGTTGTCATTGCCGCAAGCATTGCGTGAAAGTCAGCCTTCATTGTGCTAATCCCCAGAAGTTAAAGCGTTTCCTGCTTGCGCAGACTAAGTTTGTGAACGATATCGCGGTATTTATTTTCATCGAGGGAATAACAGGCGACAAATATCGCGCTGAGTGCAAACATCGTCCCTGGAAATAATGTCATCATAATATTGATCCCGTTGATAGCACTGGCACTAATATTACCGGCATCATAGTGATAATAATCAAGCATCCACCCTGCACAGCCGCCGCCGATGGCCATCGCAATTTTGGTGATAAAATTATAAAAACCGTATATAGCCCCTTCAGTACGAACGCCATGATGCCATTCGGCATATTCAACCGTATCGGCTATCATCGACCACATGGCAACAAATCCAATACCCAGCGTAATACTGTAGAGGCAGACGCCAGCCATAATTAACCAGATATTGTCGCCGGCCATGAAGTATTGCATTAGCACACCCAATATACCGAGTAACAATGCTGCCAGGGTCATTTTATTTTTACCCATCAAGGTAATTAGCTTTTCGCACAAAACCGTCCCCGTAATATAAGCAGCCGACTGAATAATGAAAAAAGTCGCGGTAAATCCTTCGTTACCGATGATGTATTTTATAAAATAGATAGCAATCGCCATCCACACCGTATAGGCGATGTAGAAAAAAACGGTGAACAGTGACAGGTGAATGAGTGGTTTATTCCCGGTGACGGCCCTGAGCATTTCACGCAGCCCCGGTGAATGTGTACTCTCTTCTGTGACCCTTTCTTTCGTCATGCCAAAACACAGCATAAACATGAAGGTAGCCAGCAGCGCGAAGCATGACACGGCAAAGACATAGCCGGACTGTTTATCGGTAAAAGGCGCGATAATCCAGTCGGCCGTGGTTGAAACAATCAGGTAACCCAAGATCGCCAACACAAATCGATAGACCGAAAGCGAGGCACGCGAGGCTTCATGCTGCGTGATGCGGTTCGTTAACGCAGAATATGGGGTATTTACTGCCGTATACGCGAGGCAGTAAAGCGTGTAAGAGAGAAAAGCATAATAAAACTTTGCTTCGCCGCCGAAGGGGAAAAAACACAGTACGGTCAGGAAACCTAAGGGAATCGCGCCGTAGCAGATCCAGGGTCTTAACTTCCCGTAGCGGCTCTGCGTCTTATCAATAGCAAACCCAATGACCACATTAAAAATGGCATCAATGATGCGAGCCACAACAAATATCACGCTGGCCTGAGCGGCGCTGATGCCATATATATTGGTGTAAAAGAAAAGCAAGAATAACGATACAAAACCAAATGATAAATTAGAAGCAAAATCCCCTAACCCATAACCTACTTTTTCTTTTAAGCCGATCGCCACATAGCTTGCCGATAGCTTCTGCACAGAACTCATGTTAACCCCCCGCACTTACACAAAGTTCAGTCAGTATAAGGAGGGTTAAAAACCATTACTTTGCGTTATTTGTCGAGCTATTTCCTGTTTTTTGTCTTTGTGCGGAAGTGTGAGAGTTGTCTCAAACAGGAATATCAGGAGAGACATTCCCGGCGAGGAATCGCCGGGAATGACGGGATTAACCGTTGCTGCGGCCGCCGGAACGACGGTTGCCGCCGGTGGTCTGAGTGTGACGCTTAACGGCGCGGCGAATCTGGTTCGCCTTCATGCGGCGGCGATCTTTTTCTACCGCCACCTTGCTGCTGGTTTCTTCCGGCAGCTCGACAAGCGTACGCAGATAGTTGGTCTGCGCCAGATCGAGCTCAGTGTAACCGCCACGCGGTAAGCCTTTCGGCAGTTTGATATCGCCGTAGCGCACGCGAATAAGGCGGCTAACCTGCACGCCAACTGCTTCCCACAGGCGACGAACCTCACGGTTACGGCCTTCGGTCAGGGTCACGTTGTACCACTGGTTAATGCCTTCGCCACCGGTGAACTTGATGGTTTTGAACGCCGCCGGGCCATCTTCAAGCTGCACGCCGCGAGAAAGCTGCTTTACTTTATCGTCATCTATCTGGCCGAACACGCGAACGGAGTACTCACGCTCCACTTCACGGCTCGGGTGCATCAGGCGGTTAGTCAGCTCGCCGTCGGTGGTGAACAGAAGTAAGCCACAGGTGTTAACGTCCAGACGCCCTACGGCAATCCAGCGTGCACCGCGCAGCTTCGGCAGACGATCAAACACAGTTGGGCGCCCTTCCGGATCGCTGCGGGTACACAGCTCGCCTTCAGGTTTGTAATAGGCCAGCACGCGGCAGATTTGTTCCGCAGACTCACGAATCGAAATCAAATGACCATCGATACGGATTTTAAGCGACTGGGTAATTTCAACTCGGTCGCCCAGCGTGGCGATTTTGCCATCAACGCTTACGCGACCAGCAGAGATAATAGTTTCAATCTCACGACGGGAACCATGGCCAGCGCGAGCCAGCACTTTTTGTAACTTTTCGCTCATTGAGCTTCCTCGGGTGTCGCCTTCACAGGCGTCTCAGATACTTTGAAATCAAAAGGCAGGGGCCTGATGAAGTATAAATACGGATTCGAACCGCTGCACAGCCGTTGTCAAACAACGCCAGCAGTTTCGTGGCCGCACATAGTACACGAATTTTAGTCCAAATGGAGTTAAAACCCATCTGCCGGGTTTTGCTGCTATTAATGACTCAGGCTATCAAGCAGCGAGGCACTGCCGGTGGATGAACATTGACCCTTTATTGCCACATCTTTTTGTGCCCGTGCTGCCTCACAGCCTGCCAGAAAAACGGGGAGTCCGCTGCTCAGCCAGCGCTGATACAGAGCCTGCTGACCCGCATCCAGGACTTTATCTGTCCAAATCATGATGTGATCGGCGTTAATGCCGCTGAGATCCGGTAACGGAATCTCACGATCCAACACCTCCACACAGAAGCCGTCACTGGCGAAACGTATGCCCTCCAGCCACAGCTCAACGGGATCTTTCAGCGAGAGCGCCAGAATAAACAGGCTGCCGCCGGGGCGCTTACGCCCGCTGGCCAGCACGAACGTGGCATATTCAATCAACGCCGTATCCAGCATGGCACTGCTCATGGCCATATCCTGCTGCACATCGGCATTGATCCACAGCCTGAGTGGGCGAATAACTTCATCAATAAAAATAGCCGGAGGCACTTCGCGGCCATAACGCCAGATAAGCCCCCGCAGCTTCGTGGGTTGCATCGCTTCGCACTGCGCCAGCAGGGCTTCCTGAACCTCAAGCCAGCCGGGAGGACTGCCGGTTTCCTCACCGTTCAGCAGCGCCAGCATATCCGGCAACGCGGCGCCCTTTTCCAGCCAGCCGACAATCGCGGCCACGCGGGAACAGTGAGTAAAATTGAAGAAACGGTGCCCGTTCTCATCCACCTGCGGTTTGATTAAGCCGTAACGCTGCCAGCTGCGAATGTTGGCGGGCGTCACGCCGCATTGAGAAGCCAGAACATCAATGTTAAATCGGGCCATAGCGATTTCCTTACTGGAAGGGTTTAACGTCCCCGACACCCTCACGCATTACAACCGGAGCGTCTTCCGTCAGATCGATAACCGTGGTGGGCTGCTGCCCCAGATAACCGCCGTGGATAACCAGATCCACCACTTTCTCGAGGCGGTCTTTGATCTCTTCAGGATCGGACTCGGTAAACTCGTTGCCTGGTAGCATTAGCGAGGTCGACAGCATCGGCTCGTTCAGCACTTCAAGCAGCGCCAGCGCAATCGGGTTTGACGGCACGCGCAGCCCGATGGTTTTACGTTTTTCCTGCAGCAGGCGGCGCGGCACCTCTTTGGTGCCCTTGAGGATAAAAGTATAGTTCCCCGGCGTGTTGTTTTTAATCAGGCGAAACGCGACGTTATCGACAAACGCATAGGTCGACAGCTCCGACAGATCCCGACACATCAGGGTAAAGTTATGGCCATCGGGAAGTTGGCGAATACGGCAAATGCGCTCCATGGCGCCCTTATCTTCAATCTTGCAGCCCAGCGCATAGCCGGAGTCGGTAGGGTAAACAATCACCCCGCCTTTACGAATAATATCGACAGCCTGATTAATCAGGCGCGGCTGCGGGTTATCCGGGTGGATATAAAAAAACTGACTCATACTGCCCTCTCTTTAGCGATGTGGCCTTGCTCCCAGTGCTGCCAGACGGGTTCAACGCCCGCCGGTAGCCACAGCTTACGACCCAGTTCTATCCACGCACAGGGCAAATGAAAATCGGATCCCTGCGACGCCAGCAGATTAAACTGCTTCGCGTAGCTCGCAAGCTGGGTACGTTCGTTAGGAGCCTGCTGGCACTGCGCAACTTCCATGGCATCGCCACCGTGTTCGGCAAACTGCGCCAGCAGTCGTTTTAGCCATTTTGCGGTCAGGCCGTAGCGTCCTGGATGCGCCAGCACCGCCTGCCCGCCAGAATGATGAATCACATCAATAGCTTGTTCTATTGTACACCACTGAGGCGGAACGTAACCGGTTTTCCCTTTCGCCAAGTACTTCTTGAAGACGTCACCCATATTGCTGGCTTTGCCCTGCTCGACCAGAAAACGGGCAAAATGCCCGCGGGTGATCGCCCCGCCGCTGGCATGGCGCATTGCCCCTTCTAACGCACCAGGAATACGCGCTTTGTCCAGGCGTTCAGCAATCATTACCGCACGCTGGCTGCGGCGTTCACTCTGTTGTTCAAGAAAAAGCTTCAGCGTCGGATGCTGCTCATCAACGCCCAGCCCCACAATATGAATCTCGTGGTTTTCCCATACGGTGGAGATTTCAACGCCGCTAATTAACTGTAGCGGTAAATTCAGGCGCTGGATTTCTGCACGAGCGGCGGGCAAACCGGCAACGGTATCGTGATCGGTAATCGCCAGAACCGTTACGCGCATATCTACTGCGCGGCTAACAAGGGCTTCAGGAGACAACAGGCCGTCCGAGGCGGTAGTGTGGCTGTGCAGGTCGTGGATCGTGGCCAGGGTGGGCTCGCTCAAAATGGCTCCAGAATGGATAAACAGAAATTTAGCGGCCCATGATAACGATAATCGGCTATTTTAAAAAATCAGTATTGACAATACAGCCGCGAACCAGTTTACTAGTACGCAAGTTCACATGACGAGGTATCTGAAATGAAAGCGATGAATTCCCTGGACGGTTGGTGGCGTACTCCCTGAACTCGGGCGGTGCGATCGCGTACGCTGTTTAACAGCGCAGATACCAGGCCCGCCAACGATGCGGGCTTTTTTTTGAACAAAATTTGAGAACTAAAATGCAAATACAAAAACCGGCACTTGAACTCCTGAGCAGCGAAGCTGCCTACCGTGAAAACCCAACGGCCCTTTTCCACCAGCTTTGCGGCGCGCGCCCTGCGACCCTGCTGCTGGAGTCTGCGGACATCGACAGCAAAGACGACTTAAAAAGCCTGCTGCTGGTAGATAGCGCCATGCGTATTACGGCATTAGGTGACACTGTCACCTTACAGGCATTGTCTGCTAACGGCGCTTCCCTGCTGCCGCTGCTGGATGCCGCGTTGCCTACAGGCGTCGAAAACGAGCACTTCCCGGATGGCCGCACCCTGCGTTTCCCGACGGTCAGCACGTTATTAGATGAAGACGCCCGCCTGTGCTCGCTGTCGGTCTTTGACGCTTTCCGCCTTATGCAAGAACTGGTCAGCGTGCCAGAGGAAGAACGTCATGCGATGTTCTTCGGCGGTCTGTTTGCCTACGATCTGGTGGCCGGGTTCGAAGACCTGCCGCAGCTGAAACAGGACAACCGCTGCCCGGATTACTGCTTCTATCTGGCCGAAACCTTATTGACTATCGATCACCAGAAAAAGCAAACCCGCATTCAGGCCAGCCTCTTTACGCCGTCAGATAGCGAAAAACAGCGTCTGCTGAAACGCACCGAACAGCTGCGCCAGCAAATCAGCGAAGAGCCCGCGGCGCTGCCGGTGCAGAAAGTTGAGCACATGAGCTGCGATGTAAACCAGAGCGACGAAGAGTTCGGGGCGGTTGTGCGTCAGATGCAAAAAGCCATTCGCATCGGCGAAATCTTCCAGGTGGTGCCTTCCCGCCGCTTCTCACTGCCTTGCCCGTCACCGCTGGCGGCTTACCAAACGCTGAAAAAGAGCAACCCAAGCCCGTACATGTTCTTTATGCAGGACAACGATTTCACGCTGTTCGGGGCTTCTCCGGAAAGCTCACTGAAATACGACGCCACTAACCGCCAGATTGAGATCTACCCGATTGCCGGAACCCGCCCTCGCGGCCGCCGCGCCGACGGTTCGCTGGACCGCGATCTGGACAGCCGCATCGAGCTGGAAATGCGCACCGATCACAAAGAGCTTTCTGAGCACTTAATGCTGGTTGACCTGGCGCGTAATGACCTGGCCCGCATCTGTACGCCGGGCAGCCGCTACGTGGCTGATTTAACCAAAGTCGACCGCTACTCCTTTGTGATGCACCTGGTTTCCCGCGTTGTTGGCGAGCTGCGTCATGACCTGGACGTACTGCACGCCTATCGCGCCTGCATGAATATGGGCACCCTGAGCGGCGCACCGAAAGTACGTGCGATGCAGCTGATTGCCGGGGCCGAAGGCGTGCGTCGCGGTAGTTACGGCGGCGCGGTGGGTTACTTCACCGCCCACGGCGACCTCGATACCTGCATCGTCATTCGCTCGGCCTACGTTGAAGACGGGATCGCCACCGTGCAGGCTGGCGCCGGCGTTGTTCTTGATTCAGACCCGCAGTCCGAAGCCGACGAAACCCGCAACAAAGCCCGCGCCGTTTTGCGCGCCATTGCTACCGCGCATCACGCGAAGGAGATTTTCTAATGGCTGACATTCTGCTGCTCGATAATATCGACTCATTCACCTATAACCTGGCAGACCAGCTCCGCGCGAACGGCCATAACGTGGTGATTTACCGTAACCATGTTCCGGCGCAAACGCTGATTGAGCGCCTGGCGACCATGGATAACCCGGTGCTGATGCTCTCCCCAGGACCTGGGGCGCCAAGCGAAGCGGGCTGTATGCCGGAATTACTGACGCGCATGCGCGGTAAACTGCCAATTATCGGCATTTGTCTCGGCCACCAGGCCATTGTGGAAGCTTACGGCGGCTACGTAGGCCAGGCGGGCGAAATCCTGCACGGGAAAGCGTCTTCTATTTCCCACGACGGCGAAGCGATGTTTGCCGGACTGCCTAACCCGCTGCCGGTGGCGCGTTACCACTCGCTGGTTGGCAGCAATATTCCTGCCGGGCTGACCATCAACGCACATTTCGACGGCATGGTGATGGCGGTTCGTCATGAAGCTGACCGGGTTGTTGGCTTCCAGTTCCACCCGGAATCCATCCTCACCAGCCACGGTGCTCGCCTGCTCGAGCAGACCCTGGACTGGGCGCTGCAGAAGCTGAAGCTGGCCAATACGCTGCAGCCGATCCTCGACAAGCTTTATCAGGCGCAAACCCTGAGTCGCGAAGAGAGCCACCAGCTGTTTTCCGCCATCGTTCGCGGTGAGCTGAAGCCTGAGCAGCTGGCCGCCGCGCTGGTCAGCATGAAGGTCCGCGGTGAACATCCGAACGAAATCGCCGGGGCCGCATCCGCCCTGCTCGAACACGCCGCGCCGTTCCCAAGCCCGAGCTACGAGTTTGCCGATATCGTCGGCACCGGCGGCGACGGCAGCAACAGCATTAACATCTCGACCGCCAGCGCCTTTGTCGCCGCCGCGGTCGGGCTTAAGGTCGCCAAGCACGGCAACCGCAGCGTTTCCAGCCGTTCGGGTTCCTCCGATCTGCTGGCCGCGTTTGGCATCAACCTGGAAATGAACGCCGATGCTTCCCGCAAAGCGCTGGACGAGCTGGGCGTTTGCTTCCTGTTTGCGCCTAAGTACCACACCGGGTTCCGCCACGCGATGCCGGTTCGCCAGCAGTTGAAAACGCGCACCCTGTTCAACGTTTTGGGGCCGCTGATCAACCCGGCACATCCGCCGCTGGCGCTGATCGGCGTCTACAGCCCTGAACTGGTGCTGCCGATTGCTGAAACACTGCGCGTCCTCGGCTACAAGCGTGCGGCAGTGGTTCACAGCGGCGGCATGGACGAAGTATCGCTTCACGCGCCAACGCTGGTTGCCGAACTGAACCACGGCGAAATCAAAAGCTATCAGCTGACCGCCGCCGATTTCGACCTGCCTGCCTACCACCAGGAAGCGCTGGCGGGCGGTACGCCGGAAGAAAACCGTGACATTCTGACCCGCCTGCTACAAGGTAAAGGTGAGACAGCGCACGAGTCTGCCGTCGCGGCAAACGTAGCCATGCTGATGCGACTGCATGGCCATGAAGACCTGAAAGCTAACGCACAGAAAGTGCTGGATGTATTACGTAGCGGGGCAGCATACGACCGCGTGACCGCGCTCGCGGGGAGAGGATAAGGCAATGCAGGAGACCGTATTAAACCGCATCGTGGCTGACAAAGCATTGTGGGTCGAAGCCCGCAAACAGCAGCAGCCGCTGGCGAGCTTCCAGAATGAGATAGTGCCAGCCACGCGCAACTTCTATCACGCGCTGCAGGGGGCCCGCACCGTCTTCATTCTGGAATGCAAAAAAGCGTCCCCGTCTAAAGGGGTTATCCGCGACGATTTCGATCCGGCTCGAATTGCCGGAGTTTATAAGCATTATGCTTCTGCGGTATCGGTTCTAACCGACGAGAAATACTTCCAGGGCAGCTTTGATTTTCTGCCTATCGTCAGCGGGATTGTCAGCCAGCCGGTGCTGTGCAAAGACTTTATTATCGATGCTTACCAGATTCATCTGGCGCGTTTTTACCAGGCGGATGCCTGCCTGCTGATGCTCTCGGTACTGGACGATGAACAGTATCGCCAGCTGGCCGCCGTGGCCCACAGCCTGAATATGGGCGTGCTGACCGAAGTCAGTAACGAAGAAGAGCTGGAGCGTGCCATCGCGCTCGGCGCCAAAGTGGTCGGCATCAACAACCGCGACCTGCGCGATCTGTCCATTGACCTGGATCGCACTCGCCAGCTGGCCCCGCGCCTGACCCACGGCGTAACGGTTATCAGCGAATCTGGCATCAATAATTACGCTCAGGTTCGCGAGCTCAGCCACTTCGCCAACGGCTTCCTGATTGGCTCTGCGCTGATGAGCGAGGATGACCTGAACGCAGCGGTGCGCCGCGTGCTGCTAGGTGAAAACAAAGTTTGCGGCCTGACGAGGGGCGAAGATGCTCGTGCGGCTCAGGAAGCCGGAGCTATTTACGGTGGCCTGATCTTCGTGCCGACTTCACCACGTTTCGTCAGCGATGAGAAAGCTGCCGCAGTTATTGCCTCCGCGCCGCTTCGCTACGTGGGCGTGTTCAGAAATACGCCGGTAACAGAAGTGGTGGAAAAAGTGGGTAAGTTCTCGCTGAGCGCAGTTCAGCTTCACGGCGCTGAGACCCAGGCTTACATTAATGAGCTACGAGCCCTGCTGCCGGCGAACACACAAATCTGGAAAGCGTTGAGCGTAGCTGACTCGCTGCCGGAGCGTAATCTGCAGCACGTCGATAAATACGTGTTCGATAACGGTCAGGGCGGCACCGGGCAAAGCTTTGACTGGCGACTGTTAGCCGGACAAAAGCTGGAAAACGTGATTCTGGCGGGCGGCCTCGGAGCGGATAACTGCGTGGAAGCGGCCAAAGCCGGCTGCGCAGGACTGGATTTCAACTCTGGCGTGGAAAGCGCGCCGGGAATAAAAGATGCTAACAAGCTGGCTGCGGTCTTTCAGACTCTGCGGGCTTACTAAGGAAGAAATACCATGACTTTACTGAACCCTTATTTTGGTGAATTTGGCGGTATGTACGTACCGCAGATCCTGATGCCTGCTTTGCGCCAGCTCGAAGAAGCCTTTGTGGCGGCGCAAAGCGATGCTGAGTTCCAGGCGGAGTTTACCGATCTGCTGAAGAACTATGCAGGCCGCCCAACGGCGCTGACCAAATGCAAAAACCTCACTGCAGGCACCAACACCACGCTGTATCTCAAGCGTGAAGATCTGCTTCACGGCGGCGCGCACAAAACTAACCAGGTGCTGGGCCAGGCGCTGCTTGCCAAGCGCATGGGCAAAACCGAAATCATCGCCGAAACCGGCGCGGGTCAGCACGGCGTAGCGTCTGCCCTCGCCAGCGCCCTGCTCGGCCTGAAATGCCGCATTTATATGGGAGCCAAAGACGTCGAGCGCCAGTCGCCAAACGTCTTCCGTATGCGCCTGATGGGGGCCGAAGTCATTCCGGTGCACAGCGGCTCATCCACCCTGAAAGATGCCTGTAACGAGGCGCTGCGCGACTGGTCTGCAAGCTATGAAACCGCGCACTACATGCTCGGCACCGCCGCAGGTCCGCACCCGTTCCCGACCATCGTGCGTGAATTCCAGCGCATGATCGGTGAAGAAACCAAAGCGCAGATTCTGGAAAAAGAAGGTCGTCTGCCTGACGCGGTCATCGCCTGCGTGGGCGGGGGCTCTAACGCCATCGGCATGTTTGCCGACTTTATCGACGAAACCAGCGTGGGCCTGATTGGCGTTGAGCCAGCCGGGCACGGGATCGAAACCGGTGAACACGGCGCACCGCTAAAACATGGCCGCGTGGGGATCTACTTCGGCATGAAGTCGCCGATGATGCAAACCGACGAAGGGCAAATTGAAGAGTCTTACTCTATTTCTGCCGGGCTGGATTTCCCGTCCGTGGGGCCACAGCACGCGTATCTGAACAGCACCGGCCGCGCCGATTACGTCTCCATTACCGATGACGAAGCGCTGGATGCCTTTAAGGCGCTGTGCCGCAGCGAGGGGATTATTCCTGCGCTGGAGTCCTCCCACGCCCTCGCCCATGCCTTAAAAATGATCCGCGAGAACCCTGAAAAAGAACAGCTGTTGGTAGTGAACCTCTCTGGCCGCGGCGACAAAGATATCTTCACCGTCCACGATATTCTGAAATCACGAGGGGAAATGTAATGGAACGTTATCATCATCTGTTTGAACAGCTGCAGGCCCGCAAGGAAGGCGCATTCGTTCCCTTTGTGACGCTGGGCGACCCAAACCCTGAGCTTTCGCTGAAAATTATTGATGCACTGATTGAAGACGGCGCAGACGCGCTCGAGCTGGGCATTCCGTTCTCCGATCCGCTGGCGGACGGCCCAACCATCCAGGGCGCGGCGCTGCGGGCTTTCGCCTCTGACGTGACGCCAACCCAGTGCTTTGAAATGCTGGCGACGATCCGCCAAAAGTACCCGGAGATCCCGATTGGCCTGCTGATGTATGCCAACCTGGTCTTTAACCGCGGCATCGACGAGTTTTACGCGCTGTGTGCCAAAGTGGGCGTGGACTCCGTGCTGGTTGCAGACGTGCCGGTGGAAGAGTCCGCTGAGTTCCGCCACGCCGCAATGCGCCACAACGTCGCGCCTATTTTCATCTGCCCGCCAAACGCCGACGAAACGCTGCTGCGCGAAATTTCGGCTCATGGCCGGGGTTACACCTACCTGCTTTCTCGTGCAGGCGTTACCGGCACCGAAACGCGCGCTCAGCTTCCGCTGCACCATTTAATTGAGAAACTGGGTGAATATCAGGCCGCGCCGCCTCTGCAAGGCTTCGGCATCTCCGAACCTTCTCAGGTACGCGATGCTATTGCCGCCGGTGCAGCAGGCGCGATTTCAGGCTCTGCGGTGGTGAAAATCATCGAAAAGAACCTGGCGCAGCCTGAAGTGATGCTCAGCGAACTGAAACAGTTCGTACAGAACATGAAAGCCGCCACGCGCGGATGACAGGCAAAAGGCCGGGGAGACCCGGCCTTTTTTCTTAAAAACGGTACCCCGCAGAGAACATAAATGCCCACGGGTCAATGCGCGTCTTGATGCTTTGCTGATCGTCGCCGGCTTTAAATTTCACCGTAGTGTCGATGTCCATATACCAGACGGACATGTTCAGCAGCCAGTTTTCGTTAATCAGATAATCCAGCCCAACCTGACCCGCTACGCCCCAGGAATCTTTGACCTTCAGATCGCTCAGCCCCGCGCTTTTGCCGGTGTCGTTGAAACTTGCGTCAAAGAAAGTCGTGTAGTTCACCCCTACGCCAACATAAGGCCGCACTTTGCTGCCCGCATCGCCAAAGTACCACTGCGCCATCAGCGTAGGCGGCAGTTGGTGCACGGTGGCCAGATCACCGGTTGGCCCAAGCCCGACTTTGTGACGGAACGGCGTCGCCGCCAGCAGCTCAATCCCGATGTTATCGGTGACCATATAGTCGAAGGTCAGCCCCAACTGCGTATTGTTATCAACTTTAAAGCCGCCCATTTTAAGCACGTCGTCCGAACCACCTGTTGGCCGAACCGTCGCGGTACCCGCGCGCATAAAGAATTCCCCCGCCTGATGCGCCGACGCCGCACCGGACACACCCCATCGCCAGTAATGCCAGTGTGAGTTTTTTCATAGCCCTTCCCTTGTTATGGTTTTTAACAGCGGGCTGAATATACTCAGAAAGAAGTACAAAGTGATCTAACATCGATCACACTTTATCCTCTAATTTAACATTCAATGATCTGGATTAATTTTTGGTAGCGCAGTGAAAAACAACAAAGCGAAACCAGATCAATTTTATTGAATTATCAGTTTTCGTAAATTTCTGTCATATCTGTACAACCTGCAGGCTAATCGACGCTATTCAACCGCTTAGTGAAAGTCTTTGTGGTGCCACGGTGCCTACATCCAGGGTACAATTGCCCGCAGATTGATAACCGTTAGCAACACCAAGGAGAGTGCATGTCTATCACGGCAGGTTCCGTATACCGTGACACGGGGAATTTTCTTCGTAATCAGTTTGTTACCATATTGCTGATTGCGTTACTTTGCGCCTTAATTTCGGTGATTATTGGCCGCGCATTCTCGCCCAGCGAAGAACAAATGGCGATTTTAAGTGAGGGAGATAACCTGGCGGGCAGCGTTGGGCTGTTTGATTTAGTGCAGAATATGTCGCTGGAACAGCAGCAAGTGTTACTGAAAGCGTCTGCGGCCTCGACGTTTTCGGGCCTGATTGGCAACGCTATTCTGGCGGCCAGCATGATGGTGCTGATGCAAATCGTTTCTGCAGGCCAGCGCGTTAGCGCCCTGCGCGCGATAGGTGCCTCTGCCCCCGTGCTGCCAAAAATGTTCATTCTTATCTTCCTGACCACGCTGCTGGTGCAAATCGGCATTATGCTTGTGGTTGTTCCCGGCGTGCTGCTGGCTATTCTGCTGTCGCTTGCGCCGGTGATGCTGGTGCAGGATAAAACCGGGATCTTCCGCTCTATGCGCAGCAGCCTGCGCCTGGTGTGGGCGAACATGCGCCTTGTCGCCCCTGCGGTTGTCGCCTGGCTGGCGGCTAAAACGGCGTTACTGCTGCTGGCATCCAGCTTTGCCGCGCTGTCGCCGGAAGCCGGAGCCGTGATAGCGAATACCATAAGCAACCTGATTTCTGCCGTGCTGCTTATCTACTTATTCCGCCTGTACATGTTGATACGTCAATAACCTTCCCCGACTCCTGACCGCACGTTATAGTCAGGAGTCACCTCTTTACGGAACAGATTATGAAGCAGTTTCTCGACTTCCTGCCCCTGATTGTCTTTTTTGCCTTCTACAAGATGTACGACATTTTTGTCGGCACCTGGGCGCTGATCATCGCCACCGCCCTCGCGCTGGTTTACAGCTGGGTTAAGTACCGTAAGCTGGAAAAAACCACATTGGTGACCTTTGTGATGGTTGCCGTGTTTGGCGGCCTGACGATTTACTTCCACAATGCCGAATTCATTAAGTGGAAAGTCACGCTGATTTACGGCCTGTTTGCCGCCGCCCTGCTGGTGATGCAGTTCGGCATGAACAAGCTGCTGATTCAAAGCATGCTGGGTAAAGAGATCACGTTGCCAACCGAAGTGTGGACGCGCCTGAATATCGCCTGGGCGCTGTTCTTTATCGCCTGTGGTTTATTGAATATTTATGTGGCGTTCTGGCTCCCGGAAAGCATCTGGATTAACTTTAAAGTCTTCGGGCTGACCGCCATCACCCTGGTCTTTACCCTGCTGAGCGGCGTCTACATCTACCGTCATATGCCAAAGGAAGAGCAGTAATGCCGAACGAATTACCGCAAGGTGAATTAGTGCTGCGCACCCTGGCTATGCCAGCGGACACCAACGCCAACGGCGATATTTTTGGCGGCTGGCTGATGTCGCAGATGGACATGGGCGGCGCCATTCAGGCCAAAGAAATCGCGCATGGCCGCGTGGTGACCGTGCGCGTGGACGGCATGACCTTCCTGAAGCCGGTGGCAGTAGGCGATGTGGTGTGCTGCTACGCCCGCTGCGTTAAGCGCGGGACAACCTCCATCACTATCAATGTGGAAGTCTGGGTGAAAAAGGTTTCTTCCGAGCCTATCGGCCAGCGCTACAAGGCCACCGAGGCGATATTTATCTATGTCGCCGTGGATAAAGAAGGCAAGCCTCGCGCGATACCTCAGATTGATTAGTGATTAAGAGAAGCCCGGCAATGCCGGGTTTTTTCTTGCCACATTTTAATACGCAGCAATAATATTCCTGAGAGATGAAATAAGCGTAATCGTTATCAACAATGCAACGTTACATCCCACCGTATTATTTTTAGAAGATACCTCGCAAGATTGGATATAGCCTGTGAATCAGGCTCTGTGTTTTTGTACAGCATGATATAATACCCAGGTGTTGAAGCGAATGGCTTACAGAAGAGAAGCACGACATAAGAAATTAATGATTAAGTAGCGCGACATAAAGGTGTACCACCACCTCTATGTCGCTGACCACATACAACTGAAAAGGAGTTGAACATGGCTGCGAAGAATTTTAAGCCAGAAGTCACTATTTCCAAAACAAAATCAAACGCATCAGAAAATAACGCTGAATACTGCGATTCGGTACGCAATAAATCAGATAAGTGCTTGCCAGCAGCCCCACCTTCCCGCACTGAGTTTTACGACCGGGTACGGTACGACTATCTGCCGCTTCAGGGCGCATGGATTTCACAGGCCGGGTTTACACCGGGGATGCCGATAAAAATTCGGGTAATGCCAGACTGCATTGTAATCACCGCGCAGAACAGCCGCGAACTTTGGGGCTGTGCTGAGGGGTTAAGCGTCACACATTTCAACAAGAAGAAGATGCAGCAGTGGATAAAAAGCTTCCCTGGGGCGTTGAACGATACCGGCGATATCCCGGTTATCAGGCGGGAATCGCCCCGCTATGACTGCCTGAAGCGGGGTAAGGACTGAGCTTTAACGTGAATATCCCAACCGCATGAGGTTGGGATTTCTGTTAGGTTTAATTAGAATCTGATGAAGAGGGTTTTCGGCCTTTCAATTTATCAATCAGATTAAAGATTATTGCTGCTAATGTTATGGCTGAAGCAGCAATCATACTTTTAAAAAAATTCCTCACTACCTCATCGCATGGTAAATAAAAAGCGTTCATATAAAAAACACCAAGAACAACTTTTATAACAACACCTAACAAGAAAAAACCGGCAGTAAAATAGCTCCAAAGCACTATATATTTGAGGGCAGTCTTTATCATTTTGCCACCTCCAGTTTTTGGGTAATAGTTTTTCCACCATCTGATGCTGCTTCTGAGGCAAAAGCGCCGCCAACATCATAAATAAATCCGGGCAATTCTTTTCCTATCACAGAATTTACAATCCCTGGCGCATATTGCCCGAACTTCCCGCCAGCCCATGCGCCAAAAGCGCTACTACCAATAGCTGCAATATCAGCCCCATCGCTAAACACACTACCAGCTGCGGCCATACCAACGTTCTGCCAAAGTCCGCGTCCCGGTGCCAGCATCCCCGTAATACCTGCTGAAACACTTCCTTTATAATCCCAGCTCTTACTTTCATTACCCGGCCTGGTGAGATCGAACCACTGATAAGTACCGTTAGCAATTTCTGCGATGACGGCCCCCCCAACAGCTTTACCCACCGATGCCGCTGGCCCTAAATAAGCGGCTCCCGCGATCAGCACACCATCTTTATATCCATTGACGATAACTTTGGTGATATTGGCGCTTTCTGGCAAATCGCCTTTCACCATCCGCGCCAGGTCGGCCTGTACCTGTTCTGGCGGCAGATTTTTATCCTGTGCATATTGCGCGTAAGACTCTACCGACTGGCCGTAATCTATTGCCCCTGATGGCAGTATATTGTTCCAGCCACCACTCAGCCCATTATTCTCAACCGCATTCTTCCCAGCCTGAGCGCCCGTGGTCGCTGATGCGATGCTATTCCCCACCACGCCACCGGCGATCCCTGCCGCCATGGTGCCGAGCAGACTAACGAGCTGTTTTTGGTCCTGATTCAAATCCCCAAGTTTTGTATCCGGGAACATCTCTGCTGCGATTTGTCTCGCCGCCAGCTCACCGCTGAATGCCCCCGCCGCGCCCGCTGCCGCATTGCCGCCTGAGAGCTGCGCCGCCAGAGCGCCCCAGACCGCGTGCGCCATCAGGTTGGCAGGTTCATTGACTTCGTCACCCTTGGTAGTGGCGCCCTTAATAACCTGCGCCATCACCGGGTTCAGGCCGCCCGCCAGAGCTTTATTGAAATCACCCCCGGCGGCGCCTGCCAGAATGCCGCTCACCGACTGCGCCACCATCTGGTATTTACCGCCGACGCCGTAATCACCAAACGCTTTCTGGTAGGCCTCCGTATTGCGCAGCGCTTCAGCGCTCATATTGGCGTATTTACCGCCTTCCGCACGCGCTGCCTCCAGCGCCTTTGTGTCGCCATAGGTTGACACCATATTGGTCATCTGGCCGCCGATCTCACCCACCAGCTGCGCCGTCTGCAGGCGTTTTTGCTCTTCCTCTTTGTTAAAGATCTGCCCGATACTGCCGTTGGCATGTTCGGTGTCGCGACTCAGCGCAGCAACGTCCTGCTGCTGATTCGCCCTGTCACGAATTGTGATATTACCCTCCGCCACGGCGGATTGCGTGGTGCCTTCGGCGTGGCCTTTCCCGTTCATCCCGGCCAGCAGCGTGCCGACGTTCGCCAGGCCGTTAGCGGCCAGCATTGATCCGGCGGATGGTTTCGTGCCACCGGACAGGCTGATGCCGCTGTGGCTGACTTTATAGTCGGCTTTGTTGCCGATGTCAGAGAAGCCCAGCGTCCCGGTATCGAGGCTGTTTTTATCCGCCCCGGCCCGGCTGGCGATCACTGCCCCGTTCAACTGAGTATGGTTGCCCACGGTAATGTCAAAGCCACCGTTTCCGGCAAAAATACCGCTTTGTTCCTGCACCGAATCGTAGGTGCTTTTCATCTTGTCCTGGCTGAGGCTGATATAGCCGGAACCACCACCGCCTCCGAAGGTGTAGCTTCCACCCGCAGCCACACTGGTTTGCTTGCTGTCGTAGTTATTCGAGTCCTGTTGGCTGCTGATCAGCAGGTCCCGGCCAATGTCGGCGATAACTTTATCGCCGTTAACCTGGGCCCCGTTCAGGATGGCATCGCGGCCGCTGGTGAGGGACACCGTGCCGCCGCTGTCGAGCGTGGTTTCCGTCCAGCTGGTGCCGTTTCCTTTGTCCTTACCGTTGGCGGCGTTGACGTTGGCAAAGACGCTGAACCCCGCCGAACCATTGCCCACACCGAAGCTGACGCCTACACCACCGCCACTGCTGCTGTTTTTCCCCGTCGTTAGCTGCGTATTGGCCGCCCCACTCAGCACAATGTCGTTGCTCGCCGCCAGAGAAGTGTCTCCCCCCGCTTTGAGCTGGCTGCCGCCAATCAGGATATTACCGCTTTCAGCGCTGTTTCCTTTTCCAGTCGCCGAAATATTCAGGTTATTACCTGCCGTCAGGCTCGAGCCGTTAACCTTATCCGACTCCATATGCTGTTCGGATTTGGATTTCTGTGTCGTGAGCGAGATGCTGACGCCTACGCCATTGTTTGGATCAGCTGAAGCAGTAGCCTGCTGAGAGTTCAGATACGCCTGCCCACCGGCCAGCGCCGTTTTCGTTGCCTGCAGTGCGGCCAGCCTGCCGTCGCTTTCATTTTTCGTCGTTTGCGCAATGGTCACCGCGCTGTTGATCGCGTCGCCTACCGCCCCGGAAAGCGCCACGGTCAGCCCGGTGCTCTTCTGCTCAAATTTCTCATCCCGGGTACGCTTATCGTGCCCCGGCTCAATGAGAACGCTATCGCCAGCGACCGACAGATCCTTGCCTGCGACCAGATCGGCACCGCCGATGTGCGCCACTCCCCCGGCGTTCACGCTGACGTTGCCGCCGGTTGACCCCACGGTACTGATGCTCTGGCTTTGGGTGGTGCCTTGCTCACGCAGATCGTGGGTGCTTTTGCTACTGCCGATGGTAAAGCCGATGCCGCCGGTGCCCATCAGGCCGCTCTTTTTGGTCTCCTTAAAGTGCCAGGCGGTGTCCGTGTCCGTCGCGGCCACGATATCGACGTTATTACCCGCGTTCAGCGCCACATTGCCGTCGCCTACCACGGACGAGCCTTTCACCAGCAGATCGTTACCGGCTTTCAGCGTCACGTTGTCGCCGCTCAGCAGCGTGCCGGCTTCGCGAGTCGAGCTGGTTTCGTTGATGGTGTGAGTCGTTTTGCTGCTCAGGAACCCTTTTTTGGTTTTGGTTTCTTCGTCGTAGTGATAGTCGCTGTCGGTGGCCGTGGCGAGGTTGATGTCCCGTCCTGCACCTACCCCGATATCCCCGTGAGCCGTCACCTGCGCGGCCTGGGTGTTAACATCACGCCCGGCAATGATGGTGGTGTTCCCGCCGCTGGCGATCTCAGTGCCTTGCTGGCGCACGGACTCGTTGATCTCGACCTTTTTCTTCGCGGTGTACTTATCGCTGTGGGTAGATTCCACCGCCTCTAAGTTAACGTCCCGCCCGGCCTGCAGCCCCACATTGTCTTCTGCGTACAGACTGCTAGCTTTAACAGCAATATCTCGGCCAGCCTGCAGACTAAGCGTTCCCCCGCTGGTGATTGAACTTCCTTTGTACGCGCTGTTTTGTTCAAAATAACTACCGACCTGCTTGCGTTCATCAAGCTGGTTGCCCGTAAGAGAAATGTTATCCAGCGCCTTCAGCAACATATCGCCACCTGCGCCGAGGTTCGCGCCGGTATTGAGGATGTCTTTGCCCGCGCTTAGGCTCAGGCCATCAGTGGCCGTAATGGATGCAAGTGGACCCACTTCCGTATTCGAGAAAGCCAGAACCGGGTTATTGCGCCCGCTTGACTTACCTCCCGTATCCCATTGGTGGGTCAGCGTCTGGTTAATGATGTTGCCATCCACGCTCTCAAGGCTGACCTTCTGCCCGGCGATGGTGGAACCAATATTGTTGATATCACCCAGCGCGCTGAGCTGCAGGCTACCGCCCGAGTTAATCTCGCCACCGTTAATATTGCTGATGGCGTTCTGGCTGCTGGCACTCAACAGCGTTTTGCCCTGTAGCGTGCTGCCGTCGTTGGTGATATTTCCGGCGTTGAGGATCGTCTGATTCCCGGCGATCACGCTGCCGTTATTCACCGCAACGTCCTTCGGTGAGATATACAGTTTAGGCACGAGGACATTCTGCCCGTCGATTACAGCGTTTTCCCACCACAGGATGCTGGAATCCAGCGCCGCGACCTGGTCAGCGGACAGGCTGACACCCAGTTGCAGACCCAGTTTGTCACGAGCCTGAGCAGCATGGTCGATCAGGTACTGCATCTGCTCCAGATCGGAGCCGACGCCGTTCACGTAGCGGTTCCCGGTCTGATTCAGGATCTGATTGCTGACATAGCGGGTATCAAAAGCCGCATCCCCGAGGAAGCGATGGTCATAGTCCGGGCGCAGGTTCAGGCGAGCGAGGAAATAATCCGAGCCCAGAAATTTATTTGAATCGGTATAAGTGGTGCGCGTTTCCTGTGGCGCGTTTGGCCCGGCCATCCCGGCAAGCTTGTAGATATCGTTGAACAGGCTGTTATCCAGCTTACCAAGACCGTCCAGTTTGGGGTTGGTGACGATCAGATAAGGACTTTTCGGATCTTTATTCGCGACAAAATAGCCGTTATCGCTGGCAGGCAGCGGATAATCACTGAGCTTAACTGGCGACCCGCTGGCCGTCAGTTTTGCGGTAATCGCCGAAATATCCGTCAGCGCAATAGGACGATAATCATATCCCGGCGGTGGCGGCGTTTTACCTCCGCTGGATTGCGCTATCACCTGAGCGGCAGCGGCGGCAATATCATCATTTTTATGGCTAGATGGCTCGCCCGAGGGCTGTTTGGTCAGCTCTACGGCCTCACCGTTAACAGGAGTGAGATTGCCGCCATTCACCTTCGAATCTGTCAGGCCTGTCGCGTTGCCCGCTAAATCAATATCAGGCCCGCCCTGCTGACTTAGATTTATATCCGCGATCTTACCGCCGGCCTGACCATAGTCCGCACCAATCTGCGGTCGGCTATCCACGGCGGCTAGTCCGCCGCTTCCGATTGGGTTTTCGATGCTGCCGATTCCGCTTCCCGGCAAATTGATCGTTGCCTGCGGCGCGGTCACACTATTATTGGTGCCCGTCTTTAGATCGGTGGCCTGCGCGCCGCCACTTACACCAGGACCACCGGCTATATTAAGCCCCGGTGCACTGCGACCTGGAGTATACCCCGGCGTATTAGCTGAGACAGACGTATTACTGATGTTGTTGCTAAAGTTGGCGACGACTGCACCACCGGCCTGGATGACGGCGCGATAGGTGACATCCCCGCCGGACGTTTCAGTGATCACGCCTGGCTGAAGTGCGTATTTGAAAATTGTGTCTGCAGAATCCCCTCGGAGACCACGTTTTACACTCTCTATACTTCCATCGGCAGGAATGCTATTCCATCCATTATTACACCTGTCAGGAAATTGTTGACAGAGCGGATCAACTGGCGTGCTGTAAACCTGATAAACTGACGTTTTACCTGATATAGCAGACTTATTACTCAGCGTTTCTCCAGTGAGTTGGATATTATTTCTGGCCAGAATATTACTTGCATTATTTTCTAATTGATTGGCCGACAAATAAAAATTATTGCCGGATGACATTCGTGCGGCATTCCCTTGCGCTGTGGCCGTTACCGTTTTCTCACTTATCAATTTTTTAATTTGATCTGGAGACATTAATTTTAAAGAAAATGTATCTACGCAGGTTTTACCGGAGTTTTTCTCACTACCTCCGGTACATTTTTCACCATAGTAATAAGCTAATTTTCGAGGATCGATATCCCCAGCACGAATGTAAATATAAGACTCACCGCTCCCCGGATAATTCTGCACGCTTTCGGAATAGGTAAACCCATCCCGCTCATTCAATAAATGTCCGGTGCGAATAGAAATATCGCCATTCTGCGTCTCAATACTTCCCGAGGTATTCACCACTTCCGCGTTGGCGTTGCCCGCCGCATCGCGCTGCATCCATAGGCTGTTGCCCGCCAGAATATCGCCGCGATAGTTGCGAATACTGTTGGCAAACAGGCTCATATTATTGCCCGCATACAGCAGGGCGCTATTGAGCAGGGCCCCGCCTGCGCTGGCAATCAAATCACCGGCGGTGCCGACGAAGCCCGCATTGTTTATGCCGTTCTGACTGGTCAGGCGCAGCGTCCCACCCGCCTGCACGCTGCCCGCGCCGTTCAGATTAAGCTGCCCGGCATTGAGGTGGCTTTCGCCGTAGCCGGCACGCACCTGCCCGTTATTGTTCAACGTGCCTGCGGCAGAGAGCTGCACGCCCTGGCCCTGCAGCAGGCCATTGACGTTAATATCGCCCTGGCTGCTGACCGCCAGCGTATTGCCAGCCGCTAGCGTGGTCAGCTGGTTGTAGCTGCCCTGGCTGTTAAGCGACAGGTTGCCTAGCGCCGCCACCTGCCCCTGCAGGCTGGTGTTCCCGGCGTTGATCCCCATGTTGCCCTGGCTAAGCAGCCGCGCCCCGGCAGCGCTGTTAACCTGGCTGGCCGTGATGCCCAGGTTCTGCGTCGCATACACGGTGCCGTTGTTATCCAGTTGCCCTGGGTTAACGGTTAAATTGCCCCCCTGTAACATGCCGTTATTCAGGATATAACTGCCGCCGATCGTCCCCTGCTGCTGGGCCAGCACCGTCCCGCCGTTGCTGAGGGAGCCCGCATTAAGCGCCAGCGCAAAGCCCTGGACCCAGCCGCCGTTGGTAAACCCTGGTGCATTGAGCGTCAGCATGCCGCCGCTCAGAAGCTGGCCCTGGTTGTTGCCGCGCTCACGCAGATCAATCCGGGTATTGCCGTTCCCCTGAACGGTGCCGGTGTTGGTTAGCTGCTGCGCCCCAAGATCCAGGCTGCCCTGGCTCAGCAGGACCGCGTTTGGTCCATTATCCAGACTGCCGCTCAGCGTACCGGTGAGGGCAGAATTCGCTTCTACGTGCCCCTGGTTGTTCAGTGCGGCGGCGTTGAGCGTGACCGCGTTGCCCTGAACGTGGCCCAGGTTGGTGATGATATTGGCCCCGACGGTCAGTAAGCCATTGGTCAGCAGTTTGGCGCCACTTTGCACATCCAGATTGCCGCCCAGCGAGATACCCAGGCCTTCAACGCCGCTGATATTGCCGCTGTTATTGAGCGAGCTGCCGCTGAGAGTAAGGTTTTTGGCCTGTATCTGCCCCTGGTTTGTTATCCCCGGAGCCGCGACGGTGGCCGCGTTATTGGCCGTTATGGCACCGGTATTCGTCAGGCCGGACGCCAGCGCCAGATCGAGGTTGCCGGTACTTTGCAGCGTGCCACTATTTTGCAATTGCTGAGCGTTCAGCTTCAGGTACTGCGCCTGCCACAGGCCGCCATTGGTCACGTTTTGCCCGGCCACCAGCATAGCGCCTTGAGTTTGCATGGCGCCGCCCAGCCGGTTGTTAATGTCCTGCTGAGGCTGCAATGTCAGCGATTTCAGGCCAATCACCGATCCGGCGTTGTCTATCGCCCCATTGCTGGCCGTGAGGTTGTTGCCCTGAATATTGCCGCTGTTCAGCAGTGCGCCGCCGCTGAGCGTTAAATCCCCCTCGCTCAACAACGCGCCGGTGTTGTTCAACGTCCCGGCGGTTATCTGGCTCAGCCCCTGGCTGAGTAAACGCCCGCCGTTGGTCAGTTGGTTATCAATCTGGGCCGTCAGCCCGTTGATGCCGAGCGCGCTGCCGCTATTGTTCCAGTTAGTCGCCTTCACGCCCAGGTTCTGCCCCTGAATAACGCCGGCATTGCTAATCTGTTCCCCCTCCAGCGCCAGTTGCCCGCCCGTGAGCATTTTTCCGCCGGCGAGGTTATTCAGCGCGGAAGCGTTAACCGCCAGATCTTGTCCCTGCAGCGTGCCCTGGTTGTCTACAGTATCAGCACGGACAGTCATTACCTGCTGCGCCAGCAGGGTTCCCTGATTGGCGAGCTTCGACAAGTTAAGCGCCAGCGCCCCGCCGGTCAGCATTCTCCCGTCTTTCTGGTTCGTGACCGTCAGCGTGGATGGCGTATCCGAGGCCAGCTTCAGCGCCTTATTGCCCTGCAGCAAGCCAGCGTTATTCAGGGTATTGGTCGTCATCTCAACGGTGTCACCCGCCAGCGTGCCCTGGTTGTTAAGGTTGGCCGTTTGCAGAGACACACCTTTCTCTGCAAGAAGTTTGGCCGCGTTACGGTTGAGGATGCTGTCGGTAAAGTTCAGCGCCAGGCTGCCGCCCTGCAGCATGCCCTGGTTATCCAGGCTCGCGCCTGAAAGCGTGAGTGCCTCCTTCACGGAGATCAGGCCCAGATTGACCATCTGTGGGATGGTCAGGCTAAACGAGCTGCCGCTAACAATCTGTCCGTCGGCAAGATTGTTGAACTGCGGAGTATTCAGCGCCAGCGCATTGTCTCCCTGGAGCACGCCCTGGTTATCAATGCGGTTGCTGCTGAGGTCGAGCTTATCGGCGGCAATCACGCCGCTGTTCGCCAGGGTTTCGCTCTGGGCTTGCAGCGTATCGGCCGCCAGTAATTTGCCGCCGCTTTGGTTATTCAACTGCCCGGCGATATCCAGCGCTAAATTGCCCGCCGAAAGCGTGCCCTGATTGTTCAGGCTTCCCGCGGTGAAGGTCAGATTTTCGCGAGCCTGAACGGTGCCAGCGTTGCTCACATCATTAGCTGCAATGTCCAGTTGGCCGCCGCTTAACAGCTTCCCGCCGCTCAGGTTATTCAGGACGCGAACGACCGGAGGCTGAGCAGCGGCAAAACTTCTCAGCAGCATCAGTTGAGGGCGGCTTGCCCCTGCACCGGAGAGCGACAGGCCATTATTGCCCTGCACCAGCCCGCCGTTATTGAAAATGTTTACCGCCAGACGCGCGTTATCCGCAGCCACCGTGCCGCTGTTGGTGAGTGAATCACCTTTAAAATCAAACGTGCCGGTCGCCAGCAGTTTCCCTGGAGCCTGGTTGGTGACGCCGTTTTGCAAAGCAATAGAGAGAGCGTCCCCCTGAACAATGCCGCTATTGTCGAGGCTGGTGCCGATAATATTCAGCCCCTGCTTCGCCAGCAGCGTGCCGCTGTTTGTCACGGTGGCGCTCTGGAGATCCAGGCCGCTGTTGCTCTGCAGCGTTCCCGTGTTGTTAAGCGTGTCGGCCTGAACACCGACTTTTGTTGCGGCCAGCACGCCATTATTATCAAGCTGGCCGGTTGCAAGCTGCAGGTCCCCCTGACTCAGAACCTGCCCGTCGTTAGTGACCGATTTATCGGTGCTAATCGACAGCCTGTCTTTGCCGGTCAGCGCTCCGGCGTTGCTCAGATCGCCGCCTTGCAGCGTCAGGGTTTGCCCCTGAAGCAACCCTTTGTTATTCACCTGGCCGCCGCGAAGATCAAGCCAGCCTCCGGTCAGCACTTTGCCTGCCGCGCCGTTGCCAAACTGTGCGACGTTGAGCTTCAGGCCGCTGTCGCCCTGCAGCAGTCCATCGTTTTGCCCTTGCTGAGCAGAAAGCGTGACGTTGTCACCGATAATCTGTCCGGCGTTAGTCCAGCCGCTGGCGGTCATTGCCAGCTGGTTGCCCGCCACCAGAGAGGCCCCGGCCAGATTGTTTAGCTGCCCGGTCAGAGTCAGGTCCACGCTTTGTGCGTCGATGGCACCGAGGTTATCTAAACTTCCCCCGTCGAGCTGAAGGTGTTTTCCGGCAGAAATACTGCCCGCATTGTTTAGCTCAGGCAGCGTCAGGGTGACGTCATCCCCACCGGCCACCGTGGCACCTTTATCGTTTCGCAACGCAGCAGCGGTTAACTTGAGTTTGCCGTCGGCCTGAATCAGGCCACTGTTGTTTGCCTGGGCTGACCCGGCATCAATGCTTAGGGTAGAGGCCGCGATAATGCCGGTATTGCTGAGCGGACCGGTCGTCAGGCCGAGATAATTCTGGCCGATCAGCCGGCCGCCGTTGTTGAACGCCCCGCCGAATAAAATATTCAGCGCGTCGCGGCCAAGGATCTGCCCTGTATTTTCACCGCCGTTTTGCCCGCCGCTGAGCGTGATATTTCTGCCCTGCATGCGTCCGGCGTTATCCAGACGCGCAGCATTAACGTCAATATTTCCGTCACTTAATAGCTGGCCGGTGCCACCGTTAGCCAGTTTATTGCCCCGAGCGCTAATCGTCTGATTACCCTGCAGCAATCCGTTATTGGTCAGGTCGTCAACCGTCAGGGTGGTATTATTGGCAATCAGTTTTCCGGCGTTACGGCCTTTGGGCGTTGTCACCGAGAGCGTGTTGTCGGCGAGGAGCACCCCGCCGGCTTGGTTATCCAGCCCTTGCGTCAGCCCCAGGTTCAGGTCGCCGGCCTCAATATTCCCGCTATTGGTGAGGTTAACCCCGTCAATTGCCAGCCCTTGTTCGACCGAAATCAGCCCGGCGTTGTTCAGGTCAGGAATAGACAGCGACAACCCGCTGCCGCTGATGATTTTCCCCTGAGCGAGGTTATTCAGCACCGTGGCGCCAAGACGCAGCGATTTTTCGCCCTGTAACAGGCCGCTATTGGCGTTACGCTGGGTTTCGACGCTGAGATCGGCCGCCGCCAGCGTGCCCTGGTTTTCGAGGCTGCCACTGGTCAGGGCGAGTTTGTCCTTACCGAGGATTTTACCGGTGTTAACGAGGTTATCTATCGCGGTCAGATTGAGGATGGACAAGCCAAGCAGCTTGCCGCTGTTGGTCATCTGGCTGGCTTTTAGCGTTGCGCTGTCGGCCTGAATCTCTCCTGCATTGGTCATGTGGCGAGCGGCAAGCGTCAGTACTTTTTCGGCCAATACGGTGCCGTTTTCAGCGTTATTGAACGTATCGCTTGTGACGTTGAGCGAGGAATCCCCTTGCAGCAAGCCCGTGTTAGAGACGTGTTGTGCATCCAGAATGGCACTGTCGGCGATCAACTGCCCCGCATTATCTAACTCAGGTGAAGATAGGTGCAGGGTGCGTTTTGCCACCAGCACGGCACCGGCAAAGTTGTTTACTTTTTCACGCAGTTTTAGCTGCAGATCCTGCGCTTCAACGCGGCCCTGGTTGCCGAGCGACATCCCCTCAATGGCCGCGGCCTGGTTTGCGGATATCACGCCCGAGTTGACCAGTGCCTGAACGGTCACCGTCATTTCGCCACCGCTTTGCAGCCAGCCCTCGTTGGTCACGCTCCCGGCGTTGAGTTCAAGCTGCCCGCCGGCGGTCGCTTCCTGAATGTCAGGCTGACCGACGATGATTTTCCCCTGTGGGCCGTTCTTCAGTTCTCCACTGACGCTGGCCGTTAAGCTCTCGCTTCCGCTGGTCAGGCCGGCGTTATTCCATTGATCTGCGCCGATCGCGAGGTTTTTCCCCTGCAGGCTCCCGGCATTGTTAAGGTTGCCAGCAGAAAGCGCGAGCGCATCTTTCGCCAGCAGTACCCCACCTGCCTGGTTGTTCAACTGCTGGCCGGCTTTCAGCGTCATGGCCTGAGATTCAATATTGCCGCTGTTAGCCAGCATCAGGCTCTCAATGGCCAGCCCCTGCTTGACGGAAATCAGTCCGGCATTGGTGAGCTGCGGGATGCTGAGCGCCAGGCCGCTGCCGCTGATGATTTTGCCGCCGCTGCGGTTACCCAGGTCTGCGGCCGTTAACGTGAGATTTTGCCCGCCCTGAATCAGACCGGCATTGTCTAACGTGGTGCCGTGTAGCGCGAGGGACGCCGCCTCAAGTTGCCCGGTGTTTTTCAACTGGGCCACCGTCGCATTCAGGCTTTTCTCAGCCAGCAGGCTGCCGGTGTTGGTCAGGGCGGTCTGCGCGGCTACGTCCATCGCGGAGGCCGCGATCTGACCGTCATTGTTGAAGCTATCAGAGGTACTGTTCAGGCCATTGCGTGTGGTGATTTTCCCGCTGGTCTGGTTGTCGATGTTCCCTGCAATCGCCAGCGTCAAGGCATCGCTGTCCAGCGAGCCCCGGTTGGTAAAATTCCGTGCATTGAGCAGTAAATTTTTCTGCGCCAGCAGGGCACCACCGGCCTGTTGCACAATATTATCTGCGGTGAGCGACATTCCGCCGTCAGCCTGAATATTTCCGCTGGTGTCTAGCTGTTTGGCCCCAATGGTAACGGCAATGCCTTTGGTATTTCCGCGGTGCGTCAGCGAATCGGTGTTAACCGTAAACGCCCCTTTTGCGGCCTGCGTACCGCTCAGCGTGACGCTATTATTGGCCTGCAGCAGCATATTGCCTTCAGATTGCAATTGCCCGCCGGCCAGGGTTTCAAATCGCTCGCCTTTGAACATCAGATCTTTTTGCGAGGTTATTTGCCCGGCGCTTTGTAGCTGCTGATTCAGTAACTCAAGGTTGCCCCCGCTTGCCAGCGAGCTTCCCTGCTGGCCGTAAAACTGCTTGCTGCTTAACGTTACATCCTGCTTGCCGTTAATCGTCCCCGCATTGCTAAAGCTGTCAGCCTGAAGCGCAAGTTTACCGGTACTCAATAGCTGGCCATTTGGGCCAATAGTAAAGGCGTTGCGGCTGGTCCATGCCTGGTCAGTACCGCTGCTAAGCATGCCGTCTACCCACGCATCTCCGGTAGCGGCCGTCAATCCTGCCCCGGCCAGCATCTGGCCGCTGTGCGTGAACGAGCCGAGATCGAGCTGGATATTGTGCTGCGCCTGCATATTGCCGCTGTTGTTAAAGCTGCCAGCTTTAGCGTTCAGGCTCCCGTTGGCCGTAACCTGGCCGCCGTTGGTTAGCTGGTCTGCGGAGAGTGCAATGTCACGCCCAGCCGTCAGCTTCCCGGCATTATCCATACGTGCCGCCGCGCTGGCCCGAATCGCGCCGCCTGCGTTGGCTTCGCTGGCGACATCCGTGCTTACAGCCCCGGCATCCAGAGCAATGTCATTGCCGGCGGAGAGCTGACTGTTATTCAGCGCCAGTTTCCCGCTGCCGTTCAGAGTTATGTCCCGATCGCTGGCTAACTTACCGTTGGCGACGGTGATGTCAGAGCGGCTATTAACCTGTGTCGCACCACCACTTTTATGCTCGCCGCTCAGTACTACGCTATCCGCCTGAGCCGTGAGACTGCCGTTCGCCAGGCTGTTATTCACCACCAGCTTGCCGTTGGCATTCAGCGTGATGTCGCCCTGACGCGCGTTCAGGTTCCCCAGGTTGACGCCGACGCCTTTGTCACTGGAAATAAGGTGAATACGGTTAGCATACATGCCGCCCAGCGCACCGGTATCGACGGCAACCACCGGCGCGGATCCGTCTCCGGCTATCGGCGTGACTGCGCCGGTGGATGAAACGCGGTTGGCGCCCACGGTCACCTTAAGATCTTTGGCGTGAATACCGGCGTTAACTTCTGTTGCCCGGGCAATAATCGATAGCGCGTCGCTTTGGCTGGCGTCCAGGCCCTGGCCTTCAACCGTAATGGTGCCTTTGCTGACGTCCAGGGCCAGCAGATTACCTGCCGCATCAAACTGGGGTTTGCCCGTGGTCAGCGTGGCATTAGGGGTATTGATGAATCCGCAGCCGTTACAGGTAATGCCATAAGGGTTAGCGACCATCACGTTGGCCGCCTTGCCCGATACTTCGGTATAGCCCTGCAGCTGTGAGCGATTGCCGCCGACGACTTCATTGATGATGCCGGTCGCTTCCTGGCCCGCCCGGAGGTTAGGGTTGTTCTGGATGAGCCCTCCGAGCTGAGTTTGCGTCAGCTGCCCGGTGGCGTTGTTAAGAATCAGCCCTTCTTTTCCGACGTTATAGTCCTGGAACTGGTTATGGGAGATCCCCGCCTGGTTTGGCGTTGCAATGTTAACGACAGGCACCCCGTTTCCGGCCTGATCCATCTGCGTGCCCGGCGTGACCGGGTTGATGGTCGCGGCCACCGCCGGAAAGACCGGCTGCCCGGCGATCAGGCAGATGATGAGGTAACTTAACAGGCGCTTCGCTAATCCAACGGGGTGCTTATCCATTTTTTTACCTTAAATCGCCAGGCCCAGGCGGTAATAAATCACGAGATGATCCGGCGCCAGATAGCCCGGATAGTGAACTGGCGTGCCAACGGTGAACTGGCTGGAGTAGTAGCGCCCGGCCACGGAGAGGCCAGCTGAAGCGCCCCAAAGCGTCCCGGAAGCCTGCCGATCGTCGCTGTCATTACGCAGCCAGCCGCCATCCACGGCTGCGTTCAGGCTGACTTCGCCCAGATAAGGGAGGCTGAACAGGGCGTAGTTCAATTCGTTGCGAAGATAGCCCCCGTTGTCGCCGGAGAGGTATTGCTCTTTAAAACCACGCACCGAGCTTTCACCGCCAATCGTTAAGCGCTCACTGCCGTAAAGCCGGTCAGGCGACCATTGCCCATAGACGCTGGTTAACCACCAGATTTTTTGCGTCAGCGGGCGCTGGAAACTGCCGCTCAGGCTCCATTTTTTGAATTCAGCTTTTGGCACGTCGCCCCGCTTGCCGTTGTCGTTTTCGGCTCCAAACCACGGTACGCCGTGGCTGAATGACGGGTTCAGCGTGGCCACGCCACCCGCGATTTTCTGCGTGTGGTTAAGGCCGAATTGCAGGCTGGTGAGCTTCCGGCTGCTGCTGAGCAGCGGCGCATCGTTCAGGTAGTTGCGGCTAATCCGGTGAGTCAGCCCGATGGAAGCGGCAGTTTTTAAGTCCCCGTTTCGGTAAAGCACGTGGGAGAGGTTCAGGCGATGTGTTTCGGCGCGCCCGGTCGAACGCCACTGATAGCCTTTGTTGTCCAGGGTGGTGAGATAGTCGCTCCAGCTGTAGCTGTAATCGACGAGGCTATAGCCCCAGGGCACATTGACCCCGGCCTGAAAGCTTTGCGCATCATGGTCGCTGGCAAAATCGCTGCTGCGCCCACCGCTAATAAACCATTTATCGGCCAGCCCCAGCGGGTTATTGGCGGTCAGCGAGGCGGTGAGCTGCCCGGTGCCGGTGCTTTTTTGCCCGCTGTTATCAAACCCAGCGGCTGCGGAAAGCGGAAACTCCGGCGTTGCCGTGAGATTAACAATGGATTCCCCGGCCTTTTCACCCGGCAAGATTTCAATTTGTACCGGCGTGGTGCGTAACCGGTTTATTTGCTCCATCCCCTGCTCAATATCGCGCAGGTTAAGTATTTTCCCTTCCAGTCCCGGAAACGCCATTTTTAGCTGGCGTGAAGGCGCACCTTCAATGCGAATGGCCTGTAGCCTGCCTTCCAGCACCGCAATATGCAGCGTTCCCTCAGAAAGATCCTGCTCGGTCAAAAATGCCCGACTGGTGATATATCCGCGGCTGATATACCAGTCAGAAATATCCCGGGTCAGCGTATTGATCTTCGCCATGCCGAGGCACTGATTAATATAGGGCGTAATTAAGCGGTTCCGGGCCGGATCGGAAAGCAGCGTGGCATTATCAATATCAATATGGTGAATGGTGAAGCAGGGACCTTGGTCAGATGGGACCACAGGGCTTGCCAGTCGCGGCTGGAGGCTACGCTGGATCTCCTCTCGCTGCTGCCGGTTCTGCAATAGCAAATCCTGCTGCTGCTGCTGGATAGTGTCCCGGTCAGCAGGCGTCAGCGGCGCGGCATAGCTTAGATGAGAGTAAAACAGCGCGCACAGAAAGGCGGCCTTATAATAATGGCGCATAAAATAAGAGTCTATTTATGTCATTTCTTTTCAGTATGCCAGCACACCGATAAATAAGAAAAGTCTTAAATAAACACCCTATTATTATTGGTAGTTAATTTGCATTAAGTTTGATTATTTAATTTAGGATAAGGCGAGGAAAATAACTAATATATTGTTTTATCAGGAATAGTCAGCGCAAACAATAATTGAATAAATAATGACCATGGACGGTAAGCGAATCAGGCCATAAAATAAAAAAGGCCGCGTACTCTCATACGTGGCCTTTTAAAAACGGATGATAGTTAATCCATACTTGCGCCGCCGCTAATGCGGAATTTGATGTTAACCGTAATGCCCTGACCAGGCTTACCGCTCTCATAGCGCCACTTTTTCATCGCCTGCTTCACTTCACGTTCGAACATGTTGGCCGGCTGGGCGGAGAGGATCTCGACGTTATTCACCCGACCATCGGCATCGACATCAAACTTCACGCGAACGTTACCGTCCATACGTAATGCAAAAGCTCGCGTTGGATACTGCGGCCTGTCGCGGCTGATAACGCGCGGCCCGGTATTCACCGACGGTGCTGGCGCTGCCGGGGCCGGTTTTACTGCCGGCGTTGGCGCAGGCTGCACGGGCGCATTGTTTTCAAACGGAGAAGCCTGGCGAGGCTCAACCGGCTTAACTTCACGCTTCGGCTGCTCAACCTTTTTCACCGGCTTTGGCTTCGGTTTTGGCTTAGGTTCCGGCTTGTGAATCACAACGGGCGCCTCTTTCGGCGGCTCGGGTATCGGTTCTGGCTCCGGTTCAGGTTCCGCAACCGGCTGTGGCGGAGGCTGAACAACCTGGGGCTGAGGAGGCTCAAGGTCAGCGGGCGCAACCATCGTGACGCTGATCGGCTGCGAAGGTGCTGGGGACTCAATAACCTGATGTACCGAGGTGTAGAGCAACCCGGCCACAACGGCACCATGAATCCCGACGGAGAGAAGAGTCGGCCACGGAAAGCGGCGAGGTAATTCCAGGGTCATTGACGTCATAATGGTTTCAGTGTCTTTCAAGAGACGACAATTTTAAATGCAAATAACAATCATATTCAACAACGCATTGTCCAAAGGCGCACTTTTTCCTGCTGTCTGCACGAGTTTCCCGCTATTTTCTCAAGGATTTAACATCCTGTTTATCTTTCAATTGCAGTCTGCCCGCGGTTCACTTAACGTGGTTTACAACCCAACATCAAGAAGGAAGAGTGCCCGTGCTGTACGTCATTTATGCCGAAGATATTGCTGATTCGCTGGAAAAGCGCCTGTCCGTTCGCCCTGCCCACCTGGCTCGTCTTCAGATGTTGCGCGACGAAGGTCGCCTGCTGACCGCAGGCCCGATGCCGGCGGTTGATAGCAACGATCCCGGCAGCGCCGGATTTACCGGCTCAACGGTGATTGCCGAGTTTGCTTCTCTGGAAGAGGCGAAGGCCTGGGCTGATGCAGACCCGTATATCGCCGCAGGCGTGTACGCTAAGGTTGAAGTAAAACCGTTTAAGAAAGTGTTCTGATTTGCCGATCTGCGAGCCTGCGGTTAGCAGGCTCAATAGCCAGTTAGTTTTCCGTCGCCTGTAAGTGCTTTTGTCGGAAGCTGTCCCGACTCAGAGGCCGCGAGAAGAGATAGCCCTGCGCCAGCCTGACATTGTTATTGAACAGCATCTGCATTTGCGAAAAGGTTTCCACCCCTTCGGCAATAACATCCACTTCTCTTTCCTGAGCGCAGCGGACAATACGCAGCATTTCCTCGCTGCAGGTCGCCTTGAAACAGCTACGATCAAGCTTAATAAAGTTTGTCTCTACCTGCGCCAGTCTGTCCTGCAGTTGCTCCACGCTATGAATATCATCCCAGGCCAGTAAAAAACCCACCTCGCGAAGGCGAGCGGCATTTTCACGCCCGATGTCATCCAACATGATGCTGTTATCCGTTATCTCAAACACGATTCGCTGCTCGGGAACCGCCCGCCGTTCAGCAAGGTCAATCACCCGTGCGGCAAACCCGACGTCATTCAGCTGCACAGGGGAAAGATTCAAATGCAATAAATAACTGCTGTTGTGCGGCACGACGACATCGGCCATGTAACTAAAAGCCGTGGCGATAATGTGTTTGCCCAGCGAAACAATGCCGCCATTCTCTTCCAGCCGGTTAATGAACACGTCCGGGGCAACGAGTGCCCGACGATGCACGCCCCGAATCAACATTTCGGTCCCGACACATTTAAAACTTGAAGTGTCAAAAATTGGCTGCAGCAACGATTCAAAAGCCAGGCTAAAGTTATTCTTCATCACGCGGTTAACGATGAATTCTGCGCTTTTCTCCATGTAATCACTCCTTAGTGCAGGCTTTTCTTAGCTGGTTGAGATAACCACTTTATTTTTACCGTTGGATTTTGCTTTGTAGAGCAGCTTGTCGGCTTTCTCAATCAGCCTTTCGTAGTTCTCTCCGCGCCACGGGCAAAGACCTCCGCTGAAGGTGACGGCCAATCCTTGCTCACGCCAGGTTTTATTTTCAACCCGCTTACGCCAGCTTTCCATAATGTCCATGGCTTTAACCTGGTTATCGGAGAAATAAATAAATGCAATTTCTTCCCCGCCATAGCGATAGAGCTTAGCATGATCGTCCAATAACCCCATGCCCATATCGGCAATGACTTTTAAAACCGTATCACCGACAAGATGTCCATAACCATCATTTATTTTTTTAAAGTTATCAATATCGATAACACCCAGACTGAATGGGGCCTCACGTGTTAATAGATAATTAACATCGTTGTCAAAGCTTCGGCGATTAAGCAGTCCGGTCAGGCCATCCGTTAGCGAAGCACTTTTTGCATTCTTTATTTGCCGGCTACTTTCGCCAATCTCACTTAAAATTCCCTTATCAACCCCATCTTTTAGTTCAATACGGCCAAAACGCATCATCGAAACAATATCTACAATCATTGCCTTAATCGACTGACGCATAAACAACCACAACAACAAATAAATCGTCAGGCAGGAAGCGAAGGCTATCAAAATAATCCAGACATAATAGAATGTGTATTCATCTATTACTTTGTCCTTAACAGTGAACACGACAAACCAGTCTGGATTAGAGAAAGAATAATAGTAGTAATGTTTGCTGGTCACTTTATCGTGAAATGAGCCAAGCCCGTTAGTCATGCGATGAATTGCCGCCAGAGGGACAACCGGAGTGCCAATCGTGTCGCTGTCGGCATCCAGTATGGCTCGCCCCTTGCGATCGACAATCGATAAGTGCCCTTCACTCGGGCTTTCCAGCTGGCGCAGCACATGGCTCAGATTGCTCAGATTCAGATCCATGGCAAACACACCGTAGCGCTCACCTTTGTCGTCATGCAGTAGTTTGGCTATCGTCACGACGGGTAAGCCATCAACCGCATTGGCATAAATTTCAGAGTAATTAACAAAAGCGCTCTTCACGCTGAGACGTTCGTACCAGGAGCGGCCTGCAAGAATGTAATTACCATCAATATAGGATTTAGGAATGCTGTTATATC
>NZ_BCTL01000040.1 GCF_001571265.1 Cedecea neteri NBRC 105707 = ATCC 33855 | reverse complement strand
GATCCCAGAGGAATATTATTCCCGTATTACTGGCATTTTCGAACCCAGTGAAACCAAATCTGAATATTATGGAAGGCAACTGGAAGCTGCAGCAGAGAAATACGAAAAAGGTTTACGCCCGCCATTTTTCGACGCCATGGTTAATTATGTCGAACAGGGAAACAGTGCTTTTGATTGCCCAGGGCATCAGGGGGGGCAATTTTTCCGCCGCCATCCAACCGGTAATCAGTTCGTTAATTTCTTTGGCGAAACACTGTTCCGCTCTGATTTATGTAATGCCGATGTTTCAATGGGCGACTTGCTTATTCATGAAGGTGCACCAAGTACTGCTCAACGGCATGCAGCAAAAATATTTAATGCCGATAAAACTTATTTCGTACTTAATGGAACCTCTTCATCCAATAAAGTTGTATTAAATGCGTTGTTAGCGCCTGGAGATTTGGTTTTATTCGATCGCAATAACCATAAATCGAATCACCATGGCGCATTAATTCAGGCCGGTGCGACGCCGGTTTATCTGGAAACAGCCCGCAACCCCTATGGCTTTATCGGCGGTATTGACGCGCACTGCTTTGAAGAACGCTATTTGCGTGAGCAAATCGAAGCGGTAGCGCCTGACCGCGCCCGCGAGCAACGGCCCTTCCGCCTCGCAGTTATCCAGCTCGGCACCTACGACGGCACGGTGTATAACGCCCGTCAGGTGGTTGATAAGATTGGGCATCTTTGTGACTACATCCTGTTTGATTCCGCGTGGGTAGGCTATGAGCAGTTTATTCCGATGATGGCGGACTGTTCGCCGCTGCTGCTTGAGCTGAATGAAAATGATCCGGGAATTTTGGTTACTCAGTCGGTGCATAAACAACAGGCGGGCTTCTCGCAGACCTCCCAGATCCACAAAAAAGATAGCCATATTAAGGGCCAGGCGCGCTACGTTAACCATAAGCGCATGAATAATGCTTTTATGATGCACGCCTCTACAAGCCCGTTTTATCCGCTGTTTGCCGCGCTGGACGTCAACGCCAGAATGCACGAAGGCGAAAGTGGCAAACGTATGTGGATGAACTGCGTAGAAACCGGGATCGACACGCGGAAACTGTTACTGAAAAGCTGTAAATACCTGCGCCCATTTGTGCCGGTGCTGGTGGACGGTAAACCATGGGAATCGTTCGAAACTGAGGAGATAGCCAACGACCTGCGCTTCTTCCACTTTGTGCCCGGAGAGCGCTGGCACGCCTTTGAAGGTTATGCCGAGCATCAATATTTTGTCGACCCCTGCAAGCTGCTTCTCACAACGCCTGGCATCAATGCAACCACCGGCGAGTACGAAGCCTTTGGCGTGCCCGCTACCATCCTCGCTAATTATCTACGTGAAAACAGCATCGTGCCTGAGAAGTGCGATCTTAATTCGATCCTGTTCCTGCTGACCCCGGCGGAAGACATGGCCAAAATGCAGCACCTGGTGGCCCATCTGGTGCGCTTTGAGCATTTGCTGGAAACTGACGCCCCACTCGCCGAGGTTCTCCCTTCTTTATACCGCCAGTATCAGGCGCGCTATGAAGGCTACACCCTGCGCCAGCTATGCCAGGAAATGCACGACCTTTACGCCAGCCTCGACGTGAAACAGCTGCAAAAAGAGATGTTTCGCCACGACCATTTCCCACGCGTTGCGATGAATCCTCAGCAGGCAAACCTTGCGTTTGTTCGCGGTGAGGTTGAATTGGTGCCGCTAAGCGAGGTGGAAGGCCGTATTGCTGCGGAAGGTGCCTTGCCTTATCCACCGGGAGTGCTGTGCGTAGTACCGGGGGAAATTTGGGGCGGTTCCGTGCAGCACTATTTCCAGGCGCTGGAAGACGGCATTAACCAGCTTCCCGGCTTCGCGCCTGAATTGCAGGGCGTTTACATCGAAGAGTGTGACGGACGTAAGCGCGTCTGGAGCTATGTGCTGAAACGCTAATTCCCCACCACTTTCACGTTGAGACTTTCATTATGGTAACGCAAAAAAGTAACAAGATGGGCGTGGTACAGCTGACTATCCTCACCACGGTAAACATGATGGGCTCGGGAATTATTATGCTGCCCACCAAGCTGGCAGAGGTCGGGACAATCTCGATTATCTCCTGGCTGGTGACCGCCGTTGGCTCGATGGCGCTGGCCTACGCTTTTGCCAAATGCGGGATGTTTAGCCGCAAATCGGGTGGCATGGGCGGATATGCTGAATACGCTTTCGGCAAATCCGGCAACTTTATGGCCAACTACACCTACGGCGTATCTCTGCTGATTGCTAACGTCGCCATTGCGATTTCGGCAGTAGGCTACGGCAGCGAGCTGTTCGGCACGATTTTGTCGCCGGTGCAAATTGCTATCGCCACTATTTGCGTGCTGTGGATTTGTACCGTCGCCAACTTCGGTGGAGCGCGCATAACCGGGCAGTTGAGCAGCATCACCGTTTGGGGGGTAATTATCCCGGTACTTGGGCTTTCGGTCATAGGCTGGTTCTGGTTTAGCCCTGCACTGTATGCCGAGTCGTGGAATCCGCACCAGATTCCGTTCTTTGAGGCCGTTGGTTCTTCTATCGCGATGACGCTGTGGGCCTTCCTTGGGCTGGAGTCCGCCTGCGCTAATACCGATGTAGTGGAAAACCCGGAGCGCAATGTCCCGATTGCCGTGATGGGCGGCACGCTGGGTGCGGCGGTGATTTATATTGTCTCAACCAACGTGATAGCCGGGATTGTACCCAACGTGGATATCGCCAACTCTACGGCACCGTTTGGCGTGGCCTTTGCCCAAATGTTTAATCCAACGGTCGGCAAGGTGATCATGGGTCTAATGGTGATGTCGTGCTGCGGCTCGCTGCTCGGGTGGCAGTTCACCATCGCGCAGGTGTTTAAATCATCCGCCGATGAGGGCTACTTCCCGAAAATCTTCTCCCGCCTGTCAAAGGCTGATGCCCCGGTAAAAGGCATGCTGATCATTGTTATTTTCCAGAGCTTGCTGTCGCTGATGACCATCAGCCCTTCACTGAACAAACAGTTCAACGTACTGGTTAACCTGGCGGTAGTCACCAACATCATCCCTTATATTCTGTCGATGGCGGCGCTAGTAATTATTCAGAAACTGGCGAAGGTAGAGGCAGGTAAAGCAAGGATGGCGAACGTGATTGCCCTTATCGGCGCGATTTACAGCTTCTACGCGCTGTACTCTTCCGGGCAGGAGGCAATGCTGTATGGTGCGATGGTGACGTTCTTAGGCTGGACGTTGTATGGCCTGGTGTCACCGCGCTTTGAATTAACCGACAGACACATCTGAAAAAAAAGGGAGCGATAATTCGCTCCCTTTCCGTTCTTCGCAGTGCTTTTACTTCGCGTTCTTCAGCACTTCGCTGACAATCTCTACCGCTTCTTTCTCAATCTGTTCGCGGTGCTCTGCGCCCAGGAAACTTTCACAGTAAATTTTGTAGGCGTCTTCGGTGCCGGACGGACGAGCGGCAAACCAGCCGTTCTCGGTCATCACCTTCAGGCCACCAATGGAAGCGCCATTGCCCGGTGCTGCCGTAAGGCGTGCGGTGATCGGGTCACCTGCCAGCGTGTCTGCGCTCACCATTTCTGGCGACAGCTTAGACAGCGCGGCTTTCTGTGCGGAAGTCGCCGGAGCCTGAATACGATTATAGCTTGGTGCACCAAAGCGAGCCGCCAGCTCGTCGTAATGCTGCTGCGGGTTTTTGCCCGTCACGGCGGTGATCTCAGCCGCCAGCAGGCACATGATGATGCCATCTTTGTCAGTCGACCACGGCGTGCCGTTGAAGCGCAGGAACGATGCCCCGGCGCTCTCTTCGCCGCCGAAGCCGAAGCTACCGTCGAACAGGCCGTCAACGAACCACTTAAAGCCAACCGGGACTTCCACCAGCTTGCGGCCCAGATCTTCCACCACGCGGTCAATCATCGCGGAGGAAACCAGAGTTTTACCTACGGCCACATCTTTGCCCCACTGCGGGCGATGCTGGAACAGATAGTTAATAGCCACGGCCAGATAATGGTTCGGGTTCATCAAGCCAGCAGGCGTCACGATGCCGTGACGGTCGTAATCCGGGTCGTTGGCAAACGCCAGATCGAATTTGTCGCGCAGCGCCAGCAGGCCCGCCATCGCACACTCGGAAGAACAGTCCATACGGATTGCGCCGTCTTTATCGAGGTGCATAAAGCGGAAGGTCTGATCGACCTGATCGTTCACGATGGTCAGATCAAGGTTGTAGTGCTTCGCAATACGATGCCAGTATTCGATCCCGGAGCCGCCGAGTGGGTCAACGCCCAGCTTCAGGCCCGCTTTTTGAATCGCGGCCATGTCGACGATATCCACCAGGCCTTCGATGAACGGCTGAACCAGATCCTGCTCCTGAACGTGGCCGCTTTCCCAGGCTTTATCCAGAGAGATACGCTTCACGCCTTTCAGACCATCGGCCAGCAGCGCGTTAGCGCGATCTTCAACGACTTTGGTGACATTGGTATCAGCCGGGCCACCGTTTGGCGGGTTGTACTTAATGCCGCCGTCGTCCGGTGGGTTGTGGGATGGCGTGATAACAATCCCGTCCGCCTGAGCGCCGCCCTTTTGGTTATGCACCAGAATGGCGTTAGAAATCGCAGGCGTTGGCGTATAGCCGTTATCCTGCTGCACAATGACGTCCACGCCGTTGGCGGCCAGCACTTCCAGCACGGAGATAAACGCAGGTTCGGACAGTGCGTGGGTATCTTTACCCACATAGCACGGGCCGGTGATCCCATTCTTCGCACGCTCTTCAGCAATAGCTTGCGCAATCGCCAGAATATGAGGTTCGTTAAAGCTATGCCGTGCTGCACTGCCGCGGTGGCCGGAGGTTCCGAATTTCACCGCGTGTTCGCTATTCCCCACCACTGGCTTAAGCACGTAATACTGCGCCGTAAGCTGGGCTACGTTAATCAAGTCGCTCTGTTGTGCAGGCTGGCCCGCACGATCGTGGTTAGCCATTGGCTCTTCCTTACTGACGCCAGGTTTTTAAATAGTGCCGCAAACCTTTTCAATCAGCTCCGCAGGGAACTGCATTGACTGCATGATGTGTTCAACCATGCTGCATTTACGACCAGTATTCGTATTAGTAATCACCCAGTATGGGGTGCCCGGAACATGTTTAGGCTTGGTTTGATTGCCGTTTGCCAGCAGCGTTTGCTCATCACCGGCAAAATAGACGCGAGTGCGGCCATGCAGGGATTCAGTCGCTTCGCCGAAGGTCTTCGCGTCCAGTTGATACAGCGTGGACAGCACCATCATAAAGCGGTTTACGGCCTTATTCTGAGCGGCATATTCATCCGAAAGCAGCAGCTCACGAACGGCGCGCACGCGGTTGCGGGCGGTGTTCGCAGGCTTCTCTTCAACAACGGGAGCCGCAGCGCGCTCAGGCGCGGCTGGCGTAGGAGTGGCTGCTGGTGTTTGCCCGGCGGTAAATTTAAGCATACGCCGTAAAATGTCTGACGCGCTCTCGCCGATGTGCTTAGTCTGGCTGGCAATATAGCGGTAAAGCTCGTCATCAACTTCGATTGTTTTCATCTTAATCCAGTGCGATATCTTTTCTGAATACAAGTCGTTGGGATTATAGGGTCAAATCCCAACAGCGAACAGGAGGGCCGACTCAAAGTCAGAGTAAACTGAATATTTGCCGCACGCCCGCAGGAATGCCAACATGATACCCTAACCAAACGAACCAAAATAAAGAACTTTGCCATGAAATTAAATGCTCGCCTGCAAACTGCGCAACAATCGAATAGCAATTCCCCTATCGTATTGATCCACGGCCTGTTTGGCAGCCTGGATAACCTCGGCGTCCTGGCTCGGGATCTGGGTAAAGATCATACGTTGCTGCAGATTGATCTGCGCAATCACGGACTGTCACCGCGCAGCGATGACATGAGCTATGCCGCAATGGCCGGTGACGTTCTGGATACTCTGGACGAATACAGCATAGAGAAAGCTACGTTTATTGGTCATTCCATGGGCGGCAAAGTGGTGATGGCGCTTACCGCTATCGCACCTCAGCGTATTGATAAGCTGGTGATGATCGATATTGCTCCGGTTAATTATCAGGTTCGTCGTCACGACGAGATTTTTACCGCGATTCACGCGGTCACCGAAGCGGGGATAAAAACTCGCCAGCAGGCAGCGCAGATCATGCGCGAACACGTAGAAGAAGAAGGCGTCATTCAGTTTCTGCTGAAATCTTTTGCCGATGGCGAGTGGAAGTTCAACGTGCCGGTGCTTTGGGATCAATACGAAAGTATCGTTGGCTGGCAGCCTGTCCCGGCCTGGCCGCATCCCGCATTATTCATCCGCGGCGGGAACTCGCCTTACGTTGATGAAAGCCATCGCGAGGCGCTGTTAAGTCAGTTCCCACAGGCCCGCGCTCACGTCATCGCTGGCGCGGGTCACTGGGTTCACGCTGAAAAACCGGATGCCGTTTTGCGGGCAATTCACCGATTTATTGACGCTGAGTCGAAAAACTGATTAAAAACAGAACGACCGGGCAGCAGAAGTCGCTAACGCGTTGGCGGGAATGGCGCGCTGATGTATGATGGCGCGCTTAATTGCACCGGCACCCTGCCCCTGCAGCCAGAATTTCCTGTCAGTATTCTAATCATGGCAAAAGAACAAACGGACCGTACTACATTAGATCTGTTCGCGGACGAGCGTCGCCCCGGGCGGCCGAAAACCAATCCGCTCTCGCGCGATGAGCAATTGCGTATCAATAAACGCAATCAGCTGAAGCGCGATAAAGTGCGTGGTTTGAAGCGGGTTGAGCTAAAACTGAACAATGATGCGGTCGATGCCCTCAACCAGCTGGCTGACGCCCGTAATATCAGCCGCAGCGAACTGATCGAAGAGATGCTGCTCGAGCAGCTTAAAAATCTCGGGTAACGCTTTCAGTCACCCTGCAGGTTATCTGAAATCTCACCAGGGCAAGCAAAACCATGTTGCAGACTGTGCACCCGGGCGTGATAGCTGTTTCCGCTGCTGGAGCTGTTCTGCTATGATTGCCCTATACGTGGGCATTGAACGGCCAGCATACTATTAAGTTTCAAGAGGTTATTTTACTCATGGCAATCGTAGGCATTTTTTTCGGCAGCGACACCGGTAACACCGAAAATATCGCGAAAATGATTCAAAAACAGCTCGGTAAAGACGTTGCTGAGGTGCATGACATTGCTAAAAGCAGCAAAGAAGATCTCGAAGGTTTCGACATTCTGTTGCTAGGCATTCCGACCTGGTACTACGGTGAAGCGCAGTGCGACTGGGATGATTTCTTCCCTACTCTGGAAGAAGTCGATTTCAACGGCAAACTGGTTGCGCTGTTCGGCTGCGGCGACCAGGAAGACTACGCGGAATACTTCTGTGATGCGCTGGGTACCATTCGCGACATCATCGAGCCCCGTGGCGCGGCAATCGTGGGCCACTGGCCAACCGCCGGCTACCACTTTGAAGCCTCCAAAGGCCTGGCGGATGACGACAACTTTGTCGGTCTGGCCATCGACGAAGACCGCCAGCCGGAACTGACCGCTGAGCGCGTTGAGAAGTGGGTTAAACAGGTTTCTGAAGAACTGAATCTGGCCGATATCATTAACGCCTGATTTCCATGGCGCAAATGCTGCATTTGCGCCATCTTGATAGCTTGCGGCAATGAAAATAATTGCTACAAGTTTGTAACTTTCTCGTACATCCCTGTACAATGTCTGCCTGATAGCTTGGCTGATAATTACTGTAAATGGCGACTCCGCCACGATTTTTCAGCCTTATTTTGCACCATACTTGCGGTTTCCATTTAGAAGTAGCAGTTCTATAATGAGACGCATTACTCTTAACGCTCACTGCAGTTTGAGCGAATCGTTAAGCAACAGGACAATTTCCGCATGACTGACAACAATACCGCATTAAAGAAGGCCGGCTTGAAAGTCACGCTTCCGCGATTAAAAATCCTCGAAGTGCTGCAAGAGCCGGTAAATCATCACGTCAGCGCGGAAGACTTATATAAACGTCTGATCGACATGGGTGAAGAAATTGGCCTGGCGACGGTCTACCGCGTACTGAACCAGTTTGATGATGCCGGGATCGTGACCCGCCACAACTTTGAAGGCGGCAAGTCCGTTTTCGAGCTGACCCAGCAGCATCACCACGATCACCTGATCTGCCTCGACTGCGGAAAAGTCATCGAGTTCAGTGACGATTCTATCGAATCTCGCCAGCGCGAAATTGCCGCGCGCCACGGTATTCGTCTGACTAACCACAGTCTCTATTTGTACGGACACTGTGCCGAAGGCGACTGCCGCGAAGACGATACGGCCCACGATCCGAAATAAGTAATCCGCATTAGCCAACGCTGCTTCGGTAGCGTTTAAACGCAAAAACCGGCAGGTTTCCCTTGCCGGTTTTTTTATTGGCTGACAAAGGCTATCAGCTGTTATTAGCGCGGATTTCCTGCCAAATTTTATCGCAGCGCACTTTCACGGCTTCATCATTACCGGTCTTTCTTGCCTGAATACATTTCTGGTAGTCCAGCACGTTCACCGTCTCTTTCTCAACAAACGCTTTATGCTGTTTTTCCTGGCGCAGAACGTCCAGCACGCTCTGACAGGCTTCGATTTTATCCGGATTGCCTTCCGCCGTGTTGATACAGGCGCTGTAGGCCTGTTTCAGGCGTGAATCTTCCGGAGGTGCCGGAGGCTGAACGCAGGCAGACAGCGTGAAAACAGCGGCGGTAACCAGCAGAATCTTTTTCATGTTCGGTTCCTTATAAAAAACGGGCGCTTACGCGCCCGGTTTCACATCAGAAGATGGTGAACGGAGCAATCACGATGAATTTCACGTCACGCTCATCCTGGAAGATGTTGCCGTAACCACCGCCCCAGCTTGGGATGTCGGAGTGGTTGTCGTACTGAGTGAAGTGCAGTTTGAACAGCGTGCCTTTCGCACGGCCTTCCTGCACGGTATACATTGCGTCGAGGCTGTAAGAAGACTCTTTGATCTTATTGGAAGCGAGATCCTGGCGATTACCGGAAGCATCAAGCGCCCAAGTAGATGGTTTTGCGTCCCATGCATAAACGTAAGAACCACCAACCGCCCAACCCGGCAGGTTCCAGTTGCTCAGATCGTACATTGCGCCGAAGAACACCGCTTTTTCACCGTTGGCGTTGAAGTCAGAGCGGTTATCCCACCATACATCGAGACGGCCGTTGGAAGAGGCATAGGTTGGCGTCATACGCTGCAGGAAGTAACCCTGCTGACCTTCTGCCTTCACCATGGTCCCTTCCAGACGCAGGTCAACCTGGCCAATCTTATAGCCAAAGGTCAGCGCCTGGAGCCATGCAGTACCATCGTAGATATCGTTGATGGTGTTGTTCGCGGCTTTGTCACGGGTGCCGTAGAACTGGTAGCTGGTGCTCAGCGGGCTGCCTGCAACGTCGAATTTATAGCTGGCTTTAGCGAAGTACTGATCAACAAAGCCCTGTGCCTGACCAAATGCGGCTTCCACAATCAGGTCGTTTTTGAAGTCATACTTCGCGCCGATGGAGTGCAGATAATCAACTTTGGTCTTTTTGTCGTTCTGGTAGAACTTGTCTGTTTCAAGGTGCCATGGCGCCTTGTACTCGTTGGTCCACATGTAGGAGAAGCTCAGCGCGCCGGCATCACCGTAGTCGAAAGCAGCCCCCGCTTCAGCACCCTGATAGGTGCCCGGCATGAAACTCCAGTGTGGCGCTAACAGCGTTTGCCCGGTTGGCTGAATGTAACCTGCACGTGCCCATACCGGACCGTATTTGAATTTAGCAGCCGCTTTATACAGGCTAATGCCGCTTTTATCACCGGAGTAGTCTTCGCTGTAGCCTTTGTTTTTAGAAGAGAATGCGATTTCATTTGGGTGGCCGCTGGCGCTGTCTTCAGCCATTTCAATGGCGGTGAAGGCAGCAATATCAAAACCAAACATATCGGCCGCATAGCCGGACTGGAAGTCGAGGTTAGCGTTCCAGGTTGAGTGTGACAGGTTAGTTTTGTACTTACCGTCGGACACGTCTTTACGGTCACGCTCACGCTGCCAGTAATAGATCCCGCCAGTCAGCGTAGAGTCATCAACAAAGCCCGCAGCGCTAACCTGCGGAGCCACTACGAAGCCAGAAAGAGCGGTAACGCTTGCAATAGCAAGAGCAAGCGCACTACGTTTGCCACTAAACGTACGCATAGTTAAATTCCTCTTTGACGTAAAAATCATCGTCTGACGTGAAAAGCGCCATTGACGAAAAAAAGTAAAATTGCCCAAAGGCTAAAAGCGGTTTCTACCTGACACACCCGCATTACTGCTGCTCATAGACTATTTTTCGCGACGCGAATTATCAATGACTTTGTCTCAGAGATTTCCTGGAGTATGACAGAGAGCACATAATCTATGTGCATTTGTAACAAAATCACGCGGCAGACTCTTCCCCCGCAATCCAATTAATTAACAACATAAAATTCTTTTGAGAGCGCTTTCATTATAAGCATCAGGATATTACGGAGAAGACATGACTGAGCATGAGGGAATAAATAGAGAAATGTAAATGAGAATTAATTCGCATCGCGAATGTGTATTAAAGGTTAATAGCAGGTAAGCGGAAAGAAAAAACGCCGCATTGTGCGGCGCTTTCATTAGGCGGGTTAGCGGCAATTATTCACCGATTTTAGCCCAGGTATCGCGCAGGCCAACGGTGCGGTTAAACACCAGTTTTTCTGCGGTTGCATAGCGGCTGTCCAGGCAGAAGTAACCTTCACGCTCAAACTGATATGCCTTACTTTTTTCCGCGTTCTGCAAGCTAGGCTCAACGAAGCCCTGACGAATGACCAGGGAGTCCTCATTAATGGTGGACAGGAAGTCTTCCGCAGCCCCTGGATTCGCGACGCTAAACAAGCGGTCATACAGGCGAATCTCCACCGGCAGAGCGTGTGCCGTGCTCACCCAGTGAATCACACCCTTAACCTTGCGGCCGTCCGCCGGATCCTTGCTCAGGGTTTCCGGGTCATAGGTGCAGTACAGTTCGGTGATATTGCCTTCCGCATCTTTTTCAACGCGCTCGGCTTTGATCACATAGGCATTACGCAGGCGAACTTCTTTACCCAGTACCAGGCGCTTGTACTGCTTGTTTGCTTCTTCACGGAAGTCAGCGCGATCGATATAGACCTCACGACTGAACGGCACTTCACGGCTACCCATTTCAGGTTTGTTTGGGTGATTCGGCATGGTGACCGTCTCTTCCTCACCTTCAGGGTAGTTAGTGATGATAACTTTTACCGGATCCAGTACGGCCATCGCACGCGGCGCATTCTCGTTGAGATCGTCACGGATACAGGATTCCAGAGAAGCCATTTCAACGGTGTTGTCCTGCTTGGTTACACCAATGCGCTTACAGAACTCGCGAATGGAGGCTGCGGTATAACCGCGGCGACGCAGGCCGGAGATAGTCGGCATACGCGGGTCGTCCCAGCCTTCCACAATCTTCTCGGTCACCAGCAGGTTAAGCTTACGCTTGGACATGATGGCGTACTCGAGATTCAGGCGAGAAAACTCGTACTGGCGCGGGTGAGCAGGGATAGTGATGTTATCCAGCACCCAATCATACAGGCGGCGGTTGTCCTGGAACTCCAGGGTACACAGCGAGTGGGTGATCCCTTCCAGCGCATCAGAAATACAGTGGGTGAAGTCGTACATCGGGTAAATGCACCACTTGTTGCCGGTCTGATGGTGATCGGCAAATTTAATGCGGTACAGCACCGGATCGCGCATGACGATAAACGGCGAAGCCATATCGATTTTGGCTCGCAGGCAGGCGGTACCTTCGGCGAACTCACCGTTGCGCATTTTCTCGAACAGCGCGAGGTTTTCCTCAACGCTACGATCGCGGAACGGGCTGTTTTTGCCAGGCGCAGTCAGAGAGCCACGGTATTCACGAATTTGTTCCGGGCTCAGCTCGTCAACATACGCCAGCCCTTTATTAATCAGCTCAACGGCATAATTAAACAGCTGATCAAAATAGTCAGACGAATAACGCACGTTGCCGGACCAGTGGAAGCCCAGCCATTCAACGTCGTGCTTGATAGACTCTACGTATTCGATGTCTTCTTTTACCGGGTTTGTGTCATCGAAGCGCAGGTTGCACTGCCCCTGGTAATCCTGGGCAATGCCAAAGTTCAGGCAAATAGACTTGGCGTGACCAATATGCAGATAGCCATTTGGCTCAGGCGGAAAACGGGTGCAAATACTGGTGTGCTTACCGTTCGCCAGGTCTTCATCAATAATCTGGCGAATAAAGTTAGTTGGGCGGGCTTCAGCCTCACTCATCGCGGGTTCCTCAAAGCGTGTACCTTAGTTAACGGTGCATGATCTAATAAGCCGCCTCGGGAAACAACCTTTAGTTGCATAAATTAGGGTTATCCATATTTGCCTGGCGACAAGCAATAAAAAAGCGGCTGACGATATACGCCAGCCGCTTAAGGCACAAATGCTTACTCAGGAGCGTTTACTTGCCTTTAATCTCATACAGTGGGGTCTGACCGGCAACAACCTGACCTTTCGCCTGAATAACCAGACCACTGAAGTCATCGATGTTGCTGCAAACTACCGGGCTAATCATGGAACGAGCGTTGGCGTTCAGGAAATCAAGATCCATTTCCAGAACCGGCTGGCCAGCGACCACTTCAGCCCCCTCTTCCACCAGACGCGTGAAGCCTTTTCCACCCAGAGCAACGGTATCGATGCCCATGTGAACCACAATCTCCGCGCCTTTTTCTGTTTCAAGGCAGAACGCGTGATTGGTGTTGAAGATTTTCACGATAGTCCCGGCGGCAGGAGAAACTACGGTTTTGTCCGTCGGCTTAACCGCTACGCCATCACCCACGGCTTTGCTGGCGAAAGCTTCGTCAGGAACCTGGTCCAACTCAACGGCGTCGCCGGTGACCGGAGAAACCAGAGCAGCAACCGTTGTGCTGGTCGCGTTTGGAACAGCCTGTGGTTTAGCAGCAGGCGCTGGCGCTGCGGCAGCAACAGGAGCGGCTGCTTCTACGGTGCCTGCAGTTTTCATTGCGTTAGCAATTTTTTCTGCCGCAAAACCTACGATTATCTGCACGCTGGTTTTGTTCAGGCGAATAACGCCCGTCGCACCCAGGCGTTTAGCCAGCGCTTCGTTTACCACGGAAGAGTCTTTCACGCTCAGACGCAGACGAGTGATACAGGCATCAATACCGGTCAGGTTGGCAGAGCCACCTACCGCAGAGATGTACTGACGAGCCAGAGCAGAAACGTCTTGATTCGCATCACCGCTAACATTCACGTCCTGACCATCAGCTTCGTCGCCGGCTACAGCCAGTTCACGACCTGGGGTCAGCAGGTTGAATTTGGTGATAGTGAAACGGAACACCACATAGTAGAGAACGAAGAACACCAGACCCTGAGGGATCAGCATCCACCAGTGGGTTGCCAGCGGGTTACGGGAAGAAAGCACCATATCCACCAGGCCTGCGGAGAAGCCGAAGCCCGCAATCCAGTGCATGCTTGCCGCGATAAACACGGAGATACCGGTCAGCACCGCGTGAATCACGTACAGTACCGGAGCAACGAACATGAAGGAGAATTCCAGCGGTTCGGTGATACCGGTGAAGAACGCAGCAAAAGCAGCGGCCATCATGATACCGGCAACTTTTGCTTTGTTTTCAGGACGTGCACAGTGGTAGATGGCCAGCGCTGCACCCGGCAGGCCGAACATCATGATCGGGAAGAAGCCCGCCTGGTAACGACCGGTGATACCGACAACCGCTTTACCTGCTTCGATGGACTGAGCGCCACCCAGGAAGTTAGGAATGTCGTTAATACCTGCAACGTCAAACCAGAACACAGAGTTCAGGGCGTGGTGCAGACCAACCGGGATCAGCAGGCGGTTGAAGAAGGCGTAGATACCTGCGCCAGCAGAACCCAGCTTCTGAATGTGCTCACCGAAGTTCACCAGACCGTCGAAGATCATCGGCCAGACGTACATCATGATGAAAGCAACAGCAATCATCACGAAGGAGGTCAGGATTGGCACCAGACGACGACCGCTGAAGAAGGAGAGCGCTTTCGGCAGCTCAACGCCGCTAAAGCGGTTATAGAGTTCTGCAGAAATGATACCCACCAGAATACCGACGAACTGGTTGCTGATTTTACCGAACGCCGCCGGAACCTGATCCGCCGGAATTTTCTGGATCATAGCAACCGCTGCCGGTGAGCAGAGGGTGGTCAGAACCAGGAAGCCAACAAAGCCGGTCAGTGCAGCGGCACCGTCTTTGTCTTTGGACATGCCGTAAGCGACGCCGATGGCGAACAACACGGACATGTTATCGATAATGGCGGAACCGGATTTAATGAAGAGCGCGGCTAATGCGTTGTCTCCGCCCCAGCTGACTGGGTCAATCCAGTAACCAACCCCCATTAATATTGCTGCTGCTGGCAGTGTAGCCACCGGCACCATAAGTGCCCGGCCCACGCGCTGTAGATAACCTAGAATACTCACTTTATTCCCCCTATGAGACCCCGTTAAGGCTCGTTCAAGCAGTGTTTATTATTGTCTTACTTACATTGAATACACGGCGACGATTTACATCACACGGTGGAGTGTGAAAAAAATTAATTCGTACCGCAAATTAAACGCACCTTTTTTGTGATATTTATCACCAAATATCGCTTCAACCCTCCCCATTCACTGGCTATCTCCGAAAACTTATTTTATGATTCAAAAAATCAAGGCGGATTGATCCCTGTCGGTTCAGTATAAAAGTGGTTTACCCTTATGCTTATCGAGATCGATTCAGCTAACCCTATTTTTACTCTTAAACTACGAGGTGAATGATGAGACTGATTCCCCTGGCTACCCCGGCACAAGTCGGCAAATGGGCAGCTCGCCATATTGTAAACCGCATTAACGCATTCAAGCCGACCGCAGACCGTCCTTTTGTTCTGGGTCTGCCAACCGGCGGCACGCCGCTGGAAGCATACAAAGCTTTGGTTGAGATGCATAAAGCAGGCCAGGTTAGCTTTAAGAACGTTGTTACGTTCAACATGGATGAATACGTTGGTCTGCCAAAAGAGCATCCAGAAAGTTATTATACTTTCATGCACCGTAACTTCTTTGATCACGTTGATATCCCAGCGGAAAACATCAACCTGCTGAACGGCAACGCGGAAGATGTTGATGCAGAATGCCGCCGTTACGAAGAAAAAATTCGTGCCTACGGCAAAATCCACCTGTTCATGGGTGGCGTGGGCAACGACGGGCACATCGCATTTAATGAACCAGCATCTTCTCTGGCTTCCCGCACCCGTATTAAAACCCTGACCCATGACACCCGCGTGGCAAACTCCCGCTTCTTCGGCGGCGACGTGACTCAGGTGCCTAAATACGCACTGACCGTCGGCGTGGGTACCCTGCTGGATGCGGAAGAAGTGATGATCCTGGTGCTGGGCGGCGTCAAAGCTCAGGCACTGCAGGCGGCCGTTGAAGGTAACGTTAACCATATGTGGACTATCACCTGCCTGCAGCTGCATCCGAAAGCTGTGATTGTGTGTGATGAACCATCCACTATGGAGCTGAAAGTGAAAACGTTGAAGTATTTCAACGAACTGGAAGCAGAAAACATTAAAGGCCTTTAAGGCCAGATCAACCACTGATGCGTTTCAGACGATCACCGCTGAGGGCATCAGTAGTTCAGGAAAATCAATATATTGGTTTTCTACCGTCAGTCATAAAGAGGAAGGTGTTTCGGCTTTTCCTCTTTATTTGCGATCTTACAGTCTTAAAGCACGACGTTATTACCGGGGGTAGGATATGTATGCATTAATCCACGGTCGGATTTACACCGGCCACGAAATTCTGGATGACCACGCGGTAGTCATTGCCGATGGCCTGATTGAGCGCGTTTGCCCTGTTGATGCACTGCCAGCAGGTATCGAAACGCGCGATGTGGGCGGTGCCGTCATTGCCCCCGGTTTTATTGATGTTCAACTGAACGGCTGCGGCGGCGTGCAGTTTAACGACACCGCAGAGGCAGTTTCCGTTGAAACGCTGGAAATCATGCAGAAAGCGAACGAACGTTCAGGCTGCACCAGCTACCTGCCAACGCTTATCACCACCAGCGACGAACTGATGAAGCAGGGCGTGACAGTGATGCGCGAATACCTGGCAAAATACAGCCATCAGGCGCTGGGCTTACACCTTGAAGGGCCGTGGCTCAACATCGTGAAGAAAGGAACGCACAACCCAGGCTTCGTCCGCAAGCCGGATGCGCAGCTGGTTGATTTCCTCTGCCAGAATGCCGACGTGATCACCAAAATTACCCTCGCACCTGAAATGGTTGAGCCAGAAGTGATCCAGAAACTGGTCGCGGCAGGCATCATCGTTTCCGCAGGCCACTCCAATGCGACCCTTAAAGAAGCCAAAATTGGTTTCCGCGCCGGGATCACCTTCGCAACTCATCTTTTCAACGCGATGCCGTATATTACCGGCCGTGAACCGGGCCTTGCGGGCGCAATTTTTGATGAAGCAGACGTTTACTGTGGCATTATTGCCGATGGTTTACATGTGGATTATGCGAACATCCGCACCGCAAAACGCGTGAAGGGCGATAAACTGTGCCTGGTTACCGATGCAACCGCACCAGCAGGTGCCAACATCGATCAGTTCATTTTTGCTGGTAAAACAATATACTACCGTGACGGTCTGTGCGTAGATGAGAATGGCACGCTGAGCGGGTCGGCACTGACCATGATTCAAGGCGTTCGCAATTTGGTTGAACACGCGGCCATCGCGCTGGATGAAGTCCTGCGTATGGCAACCCTCTACCCTGCTCGCGCGATGGGCGTGGATAAGCACCTCGGCGCAATCGAAGCCGGTAAAGTGGCTAACCTGACCGTGTTTACCCGCGACTATAAAATTATCAAGACCATCGTTAATGGTAACGAGGTCGTAACTGAGTAAATAGCATGACGACTGGCGGACAAGCCCAAATTGGTAACGTTGACCTGGTAAAACAGCTGAATAGCGCGGCGGTCTATCGCCTGATTGATCAGCACGGTCCCATCTCGCGCATCCAGATTGCCGAACAAAGCCAGCTTGCGCCCGCCAGCGTCACAAAAATTACTCGTCAGCTTATCGAGCGCGGCCTGATAAAAGAAGTCGATCAGCAGGCTTCCACCGGCGGCCGCCGCGCTATCTCTATTATCACCGAAACACGTAACTTTCATGCCATTGGCGTGCGCCTCGGGCGCCACGACGCCACTATTACCCTGTTCGACCTGAGCGCGAAATCCATCGCAGAAGAGCATTATCCGCTGCCGGAACGCACGCAGGAAACGCTTGAGCATGCGCTGCTCAACGCCATCAGCCACTTTATCGACACCTGGCAGCGTAAAACCCGCGAACTGATCGCTATTTCCGTCATCCTACCCGGGCTGGTTGACCCTGAAAGCGGCGTGATCCGCTATATGCCGCACATCGCCGTCAATAACTGGGCGCTGGTCGACAGCCTGGAAAAACGCTTCAAGGTGACCTGTTTTGTCGGCCATGATATTCGCAGCCTGGCGCTGGCCGAGCACTATTTCGGTGCAACCCACGACTGCGAAGACTCTATTTTGGTGCGCGTTCACCGCGGCACCGGGGCGGGCATCCTGTCAAACGGGCGGATTTTTATCGGCCGCAACGGCAACGTCGGTGAGATTGGCCACATCCAGGTAGATCCATTAGGCGAGCGCTGCCACTGCGGTAACTTTGGTTGTCTGGAAACCATCGCCGCGAATGCCGCCATTGAAAAACGCGTCCGCCATTTGCTGGAACAAGGCTACAACAGTCGTCTGACGCTGGAAGATTGTAGTATTCAGGCCATTTGCAAAGCGGCTAATAAAGGCGATGCGCTGGCCTGTGAGGTGCTGGAACACGTTGGCCGCCACCTGGGGAAAGCCATTTCCATCGCCATTAACCTGTTTAATCCGCAAAAAGTCGTGCTTGCCGGTGAGATAATAGAAGCTGAAAAAGTGCTGCTGCCGGCCATCGAAGGCTGCATTAATACGCAGGTATTGAATGCCTTCCGTAAAAACTTGCCTATCGTCTGTTCGAAGCTCGATGACCGTTCGGCCATTGGGGCGTTTGCGCTGGTTAAGCGTTCAATGCTGAATGGCGTCTTGCTTCAGCATCTGCTGGAAAGTTAATGCTGCCCAGGCAGCATTTTACGCTATAGTTACCGACTTCATTCCGTGAGCCAGAGTTGTTAATGACCACCATCCAGAACGTAATTTGTGATATCGACGGCGTGCTGATGCACGACAACGTCGCCGTGCCGGGCGCTAATGAATTTCTGGCACGTATTCTTGAAAAAGAAATGCCGCTGGTGCTGCTGACCAACTACCCTTCCCAGACCAGCCAGGATCTTGCCAACCGCTTTGCCTCCGCGGGCATCGACGTACCGGAGAGCGTGTTTTACACCTCCGCCATGGCCACGGCCGATTTCCTCCGTCGCCAGGAAGGTAAAAAAGCCTACGTCGTCGGTGAAGGCGCGCTGATTCACGAGCTCTATAAAGCTGGATTTACTATTACCGACATCAATCCTGACTTTGTCATCGTCGGTGAAACCCGCTCCTTTAACTGGGAGATGATGCACAAAGCCGCGTACTTCGTAGCGAACGGGGCGCGTTTTATTGCCACCAACCCTGACAGCCACGGCCACGGCTTTAGCCCGGCCTGCGGCGCGCTTTGTGCCGGTATTGAGAAAATTTCCGGACGCGAGCCGTTTTATGTCGGCAAACCAAGCCCGTGGATTATTCGCGCGGCGCTTAACAAAATGCAGGCGCATTCCGAGCAAACCGTTATCGTCGGCGATAACCTGCGGACGGATATTCTCGCGGGCTTCCAGGCCGGGCTTGAAACCATCCTTGTTCTCTCCGGCGTCTCCAGCCTGAACAACGTTGACGATATGCCGTTCCGGCCGAGCTGGATTTATCCCTCGGTGGCGGAAATCGATATCTTCTAATTCAGAATGCCGGCATCCAGCCGGCATTTTTTATTTATCGACAAAAAATTGCCGCCCAGGCGAATCAAACTTCAGTGCAAATTGTTAAAAATTGACGATCCGTTAATTTTCATGCCAAAAACATCAGCATTTTTCATAAATCAGCAATCCTCACTGCACTATTTATTAGCTGAACGCTAAAACCCTTGCATTCCCTTCAGCGATTGAGCATTTTCATTACTAAGCAACGCAGCAAAGCCGCAGTAAAAGCAAAAAATCGGCAACGCAGCACCACAACTCAAATCGCTCAGGCAAGTGTACGGAGAAGTTATATGTGTTCTATCTTTGGCGTTCTGGATATCAAAACCGATGCAGTTGAATTGCGCAAAAAAGCGCTGGAATTATCACGCCTGATGCGCCACCGTGGCCCGGACTGGTCAGGTGTTTACGCCAGCGATAAAGCTATTCTTGTTCACGAACGTTTGTCCATTGTTGACGTCAACGCAGGGGCTCAGCCGCTTTACAACACGCAAAAAACTCACGCTCTGGCTGTTAACGGTGAAATCTACAACCACCAGGCTCTGCGCGCCGAATACGGTGACCGCTATACCTTCCAGACCGGTTCAGACTGTGAAGTCATCCTCGCGCTCTATCAGGAAAAAGGCCCGGACTTCCTTGACGATCTGCAGGGGATGTTCGCTTTCGCACTTTATGACAGCGAACAAGACGCTTACCTGATTGGCCGTGACCACATTGGTATTATCCCGCTATATATGGGCCACGATGAACACGGCAACCTGTATGTCGCTTCAGAAATGAAAGCCCTGGTACCCGTTTGCCGCACCATCAAAGAATTCCCGGCGGGAAGTTACCTGTGGAGTAAAGACGGCGAAATCCGCAGTTACTACCAGCGCGACTGGTTTAGCTATGAAGAAGTAAAAGACAACGTAACGGACAAAAACGCGCTTCGTCAGGCACTGGAAGATTCCGTGAAGAGCCACCTGATGTCCGACGTGCCTTACGGTGTGCTGCTGTCGGGCGGGCTGGACTCTTCCGTTATTTCCGCTATCACCAAGAAATTCGCCGCGCGCCGCGTAGAAGATGAAGAGCGCAGCGAAGCCTGGTGGCCACAGCTGCACTCCTTCGCTGTGGGTCTGGAAGGTTCTCCTGATCTGAAAGCCGCGCAGGAAGTCGCTAACCACCTGGGCACGGTTCACCACGAGATCCACTTCACCGTACAAGAAGGCCTGGATGCGATCCGCGATGTTATCTATCACATCGAAACTTACGATGTGACAACGATCCGCGCTTCGACACCGATGTACCTGATGTCGCGTAAAATCAAAGCGATGGGCATCAAAATGGTGTTGTCCGGGGAAGGTTCTGATGAGGTATTCGGCGGTTATCTGTACTTCCACAAAGCGCCAGACGCCAAAGAACTGCATGAAGAAACCGTGCGCAAATTACAGGCGCTGCACATGTTTGACTGTGCCCGCGCCAACAAGGCAATGTCCGCCTGGGGCGTTGAAGCCCGCGTGCCGTTCCTGGATAAAAAATTCCTCGATGTGGCAATGCGCATCAACCCACAGGATAAAATGTGCGGCAACGGCAAAATGGAGAAGCATGTCCTGCGTGAGTGCTTCGAATCCTACCTGCCGGCAAGCGTGGCGTGGCGCCAGAAAGAACAGTTCTCTGACGGCGTAGGCTACAGCTGGATTGATACGCTGAAGGAAGTGGCCGCCGAGCAGATCAGCGACCAGCAGTTGGCCACCGCAGCCTACCGCTTCCCGTACAACACGCCGGGCTCGAAAGAGGCGTATTTATACCGTGAAATCTTCGAAGAGCTGTTCCCGCTGCAGAGCGCAGCAGAATGCGTACCTGGCGGCCCGTCTGTAGCCTGTTCTTCCGCAAAAGCGATCGAATGGGATGAGTCATTCAAAACCATGAACGATCCATCAGGACGTGCGGTTGGCGTGCACCAGGCCGCCTATTAATCCTGATTTAGCTTAAAACAACGGGCCTTATGGCCCGTTGTCGTTTCTGTATTCCTGCCGGGGCTTTATCCCTGTTTTTAACCGGAATTAAAAACAAAAACGTGCGTTATTGTCGATATTTCAAGCAAGCTGTTCGCAAGTCATTCAAACGAGCATTCTGAGCCGGTTTTCGGGAAAAAACTAGTTGACGCTGTAGAGTCAACTCAGCATAATGCGCCCCGCAACGCCGATAAGGTAGCGCGTAAAAAGATGGCTACGTAGCTCAGCTGGTTAGAGCACATCACTCATAATGATGGGGTCACAGGTTCGAATCCCGTCGTAGCCACCATCTTTTTTATGCGGGAGTGGCGAAATTGGTAGACGCACCAGATTTAGGTTCTGGCGCCGCAAGGTGTGCGAGTTCAAGTCTCGCCTCCCGCACCATTTATCTCTCGCGTTGCACGGATGGGGTATCGCCAAGCGGTAAGGCACCGGTTTTTGATACCGGCATTCCCTGGTTCGAATCCAGGTACCCCAGCCATTATTTTTCGAGACATGCGGTTTACCGCGACGGTCATTGGGGTATCGCCAAGCGGTAAGGCACCGGTTTTTGATACCGGCATTCCCTGGTTCGAATCCAGGTACCCCAGCCATCGAAAAATATGATAAAGTTCGGCTACGTAGCTCAGCTGGTTAGAGCACATCACTCATAATGATGGGGTCACAGGTTCGAATCCCGTCGTAGCCACCATACAAAGGAATTATTGATTAAGTTCGATAAATCCAAAAAAATTGTTGGGGTATCGCCAAGCGGTAAGGCTCTGGTTTCTGATACCAGCATTCCGAGGTTCGAATCCTCGTACCCCAGCCAATTTAAAAAGTCGTTCACTCTGTGAGCGCACCCTGTTGGGGTATCGCCAAGCGGTAAGGCTCTGGTTTCTGATACCAGCATTCCGAGGTTCGAATCCTCGTACCCCAGCCACACAATGAAAAGCCCGCGCAAGCGGGCTTTTTGCTATCTGGTATTTAGCCAGAATCAGCAGAGCGGTAAACCGCCCTGCGCATCTTCACTATAATCCGAGGGCGTATTTCAGCGCTTTACGCTTCAGGCCACCGGCTCTTTCCGCCGCCATCAGCCCAATATTTCGCACCACGCGCAGCGGCCCCAGATTATTACTGAATCCGGCATAGAACAGATCCATTCCGCTCTGCATCAGGAAGTTGTCCGCCTGACGACGCGCCTGGTAGCGTTTCAGGATCGCCGAACTCTTCCAGTCCTCGGCGTGGCTACGAGCATTAATTATCACATCAAGCAAAGCATCCACATCGCGATAACCCAGGTTTACGCCCTGCCCGGCCAAAGGGTGAATCGTATGTGCCGCATCCCCTATCAGGGCCAGCCCTGGCTGGACGTACTTCAAAGCGTGTCGACGAGTCAGAGGAAATGCGCCACAGGCCAACGGCGTGACCGTCCCAAGCCGCTCAGGGAAAGTGGCCGTAATCGCTTTTTGCAGCTGTGGCATGTTCATTCCCTGCAGCTGACGAATGCGTGCCGGCGTGTCATACCAAACCAGAGAGGCCCAGTTATCGAACAACGGCAGGAAAGCATGCGGCCCTGTTGGCGTGAAGTGCTGCCAGGTGCTGTCCCCCGGCTCAAGCTCGCATTTAACGGTAACTAGCATGCAGGATTGACGATACTGCCAGGCATGCACGCCAATACCGGCCCATTTTCTGACCTGAGAATTCGCGCCGTCCGCGCCAATCACCATTTCAGTATCAAGTGAAGCACCTTCTTCAAACTCGAGCGTCCAGCCTGCTGGTTGGCGATGGATTTGCCGCAGCCTGGCCGGGCAACGCAAAGTGACCTGCGGGTGCGCTTCCAGCGCTTCCCAAAGTACGCGCTGCAGCACGCTATTCTCCACCATGAAACCTAGCTCGGGCAGACTCAGCTCCGCAGCATCAAAACTGACGTGCGCGCTCTCCCACTCCCAGGTTTCCAGGCGGCGATAGGGATGAGCCCGCATCGCTAAAACCTTGTCCCACACGCCAAGAGACTTGAGCAGCCCAACCGATGCGCTGCTGATGGCAGAAATGCGGACATCCGGCTGGCTGCCAGGAACAAAAGCCTCAGGTGCATGATGTTCAATCACCGCCACACGAAAACCGTGCTGCGCCAGCCCCAGCGCGGCCGCCGCACCGACCATGCCACCGCCAACAACGGCTACTTCAATTGGTTGATTTGCCATAAGTCTCTTTCCTTCATTCATCTTTGCTAATTCTACTGGCTTTTCCCAGGCTGGTCACATCCATAGCAAAGCATTACACTATCCGGCTTAATTCCTGACTTCACCTTGAGCAATGGCAAGTCGATGACAAAAAAACTCCATATAAAAACCTGGGGCTGCCAGATGAACGAATACGATTCATCCAAGATGGCCGACCTGCTGGACAGCACCCACGGCTTTACGCTGACCGATAACGCGAATGAAGCGGACGTTCTGCTGCTAAACACTTGTTCTATTCGCGAAAAAGCACAGGAAAAGGTGTTTCACCTGCTGGGGCGCTGGAAGCATATTAAAGCCAAACGTCCGGACGTGATCATTGGCGTCGGCGGCTGCGTTGCCTCTCAGGAAGGGAAAAAAATCCGCCAACGGGCACACTATGTAGACATCGTTTTTGGTCCGCAAACCCTGCATCGCCTGCCGGAGATGATCAACCAGGTTCGTGGCACACGCAGCCCGGTGGTGGATGTCAGCTTCCCGGAAATCGAAAAATTTGATCGTCTGCCTGAACCTAAAGCAGAAGGTCCGACCGCTTACGTCTCCATCATGGAAGGCTGCAACAAATATTGCACCTATTGCGTAGTCCCGTACACGCGTGGGGAAGAAGTCAGCCGCCCAAGTGACGATATTCTGTTTGAAATCGCCCAACTGGCGGAACAGGGCGTGCGTGAAGTCAACTTACTTGGCCAGAACGTTAACGCATACCGTGGCGCGGCTTACGACGGCGGCATCTGCTCGTTTGCCGAACTCTTGCGTCTGGTTGCGGCGATTGACGGCATCGACCGTATCCGCTTCACCACCAGCCACCCAATCGAATTTACCGATGACATCATCGAAGTGTACCGCGACACGCCGGAGCTGGTGAGCTTCCTGCACCTGCCTATTCAAAGCGGCGCCGACCGCGTGCTGAACATGATGGGCCGAACGCATACCGCGCTGGAGTATAAATCCACTATTCGCAAACTGCGCGCTGCGCGCCCGGACATCCAGATCAGCTCAGACTTTATCGTCGGCTTCCCGGGCGAAACCAGCCAGGACTTTGAGCAAACCATGAAGCTGATTGCTGACGTCAACTTTGACACCAGCTTTAGCTTTATCTTCTCTGCTCGTCCGGGGACTCCGGCGGCCGATATGGTTGACGACGTGCCGGAAGAAGAGAAAAAGCAGCGCCTTTATATCCTGCAGGATCGTATTAACCAGCAGGTAATGGAATGGAGCCGTAAAATGCTGGGCACGGTGCAGCGCATTCTGGTGGAGGGAACTTCGCGTAAAAGCATTATGCAGCTGTCCGGCCGCACCGAGAATAACCGCGTGGTTAACTTCGAAGGAACACCGGATATGGTAGGGAAATTCGTGGATGTCGAAATCACCGAAGTCCTGACTAACTCCCTGCGGGCGAAGCTGGTGCGCACTGAAAGCGAAATGGGCCTGCGTATTGCTGAAACCCCAGCATCCGTCATTGCTCGTACCCGCAAAGAGAATGAAATTGGAGTAGGGACTTACCAGCCTTAATCCTCTCCACAGCTTGTCGGAACGCTAATTCCACGTCCCGGCAGGCTGTCTCATTGTTTGCACTTGCATTCGGAAGACATCACCCAAATATCAATTGTGACGCTTGCGCCATCACGCTGCGGGATAAATAATTTCCCTGTAGCCGGGACTGTGTTTTCGGCTACGAGAGACCGTTTTACTCTAACTGGCCCCGAGTGACCCAGAGGATAAGTTTGAATATCGAAACACGTGAATTAACGCTGGAACCGGCGGATAACGCCCGTCTGCTTAGTCTGTGCGGCCCTTTTGATGACAACATCAAACAGCTGGAGCGCCGACTGGGGATTGAAATCAACCGCCGTGACAATCACTTCAGGCTCACCGGTCGTGAGCTTTCCGTTAACGCCGCTGCGGATATTCTGCGCCATCTGTACGTAGACACCGCACCAATGCGCGGCCAAAGCCAGGATATCGACCCGGAACAAATTCATCTGGCTATCAAAGAAAGCCGGGTGCTGGAGCAAACGGCAGACAGCGTACCGGATTACGGCAAGGCCATCAATATTAAGACCAAGCGTGGGGTTATCAAACCACGTACACCTAACCAGGCGCAGTACATCGCGAACATTCTCGACCATGACATTACCTTCGGCATTGGGCCTGCGGGGACAGGGAAAACCTACCTCGCCGTAGCCGCCGCCGTTGATGCGCTGGAGCGCCAGGAGATTCGCCGTATTCTGCTGACCCGCCCTGCCGTTGAAGCGGGTGAGAAGCTGGGCTTCCTGCCTGGGGATTTGAGCCAGAAAGTTGACCCGTACCTGCGCCCGCTTTACGACGCGCTGTTTGAAATGCTGGGTTTCGAGAAAGTTGAAAAGCTGATTGAGCGCAACGTTATCGAAGTGGCGCCGCTTGCCTACATGCGCGGCCGTACGCTGAACGATGCCTTTGTCATTCTCGATGAAAGCCAGAACACCACCACCGAGCAGATGAAAATGTTCCTGACCCGCATTGGCTTCAACTCCAAAGCGGTGATCACCGGCGACGTGACGCAGATAGACCTGCCGCGCAACCTGAAGTCCGGTTTACGTCATGCTATCGACGTGTTGTCCGAGGTGGATGAAATCAGCTTTAACTTCCTTAATAGTGAAGACGTGGTGCGTCACCCGGTTGTGGCCCGCATCGTTAACGCCTATGAGGCCTGGGAAACCGCCGATCAAAAACGCAAAGACGAACTTGCCGCCGAGCGTAAACGTGAAGCCCTTGCCCTTCAGGCCAGCGCTCAGGAGAGCAAATGAGTCAGGTTATTTTAGATTTACAGGTTGCCTGCGAAGCAGAAAGCGGCTTGCCGGATGAAACACAAATTCAGCGCTGGCTGGATGCGGTTATTCCTCAGTTTCAGCCAGAGTCAGAGGTCACCGTTCGTCTGGTAGATGAAGCCGAAAGTCACGACCTGAACCTGACCTATCGCGGTAAAGATAAGCCGACTAATGTGCTCTCTTTTCCGTTTGAAGCACCACCAGGGATCGAGCTTCCCCTGCTAGGTGACCTGATCATCTGCCGTCAGGTGGTTGAGCAGGAAGCCAAAGAACAAGAGAAGCCGCTGGAAGCCCACTGGGCACATATGGTTGTACACGGTAGCCTGCATCTGCTTGGTTACGACCACATCGAAGACGATGAGGCTGAAGAGATGGAAGCGCTGGAAACAGAGATAATGCTTGCTCTTGGGTATGCCGATCCGTACATTGCCGAGAAAGAGTAGTCGGCTCAGGGCTTTCCCTTTGCCGCCGCCACGCGCAGGCAGCGCACCATCAGGCTGCCTGTTAGTATTTGATTTATATGAGGCCTAAAACCTAACGCCATGAGCGACGACAATTCACAGAATAGTGACACGCCGGAAGCCAAAAAGGGATTCTTCTCCCTCATTCTCAACCAGCTGTTTCACGGTGAACCGAAAAACCGTGACGATCTGCTGACGCTTATTCGTGATTCTGAGCAAAACTCTCTGATAGACCAGGACACCCGCGACATGCTCGAAGGGGTGATGGATATTGCCGACCAACGTGTCCGCGACATCATGATCCCACGTTCACAGATGGTGACGCTCAAACACAACCAGACGCTGGATGAGTGCCTCGATGTCATTATCGATTCAGCTCACTCCCGCTTCCCGGTTATCAGCGAAGACAAAGATCACATCGAAGGGATTCTGATGGCAAAGGATCTGCTGCCGTTTATGCGCAGCGACTCTGAGCCTTTCAGCATGGAAAAAGTGTTACGTCAGGTGGTTGTCGTGCCTGAAAGCAAGCGGGTTGACCGCATGCTGAAAGAGTTTCGTCAGCAACGCTATCATATGGCGATTGTCATTGATGAATTTGGCGGTGTTTCAGGCCTCGTGACTATCGAAGATATTCTTGAACTGATTGTCGGGGAAATCGAAGACGAGTACGACGACGAAGAAGACGGCGATTTCCGCCAGCTGAGCCGCCATACGTGGACGGTACGCGCCCTCGCCTCTATTGAAGACTTCAACGACACCTTCGACACGCACTTTAGCGATGAAGAAGTCGACACCATCGGTGGCCTGGTGATGCAAGCGTTTGGGCATCTGCCTGCTCGTGGCGAAACCATTGAAATAGATGGTTACCAGTTCAAAGTCGCCATGGCCGATAGCCGTCGTATTATTCAGGTTCATGTCAGAATTCCGGACGACTCGCCGCAACCTAAACTGGACGAATAACTCAGCTATGGCTATAGCTCAACTTCTTCAACGCCAGCGCATTCGCCTGCTGCTGGCGCTTTTCTTTGGGGCCTGCGGAACGCTGGCTTTTTCCCCTTATGATTTTTGGCCCGCAGCCATTGTCTCGCTGGCTGGTTTACAGGGGCTAACGCTAAACCGTCGCCCGGTGCAAAGCGCCGCAATTGGCTTCTTCTGGGGGCTGGGGCTGTTCGGCAGCGGTGTTAACTGGGTCTACGTAAGTATTGCGCAGTTTGGCGGCATGCCGGGCCCGGTGAATGTGTTCCTGGTCATCCTGCTGGCCGCTTATTTGTCTCTCTACACGGGTTTGTTCGCCGGAGTTCTCAGCAAGCTATGGCCAAAAACGACGTGGTGGCGAGTGGCTATTGCCGCTCCGGTCGTCTGGCAAATTACCGAGTTCCTTCGCGGCTGGGTGTTGACCGGTTTCCCGTGGTTGCAGTTTGGCTACAGCCAGATAGATGGCCCATTAAAAGGAATCGCGCCGATTTTTGGGGTCGACACGATTACCTTCCTGCTGATGATTATCAGTGGCCTTCTGGTGTACGCCCTGCAGGCACGGAAATGGGTTCCTGCCGTGGTTTCTGCGGCTTTACTGCTTTTGCCCTGGCCGCTGCGTAGTATTCAGTGGTTCCAGCCGCAGGCAGAGCGTTCCGTTGACGTGGCGATGGTACAAGGCAACATTCCCCAGTCTTTGAAGTGGAATGAAAGCCAGCTGCTGGACACGCTGAAAATTTATCTGGATAAAACAGAGCCGGAGATGGGCAAAGCTAAGCTTATCATCTGGCCAGAGTCGGCTATCTCCGATCTGGAAATTAATCAGCAGCAGTTCCTGACCATGATGGATGACCTGCTGCGGGCAAAACACAGCTCATTAATTACCGGTATCGTCGATGCGCGCCTTAACAAGCAAAACCGGTACGACACCTACAACACCATTATCACGCTTGGTGAAGGTAGTCCTTACAGCTACACCAGCAGTAATCGCTACAACAAAAACCACCTTGTGCCATTCGGTGAGTTTGTGCCGCTTGAATCGATTCTACGTCCACTGGCACCGTTCTTCGATCTGCCCATGTCGTCGTTCAGCCGTGGGCCCTATGTTCAGCCACAGCTGCTCTCTAACGGCGTTAAGCTGACGGCGGCGATCTGCTACGAAATCATTCTGGGTGAACAAGTACGGGACAATTTCCGGCCGGATACTGACTTCCTGCTGACTATCTCCAACGATGCCTGGTTCGGTAAATCTATCGGCCCGTGGCAGCATCTGCAGATGGCGCGTATGCGTTCGCTCGAATTGGGGCGGCCTCTGCTACGCAGCACCAACAACGGCGTAACTGCGGTGGTCAACGCCGAAGGTGATATCACTAATATCATCCCGCAGTTCACTCGCGAAGTGCTGGAAGCGAAAGTCACGCCAACCACTGGTTTAACGCCTTATGCACGTTTCGGCTTCTGGCCGCTGTGGGTGATTACCGCGTTATTCGGCTTCACCGCTCTGGTTATGGGCCTGCGCAGCCGCAGCAAAAAGTAATCTCCCCTTCTCGCTCATAAAGGCCGGCTAATTTGCTGGCCTTTTTCATTTCTGGCACAAGCTTTGCTAGATATTAGCAGTTGAAATCAAATAGCTGGCGCAAAGACGCCCTGTGGCCTGGCTGTATCGGGCAGTGAAAAATGCATGCACCAAAAAGCGACATCGCAAGCACCGTTATAGTGCATCGGCATATCTTTGCCTTTAAACGGTGCGGCGCGCTTCGCAAAAATAAACATCTTATTAGCATTTTCTTTACATTCAGCTAGGTTAGATGCTAACAAAAGAGCATTGCATGACGCTTTTAGCAGCATGAAAAAACAACAAAACACAACACTCACATCGGATACCGGTGCCTCCTCTGGCACTAAGATTAAGGAGTTGGATATGCAATTACGTAAACTGGCCACGGCAATGCTGGTGATGGGCATGAGCGCAACACTGGTTCATGCGGAAGACGCAAAACCTCAGCAGTCAACGCTGGATAAGATCAAAGCCAACGGCGTTATCGTGGTCGGCCACCGTGAATCATCTGTACCTTTCTCTTACTATGACAACCAACAGAAAGTGGTTGGCTACTCTCAGGACTACTCAAACGCTATCGTAGAAGCGGTTAAGAAGCAGCTGAACAAGCCTGACCTGCAGGTGAAACTGATTCCAATCACCTCTCAGAACCGTATCCCGCTGCTGCAAAACGGCACCTTCGATTTTGAGTGTGGCTCAACCACCAACAACGTGGAACGTCAAAAACAAGCCGCTTTCTCCGACACAATCTTCGTGGTCGGCACCCGTTTGCTGGTGAAAAAAGGTGGCCCGATTAAAGACTTCCCTGACCTGAAAGGGAAAACCGTTGTTGTGACCTCCGGCACCACCTCCGAAATCCTGCTCAACAAACTGAACGACGAGCAGAAAATGGGCATGCGTATTATCAGCGCTAAAGACCACGGTGACTCTTTCCGTACCCTGGAAAGCGGCCGTGCCGTTGCCTTTATGATGGATGATGCCCTGCTGGCCGGTGAACGTGCGAAAGCTAAACAGCCGGATAACTGGGAGATCGTCGGCAAGCCGCAGTCCCAGGAAGCCTACGGCTGTATGCTGCGTAAAGATGACCCAGAGTTTAAAAAGCTGATGGATACCACCATCGCGCAGGCACAGACCTCCGGTGAAGCCGCGAAATGGTTTGATAAGTGGTTTAAACAGCCAATTCCTCCGAAGAACCTCAACATGAACTTCGATCTTTCTGACGAAATGAAAGCGCTGTTCAAGGAACCAAACGACAAAGCTCTCAACTAATTAGAAACACAGGGGCCGGAAAAATCCGCCCTCCCGATTGACGAACTGAAGCCAGGACAGACTATGCGTTGGTGGGTCGTTCCCCCACCAGCGTGAAGGTGCCGAAAAACGCAGGCAAAGATCTGCTTCAAGGCACCGGCTTCTCATCAATCTTCGAGGGTAGCCTGCGCTACCCTCTTTTTTTTATCTCGGAGTAAGTTATGTCTATAGACTGGAACTGGGGAATCTTTTTACAGCCCGCCCCGTTCGGCAACACAACCTATCTGGGCTGGATTTGGAATGGCTTCCAGGTCACCGTCGCCCTGTCAATTACCGCATGGATCATTGCTTTTCTGGTAGGGTCTCTGTTTGGTATTTTGCGTACGGTCCCTAACAAATTCCTGTCCGGGCTCGGTACGCTATACGTTGAACTCTTTCGCAATGTTCCCCTGATAGTCCAATTCTTTACCTGGTATCTGGTCGTGCCTGAACTGCTGCCGGAAAACCTCGGCATGTGGTTTAAGTCCGAGCTGGATCCCAACATCCAGTTCTTCCTCTCGTCAATGATTTGCCTGGGGCTGTTTACCGCTGCCCGCGTCTGCGAACAGGTGCGTGCCGCAATCCAATCTCTGCCTCGTGGGCAGAAGAATGCTGCCCTTGCAATGGGACTCACTCTGCCGCAGGCCTATCGCTACGTGCTGCTGCCTAACGCCTATCGCGTCATCGTGCCACCAATGACATCCGAAATGATGAACCTGGTAAAAAACTCGGCCATCGCTTCAACCATTGGTCTGGTGGATATGGCTGCACAGGCAGGCAAACTGCTGGATTACTCGGCGCACGCCTATGAATCCTTTACGGCGATTACCCTTGCCTATGTCCTGATCAACGCCGTTATCATGGGCGTGATGTACGTAGTTGAACGTAAAATTCGCCTGCCTGGCAATATGGGGGGCAAATAATGCTCGATCTTGACTGGAGTTCTATTTTACCGGCCCTGCCTTACTTAATGCAGGGGCTGGTCATTACGCTCAAAATCACCGTTACCGCAGTGGTAATTGGTATTGTCTGGGGCACGCTGCTGGCAGTCATGCGTCTGTCGAGCTTCAAGCCGATTGCGTGGTTTGCTACCGCCTACGTGAACGTTTTCCGTTCCGTGCCGCTGGTGATGGTGCTGTTGTGGTTCTACCTCGTCGTGCCGGGTTTCCTGCAATCGGTACTTGGCCTGTCGCCGAAGACCGATATTCGCCTGATTTCCGCGATGGTTGCCTTCTCTATGTTTGAAGCCGCCTACTACTCAGAAATCATTCGCGCCGGCATTCAGAGTATTTCCAGAGGGCAGTCAAATGCCGCCCTGGCGCTCGGCATGACCCAGTGGCAGTCGATGAAACTTATTATTCTGCCGCAGGCCTTCCGCGCGATGGTGCCCCTGCTGTTAACCCAGGGCATCGTTTTATTCCAGGATACCTCGTTGGTATACGTTTTAAGCCTGGCAGACTTCTTCCGCACCGCCTCCACCATCGGCGAGCGTGACGGTACACAGGTCGAGATGATCCTGTTTGCCGGCCTGGTCTATTTTGTGATTAGCCTCAGTGCATCGCTGTTGGTCAGCTACTTGAAGAAAAGGACTGTGTAATGATTACCCTGAAAAATGTTTCTAAATGGTATGGTCACTTTCAGGTGCTGACCGAGTGCTCCACCGAAGTGAAGAAAGGCGAAGTTGTGGTTGTTTGCGGGCCTTCTGGCTCCGGCAAATCCACGCTGATTAAAACCGTCAACGGTCTTGAGCCCGTACAAAAAGGCGAGATCCTGGTAAACGGCACCCAGGTGAACGATAAAAAAACCAATCTGGCGCAGCTCCGCTCCCACGTTGGCATGGTGTTCCAACACTTTGAGCTATTCCCTCACCTGTCAATTATCGAAAACCTGACGCTTGCCCAGGTCAAAGTGCTGAAGCGCGATAAAGCGGCTTCCCGTGCGAAAGGGTTAAAATTACTCGAGCGCGTAGGGCTCGCCGCCCATGCCGATAAATATCCGGCACAGCTTTCCGGCGGCCAGCAGCAGCGTGTCGCGATTGCCCGTGCCCTGTGCATGGATCCTATTGCGATGCTGTTTGATGAACCGACCTCAGCGCTCGACCCGGAGATGATCAACGAAGTCCTGGACGTAATGGTTGAACTGGCCAATGAAGGCATGACCATGATGGTGGTAACTCACGAAATGGGCTTTGCCCGCAAAGTGGCTAACCGCGTCATCTTTATGGATGAAGGGAAAATTGTCGAAGATTCAAACAAAGACGACTTCTTCAATAACCCGCAGTCCGAGCGCGCCAAAGACTTCCTGGCGAAGATTCTGCACTAAGCGTAACGCGCCACAGCAAAAAGCCTTCCCTACGGAAGGCTTTTTTTTAAGGTTCAAACGGACGTCGATGAAACTGGTTATGACCACATTTCGGGCAAACTGGCAGCACATCGGGCGTGTAAATCGCAATATGGTGATGGCAGTTTTCACACACCAGATTACCTAACCCAACGACTTCACCACTGTGATACACCCCGTGATGGCTGAGATCTTTAAATACTTCCCGCCACTCAAGCTGAGTTTTGTCGGTAATGTCCGCCAGTTCTTGCCATAAACTCTCTTTAATCACCCGCATAAAAACGCTGTCGGTAAACTCTTCCTGACTTTCCCCGTAGCTACGAGCAAACTCTTCAAGGTCACGGCGTACCGCACGCGTTACCTCTTCTATTTCCGTTCGGGTCAGCTCTCCGGTGTCATTCATCTGCTTACGCGCACTTGCAACCAGCGCATCGATATCGCGCTCCCCCTTGCGTAGCCGTTCGCTCAGCGATTCAACCAGTTCCCGATAAAATTGAGCAACCTTGTTCATCGTTAGCCTGCCTCCTTGAAGGATTGCCGCATTCGCGGCGTGGTAACTGATTCTAATAATAGACGTTAATCCGCCTATGCTTTGTTAGATTAGCCACACCCTGGGTAAAAAACTGCAAGCGTTACAGAACGGTGAAATGCCCACTGAGGGCGTCGAAAGGCTGTTTTGCCGCTGTCGAATCGGCTATGCTATGGCGATCTAAACTCGAATTCATTAAAGGCTACGTTTCGTAGCCGTCTTTCATTAACAGGACTACTGGCTGCCATGCAAGAGCAATACCGCCCGGAAGAGATAGAATCTAACGTCCAGCAACACTGGCAAGAGAACCGTACTTTTGAAGTGACCGAAGACGAAGGCAAAGAGAAATACTACTGCCTCTCCATGCTGCCCTATCCTTCCGGCCGACTACATATGGGCCACGTCCGTAACTACACCATCGGCGACGTTATCGCGCGTTACCAGCGTATGCTGGGTAAAAACGTCCTGCAGCCGATCGGCTGGGATGCGTTCGGCCTGCCGGCTGAAGGCGCTGCGGTAAAAAACAACACCGCGCCAGCCCCGTGGACCTACGACAACATCAATTACATGAAGAACCAGCTGAAGACGCTGGGCTTCGGCTACGACTGGAGCCGTGAACTGGCTACCTGTACGCCTGAGTACTACCGCTGGGAACAGCAGTTCTTCACTCAGCTGTACAACAAAGGCCTGGTTTACAAAAAAACCTCCGCGGTGAACTGGTGCCCGAACGATCAGACCGTACTGGCAAACGAGCAGGTTATCGACGGCTGCTGCTGGCGTTGTGACACCAAAGTTGAACGCAAAGAGATCCCACAGTGGTTCATCAAAATCACCGCCTATGCTGACGAACTGCTGAACGACCTGGATACGCTGGATCACTGGCCGGATCAGGTTAAAACCATGCAGCGCAACTGGATTGGCCGCTCCGAAGGCGTAGAAATTACCTTCGATGTAGAAAACAGCGCCGAGAAGCTGACCGTTTATACTACTCGCCCTGATACCTTCATGGGTGTGACTTACCTGGCCGTTGCCGCCGGCCATCCTCTGGCTCAGCAGGCTGCGGTAAATAACCCAGCGCTTGCCGAGTTCATTGAAGAATGCCGTAACACCAAAGTGGCCGAAGCCGACATGGCGACCATGGAGAAGAAAGGCGTTGCAACCGGCATTAACGCCATTCATCCGCTGACCGGCGAAAGCGTTCCGGTTTGGGTGGCCAACTTCGTGCTAATGGAATACGGCACCGGTGCCGTGATGGCCGTTCCTGGCCACGATCAGCGCGACTGGGAATTCGCCACTAAATACGGTTTGTCAATCAAGCCTGTTATTCTGAATGCCGACGGCAGCGAGCCGGACCTTTCCGCCTCCGCAATGACCGAGAAAGGCGCACTGTTTAACTCCGGCGAGTTTGACGGTCTGGACTTCCAGCAGGCGTTCAACGCCATTGCCGATAAGCTGGCAGCCAAAGGCGTAGGCGAGCGTAAAGTGAACTTCCGTCTGCGCGACTGGGGCGTTTCCCGCCAGCGTTACTGGGGCGCACCAATCCCAATGGTCACTCTGGAAGACGGCACCGTGATGCCAACCCCGGAAGATCAGCTGCCGGTTATTCTGCCGGAAGACGTGGTGATGGACGGCATCACCAGCCCAATTAAAGCCGATCCTGAGTGGGCGAAAACCACCGTTAACGGCATGCCTGCGCTGCGTGAAACCGACACCTTCGACACCTTTATGGAGTCCTCCTGGTACTACGCACGTTATACTTGCCCGCAGTACGACAAAGGCATGCTGGATTCCAAAGCCGCCAACTATTGGCTGCCGGTGGATATCTACATTGGCGGGATTGAACACGCCATCATGCACCTGCTCTACTTCCGCTTCTTCCACAAGCTGATGCGCGACGCGGGCATGGTGACTTCCGATGAACCTGCCAAACAGCTGCTTTGTCAGGGCATGGTGCTGGCGGATGCCTTCTATTACACCGGCGTTAACGGCGAGCGTAACTGGGTTTCCCCGGTAGACGCTATCGTTGAGCGCGACGAGAAAGGCCGCATCATCAAAGCCCGTGACGCAGAAGGCCGTGAACTGGTCTATGCTGGCATGAGCAAAATGTCGAAGTCGAAAAACAACGGCATCGACCCGCAGGTCATGGTTGAACGCTACGGCGCGGATACCGTTCGTCTGTTTATGATGTTTGCTTCACCAGCGGATATGACGCTTGAATGGCAGGAATCCGGCGTTGAAGGTGCCAACCGCTTCCTGAAGCGCGTCTGGAAACTGGTCTACGAACACACCAACCGTGGCGCTGTACCAGCGCTGGACATCGCCGCGCTGAGCGAAGATCAGAAAGCCCTGCGCCGCGACGTACATAAAACGATTGCTAAAGTGACCGACGATATCGGCCGCCGTCAGACCTTTAACACCGCCATCGCTGCCATTATGGAGCTGATGAACAAACTGGCTAAAGCACCGCAGGACGGCGAGCAGGATCGTGCTCTGCTGAACGAAGCACTGCTGGCCGTTGTGCGCATGCTGTATCCGTTCACCCCGCACGTTTGCTTCGACATGTGGCAGTCACTGGGTGGTGAAGGTGATGTGGATAACGCACCGTGGCCACAGGCTGACGAGCAGGCAATGGTCGAAGACTCTCGCCTGGTCGTGGTTCAGGTTAACGGTAAAGTACGTGGTAAAGTCACCGTACCTGCCGATGCCACTGAAGAACAAGTGCGCGAGCGCGCCGGTCAGGAACATCTGGTCGCGAAATATCTTGAGGGTGTAACCGTACGTAAAGTGATTTACGTTCCGGGTAAACTGCTCAACCTGGTTGTGGGCTAAGCGCAGGAGGAAGCGTGCGACATCCCTTTGTCACCCTGTTAGTAACCCTGGCGGTGCTTGTCACCGCCGGCTGTGGTTTTCACCTGCGTGGCAACACGCAGGTCCCTTCAGAGTTGAAGACGCTGATCCTCAACTCTGGCGATCCTAACGGTCCGCTAACGCGTGAAATCCGTAAGCAACTGCGCTTAAACGGCGTCACGATTGTGGACGATACCGGCACAGGCGTACGCAAGGATATACCGTCCCTGCGCGTGGGTGCCTACAGCCTTGGTCAGGACACGGCTTCTGTGTTCCAGAACGGTCAGACCGCGGAATACCAGATGGTGATGGTTGTTAATGCCCAGGTCCTGATTCCGGGTCACGACATTTATCCGATCAGCGCGAAGACCTACCGTTCGTTCTTTGATAACCCACTGACTGCGCTGGCGAAAGATGCCGAGCAGGATTTGATTATCAAAGAGATGTACACCAACGTTGCCCAACAGCTGATCCGCAAACTGCTGGCCGTTCACGCCGCAGATCTTGAAGCAACAAAGGATGAGGCAAAACCGATTAGTGCACAAAAAACGGTCGCCCCGGCTCCTGCTGGCCGGGTATCCACCACTCTGCCGGCAACCTCTGTTAGCAAATGATCCGAGTGTATCCGGAACAACTCCACGCGCAGCTCAATGAAGGGCTGCGCGCGGCGTATCTGCTGTTAGGTAACGATCCTCTCTTATTACAGGAAAGCCAGGATGCGGTGCGTAAACACGCCCAGCAAAACGGCTTTGAAGAACATCACACCGTTCAGCTAGAAGCCTCCACCGACTGGCAGGCTCTGTTTTCGATTTGCCAGGCGCTCAGTCTTTTTGCCAGCCGCCAGACGCTACTCCTACTGCTGCCGGAAAACGGCCCAAATGCCGCCATTAACGCTCAGCTAGAAACGCTGGTGAGCCTGCTCCACGACGACATTTTGCTGCTGGTTCGCGGTAATAAACTGACGAAAGCGCAGGAAAATGCTGCCTGGTTTACTCAACTGGCCAATCGCTCTGTGCTGGTAACCTGCCAAACGCCTGAACAGGCTAATCTGCCCCGCTGGGTGTATCAGCGTGCAAAACAGATGAATCTGGTGCTGGACGATGCCGCCAATCAGCTGCTCTGCTACTGCTATGAGGGTAATCTGCTGGCGCTTTCTCAGGCGCTGGAAAGGCTGTCGCTCATCTGGACTGACGGTAAATTAACGCTGCCACGCGTTGAGCAAGCCGTGAACGATGCCGCCCACTTTACGCCTTTTCATTGGGTGGACGCACTGCTTGCTGGTAAGAGCAAGCGAGCACTGCATATATTGCAGCAGCTTCGCCTGGAAGCCAGCGAACCGGTCATTCTACTGCGAACCCTGCAGCGTGAACTTCTGCAACTGGTCAATCTCAAACGCCAGTCGGCAACGACGCCCTTACGGACGCTGTTCGATCAGCAACGCGTGTGGCAAAACCGCCGCCAGTTGGTCACTGAAGCGCTCAATCGTGTTTCTTCAGAGCAGCTTTATCAGGCCGTTCGTTTACTGACTCGCATCGAACTGACGTTGAAACAGGACTACGGGCGGTCGGTCTGGGACGAGCTTGAAGGCCTTTCTCTGCTTATCTGCCATAAAGCTTTACCGGAAATCTTTATTGATGCCTGATTCATCTCTTCTGGCGCTGTATGGCGGCACCTTTGATCCTATCCATTACGGTCATCTGAAATCCGTTGAAGCCCTTGCGAGGCTGGTGAAGCTAAAAAGCGTCACTATCATGCCCAACAATGTGCCTCCGCATCGCCCACAGCCGGAAGCGAGCAGCGCGCAACGCAAAGAGATGATTGAGCTTGCAATTGCAGACCACCCGCTTTTCACTCTGGATGACCGCGAACTGAGCCGCTCGACACCGTCCTGGACTGTGGAAACGCTGGAGCAGCTTCGCGCCGAACTGGGGCCCAAACAGCCGTTGGCTTTTATTATTGGTCAGGATTCATTGCTCAGTTTGCACCGTTGGCACCGTTGGGAAACGCTACTTACGCTGTGCCATCTGCTGGTCACCCAGCGGCCCGGCTATCCGCTAACCCTGGAAACGCCCGAGCAGCAGGCATGGCTCGCACAAAACGTAACGGATTCGGTCGAAATGCTCCACCAGCAGCCGGCCGGCAAAGTCTTTCTTGCCCCAACGCCGCTCTACGACATCTCCGCGACAACGATTCGCCATCGGCTTGAGAGCAATCAGCCCTGTGACGATCTACTGCCCCCGAATGTGCTAACGTTTATTCTCCAGCAAGGGTTGTACCGCTGAGCCCCCCTGCAGGATGTGAAGCATGCGGGAGAACGGCAGTGAAACGCCCAGCTTTACGCTATTATGTTTTACTGGAAGCTGCAGCCATTGACACCACTCCTCAGGCTGTTATGCTCCGCTGCCATAATTTCCTGCCCGTAATCCGGCTTTTCTGAAATAGTTTTACAAAAATGGCAATGCAAACTCCGGCGCGCAATGGGATGATAGCCCGCGCTTCGCGCTGGACGGCCAATTTTTCAGCCAAAGCCGCCTGCCCTGTTGGTATAGGGTTATTTACGGGCCACACCAAACACTCTCATTCTCTCAGGGGGAACACTTGCAGGGTAAAGCACTTCAGGATTTCATTGTCGATAAAATCGACGACCTCAAAGGCCAGGACATCATCGCGATTGATGTTAAAGGCAAATCCAGCATCACCGACTGCATGGTCATCTGCACCGGGACGTCTAACCGCCACGTCATGTCTATTGCCGAGCACGTTGTTCAGTCCTCTCGTGAAGTTGGCCTGTCGCCAATGGGCGTGAAAGGCATTAACGCTTCTGACTGGGTTGTGGTCGATCTGGGCGAAATTATCGTTCACGTCATGCAGGAAGAGAGCCGCCAGCTGTACGAACTGGAAAAACTCTGGAGCTAACGGGTGAAGCTGCAACTGGTGGCCGTTGGAACCAAAATGCCTGACTGGGTGCAGACCGGCTTTACCGAGTACCTGCGTCGTTTCCCGAAAGACATGCCTTTTGAGCTGGTAGAAATTCCGGCTGGAAAACGCGGCAAAAATGCCGATATCAAACGTATCCTCGAAAAAGAGGGCGAAATGATGCTGGCCGCCGCGGGCAAAGGTAACCGAATCGTGACGCTGGATATTCCCGGTCAACCGTGGGATACCCCGCAGCTTGCCACACAGCTGGAACGCTGGAAGCAGGATGGCCGCGATGTCAGCCTGTTAATCGGCGGCCCCGAGGGATTAGCACCAGCCTGCAAGGCCGCGGCCGAGCAAAGCTGGTCGCTCTCCACGCTAACCATGCCCCATCCGCTAGTCAGGGTACTGGTGGCGGAAAGTCTCTATCGGGCGTGGAGCATTACCACCAACCACCCTTACCATCGTGAGTAAACCTGAGCGGGTAATACTAAGCAGCGAATGAAATTACAGAATTCTTTTCGCGACTACACTGCTGAGTCTGCGCTCTTTGTGCGCCGGGCGCTGGTCGCTTTTATCGGCATTTTGCTGCTTACCGGCGTGCTGATCGCCAACCTTTATAATCTGCAGATCGTTCGCTTTAACGACTATCAGACGCGGTCCAACGAAAACCGCATTAAGCTGGTACCCATTCCGCCCAGTCGCGGCATTATTTACGATCGTAACGGCACTCCGCTGGCGCTAAACCGCACCATCTATCAAATCGAGATGATGCCGGAAAAAGTCGATAACGTTCAGGAAACGCTAGAAGCGCTGCGCCCGGTGGTTGACCTGACCGATGACGATATCGCGAATTTCAAGAAAGAGCGTGCCCGCTCGCACCGCTTCACCTCCATTGCGGTCAAAACTAACCTGACGGAAGTTCAGGTTGCCCGCTTTGCGGTAAACCAGTACCGCTTCCCCGGTGTGGAAGTGAAAGGCTACAAACGCCGCTTCTATCCTTATGGCTCCGCGCTGACTCACGTGATTGGCTATGTCTCAAAAATCAACGATAAAGACGTTGAGCGCCTGGATAAAGAAGGCAAGCTGGCCAACTACGCCTCGACCCACGACATCGGTAAGCTCGGCATCGAACGTTATTACGAAGATGTTCTGCACGGGCAAACGGGCTACGAAGAGGTTGAGGTTAATAACCGTGGCCGCGTCATACGCCAGCTTAAAGAAGTGCCGCCTCAGGCCGGGCACGATATTTACCTGACGCTGGACCTGAAGCTTCAAACGTATATCGAAACCCTGCTGGCGGGCAGCCGTGCTGCGGTGGTGGTCACAGACCCGCGCTCCGGCGGCATTCTGGCGCTGGTGTCGATGCCAAGCTACAACCCGAACCTGTTCGTCGACGGCATCTCCAGCAAGGACTACTCGGGCCTGCTTAACGACCCGAATACCCCGCTGATTAACCGCGCAACTCAGGGCGTGTATCCTCCAGCCTCTACCGTGAAGCCTTATATGGCTGTTTCGGCGCTAAGCGCGGGCGTTATTACACGTAACACTTCTCTGTTTGACCCGGGCTGGTGGCAACTGCCAGGCTCGGAAAAACGTTACCGCGACTGGAAAAAATGGGGCCACGGCCGCCTCAACGTGACCAAATCGCTGGAAGAATCTGCCGATACCTTCTTCTACCAGGTTGCCTACGACATGGGGATCGACCGCATTGGCGAATGGATGAGCAAATTCGGCTATGGCCACCTGACGGGGATCGACCTTTCAGAAGAGCGTGCGGGCAACATGCCGACGCGCGAGTGGAAGCTGAAGCGCTTTAAAAAACCCTGGTATCAAGGTGACACCATTCCGGTCGGTATCGGCCAGGGTTACTGGACAGCCACGCCGATCCAAATGAGCAAGGCGATGATGATCCTGATAAACGACGGCATTGTTCGTGTGCCGCATCTGCTGATGAGCACCACCGAAAACGGCAAACAGGTTCCCTGGCAGCAGCCGACTGAAGCACCGGTGGGCGATATCCACTCTGGCTATTGGGAAATCGCCAAAGACGGGATGTATGGCGTAGCTAACCGGCCTAACGGTACCGCACACAAATACTTCGCCAATGCACCTTACAAAGTGGCGGCGAAATCCGGTACTGCACAGGTCTTTGGTCTGAAAGCCAACGAAACGTATAACGCGCATAAAATTGCTGAACGTCTACGTGACCACAAGCTGATGACGGCCTTTGCGCCGTATGACAACCCACAGTACGCCGTGACCATGATTCTGGAGAACGGCGGCGCGGGTCCGGCCGTCGGGACTATCATGCGCCAGATCCTCGACCACGTCATGTTGGGGGATAACAACACGGTACTGCCGTCTGAAGCACCGGCCGCCTCGGCCGCAGAGGATCAATAAGCATGACTGACAATCCTAATAAAAAAACGATTTGGGATAAGGTTCATCTCGACCCGACCTTCCTGGTGACAATCCTCGCACTGCTGGTGTTCAGCGCCCTGGTGGTGTGGAGTGCCAGCGGGCAGGATATGGGCATGATGGAGCGTAAAATCGGTCAGATCCTCATGGGGCTGGTAATTATGGTCGTCATGGCGCAAATTCCGCCTCGTGTCTACGAAGGCTGGGCGCCCTATCTCTATATTTTCTGTATTATTTTGCTGGTTGCGGTTGATGCCTTCGGGGCCATTTCAAAAGGGGCGCAGCGCTGGCTCGATCTGGGTTTCGTGCGTTTCCAGCCTTCGGAAATCGCCAAGATTGCCGTCCCGCTTATGGTTGCTCGCTTTATTAACCGCGACGTTTGCCCGCCCACGCTAAAAAATACCGGCATTGCGCTGGTACTGATCTTCATGCCGACCCTGCTGGTTGCCGCCCAGCCTGACCTGGGGACATCTATTCTGGTCGCCGCATCGGGCCTGTTTGTGCTGTTCCTTTCCGGCATGAGCTGGCGCCTTATTCTGGTTGCCGTTCTGTTGGTGGCCGCCTTCGTGCCGATCCTGTGGTTCTTCCTGATGCATGACTATCAGCGCGCGCGCGTGATGATGCTGTTAGATCCAGAAAGCGATCCGCTCGGCGCGGGCTATCATATAATTCAGTCCAAAATCGCCATCGGCTCCGGAGGCCTCCGCGGCAAAGGCTGGCTGCACGGCACACAGTCGCAGCTGGAATTCTTGCCAGAACGCCATACCGACTTTATCTTCGCGGTGCTAGCGGAGGAACTGGGCTTAGTCGGCATTCTGGTGCTGCTGGCGCTCTATCTGCTGCTGATCATGCGCGGCCTGTTTATTGCCGCACGCGCGCAGACCACCTTTGGCCGGGTAATGGCTGGCGGGCTGATGCTGATCCTGTTCGTCTATGTATTTGTAAATATTGGCATGGTTAGTGGTATCTTACCGGTGGTCGGCGTGCCGCTGCCGCTGGTCAGCTACGGGGGGTCAGCGCTAATCGTGCTGATGGCCGGGTTTGGTATCGTCATGTCGATACATACTCACAGAAAAATGTTATCAAAAAGCGTGTAACTGGATGAGGTGCGCAATGGGTAAGCAAAAACGGTGGGCTGGCGTCTGCATCGCAGCGGCGTTACTGGCAGCATGTTCGTCAAATGATGAGAATCAGCAGCCGGTTAATCAGGCACCACAGCCGGCCGTGTGCAACGGTCCAGTCGTCGAAATCAGCGGCGCTGAGCCACGCTATGAACCGCTAAATCCGTCAGTTAACCAGGATTACCAGAACAACGGCAAAACCTACAAAATTGTTCAGAATCCGGCCAACTTCAGCCAGGCAGGCTTCGCGGCTATTTACGATGCCGAGCCAGGCAGCAACCTGACCGCGTCAGGTGAAGCGTTTGATCCTAATGCGTTGACCGCAGCCCATCCGACGCTGCCTATTCCAAGCTATGCGCGGATCACGAACCTCGCGAATGGCCGCATGATTGTAGTCCGCATCAACGATCGCGGCCCTTACGGTAACGATCGAGCGATCTCGCTATCGCGCGCGGCGGCAGACAGGCTGAACACATCAAACAATACAAAAGTCCGTATCGACCCAATCATTGTTGCTCAGGACGGCACAATGTCCGGCCCGGGTACGGCATGCACGACTATCGCCAAGCAGACCTATGCGCTGCCGGCTCGTCCTGACCTTAGCGGCGGCATGGGGAGCGCCTCCTCCCCTGCTCAGCCTGTAGCTCCACAGGGTGATGTGCGCGCCATCAGCAACTCGACGCTGCAAAGTGCAGATACCACAGGCGCACCTGTTCAGGGCAGCGGTTTTCTCGGTGCTCCTACGCCACTTGCGGCAGGCGTGATAGAAACACCGGATGCCCCGGCAACCGCGGCAGCTACGCAGCAGCCTGTTGCAGCAACAGCGACACCAGCGGCGACGCCAACTCCGCCAGTAGCTCCTCAGCCAGCTCCGATCGTTGAGCAGCAGGCTCCAGCCGTTTCTGCACCGGTCACCGCTCCGGGTTCAACGCAGGGCCACGTTCAGCGTAGTGCAGCAAGCGCACCAGCCAGCAGTGGCCGTTATGTTGTTCAGGTCGGTGCAGTGAGCGATGGGGCACGCGCCAGCCAGTGGCAGCAGAAGCTCAGTCAACAGTTTGGCGTGCCGGGAGCTGTTTCTCATAACGGCGCCGTGTATCGCGTTCAGCTTGGCCCGTTCAGCAGCCGCAATGAAGCCACAGCCCTGCAGCAGCGCCTGATGTCAGAAGCGCAACAGCAGTCATTTGTGACCAACGCTCCCGCTATGTAAAGCTTTGACTGGCCTGTTTCTTGCCCGTAAATTTGTGTAAAGACCATTAACAAACTCACGCGCAAAGTCAGATGCCAGTCAAAAATGCTTTTGCTATAGTAAGGCACTTTTTTTAATTCCATCACGGACGTCGTAGTTCCATCATGAATACAGCTCTTTCTGCACGTTTTGTTAAGCGCCTGGCGCTCACCTCGGCTTTCGCCCTTGCGGCTGTGGCCTCTGCTCAAGCTGACGACCTCAATATTAAAACTATGATCCCGGGCGTCCCGCAGATTGATGCAGAAGCGTATATCCTGATTGACTACAACTCAGGGAAAGTGCTGGCCGAATCAAATGCCGACGCACGTCGCGACCCGGCCAGCCTCACCAAGATGATGACCAGCTACGTCATTGGCCAGGCGATGAAAGCCGGCAAATTCGACGACAATGCGATGGTCACCATCGGCAAAGATGCCTGGGCCACCGGCAACCCGGTGTTTAAAGGCTCCTCGCTGATGTTCCTTCAGCCTGGTATGCAGGTGCCGGTCAACAAACTGGTTCGCGGTATCAACCTGCAGTCAGGTAACGACGCCTGTGTGGCAATGGCCGACTTCGTCGCCGGCAGCCAGGATGCCTTCGTGAGCCTGATGAATGGCTACGTTTCCGCCCTGGGCCTGAAAAACACCCACTTCCAGACCGTGCACGGCCTGGACGCCGAAGGCCAGTACAGTTCTGCACGCGATATGGCGCTGATAGGCCAGGCATTGATCCGCGATGTGCCGAACGAATACTCTATCTACAAAGAAAAAGAGTTCACCTTCAACAATATCCGTCAGACCAACCGTAACGGTCTGCTGTGGGATACCAGCCTCAACGTTGACGGCATTAAAACCGGCCACACCGATGCAGCAGGCTATAACCTCGTGGCTTCCGCTACCGAAGGCCAGATGCGTCTGATTTCTGCGGTACTCGGCGGGCACACCTACAAAGGCCGTGAAACAGAAAGCAAAAAGCTGCTGACCTGGGGTTTCCGCTTCTTTGAAACTGTTTCTCCGCTGAAAGCTGGCAAAGAGTTCGCTTCCGAACCGGCCTGGTTTGGCGATAACGACCGTGCATCTCTGGGCGTGGATAAAGACGTTTATCTGACCATTCCCCGCGGCCGTATGAAAGACCTGAAAGCCAGCTACGTGCTGACCACCTCCGAGCTGCACGCCCCGCTGCAGAAAAATCAGGTTGTTGGCACCATTAACTTCCAGCTTGACGGCAAAACTATCGAGCAGCGTCCGCTGGTTGTGCTGCAAGAGATGCCGGAAGGGAATTTCTTCAGCCGAATCATTGATTACATCAAACTGATGTTCCACCACTGGTTCGGTTAATTATTGAACACTTGAAAGTGTCGAAGTTGACCCCATATACTTAGCATCAAAGCAACTCCCGCCCGTCGGCGGGAGTTATTATTGATGACAAACGGCCGAAAAACGTGGTTTTCGACCGTTTGGGGCACACCAGAGAACCCGATTCTTTGTTCCTGTAAGACCGGTTTTCAGACGCTTTACCACGATGGGTTCACCCGTAATCTCTACTCCCGCCCGTCGGCGGGAGTTATCATTTTTATTGCCGTAACGCTGGAGCTACCATGAAAACCAAACTGAACGAACTGCTCGAATTCCCAACCTCTTTTACTTACAAAGTAATGGGCCTGGCGAAACCGGAGCTGGTTGATCTGGTCGTTGAGGTAGTGCAGCGCCATGCCCCTGGTGACTACACGCCGCAGGTTAAACCAAGCAGCAAAGGAAACTACCACTCCGTTTCCATTACTATCAATGCAACGCACATTGAGCAGGTTGAAACTCTGTACGAAGAATTAGGCAACATCGAAATCGTTCGTATGGTGCTGTAATCCGATAACCCGGCTCAGGCCGGGTTTTGAGTATGATATACTTCCCACCACCATTTTCTCCCGGAGACGCTGTTTTGTCTCAAGACACTATTCTGATTCGCACCCTTGGCCTGCAGCCTTATGAACCTGTCTCGCAGGCGATGCATGACTTTACCGACACCCGTGACGACGCTACGGCCGACGAGATTTGGCTGGTCGAGCACCCTCAGGTTTTCACCCAGGGCCAGGCCGGTAAAGCCGAGCACGTCCTGATGCCGGGCGATATTCCGGTGGTGCAAAGCGATCGCGGCGGCCAGGTGACCTTTCACGGCCCTGGCCAGCAGGTTATGTATCTACTGCTGAACTTAAAACGACGCAAGCTGGGCGTGCGGGAGCTGGTGACCATCCTGGAACAAACCGTGGTTAACACGCTGGCAGAATATGATATAGAAGCCTACCCGCGTGCCGATGCGCCGGGCGTGTATGTCGACGGACGTAAAATTTGCTCTCTGGGGCTTCGCATTCGCAAGGGATGTTCGTTCCACGGTTTAGCGCTGAACATCAATATGGATTTATCCCCATTCCTGCGTATTAACCCCTGCGGCTATGCCGGGCTGGAGATGACACAGGTCAGTCATTTTATCGACGATATCACCGTGGCAGATATCCAACCCCGACTGGTAGAAAACTTTATCGCCCTGCTAAACCACCCGCCTTACGAATATCAGTCCGCTGATTAATCGACTGGCCAGCAAGTTTCCTCTTCTGGCCTGATATTACCCTCTGTAAAATCCCGATAGCCCGTCAGTTATAATCACTAGTTGGATAATTCAGAAACGTCATTATTTAAATAATATGACAGCCCAGAAACCTTTTCTGCCGCTTAATTTTTCTTATTCGTGCTTGGGTTGGCAAAATAACTACGCTAATTCCCCCAAATGCTCTATTTGTATCTATAAATATAATATTCTTTATTTTTTTAACGGAGACCTGACATGGGGCAAAACCCACTGTCTGAGAAAAAAATCGTGGATCGCGATGGTGAAAACAACTATCCCGTATTCAAGACGTTACGCAACATAGATTTAAACTTGCTGACCATTTTTGAGGCTGTCTACATTCATAAAGGCATCGTCAATGCAGCCAGAGTGCTTAACCTCACGCCCTCGGCCATCAGCCAGTCTATCCAAAAGTTGCGCTATATTTTTCCCGATCCTTTATTCATCCGCAAAGGCCAGGGCGTCACGCCGACGGCGTATGCGGCACATCTGCACGAATATATCAGCCAGGGACTGGAATCGATTCTTGGCGCGCTGGATTTTAACAGCAGCAACGATCAGCAACGCACCATCACCATTGCCACTCAGCCGTCTATTGGGGCTTTAGTTATCCCTAAAGTCTATTCTGCGATCCGCAAAGTTAACCCGAATCTGCTTATTCGCAACGTGCCAATTAATGACGGCGAGTCTCAGCTAAGCCAGTTTCAGACCGACCTTATTATCGACACCAGCCGCCACTATGCGCGAACAATCACCAGCGTACCGCTGTATCAGGAAAGTATCGCCGTGGTCTGCCGGGAAGGTCACCCCTGTCTTGAACAGCGACTAACTCGAGAAGATCTGCAAAACATGGAGCACACCTTCCTGATCATGCAGGATGACCTGCTGCGCGACCTGCGCCAGGAGATCAGCGAGCGGCTTCCCAACAGGCAGATAGCATTTAGCAGCTATAACTACGTCACCCTATCCTCGCTGTTAGGCAGCAGCGATTTGCTGGGCTTCATGCCCTGGCGGCTGTACGAAATGTTTAAAGAGACGTGGCGCCTGCAGGCCGTTGACTGTGATCTGTTTGCCGATAAAACAATGGAAACCAGCATGCATTTTAACAAGCTAAGCATTCGGGATACGGTTTTGCAGGAGATAATCAAAGCCATAAGCACCGAGTTTGCCTGATTCCCAGTGGTTTTCACCTCTTACCGGACGTTTCAGAGGTGAACACCATGCCCGTTAACCTCGCATTTAGCACAAAACAACAACCCATTTACAATTCTTTCTCCATTTCATGTTGGGGTATACTGATTCTCCCTGGCCGTGATGATATACTCCCGGCCATTAATTCAAAAATAGTTGATAGATCCTAACTTAGCTTGAATTAGCCTGACTTCATTATCCGCAACTGGAATACGCACCCTATGAGCAAACCCATTGTGATGGAACGCGGCGTTAAATACCGCGACGCCGATAAAATGGCTCTGATCCCGGTTAAAAACGTGGTGACAGAGCGCCAGGAGCTGTTGAGAAAGCCAGAATGGATGAAAATCAAACTTCCGTCTGACTCAACCCGTATCCAGGGCATTAAAGCGGCGATGCGCAAAAATGGTCTGCATTCCGTTTGCGAAGAAGCGTCCTGCCCTAACCTCGCTGAATGTTTTAACCACGGCACCGCGACCTTTATGATTCTGGGCGCCATTTGTACGCGCCGTTGCCCATTCTGTGACGTCGCACATGGCCGCCCGGTTGCGCCAGACGCTAACGAGCCTGAAAAACTGGCACAGACTATTGCCGACATGGGCCTGCGCTACGTGGTTATCACCTCCGTAGACCGCGACGATCTGCGCGACGGCGGTGCTCAGCACTTCGCAGACTGTATTCGTGCTATCCGCGAAAAAAACCCAACCATCAAAATCGAAACGCTGGTTCCGGATTTCCGTGGCCGTATGGATCGCGCACTGGATATCCTGACCGCGACGCCACCAGACGTGTTCAACCACAACCTGGAAAACGTGCCGCGCGTCTACCGCAACGTCCGTCCTGGCGCAGACTACAACTGGTCACTGAAGCTGCTTGAGCGTTTCAAAGAAGCGCATCCGCATATCCCAACCAAGTCCGGCCTGATGGTAGGTCTGGGTGAAACCAACGAAGAAATCATTGAAGTGATGCGCGACCTGCGCCGCCACGGGGTGACCATGCTGACGCTGGGCCAGTATCTGCAGCCAAGCCGTCACCACTTACCGGTGCAGCGTTACGTTAGCCCTGATGAGTTTGAAGAGATGAAAGCGGAAGCGCTGGCGATGGGCTTCACCCACGCCGCCTGTGGCCCGTTTGTCCGCTCCTCCTACCACGCCGACCTGCAGGCAAAAGGCATGGAAGTGAAGTAACAGTAGTTACACATTGTTACGTTTAAACTGACATCCATAAAAAAACCGGCCATTATGAGCCGGTTTTTATTTTGCAGTCGTCATTCAGTCTTTATGAACGATGCGCTGTTCTGCAGAGGCTTCAGCTTCGGTATCGGGCTTTTTGCCACTGTCGTCTTCAGCCATCGCTTTCTTAAAGCCTTTGATGGCAGAACCGAGATCGCCGCCCAGCGTGCGCAGCTTCTTGGTACCAAACAGCAATACGATCAGCGCGCCGACAACCAGCAGCTTAGTGATACTAATCTCTCCCATACCTACCTTCTTTTGTGATGCGTGCCGTGACAACGGCGAATAAAAGACCTGATTGCATTAACGGACATTTGCCCGCGCGACACAATAGCAATCTGTAACAAGGTGAATCAAGGTTTGCTTAAAAAAACATCATAGCATTTGCGGAGCCGCAAACCGGCGATTAAGCAATACCGGCAGCATTTGTCTGACTGCCGCGACTCGCTCTGCGTTTACCTCGGCAAAAATCAGTTCAGGCACTTCGGCCGCGGCGGCAACGGTCACGCCCAACGGATCGACAATTCTGCTTTGGCCAATATTTTTATTACCGCACTCTCCGGAGGCCACCACGTAACAAGTCGAATCCAGCGCTCGGGCAGCCAGCAGAGTCGCCCAATGAGCCTCTTTATGCGGGCCTTTTAGCCATGCCGCTGGCAGAACCAGAACCTCTGCTCCGCTAAGCGCCAGGCTCAGCGCCATGTCAGGAAAACGAAGGTCGTAGCAGGTCATTAGCCCAACGTTCATGCCGGCCACCTTAATCAAGGGGGCCAGGCTTGCTCCGGCATCCACCAGCCGGGACTCCTGCACGCTGAAAGCGTCATACAAATGAATTTTTTGATAGCTTGCCACAATCTCACCGCCACGAATGGCCAGCAAGGTATTTGCCGCCCGTCCGTCGCCGGTAGGCACATGCAGCGTTAACACCGTTGTCATGCCGTTCTTCCGGCTTTCAGCCCGCAGCTGTTCTACATAGCCACCGTCAAGCGGCTGCGCTGACTTCACCGACATATCCGGGTCATTATCATCCCTTGCCAGGACGGCCTCCGGCAATACCAGCAAATCGGCGCCCTTCCCCGCCGCCTGCGCCATCAACCGTACGCAGGTTGCCGCATTTTCCTGCCAGACTGATCCCACCACAAACTGCCCGACCGCCACCTTCATATTCCACCTCGCCGCTCAAAGGATTAATTACAGCATATTGGGTATAAATCTCCCGACCTGAACGCTACACTTTTCCCATTGCTGATGTTTAATAAGGATTAATCGTGATTCAGATGCTATTCGCCGTCTTTATCGGCGGCGGGATGGGCAGCGTAGCACGCTGGTTTCTCAGTATGAAGCTCAATCCCCTGCATATGGGGATCCCCATCGGAACGCTAATCGCCAACCTGACCGGGGCGTTTATCATCGGCCTTGGGCTGGCGCTGTTCAGCCGTTTCAGCAACGTCGACCCGATGTGGAAGCTGCTGATCACCACTGGTTTCTGCGGCGGCCTGACAACGTTTTCGACGTTCTCTGCGGAAGTGGTTTTGCTGCTGCAGGATGGGCGATTGATGTGGGCCGGCATGAACGTCCTGCTCAACCTGGCGGGCTCGTTTATAATGACCGCGCTCGCATTTTGGCTGGTTTCCCTTTTCGTGACCCAATAACCCCTAGGGCGTTAATGTTAGCTTAATTTTTCTCTGCCACTATCCCAGCCATATCTTTGGGGGAGTGGGCAATGAAAGAGCAAATAACCGGCTGGGCGAGCGTGCTGATAAGCGTCGTTATCGTTGGGTTGTTTTTGAAAACGTATCTGTTTGCCTGAAAAGTCGCAGGCAAAAAAAAACCCGCCTTGGCGGGTTTTTATATTCTACTGGTAATGACTTAGATAGGCATTACGTTTGCAGCAGAAGGGCCTTTGGCACCGTTAGTGATTTCAAACTCAACGCGCTGGCCTTCAGCCAGGGTTTTGAAACCATTGCTCTGGATTGCAGAGAAGTGTACGAACACGTCTTTGCTGCCATCTTCCGGAGTAATGAAGCCGAAGCCTTTGGATTCATTAAACCACTTAACGTTACCTTTAATCTTAGACATCAAAATTACCTTTACATGAAAAAACGACACAAATGCTGTGTCGGGCATCAGTACAACAATTGTGGTGGCTTTTGTCCAGTCCAGAATTGCTAAAAAGTGATAAAAGTCGCTAACTTTTTACTAGCTTGCGCATTACACCTTGTTTTTAAAGGGGTATAAAAACCCTCAGTTTTCACCGACTTCAGGTGGACAAAATCAGAACTGGAACCGCATCCACGCAAAGTAGACGTTACCGTTATTATAGGTTCCCGGAATGTAGGTCATCTGGAAGGTTGCCGGGCCGTAACCAATAGATGCCAGCGGCAGCACAACCGGGATAGGAATATATTTCCAGTTATCGCGGGCAGTGACGCCGACGGTGTACCCCAGACCTAAATGGAAATTATCATCGCTCAGCGGCCGCCAGGTTTTCTCCCAACCATAACCGCCGATAGGTTCCCATTTGTTAAAAGAATCCTTGAACGCCATCAAATAGATACCGTTCCAGTTGCCGTTTTCATCCCAGCGGGACTGGCCAAAACCGGCGCCCCACGGCCGCTCGTTATAGCGATCCGTTTTTTCTTTGTCATAGGCAAAGCGGGCGTGCCAGGTAATCGCCGGCACGTAGAGGTCATAATGTTCTGGCTCGTTCCAGGTTTTAGAAACCTGGCCGGAGAATGTTTCCCATGCGTTGCTGAAGACGCCGCCTTCCGCAGCAGCGGCAGAAGCGCTCAACCCTAGCGTGCAAACAAAAATCAAAGTTGAGAACAGTTTATTCGTGTAAGTCACGTCGTTATTACCATATTAAAATTCGACAGGTACCTTACTGAATTATATCTCAATGAAAGCTAAATCAGCACATGAGTTGTAAAGAAAATTGTCCAGCATTCGCTGCTCTACACGCTAAATTCTCAAACAGCCATCAGACAATTATGAATAAGGTTGTAAGCCGAAGCGCATAACTATATACGCTCCGGCTGACAAAGTTATTTCCGTTTTTTAATCAGCATATATACCGCAGGGATAACCAGCATCGACAACAATGGTGCCGTCACCATCCCTCCAATCATCGGTGCGGCAATACGTCGCATCACCTCCGATCCGGTCCCGTTGCCCCACATAATCGGCAGTAAACCCGCCATAATGGTGGCCACCGTCATCACCTTCGGCCTGACGCGCAACACCGCCCCTTCATGAATAGCGCGCCGCAGCATACCGCCATCCTGCACGCTGTCAGTTTTCTGATGCTTAGCCAGTGCCTGGTTTAAATAAAGCACCATGATCACGCCAAATTCGGCAGCAACCCCCGCCAGGGCAATAAAGCCAACGGCTCCGGCCACCGACAGGTTATATCCCAACAGGTAGAGTAACCATACGCCGCCAATTAATGAGAACGGTAAAGTCCCCATAATTAATAGCGCATCTTTCACTCTCGAGAAGGTGACATATAACAGTACAAATATGATTAACAAGGTAAAAGGCAAGACGATTTTTAATTTCGCCGTCGCACGTTCCAGGTATTCAAACTGCCCTGACCATGAAAGAGAAACACCTTCAGGCAATTTCACCTGCTCGGCCACCGCACGCTGCATATCCTCCACTGCGGACTTCAAATCACGGCCCCGCAGGTCGACATAAATCCAGTTTGAAAGACGCGCATTTTCACTCTTCAGCATTGGCGGCCCTTCCGTGATGGAGATATTAGCCAGTTCAGAAAGCGCCAGTTGGCTGCCGTTAGCGGTGATAACCGGTAAATCACGCAGTTTTTGCAGGTTATCGCGCAGTTCACGTGGGTAGCGTACGTTTATAGGGAAACGCTCACGCCCCTCAATGGTTTCACCGATGTTTTCACCCCCAATAACCGTGGCCACCAGCGACTGAAGTTCCTTAACAGAAACACCATAGCGCGCCGCTTTGCGACGATCGATGTCGATGTCCACATAGCGCCCGCCGCCCAAACGTTCGGCCAGCGCCGACGTGACGCCGGGCACCTGCTTCACCACGCGCTCAATCTGTTCCGCGACTGACTCGATGGCAGCAATATTATTGCCGTTCACCTTTATTCCGACCGGACTTTTGATCCCGGTAGCCAGCATGTCCAGGCGGTTACGAATAGGCGGCACCCACACGTTGGCAATGCCCGGCACCTTCACCACGTTGTCCAGCTCATTCACCAGCTTGTCCATCGTCATTCCAGGACGCCACTGGTCACGCGGCTTAAAGCGAATGGTAGTTTCAATCATGGTTAACGGCGCAGGATCGGTGGCCGTTTCGGCACGTCCGGCTTTACCAAAAACGGTTTCAACTTCCGGAACAGTCTTAATCAGACGATCGGTCTGCTGCAGCAATCGCCCAGCCTCGCGCGTCGAAATCCCCGGCAGCGTGGAAGGCATATACAGTAAATCCCCCTCATCCAGCGGTGGCATAAACTCACTGCCCAGTTTGCTCAGCGGCCAAAGCGTGGCCACCAGCAGCACGCCGGCTATCGCAAGCGTTGTCTTCGGCCGGTCGAGCACCTTTTCCAAAACCGGTTCATAGGCCGCAATCAGCCAACGGTTAATCGGATTGGCTTTTTCATCGGGGATTTTGCCGCGAATAAACCAGCCCATCAGTACCGGCACCAGCGTTATCCCCAGCCCTGCCGCCACCGCCATAGAATAGGTCTTGGTAAAAGCCAGCGGAGAAAACATCCTCCCCTCCTGCGCCTCAAGAGAGAACACAGGGATAAACGACAGGGTAATGATCAGCAGGCTACAGAACAGCGCCGGCCCCACTTCGACGGCGGCCTGCTGGGATATTTGCCAGTAATCCTCGCCGCGCGGCTGCTCTCCTGGATGTTCGTGCCGCCACTGCTCGAGGACTTTGTGCATGTTTTCAATCATCACTATCGCCGCATCGACCATCGCGCCAATGGCAATCGCAATCCCGCCCAGCGACATGATATTGGCATTCACTCCCTGGTAATGCATGACGATAAACGCGCCCAAAATCCCCAGCGGCAAGGTAATTATCGCCACCAGTGCAGAGCGGAAGTGGAACAAGAACAACGAACAAATAATGGCCACAACGATAAACTCTTCCAGCAGCTTATGGGAGAGCGTTTCTATCGCGTTTTCAATCAGATGTGAGCGGTCGTAAACCGGCACAATTTCAACGCCAGCGGGCAGGCTCTTCTGCAGCTGCGCCAGCTTTTCTTTTACCGCATTGATGGTTTCAAGCGCATTTTTACCATAGCGCATCACGATAATGCCGCCGGCAACTTCACCCTCGCCGTTAAACTCCGCCACGCCCCGACGAATTTCCGGCCCAAGCCTCACGGAAGCCACATCAGAAAGCAGCACCGGCACGCCCTCGCGGCTGGCGATCACAACCTGTTTGAAGTCATCCAGATTTTTGAGATAGCCGGAGGTGCGAACCATATACTCGGCCTCTCCCATTTCAAGCACCGAGCCGCCGCCTTCCTGATTGGCGCTTTTTACCGCGTTAATGATCTGCTCATGGGTAATATTCAGCGCTTTCATGCGCTCCGGATCGAGCACAATCTGATACTGACGCACCATGCCGCCGACGCTTGCCACTTCGGAGACATTAGGCACGGTTTTCAGCTCAAACTTCAGCGTCCAGTCCTGAAGAGCCCGCAGATCGGCCAGGCTATGCTTCCCGGTTCTGTCCACCAGCGCATATTCATATACCCAGCCAACTCCGGTAGCATCCGGCCCCAGCGAGGCTTTGGCTTCTGGCGGTAGCTGAGATTGTACCTGGCTCAGGTATTCGAGCACCCTGGAACGCGCCCAGTATGGATCGGTCCCGTCGTCGAACAGAATGTAGACATAGGAATCGCCAAACATAGAGAAACCACGCACCGTTTTAGCGCCCGGGACGGACAGCATGGTGGTGGTCAGCGGATACGTGACCTGGTCCTCAACGATTTGCGGCGCTTTACCCGGATAGCTGACCCGCACAATCACCTGCACGTCGGAGAGATCCGGCAGCGCATCCAGCGGCGCTCTCTGCAGCGACCAAAGCCCCCACGCCGCCATAATGATGGCGGCCAGCACCACCAGTAGACGATTTTTAAGCGACCAGCGAATAACGGCGGCAATCATTTGTGTGCCTCCGCCGTCGGCATCAGGTGGGTAATCACGGCCCCCTGTTCGTCATCCATCGTAAAGCTGAACATCACCGAATCCCCGGGTTTCAGGTTAGTCGGCGATTTAAGCGCAAACGGCATCACCATCGCCCCCCAGTTCAGGGCGGGGATGGGGTGATGAGCAATAGTAATGGCCTCCGCGCTGACCGCTTTGACCACGCCTTCGCCATCGTAGGTTTTTGCCGTTGACTGAGCTTTAGGCTGCCCTTCCTGTTCAGGCAAAGCGCTGCGCAGGCTCGCCTCTGAGTCAATAAGGAACTGGCCGGAAGTGACCACTTTCTCACCCTCATTCAGCCCGGAAAGAATTTCCACCCAGCCTTTGTCGCTGATGCCAGGTACCACGTTCACCGGGCGGAAATGGCCACCCTCTTCGGCCACCAGCACGCGACTTTGGCTCCCGGTTTCAATCAGCGACTCCTCCGGCACGGCGAGAACGGCAGCGCGAGGCTGCTGATTTGCCAGATGCACGCTAAGGTACATGCCGGGCTTGAGCTTCATTTGCGGATTATCCAGCACAATGCGCGCCTTCAGCGTGCGGGTGGTGGTTTCGAGGTTCGGCAGCAGTTCGCTTACCCGCCCGCGAAACACCTCCCCAGGCCAGCTGTCGGCGGTGGCCACAATCTGGCTTCCCGGCTGCAATGCCTGAGCCTGCGACTGCGGGTAATCCACCACAATCCAGACGGAATCAAGGCTTGCCACTTCGAACAGCGGGGCATTCGCGGTCACCTGCTGTCCTTCCCGTGCTTCCAGTTTATTCACATACCCGGCAAGCTTTGCGCGAACGGTCACACGGGTTTGCGGCTTGCCGCTGCGTTCAACCTGGCGAATCACTTCCGCAGGCATAAACTGCAGCTGCAGCCGCTCTCTCGCCGCGGCGGTTAAAGCGCTGTCACCCAGCTTGCGTACCGCCAGAAACTCCTGTTGCGCGGCGGTCCATTCCGGGAACCAAAGCTGTGCCAGCGGTTCTCCGGCTTTCACATACTGCTGCGGGGCTTTGACGTACAGCGTTTCCACAATGCCGTTAGCGCTGGCCGGAATGATCTGGACGCTGCGTTCGTCCAGCGTTACGGTGGCAAAAGCGGCAAACGGTACGCTCAGGGCCTTACGCTCAACGGCGGCCGTCTTAATGCCCAGGTTTTGCTGCTGGCGGCTGCTGACCGTCACGCCGCCATCGTTGGCCACTTCATCGGCATAGCGCGGAACCAGTGCCATATCCATAAAAGGCGATTTCCCCGGCTTATCGAACCGCTGGCCCGGCACCATAGGATCGTACCAATAAAGCACTTTGCGGCCGCTTTCCTGTTGGGACTGAGTGTCGGTATGTTGCTGAGAGGTTTGCTGCTTCCCGGCGTAATATCCCGCGGCCAGCGCGGCAACAACCGCCACCGCCAGCAGGGAAAAAGTGAGTGTTTTTTTCATCAGTTAACATCCTGAGGCGTAAGGTAGCGGATCGCCGCCCAGTTGGTGGCCACGGCTTTTTCCGCGCTGCTGGCGGTCAGTTCGGTGTCCAGAAGATCCCGCCGAGCGGCCAACAGTTCAGTCAGAGAGGACTGCCCGGCGCGGTACTGCGATTCCAGCAGCGACAGACGCTGGCGCTGAAGCGGTAAAGCCTGCTCCTGCTGGCGCTGCCAGACGCTTTGTGCAGCCTGATAATTCGCCACCAACGAGTGAACCAGCGCGATACGCTCCCGGCGAGCGAGCGCTAACTGATCGTTCGCTTCCATCGCCCGGGAAACATCCGCAGAGTAGTCTTTGTCCTGGCGCTGAGGCTTAAATAGCGGAAGATCGACGGTAAACATTACGCCCGCCATATCGTCATAACCCTCAGCACGGCGGCCGTAATAAACTTCAATGCCAACATCAGGTTTAGCGGCCACGGCAGACTGCGCCGACTTTGCGCGAGCCACATCGGCTTCGCGGGCAGCCTCAACCACTTCCGGGTGCTGCATCACACCTTCTTCAAGCACGGCTGGATCGGCCGGTAACCGCTGGTAGCGGGGCAATGAACCCACCACGCTATCTACCGTCTGGCCGGTCAGTTGCAGCAGTCGCGTCTGGGCCAACGTGACATCACGCTCGGCAAGCGTGACTTTGTCCTGCATGGTGAGCAGCGTCATGCGGATATCCACTACGCCGGAGGCGGGCGAGCTGCCGCTGGCCACGGTCGCTTTCTGAACGCCAATCTGCCGCTCGGTTTCGTTTACCAGCTTGCGGGCAGCGGTAAGCACCCGCTCAGACAGGGCGAGATCCAGCCATGCCTGGGCGGTATCACGTTGCAGATTGGCGCGAATCACCTCAGCTTTCGCCTGGCTGCTGGCCGATTGAGCAAGAATGGTATCCGCCTTACGGTCGCGTTTTTCCTCGCTGACGTAGTCCTGCATGATGCCGATGCGCTGCATGGTCATGCCATCACGGCTAAAACGATGGTTGTTACTGCCCTGCACCGGCACGTTTTCGATGCCAAACTTCAGCTTTGGATCGGGCAACTGCCGGGCGGAGTCGGCCATCGCGTTTAGGGCATCGCTCTGGTTCCGGTTGGCGGACAACGCCGCAGAATAGTGCTCGGCGGCCAGCAGAGTCTGTTGCAGGCTGAGCTCCGCCGCCTGAGCGGCGGAGACAGACGCAGTCAACAGCACCCCGCTGAGCCAGAGGCTCAGGGTGTGTCGTTTCATGGCAACCTCGGTTATTTAAGCGGGGTGGCGGAAACCAACTGGTACCCGGCTGCATGCTGGGCGAATGAGAAAGCAATCTTCTCTCCCACCGCTAACGCAGGCAGTGAACCGTCCTTCGGCAAAGCGAACGTCATCGTCATGGCTGGCCAGCCAAGCCCGGCGACGGGGTGATGGGCAATAGACACGGTATCAGCGGTGATTTTCTTCACTACGCCCTCGGTTTTATAAACCTGAGCAGAAGGCGAAGCCTCAGAAGACATCGCCATACCAGGCATGTCAGACATCCCCTTCATAGAGGACATATCGTGGGAAGTTTCAGCGGAAAAAGCAGGAAAAGTGGCAACAACAAGCAGCGCACAGGCCGCAGCAGAACGAATAGCGTTAAACATGATTTATCTCCAAAACACAGTCAAAAAGGGAATGGGCAAAGCCCCAATGCATTGACGGTGCTGGAGTTATTCTCTAAAGCGGCAAAAACGAATGGTTGCCGGCGGTCCTGTTGCGGGAGGGGTAACATAAGGGGCGGATTCAACGGTCTCTGAACACTGAGGAGCGACCAGCGCGAGGGTATCTGCAACCGGTAACGCCAGCAGCGAGCTGTGCCCGTTGTCTTTTTGCATAACGTCAGGCACGCAGTGTTTTTCACACAGCGGGTTACTGAGTTTCGCCTGCATCGCCTTGTCAGACATCTGCATGGTGTCGCTATGCGGGGCTGCCATTGGGCCAGCGGTCATATCAACCGGGCAATCGTAAGAGGCTATCGCCACCTGACTGTTGACAAAAAACCAGCCCAACGCCAACAGCAGCATCAAAAGATGCTTCCTGATAAAGCGCCAGCGGCTTGTCGACCAGAGGGAGGTGTGCAGCATAAAAACCCCGACATAAGAGAGATCGGCAGTATAGGCGGCAGCCTGTCGCGTTTAAAAGTTTTTTTTAACTGCTTTACGAAAAATCCACTCGTTAACAACTAGGTAAATCAATCATTGTTTTTACATAACAAATCGTTGTTTTTACCGCCAAAATCCGCACAATTTTTATGCCTTATTTTTTATCAGCCACGTCGAAAACGTAATGCAGCTAACAAAAGCTTTGCCTAAAGTTGATCCGTTGCAACGAAAATTGATGCTCATCAGAAACTCCAAACGGGTTCTGAGGCAAATTCTTAGCCCTTTACAGCCGACTGTAAAAAATCACTATTTTAATTTTCTGAGAGAAAACCACTTTTAGCGCCAGCGTAAGGACGCCGAAGAGCGCCTTAACGCATCAGGGGATATCATGCTTACCATTCTGGAACTTATTATTGGGGTAGTGGTGATTGTGGGCGTTGCCCGCTACATCATCAAAGGCTACTCAGCCACCGGCGTGCTGTTCGTCGGCGGGTTATTATTACTTATCGTCAGCGCGCTGATGGGGCATAAAGTATTGCCCGCCAGCGCAGAAAGTACCGGCTACACCGCCACGGACATTTTTGAATACGTCAAAATCCTGCTGATGAGCCGCGGCGGCGACCTCGGCATGATGATCATGATGCTCTGCGGTTTTGCCGCCTACATGACCCACATCGGCGCCAATGATGTGGTGGTCAAACTGGCGTCTAAGCCCCTGAAGTTCATCAATTCCCCTTATTTACTGATGATTGCCGCCTACTTCGTTGCCTGCCTGATGTCGCTAGCGGTCTCGTCCGCAACCGGCCTTGGCGTACTGTTAATGGCAACGCTGTTCCCGGTCATGGTCAACGTCGGCATCAGTCGTGGCGCTGCGGCGGCCATCTGTGCCTCTCCGGCGGCCATTATTCTGGCCCCAACCTCCGGGGACGTGGTGCTGGCGGCGCAGGCCTCAGAAATGTCGCTGGTCGATTTTGCCTTTAAAACAACGATTCCTATCTCCATTGCCGCCATCATCAGCATGGCGATTGCGCACTTCTTCTGGCAGCGCTATCTCGATAAAAAAGAGCACATCAACCACGAAATGCTGGACGTGACTGAAATTCAGACCACCGCGCCCTCTTTCTACGCCATTCTGCCGTTCACGCCGATCGTTGGCGTGCTGATTTTTGACGGTAAATGGGGCCCGCAGCTGCATATCATTACCATCCTGGTGATATGTATCCTGATTGCCGCCCTGATTGAGTTTTTCCGCAGCTTCAATACCCAGCACGTTTTCTCCGGGATGGAAGTGTGCTACCGAGGCATGGCGGACGCGTTCGCCAACGTGGTGATGCTGCTGGTTGCCGCCGGTGTCTTTGCCCAGGGGCTGAGCACCATCGGCTTTATTCAAAGCCTGATCTCCATTGCCACCTCGTTTGGCTCGGCGAGCATTATTTTGATGCTGGTGCTGGTGGTGCTGACCATGCTGGCGGCCATGACCACCGGCTCCGGCAACGCACCGTTCTATGCCTTCGTCGAAATGATCCCGAAACTGGCGCACTCCTCGGGTATTAACCCGGCTTACCTGACAATTCCGATGCTGCAGGCCTCCAACCTTGGGCGCACCATTTCCCCGGTTTCCGGGGTGGTGGTAGCCGTCGCGGGGATGGCAAAAATATCCCCATTCGAAGTCGTTAAGCGTACCTCTGTTCCGGTAGCCGTCGGCCTTATCGTGGTGATAATCGCCACGGAAATACTGGTTCCTGCAGCCGCGATCGTTCACTAACAGGCAGTCATCAACGTTTCAAGCGCCTGCATCAGGCGCTTTTTTTATGCCTATAATAAGCCCGCCTCCAGGACAGATAAGAGAATAACGATGAATTTCACACCGCGATATTTACTGCTTTGCACCCCGCTTTTCCTCAGCCCTGTAGCGTTTGCCGACGCCCTACAGCCCAGCCAGTACGGGGATTTTGATCGCTACGTGCTAGCGTTATCCTGGCAAACCGGTTTCTGTCAGAGCATGCACGACCGCAATCGCAACGAACCCGCTGAGTGCAAAAATCAACAGGAACAGGCGGATAAAAGCGCCTTTCTGACCGTCCACGGCCTCTGGCCAGGTTTGCCGAAATCCGTCTCCTCCCGCGGCGTCGATGAAAAACGCTGGATGCGCTACGGCTGCGCCACTCGCCCGGTGCCGAATATGGCCGAAGCGAGAGCCTCAAACAAATGCGCCGCACCGGACACCGGGCTTTCCGTTGAAATGGCCTCAAAGCTGGCGGGCGTGATGCCCGGCGCAGGGGGGCAATCCTGCCTGGAACGCTACGAGTACGCCAAACATGGCGTTTGCTTTGGTTTTAACCCAGACGATTACTTCGGCACGATGGTACGGCTTAACGGGGAAGTGAAGCAGAGCGCCTTTGGCCAGTTCCTGGCCCAGAACTACGGCCAGGTTGTGACACGTAAAGCGTTTAACAAAGCCGTGAAGCAAACCTGGGGCAGCGACGCAGTGGACGCCATCAAACTCACCTGCGACGGCAACCCCAGCTACCTCACGGAGATGCAGATCTCCCTGCTGGCAGATAGGATTAACCAACCGCTGCAAACGGCGTCCTTTGCCCCGCAAAAACATCCAGGAAACTGTGGGAAGAGCTTCCGCCTGGACGCCGTTGGCTACTGATGAAATAAATACTGAAGTCAAAAATTAATCGCATCACTATTTGTTCCGGTTTTTTGGTTATAGCCTTCAGGTAAGGAAACTGGAGGTCACCATGAACAGAACAAAACGGTATTTATTGCAGTTGAAGGTACAGTTCGAGCGTGAAGGCAGCCAGCAAAAACTGCTGGGATTTATCTGGCTATCGCCGCAGCAGCGCTACGAGATCCTCAAAGAGCTGCTGCTACCGATAGCGGATCACAATGTTCGTTAAAATCAGGCGGGCCAGCGAATAAATCGGCGGCCCGCTCGTTCGATAATTCGAAAATACATCTCTTCTGCAACGATATTACCGAACTGACAGCCTGAATTAATAACCTGCGGCTTTATTAGCAGCCTTAATTTTTTCATTTCTCATATTTTTATCATGCGAGTCTTTGGCATTTAAAATTTCACCCGTCGCACTGATAAAATCTGAGGCCGTACAGCCGGTTAGCAGTAACGCCGTAGAGAAAAAAACCGCTTTAAACATAGAACCATCCATGATGAAATTAATACCAAAATATCAATGAAATAGATTAAAAAACACAAAGAAACTGCATTTCCTACTGATATTCAACGGGCGTGGATTTTAGCTAGCGTGAAAATAAACACAAGAATTTTCCGCCCCGTTGAAATAGATTACCCACAAAGTATTACTGCCAGAAAAACATAATAAAAACACAGTCGTTCTACTTTCTGCCCGACAACTGAATATCCTCTCGGGAAAATGCTCCCCCTACATCCTTTGCCTGCGAGCCAAACCTGATACCGGTGCGTGTCAGATTTTTTCTGGCCAAACAATTCCCGCGTTCACTTTTCGCGCTGATTATTTTGATTGTTTGAACTTCATCCCAAAATGTAAACGAACATGACAGAGTTCGTTTACAGCCGCCCCAATGTTACCGATATCATGTTACCGGTATCAACATCACCCAATAATAATCTTTCGGTGTATTCATCTTAGAATTTGCCACTGGGGAAATAAAATGACTGAAATAACAACAAGTTTAGGCGCAGGAAGCCTGTTGGGTATTGCCGCCTGTTCCGTCGTGCTCCTGCTCGTTTTGATCATGCGCTTTCGCGTACATGCTTTCCTGGCGCTGACCCTGGTCAGCGTTATTGTCGCGCTCGTCACCGGCGTGCCCTTCGATAAAATTGTGCCAACGATTCTGGGCGGCTTCGGCAGTACGCTGGCGGGAGTCGCCTTACTGGTTGGGCTTGGGGCTATGATCGGCCGCCTGCTGGAGATTTCCGGCGGGGCGAAGGTGCTGGCGGACACCCTGGTGGGCACGTTCGGTTCGCACCGGGCGCCCTTCGCACTCGGCGTCGCGTCCCTGCTGTTCGGTTTCCCAATCTTCTTCGACGCAGGCCTGGTGGTCATGCTGCCGATTATTTTCAGCGTGGCAAAGCAATTCGGCGGTTCAACCCTGAAATATGCCCTCCCTGCAGCCGGTGCTTTCGCGGTGATGCATGCGCTTCTGCCGCCACATCCAGGCCCGGTTGCCGCCAGCGAACTGCTGGGTGCCAACATCGGCCTGCTGGTTGTGGTGGGGCTGATTATCGCCATCCCGACCTGGTACATCGGGGCTTATCTCTTCGGGCTGTATGCCGGAAAAAAATTCGACATCCCTCTGCCGAGCTCTTTCCTCGGTAAGGTCGAAGTGGATGAGAATCACCAACCCCCTTCGTTCGCTATGGTCATGACGATTCTACTGCTGCCGCTGGTGCTGATTTTCCTCGATACCGGCCTAAATACCGCCACGGTTCTCGGCTGGGTCAGCGCCGACAATACGCTGGTGAACTTCTTACGCATGCTGGGCAAAACGCCTATTGCCCTCCTCATCACCGTCTTTTTTGCCCTGATGGTCTTCAGCGGCAAGCACAGCCGCCAGCACCTTGAAAAGGTTTGTGACGGCGCGCTGGGTCCGATTTGCGGCATTATCCTCGTGACCGGCGCGGGCGGCATGTTCGGCGGCGTACTGCGTGCGAGCGGCATCGGCGATGCGCTGGCCGGCGTGCTCTCAGACACCGGCATGCCGGTTATCGTTGCCGCCTTTGTTATCTCGACCGCGCTTCGTGTCGCTCAGGGGTCTGCAACCGTCGCCCTGACGACCACCGCCGCGCTGGTATCGCCAATGGTCGAAGCTACCACCGGTCTGAGCCAGTTTGATCTGTGCTTTATCGTCATCGCTATAGCTGGCGGGGCAACCGTACTGTCCCACGTGAATGACTCAGGCTTCTGGCTGGTGGGGCGTTTCCTGGAAATGGATGAAAAAACGACGCTGAAAACCTGGACGGTGATGGAAACGCTGATCGGCACCATCGCCTTCCTGCTGGCGGCGCTGGGGAGCGTGATTCTGTAAGCGGCTCAGGGGAAGTCAAAATGTGACTTATCTCGCTTTCAACTCCGGGCTAAGCTCAGTATCATCGATCCTACGTGAACAACCCTCGCCGGTTTCGGTGGGGGTTTTTCTTTGTACGATTTCAGCACATGAGTGCCCTGCTTTTTTACACGGAGAGAACTATGTCCAGACCTGCCATCATCATTAACGAACTAGACGCCGAACGCCTTGACCGCCTGCTGGAACAGCCGCAGTACGCCAAAGCCCCGGTGGCAGAGGCGCTCAACGCCGAACTGGATCGCGCGCAGATGTGCAGCCCGGAGAAGATGCCGCCGGATGTGGTGTCCATGAACAGCCGCGTAGAATTCCGCGATTTAAGCACCCAGGAAGTCCACGTTCGCACGCTGGTCTACCCGGCAAACCTGACCGACAGCGACAGCCAGCTGTCCGTTATGGCCCCGGTGGGAGCCGCGCTGCTGGGCCTGCGGGTTGGCGATAGTATCAACTGGACGTTGCCAAACGGCAGCCAGACTCATCTTGAAGTGCTGGCTTTGCACTACCAGCCTGAAGCCGCCGGTGAGCTTCACCGTTAATTCGATTCGCTGCTGCGGTCTCTTTCCCCGAAGGGGCAAGGGAGAAAACATAGGATGACGAGCGCGGGTTATTCCCTCTCCTTTGGGAGAGGGCTAAGGTGAGGGATTACCTTACAGAATCGCCTCCTCGGTCAAAATACGTTTCGCGCCAAGATAATGATCCTGCCAGTAATTATCCGTCAACTGGCTGATCCGGATGTTCAGCCCGGTTCTGGGCGCCTCGATAAACTGTCCTTCCCCTAAATAAACCCCGACGTGATCGGCGCGATCCTGGCTTTTGATACTAAAAAATACCAGATCGCCGCGCTGAAGCTGGTGCTGACTGATTCGCTTTAATCGCCGATCCTGGAACATACCGTTGGCGGTACGCGGGAGCTTTTGGCTGAGCAGCTTATTATAGGCGTAGTAGATTAACCCGCTGCAGTCGAAGCCTTGTTCCGGCGTTTGTCCGCCCCAGACATAGGGCTTGCCCAACTGCTGCTTAAGCCGCGCTATGACTTTGTGAAGAGTAGCTTCAACGCGGGGGTTTACCATCTCAGCCATAAGCGCTTCGGTCGCCAACGGCCACAAACTTTCTGATCCCCCTATCATCCCAGGACGCCAGCGAGTGTGCATGGCCAACTGCTCACGGTTCATGGCTCGAACGGCCAATTTTTCAGCAGTCTGGCGTTTTTTCTGTTCAGGCGTGGGCGGGACACCGGCAAGACGCTGCCTGGCGCTGGCGAGCAGTCTTGCGCGATTTTTCATCCGTTCACGGGCTTCTTTGCTCTGCAGCTGCGCGACCTGCGTGCGCTTGACACCTGCTTTAGACTTTTTAGCGGGTAAAGCCCAGGCCTGTGACGAAAACAGAACGAATAGCAGCAGAAAAAAAAATCCCGCCATACGCCGGGAGAGTTCGGACGCAGGCGGCAAAGTGGAGACAATTGAGGTGGAAATAGAAATCAGCAAATCAAATACCTGAAAATTTAGCGAGTCGGGGGCGACTGTTGCGCGACGCTCTCGGACAGCGGCTTAAGCACTTTTTCGCCGTGCTGACCAAAGAACTGATACAGCGAAGCGCTTGCGGAATGGGTCAAAACCATAATTTCAATGCGGCGGTTAGCCGAACTGAGCGGATGTTCAGGATCGAGCAACATCTGGTCAGCCATCCCGCTAACCTGAAGTACCTTCCCGTTATCCAGCCCGCCCTTCGTCAGCGCTTTACGCGCCTGCATGGCACGCTCACCGGACAGGTTCCAGTTGTTGTAAAGCTCCTGATCGCGAAAGCGCGTGGAATCGGTGTGCCCGGTAATAATGATTTTGTTATCGATGGAGTTCAGCGCCGTAGCAAACTCCGTCAACAGACGGTTAAAAAAGGGCGTCAGAATAGCGCTGCTGCGCTGGAACATTTCTCGTTTTTGGTCATCCTGCACCAGAATACGCAGCCCCTGCGGCACAATTTCGATTTGCAGATTAGACTGCGCGTCATAGGCAGAAGTGATCTTCATGATCACTCGGGCCAAATCTTCGATTTCCTGCTCTGAGCGGCGATTCACGTCTGCCAGACTTTCCCCCTGGTTTGCCGTGTTGGTCAACGCCTGCAGCGCAGCGACATCCTGCTGAATATCACGCCCGGCATCATCCGACTTTGGTTTCCCAGCCAGGATGGTCACGCTACCCCCGGAGCCGTTTGGCTGGGTCACTGGCACCGCGGACAGACCGTCAAACAGCGAGTCGCTGTTAAGCAACGAGACAATCTCTTTACGCTCTTCTTCGGTGACTGCCCCCATAATCCAAAGCACCATAAACAGCGCCATCATGGCGAGCGTAAAGTCGGCAAACGCAACCTTCCACGCCCCGCCATGAACCGCGTCGTGGCCTTTACGCGAGGAGCGTTTGATAATGGTGGTATGCCCCTTTGCTGTGCCGCGCATTACGCTTCACCCGTCATCTGGTTTACCCAGCCGTCGAGCGTGGCAAAGGTCGGCTTGGAGTCCATCGGCAGCATTTTGCGTCCAGCATCAACCGCCAGCAGCGTGGGCTTACCGGCAACGTGATTCACCAACACGGTTCGCACGCACTCGAGCACCGCCATCAGCTTTTTGGTTCGCTGTTCCATGGCGTTTGCCATCGGGTCCATCAAGCAGTAACAGAAGAAGACGCCAAGAAAAGTACCCACCAGCGCGGCCGCCACTTTCACGCCGATCACGGCAATGGAACCATCAATGGACTGCATGGTGATGATAATCCCGAGCACCGCGGCACAAATACCGAAACCAGGCATAGCCTCGGCGATACGCTGTAGCGAGCGGGATGGCAGCAGTAAATCTGACTCCATCGCCACCAACTCCTGTTCGAGAATGCCTTCAAGCTCGTGTTCGTTAATTTTACCCATCGCCATCAGGCGGAAGTTATCCGAGATAAAGGTAATCAGCGCTTTATCGCTAAGGATCAGCGGGTATTTTTGAAACAGCGGGCTGCTTTCCGGCACTTCAATATACTCGTCCAGCACCTTCAGGCCGCCGTCCTGCACCAGCTCCAGCAGCTCAAACAACAGCATCAGCAGTTGGCGCTGGTATTCATCGGTATGCTCATTTTTACGCATCACGCCGCGGAACTGACGATACATTTCGGCCAGTACTGGTTTGGGATTGGCCAGTACTAATGCCCCAAAACCGGCGCCTAAAATGATAATGATTTCACCAGGCTGCCAAAACGATGCCAACCGTCCACCGGACATAAGAAAACCGCCGACAACACAGGCGAAAATAATCACTAAACCTAATAATTTCTGCATGAGTTTCCACTTCTCAAAAACGGCTAAAAAAACTGCTCAATTTTTTGCGCTATTTTTTTATTCAGCTGACAGATTCGTGCCTCCGTCAGCCCCAGCACCAGGGCTATCTCTTTCAGGCTCATTTCATGCTGGTAATAAAGCGTCAAAATCATTTGCTCACGTTCATCAAGGCTTGCCAGCGCGGTTTTTAGCGTGCGGCTCACCATCACTTCTTCTTCTAAATTTCTGCCATTCAATGGCACTGAATGCGTTTCACTGCTGAGCAACTCATCCAGGCTGTCCATCGACTTCGCGCAGTCCAGCAGCAAATATTCCTGATACTCTTCGGCGGTGATATCCAGCCGCCCGGCAAGGTCAGAAAAGTTAGGCGGGCGGCCAAGTTCGCGGGCAACCTCGCGGATGGCATCATTCAATTTATGGGTCTTTTGTCGTAGGCGACGTGGACGCCAGTCAAGCTGGCGTAACTCATCCAGCACGGCCCCCCGAATACGGTGCACGGCATAAGCCCCAAATTGCTCATCAGGATGACCATAACGACGCAAAGAACTGAGCAACCCCATCAGGGCTATCTGCTCCATGTCTTCTTTGTCCATGACGCTGCTTGCCTGATAAGAAAGCTGCTTCACAACCCGATGCACCAGCGGTAAGTAAGCATTCACATAACGTGACTCTTCCGCAGGCGTCAGCGTATCGTCAGCAATAAAATCCATCATTTCCTGTACCGCCGTGGTGACTTACTGAAAGACCAGCTTGCTGATGATCACATCCTGAAACGGTACGGTGCTGTTGAGGGTCCTGAAGCGCTCACGGTAGGCCTTCATTAGCTCTGCCTTCAGCTCAGAAACGCTCATAGCACGCACCGCGTCGTACTGCTTGCCGGAGAGCAGACTTACCGTGGCGCCACGTACCGCCGGGGACATGTCATTAATCATCTGCACGCTATGAGGGTCACTCGTCGCCAGGGCCAGCTCAAGCAGCAGATAACGCTCTTTACTGCTGGTGCTTTGTAGGGTGATAACGACATTTTTTATTTCGACAAACTCAACGCGCTGCTCACCCGAGGCACTGAACAGCGAGGTCAGCATGCCGCTGTCCCCCTCATCCTTGCTCAGCATGTGAGTACCCACTATTGTCAATACCGCCGCTAATGCGGCCGCAATAAGGGCAATTAACAGCCCCAGAGAAAAAGTTTTTATTGTCATAATCTTCTGTGTTTAAACGGTCAGTAGAACGGAGGCATCTTCACGACGCACGCTCGCGTCCGTCTCAATGCTCACGGCAGCCATAACATCCTCGGGCTGCTTCTGCGGCGCCGATTGCTGCTGGCCATCGCGTTGTCCGTTCTGAGAGGAAACCTGGACATTTACCTGCACAAAATTCTGCTCGGTCAGGCTCTGACGTAAGTCGTTACTGACCTGTTGAAGCGCGCGGTAAACCTCCCCCTGGCTTGCATTAATGGTGACCTGCACACGGCCATTTTCGATCTGCACGGCAATGTCTATCTTGCCCATCTCCGGCGGGTCGAGGCGAATAGTGGCGTGCTGGATCTGATCCTTAACCTGTACCTGTAAACGCTCGCCAAGCGCGGATTGCAGCTGTTGAGTCCAGCGGGAAGATTCAGGATCCAGCTTGAGGGTTGCCGGGAACGATTTGGTTTCAGGCCCAACACTCTCAGGCTGCACGGTTGAAATCACCCTGTTTTCACCGGCATTCATCCCGGTTAAAGACGCTGTAAATTCCCCCTCTTTTGCCGTCATCTGCTGCACAGGCAGTAACGCCCCGGCATCAGCCAACGCTGGGGGTTGCCCATGAGCTGGCAAACTCACGCCGGGCAAGCCTGCGGGCGAAATCAGAACCTCACCTCCCGGAACCAGCCTGCCCGCGTCAACGATCGTGTTGGCGACTGGAGCTGCCGGCGTGAAAGATGGGGTGTAGCTCGCCAACAGGCCATCCAGAATTTGCTGAAGAAGCATCACTGGCGCTTCGGCATTTACCTCTGTGCCTCCGTCTTCTTCTGGTCCGAGGAGAGTCGGCCCGACGGCGTCCAGCCCCGCGTCATCATTTGACCCGGTTGGCATCACGCTCAGCATCGAAAGCGTAAAGGGTTGCAGGGCGGATGCCGCGAGCTGTAACTCCGGGGCGGCAGTCGTGATGCTCTGCGGCGCGACGATATTCTGTAAGTCCGGCAAAGACCCTGAGGTATTCAGCAACCCCAGGGGTGAAGAGGCCATCGTCATCATCGAATATCCCCTTCATCCATAAAGGCCGCATAGGCCGCAATGCCTTCCTGATTACGCCGCTGTAGCGCCATTTTTCGCTCCAGCTCTTCGCTTTTCAGGCGGCACTTGTCATTCACTTTGCGGTGCATACGCCGCAGTGCCTCCAGAGCCACGCGTTTCTCATCACTAAGGGGATTACCTGCCAGAGAGGTGAGCAGTGAAGCAATTTGCTTGTCCACTTCCTGCACCTGAGCCCAATTTTCGTTTTCTGCCGCCACGTCCAGCGCGCGCGTCAAAAAGTGAATGACCTGAATATCATTCATGCTGCTGGCCCATTTTTTGCCAGCCGTCCTGCAGGTTGCCGAGGATCTTTTCCACCTCATCAACATACTCAACGGAAAGTTTATGGCTCGCGTCATACAGGCGGTACACGCAATAGTCATAAAGGTTGGCAAGGCTTAGCGCTAAATCGCCCCCTTTGTCATAATCCAGCGCGCTGGTGAGCGCGTTAAGAATATCGATACACTTATTAATGCTCTGTACCTTGCGCTCGTAGCGGCGAGCGGCAATATGGCTCTTGGCACGAACCAACTCATCCATCAGGCCGTTAAACAACATCAGTACCAGCTGATGCGGGCTCGCCGCCGCGGCCTGAATGGCCAGATCGGACTGCTGATACTGGCCGAGGGCCTCCGGTTCATTTCCATACATAACTGACTCTCCCTTAGGCCAGGCCAAACATACTCATGGTGTTATTCATCTGCGTCATAATGGATTGCAGCTGGGTGAACTGTTTCAGATAACGGTTATATGAGGTGTCAAATCGCGTCTGAATCTTGTCCGTTTTGGTGTCGATTTCCGTTTGCTGGCGGTCCAGCGTTTCCTGGCGCCCTTTTAGTAGACCGTTAGAGGTATTGAGGTATTTGTCCAGCGACTTATCCATGCTTTTCATCAACCCGTTATTGCCGTTGAACAGGTCGTTCAGGCCGTGGGGATCGTCCTGCAATGCCTTGTCAAGCTTGGTGCTATCGATAGTTAACGTGCCGTCCCGGCTGGCGGTAATACCGTAGTCAGTCATATTTTTGTCGCCAAAGGTCTGGCGCAGCAGGTTGTTCAGATCCCTTTCCAGCGAGGCAATACCGGCATCACCGGCAAAGGCGCCGCGATCTTTCCCGTCGCTGCCGCTGTTGGTGAGCTTGCCGAGTTCGGTTTTCAGCGAATTAAACGCATCCACAAAGCTCTGCATCTGCTCTTTGGTTGCGGTATTGTCTACGCCGATATTAATGCGCAGCGGGTCATCGCCGTCTTTTTGCGCCTTCGTCAGCTCAATGGTGACGCCATCGATAAGTTTATCGAGCGTATTTGAGCTGCTTTCATAGGTTTTGGTGTTTTCACCGAGCCTGAATTTCGCATTTTGCGCCGTGGAAATCGTCTCTGATACGGCGAATTTTTGCGCGCTGGCCCCGTCCATCTGGCTGGTATCCAGCTCAACGATATTGTCTGCCCCACTCTCATCGCTGCTCAGCATCAGGCTGACTTTGCCGTCGGTACGAATCAGCGACGCCGTCACGCCCGGCGCGTCTTTATCGGTATTGCTATTGATCTTTTTGGTCAGGTCAGACATCGACTCCAGGCCATCCATCTCAACGTCCATCGACTTGCCGTTAATGGTGATGGTCATCGTACCGGTCGCGTTCTTGATCGACTCGTCGGTCATATCATCGAACGCAATTTGGTGTGCGGAGGCCAATTGCTCAACAAACAGGTTGTAGGAGCCTTTTTGCGCCCCGCTTCCTGCCGTCACGTTCGCCACGCCTTCAACATTCGTCGTGGCCACGTTTTGCAGCATCCCGCTGTCGGTTTTATTCAATCCGGTTAACGCGCTTCGAAAGTCGCTCAACGCCGTGCGAAGTGCCGTCAATGCCGCTTTTTGAGCCGCCAGAGAGCTGGTCTGTTTTTTCAACGCCGTCTGCATAGCGGCAATGTCATACCCTGCAAGCTGCGTGGCAAGCGTTTGAGGATCCAGGCTGGTCAAATCAGACATTTTTTATCTCCAGAAATACGGGCACGTAGGGCTAACCAGACGTGATATGGCATTACTTAGCAAGTAACGTGCCAACATTTTAAATTAATAAAATCAATGCATTGATTGATATGAGGAAAAAGGATTTCCGCTCAAGGGGAAACCCGTGTGCGGCCTTCAGATACAAAAACACCGCCCGAAAGCGGTGTTTTTGTCGTCTCAGCGCGCGGTGTCTTAGCCCAGCAGGGACATCACCATGCCGGACATGCTGTTGGACTGCTTCAGCATCGACATACTGGTCTGCGCCAGCATCTGGTTACGCGTCATGGAAGAGGCTTCGCTCGCGAAGTCCGCATCCTGAATGTTACCCAGCGCCAGCTCGGTGTTGTCTTTCATGTTTGCCAGGTTCGCCGCCGTGTGGCCCAGACGATTGATGTTGGCGCCCAGCCCTGAACGCATTTCACCCACCGCTTTCAGACCATCTTCCAGCGAGGTCATCAGGGCCTTCGAGTTAGTCGCATCCGGCGTACTCTCCAGGTCAGTGATAGCCGCCGTAATCCCTCCCATACCGCTCGCCCCGGTAACACCGGTCAGCTGTGTGGCCAGGTTAACCGTCATGCCTTCCCCGGTGCTGGCCCCAATCTGGAAGTTCATGGCGGCGCTCAGCTTGCCA
>NZ_BCTL01000039.1 GCF_001571265.1 Cedecea neteri NBRC 105707 = ATCC 33855 | reverse complement strand
TAACCATATAGCAGAAGGATCTGTTATCAGTGATTTATTTTTATGTGCAATTTGTAGGTGAGCATAATTCCCTTGCATCACCCTTCCATCTTCAAGATTTAGCCTTGGGAAGCCGTAATTGTCATGCGTCGGGTATTGACCTATATTGCTTCGGGTCTCCAAATCATACAAAACCAGATAAACACCACCCGTTCCATGTGCCGTTAAAAGGAGCTGCCCCTGGTCCGGATCAAGCAAAGTAAACAAAATATCGGAAGATCTGAATTGCTCTCCACACCAGGAGAATGAGTTTAGTACATTACCTGAACGAATATCTAACTGCTCTACGCCTTCACCGCCTGAAAGCCACAGGCTATTGTCGTTTTTACTAAAAGCAATTGAAGTTATATTCCCTGCGTTTTCAAGTACAAAACCAGTGCCCTGTAACTGAAAGGTCTTTGTATTAAGAGTCAGAAGCTTGCTTTCGACAGTATCATACGCAGCGAGGGTATTTCCATCATGAGAAATAGCAACAGGTCTGAAGTTAAAGTTTGATGAATACTCGTCATATTTCCCAGGTAGATTTATTTCTTTGAGCACTTTTTTATTTTCAAGATCAACAGCCGTAATCGAGTTGTCCAGTTGATTTAATACCCAGGCCATGGAACCATCAGGAGATATCACCATATGATTTGGCATTTTCCCCACAGAGATATTTGTTTCTATGGTATTCGTTGTAAGATCGATAACCGAAAGTGAGTCCTTTACCAGAGACGTTGCATAAAGAGTTTTCCCATCAGGAGAGGGTACCAATGTACTGACAGGGTCATGCTCACAATCATTGCTCTTACATTCAGGGGGCGTAATTTCACCCGTTTTCTTATAAGTTTTAGAATCAAGAATAATTATGCTATTAACACCACCTGCAGCAACATAAAAAACATCCCCTCCGCGGCTAACCACCACCGAGGTCACAGCTGGAATATCCAGTATAGCGCCCATTGCGGTTTCGCTATCAACGGCATGTGGGAGTGAATCATGCAGCTTTTTCGCATCGGAAAGCCTTTTGGCCTCAGCTACCTTTGCATCCATTATCTTCTTTTCTTTCTCAGCTTCTTTTTTCCTACTTAGATCTTTTTCTTTAAAATATTCAATAATATCATTACGCTGAGGCTTATATTCTTCAAGCACTGAATTTACTTTCATATGGTAGTACAAGCCAATTAGCCCGGCGCCGACAAACGCCACTAACAACCCAGCAATTTTATGTTTTTCCCGTATCTTATTATCAACATAAAAGTAGGTAATTCCAACAATCCCCCCACTTAGCAAACCACCGAGATGAGAGATATTGTCAACACCAGTTTTCAGGCCATATAGGAGCGTTAACGCAATAACACCGACCGTTGAAGAAAATGATTTTTCTCCCCGATATGGGTGGTTTTCAACCGCTATCAACATGACTAAATTTGCGGCCAGGATCCCCATGATAGCCCCGGAGGCACCGAGACTCATCAGGATGGAAGGCCTCCAAAATAAAAAATTTCCCTCAAAAGGCATTAGTGAATCGATATGATAGATGGCTGAGAAAAGCGTCGCACCGATACCACTGAGAAGATAAAGTGCGAGTGTCCGTTCTCTTCCATACACGCGTTCACATTCAAAACCAGCCCACAGCAACATCAGCATGTTCGCTGTTAAATGCCACATTGCTGAATGAATAAAAAAATTTGACAGCAGCCGCCAATAATCGCCTGTCATAGTTAATTGTGGAATATTTGAATATTTTTCGACAAACCCATCGCTATCAGCAATGTTATCCATATAGATGAATACAATAACGTTTACTAAAATAATAAAAAATGTAATGACTGGTATTTTCCTATTTTTCGAAATCTGTACATATTCCGTTTCTATTGACATGAGAACCATCCATAATTTCAATTAGATTTAAAGCTGTATTTATAACAATTTAATAGCTTACACTTTGACTAATTCACTACTAAACAGTCAATCCTTCTGATTTAACAAATCGTAAATTTATTCGTTTTTGCTTTTTAAAACAATTGCACATACCTTGCCATTTTTTTGACTAACACTTAATAATAAAACCAGCCCTCATCGGTATAAATAAATTTACCGCTTGGGCATGCAGGTTTATCTTTATCATCCGGATCGTGCCACCGGCCTTTCTCTTTCAATTGCTGCTCTCGCTCTTTAGTTATTTTATTGAGATTAACCATTGAAACATTCCGCATTCCTAACAGGCGGTATATTTCCTCAGCCAGTTTACAACGAGTGGGTGCGCAGGCTTTATAAGCAAAATATGCTATCAGTCCCGCCCCCCCCAGTGTTATTGCAAGAAGCACATATATTGTGCCCATGATAATCCAACCAATAGCTAGAATATTCACCACCTTCAAAAAAAACCCTCAAAACAAACATAAACATAAACATAAACATCAGAATTGCAGTCAGAATAAACATATTTTTAATTCGCCACATCGCATGAGCCAAATGCCCCATATCACATTTGGGGCATATGGAAACAATGCGTTCTTCCGGAAGTGCAATGGCATAGACCTGATAATGGTCATGCTGCCACTCGGTAATCATGTCTACACTGTCACCCGATTTGAGGCGTGTTGTGCCCACCCATCCCCGGAACGGCTTACCGTTAATCATCCCCTGTACATATTCCGCCGTATCGTTCGATGATTCGCTTTCGGCCATGATAGCCACCCCGACTCCCGGACTGCCTGCGGCAATCGCCATCGCGGCGGCCGCACCACGCTGACCGTCACTGACCTCAGGCAGAGGGCTGGTCCGGTAAGCCTCTACGTCAAAGTATTCGCGAAAGCATTCGCTACTGAATGTCTCCAGCCGTCCGCTGATTTTTTCCAGCGGGCCGTACGGCGGTAATACCGGCGGGGGCGGTAACTCACGCGTCCACGGCCTGTTATGCATTAACTCAATTTCCTGCTTCTGCCGCAGGTCAGCCAACTTCTCTGGTTTAACAAACCTAGAGCACACCGGATTTTGTTCCGTTGAATTCATTCCATCACCTTTTCCAGTAGATTATGTGCCTGGGCTGAACTTAGTAATAAAACCAATGTTCCAATGAATTGCCAAATTTCCGAGTTGGCCGGGGAGTTTGAGTCCGATCAGATGGCTCGTACCATTGTCCTTTTTCCTTTAATTGTAATTCTTTTTGCCTGGTGATTTTTTTTAAGTTTATCCGGGACACATTTTTCAGGCCAAGGAGATGAAATATTTCCTCTGTCAGCTTACAGCGGGTGGGTGCGCAGGCTTTATAGGCTGAAAGTGCTATTAACCCAGACATTCCCAGTGTTATTGTAAGAAGCACATATATTGGCCCATGATAATCCGACCAATAGCCAGAATATTCACTACCCTCATAAAAAAACCGCAACATAAACATAAACATAAACATAAACATCAGAATTGTAGTCAAAATTAACATGTTTTTAATTCGCCATATGGCATGTGCTATATGCCCCATATCACATTCCGGGCAAATGGACACAATTCGCTCTTTTGGCAATGCGATGGCATACACCTGATAATGGTCATGCTGCCATTCCACAATCATTTCTACGCTATCCCCCGCACGAGCACGCGTTACGCCAACCCAGCCACGAAAAGGTTTTCCGTTAATAAATCCCTGAACATATTCTGCCGAGCTGTTGGCGGTATCACTTTCCGCCATGATTGCAGCCCCCACTCCTGGGCTTCCTGCGGCGATCGCCACCGCGGCGGCAGCGCCACGTTGCCCATCTGATACCTCTGGCAGGGCGCTGGTCCGATAAGCCTTTACATCGAAATACTCCCTGAATCTCTCGTAGCTAAAAGACTCTAATCGTCCCGTTATTTTTTCAAGTGCGCCGTACGGCGGCAATACCGGCGGGGGCGGCAACTCACGCGTCCACGGCCTGCCGTTCATTAACTCAATTTCCCGCTTTTGCCGTAAGTCATCTAACTTTTCTGGTTCAACGTACCGGGAGCATATCTGCTTCTGCTCGGTGTTAATCATGAGATCTCCTTTATTGCCGCTTCCAGCGCTTTATTCTGTTCCATCAGAGAACGGTTCACTGGCCAGGTACCAAACACACATTTTTCACACCAGACCTGTAGCTCATTATCTGATATCCACGTCGCAACGACCTGTAACAATGTTATCGCTACCATCGCTTCCCAGGTCATTAATACCGCCAGAATCCGGATACCTAAAAACTCGACGGCAAGACCACGGGCAATTAAGTCTGCCCCATCTTTGGCCAAAGGTTTACCAATCAGATCAAGCAAAAGCCCAAGGGATTTAACAACCCCTAATCCATCAACAAATGTCTTTAATCCCAGAACACTCATTAGAGTAAAGCGATTATTTTTAAACTCATCTGCCACCGAGGTTGCATCCGCAAATACCGAGCAAATAGAAGCCACTCCGCCCGCGGCCGACCCCACACCCTTAAGCCACGCTACCGTCAGCGGGGCCGCTTCCAGCCCTTTTTCGATGGCCGGCTTGAAGGTGGCCACAGTCTGGCTGACCATCGCGAGGCCGCTTGCCATCAGGCTTGTCAGGGGCTTTTTATCATCGCTCACTTGCCCACACAGATAAATAAAGTCTACCGCGTTCAGCACCAGCAACAGACTGTTAATCTTCGCCAGGCGGTATTCATTTTTTCCCTTTTCCGTGGAAAAGTGCTCCTCCAGCTTGCTGCTCAACGTTTGCCTGATGGTTGTGACTTCGCTCTGGTTCGCCATAAAGCGTTTACTACTGCGTATACCGGCCAGCACGGTGCTACGAAGAGCAGGAGCCTCATGGAGGTATTCATTCACCAGCGCAGTGACTTTTTCTGCAGGAATGCCAGCGCGTACCATAAACACCAGCCGAAATGCCGTGGTTGAGAGCTTCTCTCCCATCTTATCCACCAGCAGAATACGGCTTACCCGGTCCCCCACTGTGACGATAAACGCGTCAGTTTTATATATCTCGGCTTCCAGCCTGCTGGCATTTTCACTCAGCCCTTGCGCGACCGTATCAGCAGTATTTTTGTAATACTCCTCCAGCTTTTTCAGGTTTCCTGCCTGCTGTACCAGCGTCGCCGTAATGGCGGCAGCCGTCAGTGGCGTTACCTCTTCATCTTTCCGGCTTTTCACTGATGTGAGGAAAGGTTCAAGCTCATTCATCAATCCGGGATTGTTGCCCGTGACATGGCGCCACAGCAGATTGCTGCGTTTTGATGTGCTGAACTCATTCCACCACCCGTCTATCTTCCCCGCACCTGCCGGACAGCTGTTAATACCATTTATCGCCATACTCACTGCCGACTGGTAAAACACGGCGGCTCTTTGCTCCATGCAATAAAAATCGTCAAGCACAGTGACTAAAAGCGGCGCATCAAGCCAGTTCACAACACTGGCGATTCGCTGCTGAAAAATGTCATTAACCTTATCGCCCAGCCCCTTGTAGCAGGCATCAAAGTTTTTCTTTCGGGTGAGGTTGAGCTTTTTCTGGTACGGGGCCCAGCTTCTGGCCCGAGAATCGGCAAAATTCTGTGGTCGCTCCGCTAACTCTTTATCGACCTGAGCTTTTATCTTAGCAACCCGCCGCTGGTGAGATATCAGTGGTTCCGGATTATCCAGCACCACATTTTCAGAGTAAGACGCCGTCACATTTTGTGCATGCCACGATCTGATCAACTGGTCATCAGCCCTAATTTGTGCCAGCACGTCCGGTTTGTTTTGATAACGCAGCTCAAGCGTTTTCAGTCGTGCATCAAGATACACATCTGACAACATTGTGCTTTCGGGTAGCGCAGCTCGTTCCAACTGGGCCTGCCCGCTCGCCTGCGTTTTTTCTGCAAGCATCGCTTGTAATGCATCCAGATTTGCCTTGGTAGACACCTCCAGCTCACGCTCTTGAAGAAACTGCACCTGGCGGCCGAGCACGTCCTGGCTCCAGCCATTAAGTTCATGAACAATACCAATAGGATCCCAGAGAGGGAGAACCAGCGGCTTCATCCCCTCACTTCGGTTTTGCATGGCAGTGACCGTCGCGGTTGCCATACCACTCCGGTTTTGCGCCCATGGATAAAGACTGGATTGCAATTTCACCACATCATCATTGACACGCCAGGGATCATCCCCCGTCGGCTCCCAGAGTGACAGTACCCGGCTGACATTCGAAACCATTAGATTATCGGGCCCAGGCAGCAGACCGAAAACAGAAGGGGTCTGATAGTCCAGAACCTGATTAAGACTGTCTTCGGTTACTTCGGCTCCTGTCTTTGAACGTCCCAACCCCGACAATGATGGAGTGACTTTTTGCATTCTTTCGCTACGATCTTTGGGCGTTAAGCGATACCGATCGAGCGTTTCCTGCCCCCACGGGTACTGGCTGAAAGCAAACCACACGTTGCCGCACTTATCCGGTGATTCAATGCTCATGAACTCTACGTTTTGCGCGATATGCTCACCCGTTTCGCACAGCGCCTTATCTACCGAGGCAGGGTTAGAGGGGAACTGCTGTAGCCACAATGAACCGTCAGATGCAACGCTATAACACTGCCAGTAGTTAACACCCTGTTTTCCTTTTTCATAGAAAACATAGAGATAGCCCTGCCGAAGAGCACGGAGGGTATACTTTTCATTATTGGCAAGTTTTACCCCAGTGATGTGTGGATCGTTCGCCCAATCCGGCAAACTGGCATTAATATTCTCCGGTACAACGGCATACCGCACTGGCAGTACCGTCAATCCTTTCGTTGTGCATATACCCTGACATGCCATCCTCAAGTCCTTTTTAATTAAACTTTAAACTGCAAATACAAAACGCTTACTTAGTCAGTAAAGAAATTAGAACCTGCGATCACCTTATGACTGGAACACTGGCAAAGCACGCGATCCTGATCCTGCACCAGCAAAACGCCATTACTGACAATCCCTTGTGACGTTGCCTGTATGGGAAAGGTGCCATTGCAGGCAGAGCAGGTTGCCTGATCTTTATCCTGGGCAACCTGCTTACCCTCACTGAAAAAATGAGAAGAGGCAGAGACAATCTTGCCGTTAGTCGTTCTGTCTCCCAGTACTGCCAGTTTTTTGGTCATAGCTTCCTCCGCACACTAACTAAGCATGACAACAGCACTTTGATTTTGTGCTGCTGCAATAACCCCAGGCTTGCATCCCTGCGCGAGCTTAAGGTCTGAATGCAAAGTTGCTGCAGACTGCTGCTGGACCACGATGCATTTCAGCGTGACATTTTTAGCCGTACCAGCTTCAACACCATCGCTGTTGATTTTGATATAAGAACCTCCGCAGTTAAGCAGGATCTGCTTTTGAGCAGAAATCACTATGCTGTCTTCTGAGCTGGCTATAGAGAGCTGTTGTTTAGCAAATAGATTCAATTCATCAGACTGTGCCTGAATATCTACTTTGCCTTCTGAGGCATACATTTTAATCCCCAGTTTGTGGGCGAATAAGCTAAGAACATCGCCCACCGCCAGCGTAAATTTTTTGGCAATGCTAAGATCTGCACTTTGACCAGCGGTAACAATTAGATTTTCCCCCGCCGAAACTTGCACGCTCGCAGGGGTAACTTGCGCAATTCCCGAAGGAGCTGACAGAAGTAACGCTTGCTGCTTAAGATCATTAAGCGTTTGATTCATCAAAACTGTTTGTTTCTCAAGATCGGCCAATTCTGCCTGAGCAGCCTGAGCTGCATGGCGTAGCCCAGAGGTCACTTCTCTGGCAGCATCAAGTTCTTTGAGCGCAGCCTCCATTTCGCGCTGTAGCCCCTGCGCCTTCGCCTGCCCGTCCGCCGAGATGAAGATGCCCTTCTGTGCCCGGATGGCGCCCCAGCTGTCGGTCCTTAATTCAAAGCCCTCGCCGCGCTGTTGTCTCTCGCTGTCGACCAGATGCCCGAGGTTCAGCTGGCTCTTGCCGCCGTACTCGGTGGAGACTTTGATGTGCTCTTTGCCACGTTCGTCGTCGAGGCGGATTTTGTTGTTCGCAGGGGTACGCAGGACGTTGCGTTTGTAGTTGCGGATGGTGACGGGGTCGCCGTGGGCCGAGTCGTGCAGCACCCCGGCGATGTACGGCCTGTCCGGGTTGCCGGCCTCAAAACCAATCGCCACTTCGGTGCCCGCCAGCAGCGGCAGGTGCAGGCCGTAAGTGTCCCCGGCGTAAGGCCGGGCCTGGCGCACCCACAGGCTTTCAAAACCGGTTTCCCAGCCGTCCCGGTCAAACAGCATGTTGACCCGGTAGCGGCCGTCTTTGTCGATATGCCCGTAGGTATCGTTTTCGGTGGTACTGGTGACGCGGGCGGGCAGCGTGCCCGCCATCACCGGCCGGTCGCCGGGCTCCGGGCGAAAGCCAAAGTCCGTGCTGTCCGGGATGCCGTCAAAATACACCACAAAATCCCGGTCACGCCGGGCATGGCTGGTCATTCTGGTGATGACCACGCCCTGCGCAAACGCCTCCGCCACTTCATCCCCGCCGGTGACTTTCATTACCTGGCCCGGGGAGAGCGTCGGGCAACTGGTTATGGCCCGGGTCTGCGTCTGCCCGTTCAGATAGCGTTCATGCCGCAGCCGGGCGTAATACGCGCCCGATTCCGGGGCCGGATTGTAGTCGTAAGCGCTGCCCGGCGTCAGGTAGTTGTCGGCGTAGTGATACGCCTCACCGTAGGTGGTGGTATCTCCCCGGGTCACGTCCACCAGAGTATTCATGTCCTCCGCCGCCTGGCGGTAGTTGTAATCCCGGGTGCTGACCTGCTTTGGCACCACGCGGTGGTGGCACGTCATCTCCCACACCGAGTCAGCCCCTTTCGCATGCTGCCCGGAAGGCGGCACCGATGGCAAAGTCAGGCCTTTCTCATAGCCCTGCTGGCCGTCATAAAACTCCACCACGTCGATGTGGAGCCGCGTGTCGGTGGTGAAGCGGAACCAGATGCCAACCTCCCCCAACAGGCGGGTGATGAAGCGCAGGTCGTCCTCGCCGTACTGCATCACCTGCTCGCGACGCGGGTATTCTTTTGAGAGTGAAAACACGAAGTCCTGGCCGCGCATACCGTGGCGCTCGCGCAGGATTTTTTCCACAATCTGCGGCACCGACATATCCTGGTAGATAGCGTTCTGGCGGGAGCGGTCGAGCAGCGCCAGCCGGGGCTGCAGCGTCAGGGCGTAGAGGCTTTCGTCGGCAGAGGTGCTGAGGCGTTCAAAACCCGTCGCCAGGCCCTGAATCACCCGCACCGGCTGCTGCATTTTGATGCCGTAACCCTGGTCGACCGGTGCCTGCAACGTCAGCGAGGCAGCCTTCAGCAACATCATCTCTTTACCAAGAGCATGGTCGGCGCAGGTGAATTCTATCCGGTAACTGAACGGCTTGCTGAGGGCTTCATCTCCTTTAAAGGCCAGCACGTCGAGGGCGGGTTCACAGCCCTTCACCGCCAGCAGATGGTGGTTATGGCTGAAATCTATCGGGGGATTATTGCTCATACGCGCTCTCCTTGTATCCGGTCAAATTCCAGCCCGATCCCCTCATCCTCCGTCCAGCTTAGCGTCAGCGTCAGGGGCTTCTGCCGGGCTGCCATATGCATCAGCAATTGTTGACTCAGCACCGGTAAAATCTGCTGATTGAGCAGGCTGTCGACGTTGCGGGCCCCGCTATCGGGCAGCAGGCAGGCCTCTGTCAGGGCGTCGTACAGATTTTCTTCGATATGGGTCGACAGGCCGTAATGACGTTGCAGGCGCTGGCTGACCTGGGCGAGTTTCATTTCCACAATAGTGCGCATTGCGGCAGAGGCCAGCGGCCGGTAAATCACGGTCTGGAAGCGGGCCAACAGCGCTGGCTGGAAATGATCGCGCAGGATCGGCCGCAGCAGTTCGTGCAGATCGCTTTCCGTCGCCTCTGGCTGTTCCTCAAGCAGTTGCATGATAGGGTCGCTGCCAAGGTTAGAGGTCATCAGAATAACCGTGTTACGGAAGTCAATTTCCCGCCCTTCGCCGTTGCGCATAAAACCCCGGTCGAAGACCTGATAGAACAGGTTCATCACATCTCTGTGCGCTTTCTCCACTTCATCCAGCAGAACAACGCTGTATGGACGTTTGCGCACCGCTTCGGTCAGGATCCCGCCCTGCCCGTAGCCGACGTAACCCGGCGGGGAGCCTTTCAACTGGGAAACAGTGTGCGGCTCCTGGTACTCCGACAGGTTGATGGTGATGAGTGACTTCTCGCCGCCGTAAAGCGCATCCGCCAGCGCCAGCGCGGTTTCGGTTTTGCCCACTCCGCTGGGCCCCACCAGCAGGAATACGCCCTGCGGGCCGTTATCAGAAGTCAGTCCGGTTTTTGCGGCACGAAGGCGCTGAGCAAGCGCGTTAAGTGCGACGTTCTGCCCCACAACCCGCTTACCAATGGCATTCTCCAGCGTCAGAAGCTCAGCCTGTTCATCTTTCATCAATGATGAAAGCGGCACGCCGGTCCAGTCGGCAATCACGTTTGCCACGGTGCGGGTATCGACGTCAATCTGCACCAGCGCGTCCCCCTGCTGCATCGCGGCCATCTGGTGCTGCAGGTCGACAAGCTCAGCCTGACAGCTGATGTCCTGGCGGCATTCCATCACCTGCTGCGCAAGGGACTTCTCAAGTTCAAAGCGGCCTTCCAGCGCCTCAAGCGTGCTTTCCAGTTTGTGGCTCTGTGCCTCAATCAGTTCAATCCGCTCGCCGTGCAGATGGCTGCCGGTGGCGATATCTTCAAGCAGCGCCTGCTCTTCAAGCTCCAGCGCCGTGAGCCGCGCTTTCAGGACCACAATCTCTTCAGGCAGCGTATCCAGACTCATGCGTACACGTGCAGCCGCGGTGTCCAGCAGGTCGACGGCCTTGTCCGGCAACTGACGGCCGGTGAGATAACGACGTGACAGTGTAACTGCGGCGCGCACGGCGTCATCGGTAATATGTACGCCGTGATGCTCCGCGTAGCGTGATTTCAGGCCTCGCAGCATCAAGCAGGCGGTATCGTCGTCGGGCTCGTCCACCTTCACCATCTGGAAGCGGCGCTCCAGCGCGGCATCGCGTTCGAAATACTGTTTGTACTCAGACCAGGTGGTGGCCGCGATAGTACGTAGTTCGCCACGGGCCAGTGCCGGTTTCAGCAGGTTGGCCGCATCAGCTCCGCCAGCCTGATTTCCCGCACCAATGATGGTGTGGGCCTCGTCGATAAACAGCAGTACCGGGTCAGGTGACTGCTGCACCGCCTCAATAATGTTTTTCAGGCGTTGCTCAAACTCGCCCTTCACGCCAGCTCCCGCCTGCAAAAGCCCCAGGTCGAGAGTACGCAAGTTGACGGGCTTGAGGCTGGCAGGCACGTTACCTTCGGCAATACGCAGCGCCAGGCCTTCTACCAGCGCGGTTTTCCCCACGCCCGGTTCACCCACCAGGATCGGGTTATTCTTGCGACGGCGGGAAAGGATATCCACCATCTGGCGGATTTCCGTATCACGGCCGAACACTGGATCGATTTTCCCTTCACGCGCTTTGGCCGTAACGTCGAGAGTGAATTTATCCAGCGCGTTTTGCAGCGCCGGATCCAGGTCACCTTCTTTCGTCGCCCCCACCGGGCGGCCAATAAACTCAACTTCACTGCCGTGAGCGTGTGCCAGCTCAGCTTCCAGCTGCACTTCCGGGCGTTCGTCAGACTGCGCGTCGAGCAGCGGACGCAGGCGCTCTAGCTGGCCCTGCCCGAGCGTCAAAAACGGCCACAGGCCGTCACAGCGCAGCAGGTTTTGTTTATCCACCAGCGCCATCATCAGGTGCACGCTACGGATGTGCTCTTCCCCGGCAAGCGAAGCCAGCAGCCACGCCTCCTGCAGCAGTTTCTGAACACTGTCTGAAAGCTGAGGACGGCCGCGCACGGAACGTGGCAGAGCATCCAGCCATGCCAGAAGATCCTGCCAGACCGTGTCCATATTCCATTCGTAGCGGCGCGCCAGCACCGTCAGGTCGCCTTCACCCTGCTCCAACAGCTTCAGCAGCCAGTGCTCGGGCAGGATTTCCGCATGGGCGCGGGTCTGGCACAAAGAAGCAGCCCCTTCCATCGCCCGGGCGCAGTAAGGGTTAAGACGACGCAGAAGTATTGCCGGGTTTTCCATGTTTTTAAGCTCGCTGTCAGTGACCTTCAGGCACGCTACCGCCCATCGCTATTCCCTTGAGTCAGGGGCCTAAAGCGCATCAGGTCAGATTTCTCGGTTGTAAGAGGTTTTAGTAAGTACCCGCCTGGCAGGTACTCAGTAAAACTGCGGACAGGGGAAACCTGCCCGCTAAGAATTTCAGATTAGGACTCCTGCTGAATCTCAGGATCGACAGGTTCATGCCGAATACTGTGCACATTGTCGCGGGTGTTTTTTTGCACAGCGACGGCACCAAATAGCGCCATAAAAAACGAAACGCCGTAGAAACCCTTCTCGCTGGATAGCAGGCTGGCATTCCACAGGCCAGCGGCCAACAGAAGAACAGCGATGGCAAATGACAAAAGACAAATCAGGTGGTAAAGCTGCGTGGTGGGAATATTTTCCAGTCGATCCCTTACTGTTTTTTGCAAGGAAACGGCAGAGAAAAGCCCTAGCACCAGTACTGCCAGGTAATACCCTTTTTCATTGAGCTGCATTTCTGCACGCCAGAGGCCTATCAAATAAATCAGTACGCCACCCAACATGGCCAGCCATGAAACAGCAGTGAATGCTGGTGATACGGGGATATTCTGCGTTTTCATAATCACTCCTTTTATTTCGTCATCAATTTTGCCTGACGACTTCCCTGGCCAATGAGGCTCTTTTCCAGCTCAAATCCCATAACCACTATTGAAAATCATCGGAATAAAAACTGCGGACGAGTCTCCCCGTCCGCATCGGGCTTACGCGGTGGCGCGTTCGTTCCAACTATCGGAATGAATGATGTTGCCGTCTTTGTAGGTCCAGGTGATTTTTTCGTAGCGCAGCTCTACGCGCTCAAGGTGGTTGTGTTTCTCTTTCGACGGGTCTTTGACGTCGTACATTTCAGGATTGACCTTCACCACCTTCACGTTTTCCAGTTTGGTGTTGAAGTACTCGACTTCCTGGCCTGCGTCGTTGATTTTGTACCACTTGAATTCAGCCGATTTCAGGGTCTGACCGGTGGTGACCGCCTTGTACAGGTACGGGCTGGAGGAATCGATTTCCTTGGTGAACATGAATGGAGTGTGGATACGGGTGCCGGTCAGCTTGCCGGTGTTGTTGTCCGTAGGGATGTACAGCTTATGTTCCTGCGCCACAATTTCGATGCTGCCTTCGCGGTTCTCAACGTCTACAGACCCTTTGATGTCCGCGCCGCCGTCGTCTTTCAGCCAAAGATAAACAGGGATTGCCATGATTTACTTCTCCTTTTCATTGTATAGAACGCCATCATCCTGCGATGACGCTGGGATTTCGCCCGGTAGCAAACAGGCGTTGGCCTGAGGTACCAGACTGATTTCGACACGACGGTTAAGCGCGCGGCCTTCCGGCGTGTCATTGTTTGCAATGGGGCGGCTCTGGCCATAACCCTGCACCGCAAAACAACTTTCCGGCACGTCGCCGGTGTCGTGCATCCAGTCGCGTACCGCTTCTGCACGCTTCAGGGATAATGTTTGGTTCAGCCTGACGTTGCCGGTGTTATCCGTATGCCCGGCGACCACAATCAGCCAGCCCGGCTTCGCTTTGATCCCCACCAGGGAATTGACCAGCAGTTTGGTTGAACCCGTTTTCAGCGCGGTTTTTCCTGAGTCAAACAGCGACATGCTGTCGAGGCGTACGGTTTTAGGTGCCTGTTTTAACTTAGGCTGTGGTTTAGGTGGCGGAGCGGGCACGTACGAGCGGATAGCCTCCAGCAGAGGCATACGCAGGTGCTCTCCCTGATATAACCCCAGGCTCATGCGGGCAGGAATGCCGTTCCGGGCCCAATCGTCCAGCTGTTCGGCATCTACACGTAGAACCGCGACGGAGTCGGCCTTCGGGCCGTAATCTTTCATCGGGATACGGTCATAACGGGCAATATCAAAACTGACGCGGTGCAACAATTGGGCATTGTTCCAACCGCTGCTGAGCAATGCCGCCATTGTCGCCAGCGTGAAGATCCCGAGTGCGCATCGCCAGGCGCGGCCTCGCGCCGTCAGCCCTTTTCCCTCAGGTAACAGCGGCAGGACAAAATCCGGGAGCGGTGAAATCACCGTGCTGTCCGTGCCAACAGGCTGCCAGCCAGATACCTGATGCATCGCGGTGTGCCGGGACAGCCACGCCGTCCAGAGCGAGGACGCAAGGCTCCCGGCAAGAATCGGCCCCATTCCCCAAAGCACCGCGATGGGCGCAATGGCCGGCATATCGGGATTTTCATCCATAAACACGGCTTTGACGTGCAGCTGATACCAGCTCATAAAGCTGTTCATCAGTACCTGCTGCTGCATGGCCATCGCGCCACCCGTGGTCACCCATGCGGCAATCGAACAAGGTGAGGAAGATTCACGCCAGACGCGCACGCCTTCGCCGGGAATCGCCGCCTGCCAGAGCATGTCGTTCACCATCGCGCTGCCTGTCTGACCACTCAACACCAGCGGCACAGCATGACCCGTCTCTTTACGCAACTGACTTATTTGCCAGCGCAGGGCCAGCAGATGGCTGGTCAGGGCTTCCGCATCAGCGTGTTTCTGCGGACAGACGCTGACCATCACTGACAGTTGACGCCCCCAGTCGGGGCGCTGCAGTAGCACCTGGCGAACCGCCTGTTGAAGATCCTGATGCTCTTCGACTCTCACCCAGCAGCCCTGCGTGACGGCCAACACCGGTGAAGAACGCGGCCAGGCCAGCGGCAGGTCACCACAAACCAGTACCACGGGCTGGCGGTATGTGGCTTCTGGCAGGTCATCCAGGCACAGCGAGATATCTTGCTCAGCACGGCGACTCGCGACGTACCACAACGCCGTAATCAGCCCCAGGATTACCAGAAGGATGAGTACGGAAAACGCCCCGGAAACAGGCAGAAAGCCCAGGCAGACCACAATGCTCAGCATCGCGGCCCACAGCGCCAAACCTCGCTGCTGCGCTGGGCTCATTTCACGACCTCAGGTAATAGGGTTAACAATGTCCGATCGAGCCAGAGATCCAGTCCCCACCACAGGGCCGCAACGGCAAACACGCTTAGCCCAATACGCACGGGCCACGATGCCAACCAGCCGCCCATGACTCGTCCGGCAGGGCTTTCGGCCAGTACAGGATGTGCTTGCGGATAGCTGAACGGAACGACATGTTCACTGAGATCTTGCACAAGCTGTTGACGTGCAGGATCGTTTAGCGAACGGAAACTGCCGAGAAACCCAAGCATCATGATCCGCTGGAAGCAGGTCACCACGGCGTTGTTGGGTGCGGGCTGGCGCAAAACGTCACGCATCCGGTCACACAACGTGTCACCGGCGTCCATGGTGCCGAGAAAGTGCCCGAGCAGAGGAATGTGATACCACTGCACGCAGGCGTCATCTTCCGCGCTGCGCCCTTTTACCGTTTCATCCAGCAACGCACACTGCGCGGTGAGGATAAGCAGGCAGCTGGCTTCATCGAGATTGTTCGCCTTCAGCTCTCGCTGCACGCGTTCCACATCAGCGATACAGCGTTCCCACAGTTTTTTGCCATCGCCATCCTGGAATGTCGGGCCATGCCGCAGGCTAATAACCTGCAGCCAGGTATTCTGCAGCAGCGCATCGATATCAATGTCCGCAACGTTACCGCGTTTATGCTCATTCATGTTCTCAGTACCGCAAAGAGTTCAAGTTCAGGTTCACCGAGCATTCCCGGGACGTAAAACATGCAGGTGCCGCTTTGAAGCATTTCCGCCCCCAGCGCGTGGGAGACATCGAGGCTGAAATACTGGTTTTCCAGGCGAAGCGGAATGGCGGCGGGGACATGGCGCAGCGGCGTCAATGGCACCCCCACCCTGGACGAATTAACGATGCCCCGAACGTGATCCGGGCTGCCCACTTTGCACTGCCGCGGGAACTGCTCCTGCAGTTGTGCCACCGGCATCGGTGAACGTACAGAGAGGTAGTAATCTGCTCCTTCGCGCAGTCGGGGGTCATGCAGGCGAGCCTGCCAGAAGTGCAGCCGGGGATCGTATTCAAGCTCAACGGACACCACCCTGGACGGCAGGCTGGCCTCAAGCAGGTCCCCTAACAATTCAAACAACGGCGGAAAAACGGCATTCAGTCGATCATGTTGATAAGCAGGGATCGCGCTGGCCTGGTGCTCCAGAGAGAATGTCAGCAGGCTGCCTGCCAGCCGGGCAAGCTCAGGATACAAACGCTCAGGCGGGCTTTGCAGGCTACGCTCGAACTGCCCCAGCACCGGCTCCGCGCTGTTCAGGGCGTTAAGCAGCCAGAAAAGCGAGACGTCAGCCACCGCAAAATCGGCCATCCGCTCATTGCTTTCACGGCGCATGGCCATCAGGCGGGCCAGCCTGGCGCGCAGCTGCGTCATCAGCTGTTCTAACTGGGTGACCAGCCAACGGCTGCTCTGTACCGCCAGCAGCGGAGGAAGATAAGTTTCGTCCACACGCCAGGTGCCCTGAGAGTCCCGCTGCAAGCGTGCGATCGGGCAGGTCAAATAGTCACTGTTGTCCTGCCCGACAAAACGTAGCGTTAATTCCGGCTGCATCACCGCAATCTGGCGAGTGTCTTCCCCGAAGATATTGCGGACATCCCGCCAGCGCTGGCGAAAGCGCACCGGCCGCTCGGCCACTTCATCAGGCTTCAGGCAGTTGCCGCCGTTGGCCCGCAGCAGTGGGAGCGCCAGAACCACCACCGCGTCCTGAGACACGTCCTCAAGCGAAATCGCCGGAGGCAGCGCGTCGGCGTTATCCGTATCAATCAGCGTCCCGTCCTGGAAACGGATATGCAGATGGCGGGCCTGTAGCCGGCCTAGCCTCAGCAAATCAGGTTCGAAAGCGGCGCTAATCATTCCCCACGGATGGGACAGGCCCAACTGGGCAATACATTCAGCGGACCAGGCCGCATAGGCGACCTGTTGCTGGAAGTGCTGGGGAGAGACCATCTGGCCCCTACCCCATAACGGTTGTTCCGTTTTCATCGGCTTCCTGCCTTACGTTACGCTTTCGCCTTCGGCATCTGGGAAACCAGAGACAGATTGACGTCCATTCCTTCCACCTGGAAGTGCGGCACGGCGTACAGCTTGACGCGGAAGAAGCCCGGATTGTCTTCGATATCTTCTACCGTCACTTTGGCATCGCGCAGCGGATGTGAAGCCTGCAGTTCGTCGCCCGGGTCGGTCATTTCGGTGACCAGGCTGCGAACCCAGGTGTTCAGCTCCAGCTCAAGCAGACGGCGATCTTTGGTGGTGCCGATGTTTTCACGCTGGATAAGCTTCAGGTAATGCGCAATGCGGGACAACAGGAAGATGTACGGCAGGCGGGCGTTGATCCGGCTGTTCGCCGTCGCATCGGCGGTATCGTAAAGCGCCGGTTTCTGCGTGGAGTTTGCGGAGAAGAAGCACGCGTAATCGCGGTTTTTGTAGTAGGAAAGCGGAATAAAGCCCAGGTTGGCAAATTCGAATTCACGCGTTTCCGGGATCATTACCTCGGACGGGATTTTCACTTGGTTGCCGGTGCCAAGATCGTACAGGTGAATCGGCAGGTCCTGAACCGCACCGCCCGCCTGCGGGCCACGGATTTGCACACACCAGCCGTTGTTAATAAAGCTGCGCACCATGTTGGAGGCAAAGGCAAACGACGCGTTATTCCACAGGTATTTATCGTGATCCGGGCCCTTCACTTCTTCAACGTAGTTGAAACTGCGTACCGGCACCGTGTCCGGCCCATAAGGTAAACGCCCCAGCACGCGCGGCATCACCAACCCGATGTAGCGTGAATCATCGGTATCACGGAAGGATTTCCACTTGATGTACTCGGCGCGATCGAAATAGTTGCCAATGTCTTTGATGGCGGCCACCTCTTCCATCGAGTCTTTCAGGAAGAATTTGGGGCCAGCAGAGCCAATAAACGGCATATGCGCCGCCGCAGAAACTTTCGAGATATTGCGCAGCAGGGCGACGTCCTGGGCGGAGGCGTCGAACTCATAAGCGGAAATCAGCGCACCAATCGGTTCTCCGCCAGGCGTGTCGTACTCTGCCACATACGTCTGCAGGTACAGTCCGCTCTGAATGATTTCAGGCGCATCTTCAAAGTCCTGACGCAGATCCTCTTTGGACAGGTCCAGAAGTTCAATTTTAACGTTCTGACGGAAGTCGGTTTTATCCACCAGCGATTTCAGACCGCGCCACAAAGACTCAACCGTCTGGAATTCTTCGTGATGCATCACGGCGTCCAACTGGCGGCTGATCTGATAATCCAGGTCGGCGATGTGGTGGTCAATCAGCGTTTTATCGAGCTTCTCAACTTTTGAACCTGCTTTGCTCAGGCATTCCAGAAAGACCTGCATTCCGGCGGTCAGTCGTTCATCAGCGGTGGCATCTGACATCGCCTGACTGTCCTGCCAGATATCCAGCGCGCTTAATTCTGAAACCGGGCTGAGATTAATTTTTTCAAACAGAGAAGCATAAACACTCTCTGCCCCCTGGCGTTCAAGGACGATACTCTCACTACCGGCGGTATTTTCATTTTTTACAGACATCAGCATTCCTCAATTAATCCATTAAATATCGTGACGACTTATGCCTGTTTTGGCGCAAGGGCAGACAGTTCCGAGCGAAGTTCGGCGCTCAGCGCCGGATTAATTAGAATTTTTTCCAGCTCTTTCCGGAAAGACTGATTATCAAGAAGGTTAGCTTTAAGATCGCGAAGCAAATTACGCATCGCCAGCATGGCTTTCAATTGAGGTATTTGGCGTGCGACCTCCTCAGGCGTGAAGTCTTTCATGTCGCGGAATACAAGGCTGATATTCTCCTCGCTACCGTCGGCGACCAGCGTATTCACTACGGTAAGATTAACTTTTGGGGAATATTCAGAAAGAACACTGTTAAAATTATTTTTATTAACGTCTGTTTTTACTCGTTCAGATAAAAGCGCAGTTTCGGCTCCGTGGCTGAAATCACCAGCAACCAAGAGCTTTAACGGCAACTCTGTTTTTTTCTGCGCTCCACCCGTGTGTAAATCCAGTTTTAAATTGATACGTGCTTTGGGCACCTCGCCCTGGAAGCTGTCAGCCATCTTCTCGTCCCTCTGTTATCGCTGCATGGTATTTTTGGCGCTACATTACACCGCGCAAAATAATAGAACAATGCACAAAGTTAGATCAATTTTTTATGAAAATTAAAAACACAAAAATATTTATAGGAATTTTCTATAAGAAAGCGACAGGGGAAAAGAATAATCTCACCAGGAGGGTAAAATAACTTAGATTTTGGGGAAATAACGAAATTAAAAACTGCCTGCGATGGTAAATATCAATATGCATCTAAAAAAGACAAAGATAATTGATCTACATCAAGGCAAAAACACAACCAGATGAAAGTTTTAATAAAATAGAAAACCTTAAGATGATAAATAAGTCTTAATTCAATCCATCACATTCATCTGCATTATCAGAAAGAACAAAACAAAAGCAGAGCTAACGCATAGTGAAATAATACCGCACTGATATTATCACTTAATAAAACACCGACATACTGGACTAACCCGGCACATAAAACGCCCAAATTTAGACCAAAACAACAATCAATAAAATGAAGACGAGTCAGACATTGCTTACAATACGGGCAGTGTAGGGGCGTACACTGCCGTTTTTTTAACGATGAATGTTCTTGATATCTACCGGTTGACCAAAAAGGAACCCCTGAATCTCGGTGCATCCTTCTTCTTCGAGGATACGCAATTGCTCATTTGTCTCAACACCTTCGGCGATAAGCGGCGTATTGATGGAGTTGCCGAGAGAAATGATCGCCCTAACGAACGAGCGGGCCTGAAAGTTGCTTTCAACGTTAGTCAGGAAGCTGCGATCCAGCTTGATGACGTCAAAATGGAATTCCCGCAGCGTGCTCAAAGAAGAATACCCGGTACCAAAGTCATCCAGCGCAATGCTGATCCCCATTTTTTGGAACTGGTGCAAAATGTTAAACGTCAGCTTTTTATTGATGATAAAGGCGGTTTCCGTCACCTCAAATTCGAGCAGCGTTATCGGCCACGCGGTACGCATTAAAATGTCACGGACATTGTCAATAAAGCTGAGATTGCGCAGCTGTACCGGAGAAATGTTGATCGAAATCTTTTTGTCCAGCTTATTGGCAAGCGACTCTTTGCAGACCGTTTCAATCACCCAATAGCCCAGCGGAACAATAGCCCCACTTTCCTCGGCAATAGGGATAAATTCATCAGGCGGTATAAGCCCTTGCTCCGGATGATTCCAGCGGAGCAGCGCTTCATAGCCGGTAATCGCCTTGTCTTTCAGCGAGCGTTTTTCCTGATAATGAATGAAGAACTGCCCTTCTTTGATACCACGGCGAATATCCGCGGCCATCAGGTTCCGCAGGCGCGTTTTTTCGTCCATGTCTTTTTCGTACCAGCAGATCTTGTTATCCAGATTGGCTTTGGCACGGTACATCGCCAAATCTGAATTGCTGATAAGCGTATTGATATCCGTGGCATCATCCGGGTAAACCGCCACGCCGATACTGGCGCTAACGGTAATTTCGCTGTGGGCAAAAATCTGTTTGCCTACAAAACAGCTATGCAAACGCTCGGTGAAATTACGCAGTTCGTCATCGTGGTTATAGGGTTTTGCCGCAACAAACTCATCGCCGCCAAAGCGGGCCACAATCTCATCTTTTTCCATCGCTTTAAGCACCGAGGACGAAACCCGCTGCAGAAGCTGATCGCCAACCAGATGCCCTTCTGTATCGTTGATCTCTTTAAATTTATCGAGGTCAACCGTGCAAATAGCAATGTGGTTATAGTCAGACTCGGTGAAAAGTTTCTCCACGAAACTGAAGAATTCGACACGGTTAGGAAGCCCGGTCAGCGCATCGTAGCGGGCAAGCCATGAGATTTTGTCAATGACGACCTTCTGCTCGCTGATATCGCGGGTAATTTTGGCAAACCCCAGCAGCGTCTGGTGCTCATCATAGATGGCATCAATCACCACATGCGCCCAAAAACGGCTGCCGTCTTTTCGGTATCGCCACCCTTCGCCTTCAAACTTCCCGTGTTTTAGCGCGATATTCAGATTACGCTCGGGCAGCCCATTTTTTTGCTCTGCTTCGCTGTAGAAAACGCCAAAGGACTGCCCCACAATTTCCTCACGCAGATATCCCTTCGCTCGCAGCGCCCCCTCGTTCCAGGTGGCTACGGTGCCATCAATGTTCAGCATGTAGATCGCGTAGTCTTTCACGCTCTCCACAAAGTGCCGATAGGCGATATCAGTTAAGCTTTCAGTACGCATCTTGCCCTTGGGATAATTGTGGTTTTTCATGAATAAAAAGAGTAATTTATCGTATTATCGGCGGCGTAGCCATGAAGCTTTAAGCTCGGTATCGCCAGCACCAGATCATTTTTCCCGCTTTACCCGCTGCAGGTAGCTTTCCAGCTGCTGGGTGACTTCCAGACTGAGGGCGTATTGGTCGTCCCCTACATGATAAACATAGTTGCTTAGTCGCCGGAGATCCCGGTATATCGTCCGCTCGCTTACGCCAAACTTACTGGCCAGTTGATGACGGGACACGCGCTCGCAGCTCAGCATTTCACAAAAAATACCGGCAATTCTGTTGGCAAGCAGCGTGCTTTTTTCGGGGGGGGTCATGAGTGTGTCTCCTGCAAGTAGGTGTCAGGAATGTTAGCGCGAACAAATGACAGGTCGTGTCAGCCGTTGACAGAATATATCGCATGTCCGCAGGGTAATTATTACGCAACATTATGACAAGGCTAGATTTTTTTGATAAAAAATTAACGCCACTGGAGATCGGACAACATATAGACGGCTTTGCAGGGTATAATCGCGCCTCACAACAAGCTGGCAGACTATGACCGTGAGTAAACATCGGGTAACAAGACCAGATGAAATTGAGATGAAACAACGAGCCTGGCACCAGGCCCGCCGGGCCATCCTGAGCGGCAGACCCGATGTCGCGCCGCTGACGCCCCCATCGACGCTGTATGAAGAGCTGGCCATCGGCTACCACATCCGCCAGCTTACGCGGCTAGAAAAATGGTTTACCGACCGCGGGCTCCCCCTCCCTGAGTAAATACCGCATTGCGCAACGGGGTAACACCATTAATCCCTCGTCGCACTGGTGTGCGAGGCGGCGCGCAAGATCGGGCGTTAATTCAGCTTCATCGATAATGTCAAAACCGTGACGCCTGTACCAGGGGCCATTCCAGCTCACGTTCCTGTAGGTTGTCAGCGTAATTTGGCTTACGCCAATGGCCTGCCCCATGCGTATTACCTCGGCCAGCAGCGTAGCCCCCACGCCCCGACGCTGAAAATCCGGGTGGGTAGATATCTCAGCCAGATAAATCGCATCCTCGTGCCGCTCGCAATAGCAAAACCCCTGGATCCTGCCATCGCTCCCTGTCACCTTCCAGGCGAGTTTATTTTCGATGGCTGCGGCATGAGTCTGCTTGTCCGTCACCCCTGCGGTGGCCAGAAAAGCAAGTTCGGGCACCGCAAGAAAACGGCGTGCAGCAGCTGCCTCAACGTGCTGCAGTTCTTCGATATCCCTTAGGTTACTGACAGTTAGCATTATTATCCCTTTCATCTATTGGCATTAATGCCACGCAGTTTAACAGCCTGTCTGCGTCAATCCTGGCCGTTTCGTTGACGGCCGATTGACGTTAGCGCTTCCACAAATGTTAATCAGGAGTAAACTAAAGGTAAGCAACTCATCTGTGTTATTGCGCAATCAACCATAACAAGTGACACCTGCCATATGAAATTCAAATCGGCGATTAAGCCTTACCAGGCCGCAGCGGGCGGCTGGGGTTCTCTCGAAGCGACAACCCGCTTCGTCATCGACAGCAAACATGCCCTGAAAAACCTGCGTAATCTGATGCGCATGAACAAAGCCAAAGGCTTTGATTGCCCCGGCTGTGCCTGGGGAGACGATAACAAAAGTACCTTCAGCTTCTGTGAAAATGGCGCCAAGGCCGTCACCTGGGAAGCGACCCGGCGCTTTATTGACAGCGACTTTTTTGCCCTGCACAGCGTCAGCAAACTCTACCAGCAAAGCGACTACTTCCTCGAATATCAGGGTCGCCTGACCGAGCCGCTTAGCTATAACACACAAACCGATCGCTACGAACCCATCAGTTGGGCCAACGCCCTAAGCCTGATAGCGCAACATATCCAGGCGATGGATAATCCCGACCAGATTGAGCTTTACACGTCCGGTCGCGCCAGCAATGAAGCTTCTTATCTTTATCAGCTTTTTGGCCGCATGCTGGGCACCAATAATTTCCCGGATTGCTCCAACATGTGCCACGAAGCCAGCGGCAGCGGGCTGAAGCGCAGCATCGGCGTCGGAAAAGGCACCATTCGGCTGGATGATTTCGACAAAGCCGACGCCATTTTTGTGTTTGGCCAGAATCCCGGCACCAACCACCCCCGAATGCTCCACAGCCTGCGCCATGCGGCAGAAAACGGGGCACAAATAGTCACCTTCAATACGCTGCGTGAGCGTGGCCTGGAACGCTTTGCCGATCCACAAAAACCGCTGGAAGTGATCACCCCGCTGGCGGGCACCATCAGCACTAATTATTACCAACCGAATCTGGGCGGCGACATGGCCGCGGTTCGCGGTATGGCAAAAGCGCTGCTGGAAACCCATCGCCGCCTGATGACTGAAGGTGAAGACGGCGTGTTTGATCTGGCGTTTATCGACGCTCATACCCACGGCGCTGAAGCCTGGTTCACCGCCATTGATGAAACCAGTTGGGAGAAAATCACCCAGCAGTCCGGCCTGAGCGAACTGCAGCTCCGCGACGCCGCCGCAATCTGGCAGCATTCAAAGCGGGTAATTTTTACCTGGGCGATGGGCATCACTCAGCATAAACACTCGCTGAACACCGTGCGTGAAATTGTCAACCTGCAGCTGCTTGGTGGCCATCTTGGGCGCCCGGGGGCGGGACTTTGTCCGGTTCGCGGCCACAGCAACGTGCAGGGCAACCGTACGATGGGGATTGATGAAAAGCCGCCAGCAAGCCTGCTCGACAATCTGGCCAAACACTTTGATTTTGAGCCTCCGCGCGAGAACGGCCACAATACCGTTGAGGCCCTGGCCGCCATGCTGCGCGACGAAATTAAAGTGCTGATTGCGCTGGGCGGAAACCTCGCTGCTGCGGCACCAGACAGCCCACGTACGGAAGAAGCAATCAGCCGCTGTGGCCTGACAGTATTCATCAGCACCAAGCTGAACCGCAGCCACCTCGTGCCGGGCAAAGCCTCGCTGATCCTGCCGACGCTGGGCCGTACAGAAGAGGACATGCAGGTTACCGGACGTCAATTTGTCACCGTCGAAGACTCCTTCAGCATGGTTCACGCCTCCGAAGGCATCGGCAAGCCGATTGCGGATACGCAACGTTCTGAAACCGCGATTGTTGCCGGCATAGCGGATGCGGTTCTGGGCAGAAGCAAACTGGACTGGCTGGCGCTGGCTGACGACTACAATCTGATTCGCGATCATATCGCCGCCACCCTGCCCGGCTTTAAAGATTTCAACCTGCGCTGCGAAGAGCCGGGGGGCTTCTACCTGGGGAATGCGGCAGCCGAACTGCGGTTTAATACTCCGAGCGGTAAAGCTGAGTTCAGCGATGCCCCCCTGCCGGATTCGCTATGGCAAGGTGTGGAAGCCCCGTTCACGCTGCAAACGCTGCGTTCACACGATCAGTACAACACCACGATTTATGGCCTGGACGATCGCTATCGCGGCGTGTACGGCCAGCGCGAAGTCCTCTTCATTCATCCTGATGATATGGGCGAACTCGGCCTGAACGACGGCGATAAGGTCGATATTGAAACCATCTGGCATGACGGCATCACCCGTAAAGTCAGTGGTTTTAAGCTGGTGGCCTATGACATCCCGCGCGGCAACCTCGCGGCCTATTACCCGGAGACCAACCCTCTGGTGCCCCTTAGCAGCGTTGGGGACGACACGGGCACGCCGACGTCAAAATCCGTGCCGGTGAAAATCTCCCGCAGCGAAGCGGAGAATACGCGCCGTATTGCCTGAGCAGGAATAGCATTCCCTCTACCGCAGGGCGAGAGGGAAAACGTTACCTCTAAACATGGAGTAAGCAATGCAGAAAAAATGGTCCGATGTTGATGAGTACCTCGTTCATTCCCTGATCCCTTCCGATACCGTTTTCCAACAAATCCTCGACAATAATCATGCCGCCGGGCTACCCGCCCACGATGTAGCCCCTAACCAGGGGAAATTTCTTCAGCTGCTGGTAGAAATAACCGGCGCGCGCAAAATCCTCGAGATTGGTACGCTGGGGGCGTACAGCTCCGTCTGGATGGCGCGAGCCCTACCCGCCGGCGGCAAGCTAGTTACGCTTGAAGCCGACCCTCGTCACGCCGAAGTTGCGCAAAAGAATATTAAGCTCGCAGGGTTGGAAAAAACTATTGAATTGCATATCGGCCCCGCGGCAGAAACGCTGGCCGTTTTAAGTCACGACGCGCCGTTCGATTTGATTTTTATCGATGCCGATAAGCCTAATAACCCGGTTTATCTGGAATGGGCATTGGAATATTCACGCCCAGGCACGTTAATTATCGGGGACAACGTGGTGCGTGACGGTGAGGTTGCCAACCCCGACAGCGACGACGATCGCGTGCAGGGCGTGAGAACCTTTATCGAATTGATGGGAAACAACCCAAACCTTTCTGTCACCGCCCTACAAACGGTCGGCAGTAAAGGCTGGGATGGTTTTACGCTGGCAAGAGTGAAATAAAGCCACCCCCTTTTCCACTGGAAAGGGGGTGGTATCAGAGTGCTACCTGTTCCATCGCCTGCAAAATACGCTTATCGGAAATCGGGTACGGGGTTCCCAACTGCTGAGCAAAATAGCTGACGCGCAGCTCTTCTATCATCCAGCGGATCTCCTGCACCTCTTCGTTTTCGCGACTGGCCGGCGGCAGCTTGTTCAACCACTGCTGCCATGCCTGCTGCACGCTTTCCACTTTCAGCATTTGTGCACGGTCGCGGTGCGGATCGATAGCCATTTTTTCCAGCCGTTTCTCGATAGCCTGTAGGTAACGCAGCGTGTCGCTGAGGCGCTTATAGCCGTTGCCGGTGACAAAACCTCGGTAAACCAGGCCGTTCATCTGCGCCTTAACATCCGACAGGCCAAGCGCCATGGACATGTCCACGCGTCCTTTCAGCCGTTTGTTGATGTTAAACACCGCCGTGAGGATCTGCTCGACCTGTTTGGCAATCTCAACCACCGTGTCGTTTAGTTCTGCACGTACTTTTTCATGCAGCACGGCAAATCCTTCTTCGCTCCAGACCGGCCCGCCGTTTTGCGCAATCAGCTTATCAATACCGCAGGAAATGCAGTCGTCGATCAGCTCCAGCACCTTGCCATACGGGTTAAAGTAGAGTCCCAGCTTGGCTTTGTTCGGCAGTTTTTCGTGCAGGTATTTCACCGGCGACGGGATGTTCAGCAATAGCAGACGGCGCAGCCCGCGCCACATCGCCTGCTGCTGCTCAAGCGGGTTATCAAAGAGCTTAATCGCCACGCTCTCTTTTTCATCCACCAGCGCCGGGAAAGCCTTCATCCGGTAATTGCCGCGTTTCTGCTCATAGCTTTCCGGCAGCGAACCAAAACTCCAGATGTGCAGCCCGCTCTGCTCGATGCCGTCATCCGCCACGGCGGAAAGCGTCTGCTGCACTTTATCCTTCAGCCCGCCTTTTAGCTCACTGAGGTCTTTACCCTCTTTCAGCTTCTTGTTGTGCTCGTCCACCACGCGGAAGGTCATTTTCAGGTGATCGGGCACCTGATCCCAGTGCCAGTCTTCCCGGTCAATGCTGATACCCGCCATGCGGCGGAATTCACGCTCCAGGCTATCCAGCAGCGGCAGTTCCAGAGGCGTGGCCCGGCCTAAAAACGCTTCCGCATAGTTAGGGGCTGGTACAAAGTTGCGGCGCACCGGCTTCGGCAGAGATTTGATCAGGGCGATAATCAGTTCACGCCGCACGCCGGGAATTTGCCACTCAAAACCAGACTCTTCAACCTGGTTCAGCAGCGGCAGCGGGATGTGCACCGTTACGCCGTCGGCGTCCGCGCCAGGCTCAAACTGATAGGTCAGCCGCAGTTTGAGGTTGCCCTGGTGCCAGAAGTTCGGGTAGTCCAGCTTGCTGACCTGCTCCGCGCCTTCCCTGATCAGCATATTTTTTTCAAAATTCAGCAGATCCGGCGTTTCGCGGCTGGTCTTTTTCCACCAGTTGTCGAAGTGACGCGCGGAAATCACATCATGGGCAATGCGCTGGTCATAAAACTCAAACAGCGTTTCGTCATCCACCAGGATGTCGCGGCGGCGGGACTTATGCTCCAGATCTTCTATTTCTGCCCGCAGCTTGAGGTTGTCGCGGAAGAACGCGTGGCGGGTTTGCCAGTCGCCCTCGACCAGCGCATGACGAATAAACAGCTCGCGGCACAGCGCCGGATCGATATCGCTGTAATTCACTTTACGCGCCGCCACAATCGGCAGGCCATAAAGGGTCACTTTTTCCTGCGCCATTACCGCGCCCTGGGCTTTCTCCCAGTGCGGTTCGCTGTACGAACGCTTAATCAGGTGCTGCGCCAGCGGCTCAATCCACTCCGGGTCGATCCGGGCAGCAATGCGGCCCCACAGGCGGCTGGTCTCCACCAGCTCGGCCACCATCGTCCACTTCGGCGGCTTTTTAAATAAGCCGGAGCCTGGGAAGATGGAGAAACGAGCGTTCCGCGCCCCGGTGTACTCCTGCTTTTCCGTGTCCTTTTGCCCGATGTGGGACAGTAGCCCGGTCAGCAGCGCCGAATGCACCGAGCGGAAGTCACCCGGTTCGCTGTTCACCGGCAGGCCAAGCTCTTTCACCACCTGGCGCAGCTGGGTGTAAATATCCTGCCATTCGCGCACTCGCAGGTAGTTGAGGAAGTCCAGCTTGCACTGGCGGCGGAACTGATTCGAAGAGAGCGCCTTTTGCTGCTCGCCGAGGTAGTTCCACAGGTTCACGTAGGCCAGGAAGTCCGACTCTTTATCGTGGAATCGGCGATGCTTCTCGTCCGACGCCTGCTGCTTGTCCATCGGGCGCTCACGCGGATCCTGAATCGACAGCGCAGAAGTAATGATCATCACCTCACGCACGCAGCCAAATTTCTGTGCTTCCAGCACCATTTTGGCGAGGCGCGGATCGACAGGCAGTTGTGAAAGCTGGCGACCAGATGGCGTCAGTTTATAAACGCTATGATCTTCGTCGCTGGTAATGGCGCCCAACTCTTCCAGAAGGCGGACACCGTCCTGGATGTTGCGTTTATCCGGCGCCTCAACGAACGGAAACGCCTGAATATCCCCCAACCCTAGCGCCGTCATTTGCAAAATGACCGACGCCAGGTTGGTGCGCAGAATTTCCGGGTCGGTAAATTCCGGGCGAGAGAGGAAATCATCTTCGGAATAAAGACGGATACAGATCCCTTCCGACACGCGGCCGCAGCGGCCTTTACGCTGGTTGGCAGAAGCCTGAGAAACCGGCTCAATCGGCAGGCGCTGGACTTTTGTCCGGTAGCTATAGCGACTGATGCGCGCCGTGCCGGGGTCGATAACGTACTTAATGCCCGGCACGGTCAGCGAGGTTTCCGCCACGTTGGTCGCCAGCACAATACGCCGCCCGACGTGGGCCTGGAAAACGCGGTTCTGCTCGCTGTTCGACAGGCGAGCATAGAGCGGCAGAATTTCCGTATGCGGCAGGTTGAGCTTAGTTAGCGCATCAGCGGTGTCGCGAATTTCACGCTCGCCGCTCATGAAGATCAGGATATCGCCCGCGCTTTCATGACCAAGCTCGTCAACGGCATCGAAAATCGCCTGCAGCTGATCGCGGTCGGTATCATCGTTGTCTTCCACCATCGGGCGGTAGCGCACTTCCACCGGATAAGTACGGCCAGAAACTTCGATAATCGGCGCGTTGTTAAAGTGGCGCGAGAAGCGCTCCGGGTCGATGGTCGCTGAGGTAATAATGATTTTAAGATCGGGCCGTTTCGGCAGCAGTTCGCGCAGATAGCCCAGCAGGAAATCGATATTCAGGCTACGTTCGTGGGCTTCATCGATGATGATGGTGTCGTACTGCATCAGCAGCCTGTCCTGCTGAATTTCCGCCAGCAGGATCCCGTCCGTCATCAGCTTAACCATCGTGTTGTCGCCGACGTGGTCGGAGAAACGTACCTTATAGCCTACGCAGCCGCCGGGTTCGGTTTGCAGCTCTTCCGCAATACGGTTAGCCACGGTACGTGCCGCCAGACGGCGAGGTTGAGTGTGTCCAATCAACCCTTTAACACCGCGCCCCAGCTCCATACAAATTTTTGGCAGCTGGGTGGTTTTACCTGAGCCGGTTTCACCTGCCACGATCACCACCTGGTGGTCGCGCACGGCGTTCAGAATGTCCTGTTTTTTCTGGCTAACGGGCAGGTTTTCAGGATAGGTAATCGCCGGACGCGCGGCCTCACGCAGCAGCACTTTACCTGCCGCGGCGTCTATTTCTGCGGCCAGCGTGTCGAATAAGGCCTGCTGAGAGTCAGCGTTTTTAATTTTCTTCGCACCGTGAAGACGGCGAGAAAAGCGTTGTCTGTCGCGAAGCATCAGCCCGTCAAGACGGGCAAACAAAGAGGACAGCGAGGGTTTTGTCATTTCCATTTTATCTATCGTTATTTCGCTACCGGGCACAACCGGATAAGTCACGGCGTTGATTTCAGCTATTTTACCACACCCCGGTTTTTAGCGCCTTGTTCAATAAATTCGAATATAGGGTTCGATATATTGCGCTATCTCTGTAATCGGATTGTGAATACAGTAAGTCCTAACGAACGGGCGCACTGTCCCACTGACCAAACACTAAGGAATCACTCCATGAGCAAAGTATTAGTTCTGAAATCCAGCATCCTGGCAGGTTACTCTCAGTCCAACCAGCTGTCCGACTATTTTGTTGAACAATGGCGTGAGAAACACAGCGCTGACGAAATCACCGTTCGTGACCTGGCGGCAAACCCAATTCCAGTGCTGGATGGCGAACTTGTCGGTGCTCTGCGCCCTTCCGATGCGGCACTGACGCCACGCCAGCAGGAAGCTCTGGCGCTGTCTGATGAGCTGATTGCCGAACTGAAAGCACACGACGTGATTGTGTTCAACGCGCCAATGTATAACTTCAACATCCCTACCCAGTTGAAGAACTACTTCGACCTGGTGGCTCGTGCTGGCGTGACTTTCCGCTACACCGAGAAAGGCCCTGAAGGCCTGGTGACCGGTAAACGTGCCCTGGTTGTGACCAGCCGCGGTGGGATCCACAAAGACACCCCAACCGACCTGCTGGTGCCTTACCTGAATGTGTTCCTGGGCTTCATCGGGATCACCGACGTGAACTACGTGTTTGCTGAAGGTTTTGGTTACGGCCCGGAAGTGGCGGCTAAAGCACAGACTGACGCGAAAGCGGCTATCGACAGCATCGTTGCTGCGTAAGATTTGTTCCCGGAGTGGCTGGCCCTCACTCTGGACTGTCTCTTAGTCACAAATATGCTCTATGAAGGACTGGCCAAGGTTCCGTTCACTTCCAGTCTTGCTTCACATGTCACCATTGTACCGGTGAACGTCTCGGGAGAATCACCGTCATTCCCCCGAGACCCCGGACACGCTCACCGTTTCTGAACGTGCAGGGAAAACAGATCTATGGGTGAACGGAATAACTGCGGAGCGAAAGATACCTCCCAGATTTGAAAGGAAAATATCTAGCAGAGATAACCTCCGGGGAGAGGGTCACTTTACCGCTTAGGCTGATGCAAATCCTCAAACACCAGACGTTTACGCCCCGCCTCAACCTCCCGCAGCGGCTCAACCTGATGCATCGTCTGCTGGCAGCGAATCACTAAATCCTGGTACTCCTTCGTGCCCTGTTTCTTCCAGGCCAGCTCTTCAGGCCGTAATTCGCGTATCGCTTTCGCCGGGCTGCCGATTATCATCGTATTCGCCGGAAATTCCGCTTTGCCTTTAACAAAAGCCGCTGCGCCGACAATCGAATTTTCACCAATTTGTGCTCCGTCCAAGATCACCGCGTTCATGCCCACCAGCGCATTTTTGCCAATACGGCAGCCGTGCAGAATAGCGCCGTGGCCGATGTGGCCGTCCTGCTCGACAACGGTATCCTGCTCAGGAAAACCGTGCATCACGCAGTTATCCTGCACATTCGCCCCGTCTTCGACGATAATCCGCCCAAAATCCCCGCGCAGGCTGGCATTGGGGCCGATGTAGACGCGGTGCCCAAGAATAACGTCGCCGATCAGCACCGCTGTCGGGTGAACATAGCTGTCTTCCGGGACGACCGGCGTGAGGCCATCAATCTGATAAATGGACATACGGGTTCCTTATTTTAGGGGGTGAGTCCACCGAATCGCTTTTGGTAACCGCTTACCGGAGCGGGCAAATCGCCCACCGAGGTTTCACCCAGTTCGCTAACGTAGGTAAGCGCCCCGGCGGCGACCCGCTGATAGATATTGATACACAGCTGGCGGGCGTTCTGCCCCAGCCAGTGCGGCGGCAATAGTTCATCCGGCAGCAGCGGATCTTTCAGCACGACGCGGCGGTAGAAGTGGATCAGCAGCAACTGAATCTGGAAACAGCGCTGCGGCGTTAGCTCATCGCTTCCCGCCTCGCGCAGCAGCGGCAGAAGCGGACGAAAAGAGTTGATAAATTCAGCGTAACGTTCATTTTTGTCGGTCAGCAACCAGCATTCTTCCACGCGGGATCTCAGCGCAGCACGGGACGTTTGCAGCGGGGATTCAGCCTCAAAACAGATGACCTGTTCAGCGACGCCCGCCTCATGCAGCAGGCTTTGGATGTCCGCGAGGTTTTGCGAGGGCGAAGCCATCAGGTTCGGCGCAAGCGCCCCAAAGCCCTGCCAGATAAGCTGCTTTTTCACCTGTTGCAGCGTAGTTTTTTCCAGCCCTTCGGAAAGCAGCAGCAGCCATTTCCCGTCCCAGGCTGGCTGCCCGGCGCGATAAATTTTCGACTCGGCGCGGCGGGTCATCCTCTGGCCCATATCGGTCAGGCGATAAAAACTGCGGCGCCCCACTCGCTCCACGTCCAGCCAGCCCTCTTTATTGAGGCGAAAAAGCGACGTGCGCACAAAACGCTCGCCGAATCCCAAAGGCTCCAGCATCGCCGCCAGGCTACCCAGCCAGATTTCGCCGCCGCGATGAGCCAGCGCATCGCCGTACAAAGAGACAATCAGCGACGTGCCGCTGATGGGCACCGCGCTGACGGCCTGCTGAATAAAAGTGTCGAGTTTACTGCTCATCCTGCCTCATTGCCGCTATGGGAATTTCAGAGAAAAAACATAGCATAATAAAGCGGACGCCCCACATTGAATTGGCAATTATGATTCAAAAAATTTGAGATTCATCGCTGTGGCGTAACAGATAATTCAACGTACCGTCGGCCCCAGACGACGGCTAATCGGCTCAAACTCGGGCGTGGCATGACGAGGTAACGTGTCCGGCTTATGTTCATCCATCGCCTGCCAGTACGACCAGGGCACTTTACCTTGTCCCAGTTCATAATCCATGCCGTCCCAGGCGTCTTCGCGAAAGCTGTAGAATGCCCAGTGCGCCTGCGTTTTATCCAGCGCGCTGAGAACATCCTCGAGGTACTGACGGCACCCGGCCAGCTGACGCATACAGCCAAACTCCCCGGCCACCATGCGATTCTGCGCCACGCCACGTTGCTTAGCCCACCAGAACGGCTGCTGCAAATAGCCGGCCACGCGTTCACCGTTCCATTTTTCCTGTTTGCCGCCGAAAGGGACGGCGCCGGGATAGGCATAGGGCTTCAGGCGTTTAAGGTTGGGTGCACTGGTCGCGTCGTAGGGTTCGTACATATGGAAGCTGTAGAGCACGCGATTGTCGCCCAGGGCTGAAGGCCAGTAGCTAAAACTGTCGGCGGCGGCATACCAGCCGCTATCCACCATGATGGGCGTCGTCTTATCCACTTCACGAATCGCTTTGATCACCGTTTGATAGAACTCAGGCAAATCTCTGGCCGTGCCCTGATGCGTTTTGTACCAGGCTTTCATTTCATCCTGCGAAGCATGTTCCGGCAGGCCGGCCCGCTTCTCTGGTGCAGGCTCATTAATCAGGTTATAGGCGGCAATTGCCGGGTTATCTTTTAGCTGGCTGGCCAGATCGCGCCAGAACTGTGCGCTTTGCTGCCAGTAACGTTTATCCTGCCACAGCCGGTCATCAAACCGGCCATTATTGTTTTGCGCCCAGCGCATACCGGGCAGCGAAAGCGGCGTAATCACCACTTTAAGCCCGGCGGCGTGTGCACGCGCCAGCGTCTCTTTGAGCGTGTGCAGATCCTGCGCCATCAGCCCCTGATAATGGTCGGCATTGCCCAACAAAAAATCACGCTGTTCCGGCTGCCATTTGTCCCACGAAAGCCGTACCCAACTGGCACCGTAGCCTTTGAGAGCGGTGAAATAGGCCTGATCGGGCGGCAGGCGGTTAAAACTGTTACCGCCGTGCTGCGGCGAGTCCCAGAAGGCGATGCTGTCCACGGCAAAGGCGGAAGTAGAGATAAACGTCAGCCCCGCCAAAAGTGCTTTGAGTTTCATGGCAAATACCTCAATAACGAAAGAGGCAGCAGTATTGCCGGTCAGCGGGCATCGATTGTCAGAGGAATGTCAGGATAACGTTGCAGGCATTAGTTTTTCATCGTCGCCAGCGGACCCGCGAGGCGGTGCTCGGTTCTTACCGCCATGCTTCCCCGATTTTCAGCGCTGACGATGGCAACCGTGGCCCATACGCTGTCGACTGGCTTCGAAGGCCACGGCACCAGCCTCAGACGATCGTTTTTTGCCCACCAAATCTGGTTGTAGTCGCTACGATTAAGCAGCGATTGTTCAAGCCAGGGCCTGGGGCAAGCCGGTGCCACCTGCGGTGTATGGAGCGTGATGGCACGATCCTGAAGCTGGATCTGCGTTAATCCGCCAACGCCCTGTAGCGCCAGAGGCTGCCGCCATTGTTGCCCGCCGCCCGACACGGTCAGCACATAAACCCCTTCGCTCAGCGGCTGAGTAAACTCTTCGCTTTCGACCCGAAATGCACCTTCCGCTTCATACTGCACCGGCATTGTGGCGAACGCTTTTCTGCCATCCGGCAGCATCAGGCTAACGTTCAGGTCATGCCGGGGGCTCTTTCCGCTAAGTGTAATGCGATAAATGCGGTTAAGCGGCATATCACGCTGCATCAACGTCAGCGTTAAGTCGTCCAGCCACGCAGGGACTGCCGTAGAAAGATCTTTGCCACATTGCCGGCTGATCACCGCATCAAGCGCCTCTTTCCAGGCCTGCCGCTGTGCCTCGCTGTTCAGCCGGGGCCAGGCATCCATGAGTTGGCTGTTGGCAAGGTCATTTCGCTGGTTAAACAGCTGATGATATACGGGCTCCAGCGGCGTTTGGGGCAATGTTGCGCAGACGCTGAACGAGGAGACGATCAGCAGAGCTAACAGGGGCAGCTTCATTCCGCTAGCTCCAGCCGATAACCAATGCCACGCACGCTCGCAATAGGCAGGCCAGGAAGCTTTTGCCGTAATTGCAGAATATGGGTATCAACCGTCCGGGTCGACGGAAAATGTTGATAGCCCCAGACCTGATTAAGCAGTTCATCCCGGGTAAATACGCGCCCGACCATCTGCATTAGCATTGCCAGCAGCGCAAACTCTGTTGCTGTCAGTGCAACCTCTTTCTGCTGCCAGTTCGCTACCTGCCGCGCCGGAAGTAAGCTGAGCTCCCCGCAAATCAGCAGGCCATCCCCTAACGGGCGAAGCTGAGCCCGGATCCTTGCCAGCAGCTCAACGTGGGCAAAGGGCTTGCTCAGGTAGTCCCTGGCCCCGGCCTCAAGCCCCGCCACCCGCTCTTCAACGCTCACCTTTGCCGTCAGCACGATCACCGGCAGGGCTTTTTTTGCCAGCCACTGAGGTAAAAGCCGGAGGCTGTCGCCCTCCGGAAGCTGGCGGTCGAGAATAGCCAAATCCGCCTGATACCAATGGTCGAGGACATGCTCACTGCTTCGCAACCAGCGGCAGTGGAATCCCTCCTGCTGTAAGAATTCCGCCAGCCCTTCGCCCAGCGCGGTATCGTCCTCAATGAGCAATAAAGAATGCGCTTTATTCGGGATCATACGGCAACTCCAGGGTAAAAGTGGTTGGCGCGGCGCTGAACGTCAACCTGCCGTTAAGACGACGAGCAACGCGCTGAACAATGGTCAGGCCCAGGCCAAGATTGCTGTTTGACCAGCGCAAACGGCGGGTAATCCTCAGCGGGTTTTGGGCTACGTTTCCGCTATCGGCTATCTGAAAAATCAGGTGCGTTTTGCTTTTACGCACCGTCAGATGGACGGGAGGATCGCCGTGGCGGAACGCATTATCCAGTAAATTTGTCAGGCACAGGCTGCTCCAGTAGAGCGAAACGCCCACGGTCACGTTTTCGTCCAGGCAGTAAGTCAGCCCGTCCCGATTCTCACAAAGGTGATCGAGCCAGTCGCGGAGCTGTATCTGAGTGGGCGTTTCCAGCGTTTCCCGCTGATGCTCCGCTATCAGGTAGTGTTTACTGGTTTCGGCCATCTGACGCATACGCTGCAGCGTGTCGGCAAGGGCCACAAAATTAAGTTGGGCCCCTTCCGGCAGCTGGTCGAAGTCGCGACGAAAATGTTCGACAACGTTGCTCAGTTGGGCGATAGGCGTACGCAGTTCGTGGGTCAGCATTTGCGTGATAAACCGCTGACGCTCGCGCAGCAGGCGTCGCTGCCACGCCATCCATGCCAGCCCCGTGGCGGTAAACAACGCCAGCAGGCCAAAAAGCCAACGCCAGATATCGCGGTACCCTTCACGAACATTGACGCACAGCGCCCCTGCGCGCAAATCGCAGCGCCCTCCTGCATTCACGAGTTCGATGCCGGACTGCCGGGCCAACGGCTGCCAGGCCTGCGCCTCATAACGCCTCCAGTGCTGCTGGCTGAATCGCCAGAGCTGGCCGTTTTGCAGCAGCCAGTGTTGCCCCGCCAGCAACGCCTCAAGATTGTCATCAGACAGCGTCCCTATACCCGCCAGATCGTTCGGTCTCTCCCGCACATGTAGCGAGTTTTTTAGCGCGACCGCCGCCCCCGGATGGCGCAAGATATACTGCCAGGCACTGCTTCCCCCCAGCGGATAGAGAGGATTTGCGGCCAACCAGGCTGCAGAAGGTATATTCGGCTGGCATAAAGCCGCAATGAATGATTTCACTGCGGCCGATAACCCGATCTCGCTGGCACAGCGCTTGTCCAGGTGGTAAAACTCCGTGAGTTCCGGCAACGACCAGACCTGAAACTGTGGATACATGGATTCGGGCTTGAGCAGCGTAGCATCTAGCTGTTGCAGGGTTTGCAGCGAGACCTGCGCCGCAGGGGGCGCCTGGCTTAACGCCGCGTTAAACTTAGCTATCTGCTCAGTGAGATCCACGCCGCGTCCTGCAGCTGCGGGCAGCCAGCCGCTGACGCACAGGTAAAATAACGCTAAACGTAAATTGCGCGAGAGACGCTGGACCACGGAGGAGAACCTTAGTCAGTAGAGGATGGCAAGGTTGTAGCTCTGCGTCAGGTGGTTGTCAAAAGATTACGAAGAGAGAAAGTGGCTTCAATCTTCGTAATACCGCGGCATACTCAATAATACTCCACCGTATTTTTAATGGTGTAATGATCCACCTTTGGCGGCGTGACGGAATCATCCGTCATTTCCAGATCGCAGGACAGCGAGTTGAAATGGCCGTCATAATCACAGCTTTGCTTTGCAACACCGATAATTTTGCCGTTCAGGCTGGTCGTCGCGCTGTAATCCAGCTTTTTCTTTTTATCGACACCCGCTTTCGCCACGATGGCAAGTTCGCTGTCTTTCGATTTGGTGATTTTCCCTAGCGGATAGCCTTCGCCGTCGTACTTGTAGGTTACCAACACATCTTTGCCTTTGGCGGTGGTCACAAAATCGTTGTCGTCGGTATCATAGCTGATGCCCGCGGCAGGCAGCTCGGCAAGCTGGCATTTCCCCTGCAGGCGGACGCGTTTTTCAAGGCTGACGGCATCAATATAGTAGTTTGCATCGAGAGTCAGCGATGCCCCGCTGTTGTTCTCCAGATCGTGAAATTCCAGAGTATCGAAGCAGCCTTCTTTCGACAGCGTACCGCTGACCCTTTTCAAAACCTGTCCTTTCTCGTTCATCAGCGTCTGGCTAAAATCCTTTACCGGGCCGCGCATGGGATCAAAATCGAATTCGTTAGAAAAACTGGCCATTTCCGGCGTGTACGCCTGCGGCGACGTCGAGTTATCGCAGCCAACAAGGCTCAAAACCAGCGCACCGAGGGTAATGATTTTCTTCACGTTTTGCCGCTCTCCTGTTTTTATGTCATAACATGATATAAGCAAATACAACACTTTACACTAAAAGCGCTATTCTTAACGTTCAACTCAACATAAGGAAGAGATGATGAAACGTACCGTTTGGTTAAGTACGATACTGCTGATTGCTGCCGCACCGGCGTTAGCCGCACAGGGCAGCTGCGAAAAGGTGAAAGCGGACATTCAGCAGAAAATTATCAATAACGGTGTGCCTGAGTCAGGCTTCTCGCTCACTATTGTGCCGAACGATCAGGCAGACAAAGCCGGCGGCCAGGTCGTCGGCCACTGTGCTAACGACACGCAAAAAATCGTTTATACCCGCATCGCGGGCGGTGCTGCGCCGGAAAATGAAGCGCAATAATCGAAGTCAGGGTGCAAGGCACCCTGCTTTCCTTCATCTAATTTGCCTCAACTGCCGCAACTTTGACTGACGTTAATAACGCCTACCCCTAATTAAGTAACACTCTCCCCCGGCGCCCTCTGACGGGCAGCCTCAGCAATCACCAAAACTCAAAAACATAAATAATAACGTCTTCCACACGACAAAAAGTCATGGAGAGAGCGATGTCGAACCTCAATCATCCAGGCGGGATCAGCCGCCGCAGCCTGGTAAAATCTTCTGCAATTGGCGGCCTTGCGCTCGCCGCTGGCGGCATTTCACTGCCTTTTGGCATGCGTAGCGCGGCAGCCGCGGTCGCTGACGCCCTGTCTCCGGAAAGCAAAGACAAAGTTGTCTGGGGCGCCTGTTCGGTCAACTGTGGCAGCCGCTGCGCCCTACGGCTGCACGTTCGCGACGAAGAGGTTTACTGGGTAGAAACAGACAATACCGGGCTGGACACCTATGGCGATCACCAGGTTCGCGCCTGCCTGCGTGGGCGCTCTATTCGCCGCAGGATCAACCATCCAGAACGCCTGAATTACCCGATGAAGCGCGTGGGCAAACGGGGCGAAGGTAAATTTGAGCGTATCAGCTGGGACGAAGCGCTGGATATCGTTAGCGCCAGCCTGAAACAAACCGTCGAAAAATACGGCAACGAAGCGGTTTACATTAACTACTCTTCCGGCGTGGTCGGCGGGAACATTACCCGCTCTTCCCCATACGCCTCGCTGGTCGCCAGGCTGATGAACTGCTACGGCGGTTTTCTGAGCCATTACGGCACCTACAGTACCGCCCAAATCGCCTGCGCAATGCCGTACACCTACGGCAGCAATGACGGTAACAGCACGTCGGATATCGAAAACAGCAAGCTGGTCGTTCTGTTTGGCAATAATCCGGCGGAAACACGCATGAGCGGCGGCGGCATCACCTATTACCTTGAGCAAGCCCGCGAGCGCTCAAACGCCAGAATGATCGTTATCGACCCGCGCTACACCGACACCGCCGCAGGTCGTGAAGATGAATGGATCCCCATTCGCCCCGGCACTGACGCGGCGCTTGTGGCGGGCCTCGCCCACGTAATGATTAGCGAAAATCTGGTCGATCGGCCCTTCCTGGATAAATACTGCGTCGGCTATGACGAGACAGCCCTGCCTGCCGATGCCCCGCGTAACGGCCACTATAAGGCCTATATTCTGGGCGAAGGCGACGACAGGATAGAGAAAACGCCGCAGTGGGCCTCCGCCATTACCGGCATTCCTGCTGACAGAATCATCAAGCTGGCGCGTGAGATTGCCGGTACAAAACCAGCCTATATTGCCCAGGGCTGGGGCCCGCAGCGCCAGGCTAACGGCGAGCTGACCTCACGCGCCATCGCTATGCTGCCGATCCTGACCGGTAACGTAGGGATTAACGGCGGTAACAGCGGCGCGCGTGAATCCACCTATACCATCACCATTGAGCGTATGCCGGTGCTGGAAAACCCGGTAAAAACGCAGATCTCCTGCTTTAGCTGGACGGACGCTATCACTCGCGGCCCCGAAATGACGGCAAAACGAGACGGCGTACGCGGGAAAGAGAAGCTGGACGTGCCGATCAAGTTCATCTGGAACTATGCCGGCAACACGATAATTAACCAGCATTCCGACATCAATAAAACCCACGCCATTTTGCAGGACGATAAACAGTGCGAAATGATTGTGGTGATCGAGAACTTTATGACTTCTTCGGCGAAATACGCCGATATCCTGCTGCCGGACCTGATGACCGTCGAGCAGGAGGACATCATTCCTAACGATTACGCGGGCAATATGGGCTACCTGATTTTCATCCAGCCCGCCACCGCGCCTAAGTTTGAGCGCAAGCCTATCTACTGGATGATGAGCGAGGTTGCAAAACGCCTGGGTGATGAGGTGCATCAGGCCTTTACGGAAGGCAGAACCCAGCGCGAGTGGCTGCAATACCTGTACGCGAAAATGCTGGCAAAAGATCCGGCGCTGCCTTCCTATGAGGAACTGCGAGCGATGGGCATTTACAAGCGTAAAGATCCGGCTGGTCATTTTGTGGCTTACAAAAAATTCCGTGAAGATCCTCAGGCTAACCCACTCAAAACGCCGTCCGGGAAAATTGAAATCTATTCCAGCAAATTGGCCGATATCGCCGCCACTTGGGAGCTCGAAAAAGACGAAACCATCAGCCCGCTGCCGGTGTATGCCTCAACGTTTGAAGGCTGGGACTCTCCGCAGCGCGGCGAATTCCCTCTCCAGCTGTTTGGTTTCCACTACAAATCCAGAACTCACTCAACCTACGGCAACATCGACGTCCTGCAGGCCGCCGCACGTCAGGAGGTCTGGATTAACCCGCTCGACGCCAAACGTCGCGGCATTGCCAACGGCGACAAAGTCAGCGTGTTCAACGGACGCGGTGAAGTGCATATTGAGGCGAAAGTCACCCCGCGCATTATGCCGGGCGTTGCCGCGATGGGCCAGGGGGCCTGGCACGACGCCGACATGAACGGCGACCGCATTGACCACGGCGCCTGCATTAATACGCTGACCACGCACCGCCCTTCGCCGCTGGCAAAAGGCAACCCGCAGCACACCAATCTCGTTGAGATTAAAAAGATCTAAGAAGGAATCAGTCATGACCTCTGAACAACAACGCCTGTCGGCGGTAGCCCTTAGCGGCCGGGTGCTCGGAGCCCTGTTTTATCATGCCCCTGACCATCCAGACAGTGCCTCGCTGATGGCGATGCTTGCCGCACCGGACTGGGTGAGCGAATGGCCATTCCAGACCCCGACGCTGGCGCTGGTTGCGCCACTGATGGCTGCGGGCCTGGCAGACCAGAACACGTCGGTAAACGAAGAGTTCCAGCGCTTGTTTATCGGCCCTTATGCGCTTCCGGCCCCGCCGTGGGGTTCGGTTTATCTCGATAAAGAAAACGTGTTGTTTGGCGACTCGATGCTGGAGCTTCGCCAGTGGATGCGTGAACAAGGCTTTGCCCCGCAGACGGAACAAAACGAACCTGAAGATCATTTTGGCTTAATGCTGATGCTCGCGGCCTGGCTTGCCGACCAGGGGCTGCGGCAGCAGCTTGATGAGCTACTGGCCTGGCATCTGCTGCCCTGGGCCGAACGTTATCTGAGTCTGTTTACCGAAAACGCGGCGAATGATTTCTATCGTGGCCTGGGCGGGCTTGCAAAACTGACCCTCTCGGGCTGGCAAAACGGCATGTTGATGCCTGTCGCCAGCAAAGAGCTGCATTTCTAAGAATCCTGGGCTTTCAGGAAGCCGGACGCGTCCGGTTTCCTGATAAAACGGGGATTTCTGCCCCCACCAAATGTGACAACGTCACCTTACGTTAACATTTTTAAGACAAATCTTTACTTTTCCTCCACAGGCCAGAAGCCATAAGGCCTGAGCATTACTTTATCTAGTAAATCATTAGCCCCTTAATTGTCCCCTAAACTGGAATCCTTCCCGCTGCGTTGCTATAGCTCCAGACACCCTGCCGACACATGGCATAACAACAGGCCGCCCCTCCGGCGACGATAACGCGTGCACCCAGGGAGACACACTGCAATGCAAAACGCATCCTTCGCAACACGGTTCCTGCTCGGACTGCTTGCGCTTTTTTTAGTGCTCGGTCTACTGGTTTGGGGCATCGGCCTCGACACCCTTAAAGCCCGCCAGGTCGATTTACTCTACCTCGGGCAGCAACACTTGATTCTGGTCTTCAGCTCGATGGCGCTCGCCCTGCTGGTCGGTATTCCCAGCGGCATTTTACTCAGCCGACCTGCGGCCCGCCGCTGGGCAGAGTACGTCATGCAAATCTTCAACATTGGCAATACGCTGCCGCCGCTTGCGGTACTGGCGCTGGCGATGGTGATCATCGGCATCGGCGATAAGCCGGCCATCATCGCCCTGTTCCTCGCCTCGCTGCTACCCATCGTGCGCAATACCTATGCCGGGCTTTGCAGCGTTCCGGCGTCACTTATCGAAGCCGCCAACGGGATTGGCATGACCAAAATGCAGCGGCTGCGCCAGGTAGAAATCCCTAACGCCTGGCCGGTGATTCTTTCCGGCGTACGCATTGCCACCGCAATCAACGTCGGTACGGCGCCGCTGGCCTTTCTTATCGGCGCGAGCAGCTACGGCGAGCTTATCTTCCCGGGGATTTACCTGAATGACTTCCCAACGCTCATACTCGGCGCCGTGGCAACGGCCCTGTTTGCCCTGATTCTGGACCTGGCGCTTGCCAGCCTGGGCCGGGTCCTCAGTCCCCACACAGCCCAATAACAACAATAAGGAGCGTTTATGAGACTGCTTTCACGAATGCTGATAACGGCGTTTGCCGCGGCATCCCTTATCGCCTCGCAGGCCCAGGCCGCACCGCTGATTCTGGCAACCAAAAGCTTTACCGAACAGCATATTTTGTCGGCCATGACCACGCAGTATCTGGCTAAAAAAGGCTTTCAGGTGACGCCGCAGACCAACATTGCCACGGTGATTTCCCGCAATGCGATGATCAATAAACAGATTGATATGACCTGGGAGTACACCGGCACCTCGCTGATTATCTTCAACCACATTAATAAGCGAATGACGCCGGAAGAGTCGTACAACACGGTCAAAAAACTGGACGCTAAGCTTGGCCTCGTCTGGCTTAAACCGGCAGAGATGAACAACACCTACGCCTTCGCCATGAAGCGCGAACGGGCAGAAAAAGAAGGCATCACCACGATGTCACAGCTGGTGGAGCGCATCGAACATATTCGCCAAACCGATCCGAAACATAACTGGATGCTGGGCCTGGACCTGGAGTTTGCCGGGCGCAGCGACGGCCTGAAGCCGCTGCAGCAGGTTTACAATATGCCGCTGGACCGCCCGCAGATCCGCCAGATGGACCCCGGCCTTGTCTATAACGCCATCCGCGACGGTTTTGTCGATGCAGGTCTGATCTACACCACCGACGGCCGTATGAAGGGCTTTGACCTGAAAGCGCTGGTGGACGATAAGGGCTTTTTCCCTAGTTACGCTGTCACGCCCGTCGTACGTAAAGACGTGCTGGACTCGCATCCGGGGCTTGAGGAGGCGCTGAACACCCTTTCGTCCGAGCTGAACAATGAGGTGATAACAACCCTGAACGCTAAAGTTGATATCGACCATGAAACCCCGCAGCAGGTCGCCCGTGAATTCCTGCAGCAGAAAGGCTTGCTCTGAGGAGGCATCATGGAAACGTTACATTATATGATTGATAACGCAGGGTATATTGGTTCCCTCACCCTGCATCATCTGTGGCTGGTGCTGATCGCCGTCGGCCTCGCAATCCTGATCGGCGTGCCGCTGGGCATTCTTATCGTGCGCCATAAATGGCTCGCTACGCCAATTCTGGGCTTTGCCACGATTTTGCTCACCATTCCGTCCGTGGCGCTGTTTGGCCTGATGATCCCGCTGTTTTCGCTGATTGGTCAGGGTATTGGCGTGGTGCCTGCCGTCACGGCGGTATTCCTCTACTCCCTGCTGCCGATTGTGCGCAACACCCACACCGCGCTGGACAGCCTGCCGCCGGGGCTACGTGAAGCCGGACGCGGCATCGGCATGACCTTTTGGCAACGCTTGCGCTGGGTAGAAATTCCCATGGCGCTGCCGGTGATTTTTGGTGGGATCCGTACCGCAGTAGTGATGAACATTGGCGTCATGGCGATTGCCGCCGTTATTGGCGCGGGCGGCCTGGGCTTGCTGCTGCTGAACGGCATCGGCGGGAGTGATATCCGCATGCTGATTGCCGGGGCGGTGATGATCTGCCTGTTAGCCATCGTGCTCGACTGGCTGCTGCATCGCCTGCAGCTGCATTTCACTAAATGGTAACCCCGCCGTGAAGCCGTATTCAAAGGAGAGTTAATAATGATAAAACTTGAAAATCTCACGCGACAATTTGTGCAGAAAAACGGCCAGACTTTTAACGCCGTCGACAACATTAGTCTGAACGTTCCCGAAGGCGAAATGTGTGTGCTGCTTGGCCCTTCCGGCTGCGGTAAAACCACCACCCTGAAAATGATCAACCGCCTGATAAAACCCACCGGCGGTAAGATTTTAATCAACGGTCAGGACACCAACGACCTGGATACCGTCACCCTGCGCCGCAATATCGGCTACGTTATTCAGCAAATCGGCCTGTTCCCGAACATGACGATCGAAGAAAACATTACCGTGGTGCCGCGCATGCTGGGCTGGGACAAAGCCCGCTGTAAAGCGCGCGCCCAGGAGTTGATGAGCATGGTCGCCCTCGACCCTAACCGCTTCCTCAACCGCTATCCGCGCGAAATGTCCGGCGGCCAGCAGCAGCGTATCGGGGTGATCCGCGCCCTGGCGGCAGATCCTCCGGTGCTGCTGATGGATGAACCGTTTGGCGCGGTTGACCCGATTAACCGTGAAACTATTCAGAACGAGTTTCTGGAGATGCAGCGCCAGTTGAAGAAAACGGTGATGCTGGTCAGCCATGATATCGACGAGGCGCTAAAGCTGGGCGACCGGATTGCGGTCTTCCGCCAGGGCAAAATCGTCCAGTGCGCCAGCCCGGACGAGCTGCTGGCGAAACCGGCCAATGACTTTGTCGGGTCGTTTGTCGGCCAGGACCGCACGCTGAAGCGCCTCCTGTTGGTACAGGCCGGGGATGTGACCGACCAGCAGCCGACCATTACGGCTCGTGAATCCACGCCGCTGGCCGAAGCGTTTACCACTATGGACGACAACGACATGCGATCCATCACCGTCGTTGATGCTGGAGGTAAGCCGCTGGGCTTCGTTAAGCGACGTGAAGCGCGAGGCGCGACGGGCACATGTACCGATCTCCTTCACCCGTTCCGCGTCACAGGTCGCGCAGAGGAAAACCTGCGCATCGTGCTTTCTAAACTCTATGAGCACAACATGGTCTGGATGCCGATCACCGATGAAGAGGGTCGCTACAGCGGGGAAATTTCACAGGATTATATTGCCGATTATCTCAGCTCGGGCCGAACGCGCCGGGCGCTGAATATTCAGCAGAGTTAATCAACTTAATGCGCTGCCTCCCGGTGGCGCATTTTCCTTTTGAGCTTAGCGACGTTCTCCCCCACAATAGCGCCATTCCCCCGCTACCTTTTGCGCTATGCACCGTTTACATGCCTTTCCTGACATCAGAGAAATGCTTCGCCGGCTGGTGATTGCGGTCTTTATTGGCCTGGCCTCCGCGCTGGTTGTCTGGCTGTTTCGCCAGGCTATGTATCTGCTGGAAAACGCCTTCCTGGGCGACCACGGCGGCAGCCTTGTTGCGGCGGCATCCGCGCTCGCCCCATGGCGACGCGTGTTAACGCCTGCGGCAGGCGGCCTGCTGGCCGGGTTACTGCTGTGGAGCTGGCAGAGAGCAACCCGCCAGCGCCCTTCTGCCCCCACCGATTATATGGAAGCCATCGAAACCGGCGATGGTCGCCTGGACGTGCCATCCAGCCTGGTAAAATCCGCCGCTTCGCTGATCGTCGTGGCAAGCGGCAGCGCCATCGGCCGTGAAGGGGCGATGATTCTGTTGGCCACGGTTTTTGCGTCGCTGTTTGCCCAGCGCTTTACCCCTAACAAAGAGTGGAAGCTGTGGGTGGCCTGTGGGGCCGCCGCCGGGATGGCCAGCGCCTACCATGCGCCGCTGGCGGGCAGCCTGTTTATCGCGGAAATTTTATTTGGCTCGCTGATGCTTGCCTCGCTGGGGCCGGTGGTGATTGCCGCCGTCAGCGCCCTGCTGATGACGCATTTGCTCAACGGCGGGCAGACTCCGCTGTACATTGTGACGCTTCTTGATCCCCCGCAGCCTTCTCATTATGGGCTAATGGCGCTGCTCGGGTTAACGGCGGGTGTCGCCGGGCCACTCATGCTGTGGCTGCTGGCCAAAAGCAGCGCCCTGTTTCGCGGACTTAAGCTGTCTCCTCCGTTACAGCTGGCGCTCGGCGGCCTGATTGTCGGCCTGCTTTCGCTGGTGACGCCAACCGCCTGGGGCAACGGCTACAGCGTGGTGCAGTCGTTTCTTTCCAGCCCGCCCGCGCTGCTGTTTGTGGCTGGCGTATTGCTGTGCAAGCTGCTGGCGGTGATGGCAAGCAGCGGCTCCGGAGCACCGGGCGGCGTCTTTACGCCAACGTTGTTTATGGGCGCGGCGCTGGGCATGCTGTTTGGGCAGATTTGCGGGCTTTGGGGAGGCGGCGAACCGCTGATGATTCTGCTGGGGCTAACGGGAATGGCGTCTTTACTGGCGGCTACTACGCATGCACCGATTATGGCGACGCTGATGATTTGTGAAATGACCGGGGAATTTACGCTGCTCCCCGGCCTGCTGCTGACCTGCGTGATTGCCTCAACGCTTTCGCGTTGGCTACGCCCGCAGTCGGTCTACCGTCAGGGCGCTACGCAGCCGGGTTAGGTCGATATACGCCCCCAACTCGCGCTGTTCGGCCCGGGGCAGATACGGCAGCTCGCCCACCAACGGCCCCGGCAGTTTTTTGCTTAACACGTCAATGATTTCCGCGTAATGCGCCAGGCCCGGGTTGATGCGGTTCGCCACCCAGCCAATAAACGGCAGCCCGTCGTTGGCAATGGCCTGCGCCGTCAGCAACGCATGGTTAATGCACCCTTCCTGGATCCCCACCACCAGCAGCACCGGCAACTGTTCCTGAACAACCCAGTCCGACAGCGGACGCAGATCGTTCATCAGGCTACGCCAGCCGCCCGTGCCTTCCACCACGACGTGGTCCATTTGGTCGGAAAGCCTTTGCAGCCCGCTCGACAGCAGCGAATAGTTAATCGGCCCGTGATGGCTGATGCTGCTCTCTTCTTCGCTGAGCGCAATGGGGTTAATGGCTTCATAGGGCAGTTTGATCGTCGAGACGCTTTGCAGTACCAACGCATCCCTGTTGCGCAGCCCCTCTGGCGTCTCTTTACTGCCCTTAGCGACCGGTTTGTAACCGACGACGCTTTTCCCGCTGGCCGACAACGCCTGCAGCAAGGCTCGTGAAACCACCGTCTTCCCTACGGCAGTATCGGTACCTGTTATAAAGAAACGCTTAAGCATGACTGTCTCCCGAGGTAATGCTAGCCATATAAGTAAAGAGAAAAATTAACCCGGGAAGTCTAAAAGAATGGCGCTGTAGCCAGATTGAGATAGCGCAATTTTTGGTGAATCAGGGCCGAAGACTAGCCCTGCAGCAGACGAATTAATAAAGAGCCGTTATACATTGCATCTTTTACCAGCGCAGCGCCGGCCATGGTACCGCGATTATCAAACTGCGTACCTTCCACCACCGTGTGGCTACTGTAGGCGGGCAATGCTTGCTGACGAATACAGTCGGTTATCGCAGGGTGAAGGATTGCCGCAGCACGGTTAAGTGGTGAACCGATAAGAATTTTTTGCGGATTAAACAGGTTAACCATAATAGCCAGGATGCGGCCCACGTTTTGCCCGACGCCGATAATAATATCTTTCGCCAGCAGATCTCCGCTTAACGCTGCGTCGCACAGGGATTCCACACTCAGCGGTTGACCGTGCAGCATCGAGCCCATTGACTGGCTCATACGCTGCTGCGCCAGCTCCAGCACGCTTTCCACGCTGGCAATGGTTTCAAGGCAGCCGTGATTCCCGCAGTAGCAGCGTTTACCGTAGGGGTCGACCTGCGTGTGGCCAATTTCCACCAGACTACTGCTGCCAGCGTGCAGCAGACGCCCGTCGGTGATAACGCCGGCGCCGACGTTGTGGTCAATCACCACCTGGATAACATCCCTCGCCCCCTGAGAGGCGCCAAACAGCCCTTCGGCCATGGTCCATGCGCTAATGTCATGCTGAATAAACACCGGCACGCCGGTGCGGTTGCCCAGCGCTTCACCCAGCGGCATATCGCAGACATCATAGAACGGCATACGGTGAATAACGCCGCCAACGGTGTCAATAATGCCCGGCAGCGTAATAGCAATGGCGGTGAGGCGCTCAAGCTTTTGCTGATGGCGAATAAAGAATTGATCGACCTGAAAGACAATGCGTTCCAGCAAAGGCTGCGGGTCGTCCGTCGGCAGGTCTACGGTGTCTTCTACCACCAGCTTACTGCTGAGATCGCGCAGGCCGAGGGAAATCTCACCCCGGCTCAGGCGAATCGAGAGGTAATGCCAGGCTTCTGTTTCCAGCATTAAGCCCACCGCAGGGCGGCCACGGCTGCCGGGGTCCTGAATCTCCGTTTCCTGTACCAGATGCGCCTCAAGCATTTCCCGCACAATCTTGGTGATACTGGCCGGAGCCAATTGCGCCAGGCGGGAAAGATCGATTCGCGACACCGGACCGTGGGTATCAATCAAGCGATAAACAACGCCAGCATTGGTTTGTTTAATTTGATCGATATGGCCCGGTTGACTATCAGCAACCACGTGGTACTCCCTTTATTTTCGCGCTTCGAAATAAACTTTTAGGCTATGGTGAAACACTTGCAGCGGGGTCGTCAAATATTTAGGTAGGGATGTGATTTACCGCACATAATCCCGCCACATTGGTCCTATTTTAACGCCCAGGAGGCCTCGGTTAACAGCGCCGAGATACGCTTCGCCGCCGCAGATAATTCCCGATGCTTCGGCCAGACTAGCCATAGCTCAGACTGCGCTTCTGGTTCGTCAATAGGTAGCCATACAACATCGCTCAGGCGAATACGTTGGAACGAAGCCGGCAGGATGGAAACCCCCAGCCCGGCGGACACTAACCCAATGATGGTCATTGCCTCGCCAACTTCCTGAGTGATGAACGGCACGATGTTATAGCGGCGAAGCAGCCCAATAATGTCGTCGTACAGCCCGGTGCCTACGTGCGGGTCAAAGAATACAAACGGCTCCTGAGCAAGCTGTTTCAGCGATACCGAACCGCTGCTGGCCAGCGGATGATCGCGATGCACCATCGCTAAAAGCGGTTCGCGCAGGATAAGCGTCCAGTTCAGGGTATCCGGCAGGCGCGTATTACGCATCAGCCCCAGCTCAAGCTCGCCCTCATTCAGAGGGGCAATTTGCTCGCGGGTGTTCACCTCACGCATCTGGAGATGCACGTCAGGGTAACGCTTGCGAAAGCGGGACAGGCTGTCTGAAACTGCTTTAATAAATGGCGCGGAGGAGGTAAAACCAATGCGCAGTTCGCCTGTTTCCCCCTGATGCAGACGTCCAGCGCGCGCGGCAGCGGCATCCACCTGTCCGAGAATTTGCCTGGCGTCGGTGAGAAACTGCTGACCCGCCGCGGTGAGGTTAACGCTGCGGTTCGTCCGCGCCAGCAGCCGAGCGCCAATTTGCTCTTCAAGGATCTGAATTTGCTGGCTAAGGGGGGGCTGGGAGATCCGCAGCCTCGCGGCGGCTCGACCAAAATGCAGCTCTTCGGCAACGGCGATGAAATAGCGCAGATGACGTAACTCTATATTCATATGTTTAAAGTATCATTTGAGATTATTAATATATTAGACAGAACATTTACACTTTTCTACTCTGTAAAAAATAAGTTAACACCTGCGTAAGGATTTCCCTTGAGTCGTACAACTACCGTCAGCACAGCCCCGACAGAGGATGTTGACGAAAGCCGGTCTGCCCCTTCTGTCAGCTATATCAAACGTGGTACTCCTCAGTTTATGCGCGTCACGCTGGCGCTGTTTTCCGCCGGGTTGGCGACCTTTGCCCTGCTCTATTGCGTGCAGCCTATTTTACCGGTGCTCTCCCATGAGTTTGGCGTCAGCCCGGCAAGCAGCAGCATCTCACTCTCGGTTTCAACCGCCATGCTGGCTATCGGCCTGCTGTTTACCGGCCCGCTTTCGGACGCCATTGGCCGTAAACAGGTGATGGTCACGGCGCTGCTGCTGGCTTCCTGCTGCACGTTACTGTCAACGTTGATGACCAGTTGGCACGGCATTTTGATTATGCGCGCGCTCATCGGCCTTTCACTCAGCGGCGTCGCGGCCGTGGGCATGACTTATCTCAGCGAGGAAATGCACCCCAGCGTGGTGGCGTTTTCGATGGGCTTGTACATCAGTGGGAACTCGATCGGCGGGATGAGCGGCCGCCTGATAACCGGGGTGCTCACCGACTTCTTTACCTGGCGCGTAGCCGTCGCGGCTATCGGCTGTTTTGCCCTCGCCTCAGCGCTGATGTTCTGGAAGATTTTGCCGCAGTCTCAGCATTTTCGCGCCTCCAGCCTGCGGCCCAAAACGCTGTTTATTAACTTCCGTCTGCACTGGCGGGACCAGGGCCTGCCGCTGCTATTTGCCGAAGGCTTTCTGCTAATGGGGGCATTTGTCACCCTCTTTAACTACATTGGCTATCGCATGATGGAGGCCCCGTGGTTTCTGAGTCAGGCGGTGGTGGGCCTGCTTTCCGTCGCCTACCTGACCGGGACATGGAGTTCACCGAAAGCAGGCGCAATGACCGCTAAATATGGCCGTGGGCCGGTGCTGATTGGCTTCACGGCCATTATGTTCCTTGGCCTGACGCTGACCGTTTTCTCCTCCCTTATGGTCATTTTTGCCGGGATGCTACTGTTCTCCGCCGGTTTCTTTGCCGCCCACTCGGTGGCAAGCAGCTGGATTGGGCCACGCGCGCGCCGGGCCAAAGGCCAGGCCTCGTCGCTGTATTTGTTCAGCTATTACCTCGGTTCCAGCCTCGCGGGTACTCTCGGCGGCGTGTTCTGGCACCAGTTTGGCTGGAACGGCGTGGCGGCGTTTATCGGCTCGCTGCTGCTGGTAGCCCTGCTAGTCGCTTCTCGTTTGCATCATAAGGCTCACTAACCTGTTGCCACTCTCGTGTTCAGGTAAGCTTAATGCTATTTTCTTTGGCGTTAACAACCTGTTCACGAGGCCATATGGACAAGCAAAACTATAATCACCTGACCCGTACCTTCCAGCGTCTGTCCCGTTTTGATCATCTTTCAGCTATTGCCGGCTGGGACATGTCCACCATGATGCCCGCTAACGGCAGCCAGGCGCGCGGCGAGGCTCTCGCTGAACTTAGCGTGCTTAAGCACCAGATCCTTACCGACAAGAAAATTGCCACCCTGCTCCAGGCTGCAGCTCAGGAAGATCTGAACGACGTTGAGCGCGCCAACCTGCGCGAAATGACGCGGCATTATCAGGAAGCCGTGCTGCTCCCGGATGCATTAGTAGAAGAGAAATCGCTGGTAGGTACGCGCTGCGAACATGGCTGGCGTACCCAGCGCCCGGCCAACGACTGGCAGGGGTTCTCCGCTAACCTGAAGGAAGTCGTGCGCGTCAGCCGCGAAGAAGCTCGTCTGCGCGCAGAGGCCAAAGGAATTTCCCGCTACGATGCGCTGCTGGATATCTACGAGCCGGGGATGACCAGCGCCAAGCTCGACGTGCTGTTTGGCGATCTACGAGGCTGGCTGCCGGACCTGCTGCAGAAGGTGGTTGATAAACAGGCCAAAGAAAAAGCGCTGGCGCCGCAGGGTCCTTTCGCCACTGAAACCCAGCGTCAGCTCGGGCTGGATACCATGGCGCTGCTCGGCTTCGACTTTAACGGTGGCCGCCTTGACGTCAGCGCGCATCCCTTCTGCGGCGGCGTGCCTGAAGATGTTCGAATCACTACTCGTTATAACGAAGAAGAGATGTTCAGCTCGCTGTTTGGCGTGATTCATGAAACCGGCCATGCCCGCTACGAGCAAAACCTGCCGCGTGAGTGGCTCGGCCAGCCCGTTGCTCTGGCGCGCTCTACCGCCATTCATGAATCCCAAAGTCTGTTCTTTGAGATGCAGCTTGGGCGCAGTGCCCCGTTCCTGAAGCTGTTGCTGCCGAAGGTTATTGAGCGTTTTGGCCCGCAACCGGCGTTCGAGCTGAACAACTTTATCAACGTCAACCAGCAGGTTGAGCGCGGCTATATTCGCGTAGATGCAGATGAAGTCAGCTACCCGGCGCACGTAGTGCTGCGTTATGAAATTGAACGGGCGTTGATCGACGGTGACATCGAGGTGGACGACATTCCCGCGCTGTGGAATGAAAAGATGCAGTCCTGGCTGGGCCTGTCCACCGAAGGCAACTACCGCAATGGCTGTATGCAGGATATTCACTGGACCGATGGAGCTTTCGGCTATTTCCCATCCTACACGCTGGGCGCGATGTACGCGGCACAGCTGTTTAGCGCCGCGTCACGCGCGCTGCCGGATCTGGACCAGGCGATCGCCAGCGGTAATTTCGACGCATTGTTTGACTGGCTGCAGCAAAATATCTGGCAGCATGGCAGCCGTTTTACCACCTCACAGCTGATCACCAACGCGACCGGAGAAGACCTTAACCCGTTGTATTTCCGCAAACATTTAGAATCTCGCTACCTGTAAATCCCTCACGCCGGGTCATCTGTACCCGGCGTTGTACATTACGTTACATGCCGATACCAATCACTCACTGAAGACTTTGATTCCCCAGCCTATAGTTCATTTCAACGGCCCCGCAGTGGGGTTGACACACAAACAAATTCGAGGATGTCGAAATGAAAAAAGTATTAGCTCTGGTTGTTGCCGCTGCTATGGGTCTGTCTTCTGCCGCTTTCGCTGCTGACACCACCGCTACCGCTCCAGCTGCTGCTCCAGCAACCACCGCTGCTGCTCCTGCTGCTAAAGCGCCAGCTGCAAAAGTAACGCATCACAAGAAACACAAAAAAGCTGCCGCTCAGAAAGCTCAGGCCGCTAAAAAGAAACACAAAAAAGCCGCTAAACCAGCGACCGAGCAGAAAGCTCAGGCTGCTAAAAAGCACCACAAAAAAGCAACCAAACCAGCTGCTCAGAAAGCCCAGGCTGCTAAAAAACACCACAAAAAAGCAGTAAAACCAGCTGCTCAGAAAGCTCAAGCTGCTAAGAAACACGTGAAAAAACATCACAAAGCCGCTGCTAAACCAGCTGCACAGCCAGCAGCATAAGTTAAACGGGGCTACCCGTTAGCTTGAAGCGTTTAGATAAACACCCGGCTTGCCGGGTGTTTTATTAGGAATAAGGCACAGCCTTTAGCACGTACTTATTTCTGGAGTGCGGATAATGTTGCGACGCTACAGTTTCGAGTTAATCCTCGCCCTGCTGATCATCTGCGGTATTATTACGCTGAGCTTCTGGCTCTGATAGCGTAGTCTGCTGTTTTCACTCCCACTTTCGACCCGTTCCGACTATAGTTACTGCATCTATAAAAACCATAATTATTAGCCCCTTCAGAGAGAGCTATGCGCAAAAGTGTTGTGTTGTTTTTAGGAGCATTGATCCTTTTACCTCAACTTGCTCACGCGGACGAAAACGACAGCCCGGCGAACGTTAAAACCCTGTTCTTCGGCAAAGATGATCGTGTTCGTGTCACCAACCCCGAAGATGCCCCGTGGGATGCTATTGGCCAGTTAGAAACCGCCAGCGGCAACTTATGTACCGCCACCCTGATTTCACCGCATCTGGCATTGACCGCCGGGCACTGCCTGCTGCAGCCGCCACGTGGCAAGGCAGACAAAGCCATCGCCCTGCGCTTTATTTCCCACAAAGGGCAATGGCGCTATGAGATCCATGATATTGAAGGACGTGTGGACAAATCTCTCGGCCGCCGCCTCAAGCCGGATGGCGACGGCTGGATAGTGCCGTCGAGCGCCGCGCCCTATGACTTTGGCCTGATTATTATCCGTAATCCGCCTTCGGGAATTACGCCGTTGCCGCTGTTTACCGGCGACAAAGACGCGCTTACCCAAGCCCTGAAAACGCAGGATCGCAAAGTCACACAGTCCGGCTATCCGCTGGATCACCTTGACGACTTGTACACCCATAATAACTGCCTGGTAACCGGCTGGGCGCAGGCCTCCGTGCTGTCGCACCAGTGTGATACCCTGCCCGGTGACAGCGGTTCTCCCTTATTGCTGAAAACCGATCAGGGCTGGCAGCTGATTGCGGTGCAAAGCTCGGCTCCGGCAGCCAAAGACAGATACAGGGCTGACAACCGTGCCATTTCAGTCACCGGCTTCCGCGACAGGCTGGAAGCACTGGCGCAATAACTTTCTATCCTGATACCGCCGGGCACCGCTCAATACGGCTGCCCGGCGATAAATCCCTCGCCCTCTTCCTGCTACTAAACATTTTTTGACATCATCTTGCGGTGCGTATGCATAGACATAATGATGCCAAATCCGGCCATCAGCACGATCAACGCCGAGCCGCCGTAGCTTATTAACGGCAGCGGAACACCCACCACCGGCAAAATACCGCTCACCATACCGATATTCACAAACACATAAACAAACAGGATCAGTATCAGGCTACCGACGACCATGCGCCCGAACAGCGTTTGAGCCTGAGCAGCGACGATCAGCCCCCGCATAATCACCAGCAGATACAGCGCAAGCAGCACCAGAATGCCGATAAAGCCCAGTTCCTCCGCAAGAACGGCAAACACAAAGTCGGTGTGCCGCTCCGGCAAAAATTCCAGCTGAGACTGTGTGCCGTGCAGCCAGCCTTTCCCCACCAGGCCGCCAGAGCCAATCGCGATTTTTGACTGAATAATGTGATAACCCGCCCCACGCGGATCGAGTGTTGGATCCAACAGCATCATGATGCGTTCGCGCTGGTAGTCATGCATAAGAAAGAACCACAGCACCGGAATGAAAACGGCAATCAGCGCGGCGGCAGCGGCGATAATTCTCCAGCTAATGCCGGAGAGGAATAGCACGAAAAGACCGGATGTGGCCACCAGAACGGCGGTGCCGAGGTCGGGCTGCATCGCAATAAGCAAAGTGGGGACAAAAATAATCGCCAGGGCAATGGCAGTATGTTTAAGCGACGGAGGCGCTGGGTTCTGATTGATAAATCGGGCCACCATCAGTGGAACTGCAATCTTGGCTATTTCCGAAGGCTGGAAGCGGAGAATGCCAAGATCCAGCCAGCGCTGAGCCCCTTTGCTGATTTGCCCGATGCTATCCACCAGCAGTAGCAAAATAACGCACAGGACAAAAAGCCAGGGGGCGGACCTTTCATAAAAACGCGGAGGGACTTGCGCCATAGCAATCATCACAATAAGCCCCATTGCAATCTGCCCGGCTTTACGCTCCATCATCCCGACATCCTGGCCGCTGGCGCTCCACATCACAAAAGCGCTGTAAGCAAGTAACAACATAATCAGCAGCAGCAGCGAGGGATCGAGATGAATGCGTGCCCAAAACATTCTTTTCTGATGAATATTTTCCATGTAATACCTCTGCAACCGTGAGGTAATTCAGGCAGAATTCACCTGATATATTTTCTGGGTCAGGTTATCGGGTTGCCTGCTGCGCTCATTTTCAAATTCAGACCATACCCCGATAGCTTTACTGATGACATTCTATGATTAATTCGTGTTGCTGATGATAGAATAACTGTAGGTGGCCGGCATTATTTTTTTATCCACCGAAGATATTAATCCAACAGCCATTGCCTCGCTGGGTGAATAGTTTGTCAGGTTATACTCACTATGCAATATTTCGGCTATTTTGGCGTCATCAAGTTTTGTGCATGCCCGATACGTTTTCTTAAACATCTCGTTGAAACGACGAGTTTCTCTTTCAAGATAAGTGACATCGGCCGGCCTGACATCTCCCTGATGTGAAATAGAGGCTGGATGCAGGAATAAGCTACCATCCGGCAGTGAACGCCTGTCGTTTGCGGCGCAGAACATGATCGTTGCAGAAGAACCCACGGTAGACATGGCAACTGCTGTCACGGGGATAGCGGAGCTTCTGACGGCGGCTGCGGCCATCAGACCTGCATCCATATCACCGCCATAGCTATTGATGTATAAATAAATTCTTTCTACATCATTATTTTTATTAATTTCATCAAATACGCTGACGAGTCTCGACACGGCAGAGGTTTGCATTTCTCCCGTATAATAAACTTTGGCTATTTTATTTTTAACGTCAACAGACTGCGCCGAAGCAAATGAAGTATAAGAAATTAACAGTGTAATGATCAGGTGTATTGTGGCTTTCACATCTCTCTCCTTGATAAACCGTACGTAACATTCCATTTTTTCATAGCTTATAATACGGCATTGCAAAAGCAAGGCATTTTATATCCGGAATTTAAACAAAGCGTTAATGTAGAAGTAAAAAACCAGAATGCACCAAAAATAAAATAACTCTCTGTAATAGCTAGCAATATTAACCCAAACTATAAACTTCCGTGATAAATCATCGCCCCGTTAACTCAGCAAAAACGGGGCCGCCTCTGCGCGCTACCAAACCATAATTTCCTGACTGTAATAACAGAAGGAATTGAATTACAAGTATTTTATTAATGAATAGCATTATTACGCTGGCCGCAGTGACACAATGGCCTCCAGCGGCCTGGGCGGGCTGAAGTAATAGCCCTGCAGTCGGTCACAGCCTGCCTGGCAAAGCAGCTTGAGTTGATCTTCATTTTCCACGCCTTCTGCCGTCACCGCCATACCCAGCGCGGTGGCAATTCGTACCGTCCCGTTCACCAGCGCCAGCGCCTGCTCATCGCTGTCCACCAGTCCGGCCAGCGATTTATCAATTTTGATCGTATCGAAATGAAAGCGACGCAGATAGCCGATGCTCGAATAGCCGTTACCAAAATCGTCCAACGCCACCGCCATGCCCTGAGACTTGAGGTTTCGAATTGCCGCCAGAGCGCGCTCCGGATTTTCCAGCACGTAGCTTTCCGTCACTTCCAGCTCAAGCCGATGCGCCGGGTACGAAGTTTCCTGTAGCACCCGGGCAACCTTATCCTCAAATTCTGGATCGCGGAACTGCGCCGGGGAAATGTTCACCGACAGGCGGAGATCCTCATAGGGCACTAAATCCCGGCACGCGCGGCGCAGCACAAACTGCCCGAGAGAATAAATGAGGCCGCTGGTTTCAGCCACGGGAATAAACTCATCTGGCAGCAGCTCACCGGCCGGGCGACGTGGCCAGCGCACCAGCGCTTCAACACCGGCCATAGCCTGGCTGCGCGCATCAATAATTGGCTGATACCAGACCTCAAATTCATCTCGCATCAGGCCCACACGAATGTCATTTTCGATGATTAAGCGGCGCTCACGTACGTTATTTAACGCTGCATCATAGTAAGTCGTGCGCCCCTTCCCGGTAATTTTAGAGTGGTACATAGCGATATCGGCGCGGCGAAACAGCTCCGAGCTGCTGCAGTCCACCAGCGAGCCCGAAGCAATCCCGATGCTGGCACTAATATGAATAGTGCTTTCCCCCACGGGTATGGGCTGGCTGAGGAAATCAAGAACTGAACCCGCAAAAGCTGCCGAGTCTTCCCCTGCACGTTCCCCGCCGATCATCATGGCAAATTCATCCCCACCCATGCGAACCAGCATGCCGTTTTCGGGCACGCGCTCGCGTAGCTCATGGGCAATAGTCACAATTAACTTGTCGCCCTTGTCATGCCCGTAAATATCATTCACGTCCTTAAAACCATCGAGATCGATAAATACCACGCTTTTTTCGTCGGTATCGCCTCGTTTGCTGATGGTTGCCAGCCGTTCAATCAGGGCCCGTCGGTTGGGTAAATGGCTTAGCCAGTCGGTCAGCGCGATGGTTCTTGCTTGCTTTTCACCTCGAGCCAGCTTGTACAACCCCAGGCTGCTGATGACGATAAACACCAGTATTAACACCGCAGCAAGCATCGTAATGCGCAGAATGTCTGCCGAAGCGGCGCGGGCGGCCTCTGCCCCGGGCTGCCTGGGTTGCCAGCTTAGATAACCCAGAGTTTCACCGGATGCGCTGTTCAGCGGGACACTCGCCAAATCCGACGCCTCTGGCGTCAGGCGCAGGTTCTCTATCTGAAAGGTGTTCCCCAGCTCTTTTAGCATGGCAGCATTGATCTGCCGGCCAATCACCAGGTAACGGCGCGTGGCGTCGTGAACCTGAAGCCGCCCCAGCATGGGTCGGATCAGCCCAATGCCGATAAACGAAACGCCGCTCTCGGTCTGAGTAATACCGGCAAAGATTTTTTTGTCATCTCTCAGCATTTGCGCATTCTGGTAGACGAGGGATTCAAACCCCTTTCCCAGTTGGGAGATGTTTTGCCCCGTCACTCGCTGCCCGCGAAACGAGCCCCAAAGCACATTGAACTCCTCATCCAGGACATAAACACCGTCATAGAGATTATTGATTTTGTAACCCGCGCCCCAGGTGTTATATAGCCAGTTAACGTCAAGCTCAGGGCGATAAACTTGATTTACTGCATCGTCCCAAACCGCATTGTCGATGACCAACGCCCACACGCGATTGACCGAAGTCTGTATGGCCCCTTGTACCGAGAGTGCACTACGGTGCTCATCTATCTCATTGGTTTTACTGCTGATAAGGTGAAGTGAAAGATAGAGAAGTGCGATGACAGACACAATCAGCCCGATTCCTGCCATAAACACCATGGCAAACAGGGTTCCGGCAACGGGCGTGCTTTTCCAGCTAAGGAGATTACGCAATTTCAGCTCTCTTTTAAGTGAAATAACGTGGAGATTTCCGGCATTGAATTTAGAGAAGTGCTTTTACCGTAAAATAAGCGTAATACACCCTGAGGAAAGCGCTGCCCGAATAATTAACGGGCAGCGTGATGGATCAGGCAATTTTGATAATAATCATCCCCACCAATAGCAGACTAATGCCGACCCAGCCTTTGCGGTTAAGGCGCTGGCCGAAGAGGATCCAGCCCGCGGCAACGGTGGCGGCAATACCAAACCCGCCCCACAGCGCATAGGCGACGGAGAGCTCAATGCCTTTAACCGCCTGAGCCAGGGCACTGAACGCGGCCAGCACAGCCAGCAAGGACAGTACGCCGTATATCGGGCGTTTGAAACCATCGGATTGTTTTAAAAAGATATTCGCGGCAATTTCCAGAACAATGGCTAACGCCAGCCACAGCGCGTGTACCCACTCAAACGACGGCATGATGATCCCCTTTCTTTGACATTACCGGGCGTGATTTTTTTTCTCGCGTACCCGATTTAATCAGCGCAATACCGACAACCAGCGTGGTCAGGCCGAGTATTTTTAGCGGTGAAATGGACTCATCAAACAGCAAAACGCTAAAGAGAGTAATAAACAGAATACCGATGCCTTCCCACATAGCATATGCCACACCAAGGGCAATTTTTTTCACCGAAAACGCCAGAAAAATATAGGAAACTGCAATCATGACCAGCATGAAAACATACCCCATGTTATTTTCGTTAACGCTCGACCATTTCATTGATAAGGTGCCGGTAATTTCAGCAACGATGGCTAATCCCAATAAAATCCAATAAATCATGATTTCTCTCCTGACAGAGAAAATAAAGATGCAAAAACCCAACAAGCCACGCCAAACGACGAGCAAGGGCAAATTAAAAAAACAGAAAAATTGTCAGAAGAAAGGGACTAAAGCGCGTTGCGCCAGTGCTGCTCACCAGAGAGTGAAGAAGTAGACGTGATAAAAACAGAATGCTGATTGAATGAAGTACTGAACATATTGTCCATAATATTTCCAACTTATCCGCGGTGTTGCTTCTCGTCAGTTGCGGATAGAAAATTGTCCTCGGTAGTTAAACACGCCGATTTTATACCATAATTCGGTATGTTAGCGCCTGACCTTTACACTCCTTTACGCTGTGTATCGCCCATACTGTAATGTATTAAACTGTTTTTAACGTTTAAAATAACGTAATAAAAGAATGACTATTTTAACAACGGTGTATTATTCCCCCCTCCCGCACACTGGAGAATCAGCCACAATGGCAAAACCAATTATTACCCTCAAAGCGCTGAAAGCCGTGATTATGCTGGGCATGCTGGTCATTATTCTGGTGGGGATTAAAGCCGCAGCGGATATCATCGTGCCTTTTATTCTGGCGCTGTTTATTGCCGTTATTCTTAACCCGCTGATTCGTCGCCTCGAACGGCTGCGGGTGCCGCGCGTGCTGGCCATTAGCCTCGTTATCGTGGTGATTATTCTGAGCATGGTGCTGCTGCTGGCCTATCTTGGCACCTCCCTTAACGAGCTGGCACGAACCCTGCCGCAATATCGCTCTTCGCTGGTGGTGCCGTTAAAGACGATTGAGCCCTGGCTGCAGCGCGTCGGGATCTCAGTTTCCGTCGACGAATTAATGAAGTACGTCGATCCTAACGCCCTGATGACGCTGGTGACCAGCCTGCTAACGCAGCTTTCCAACGCGATGACCTCTATCTTTTTATTGCTGCTGACCGTGGTATTTATGCTGATTGAAGTCCCTCAACTGCCGCGCAAACTGCAGCAGCTGATGTCTCGCCCGGAAGAAGGGATGGGCGCCATTCAGCGTGCGCTGGACAGCGTCAGCCATTATTTGGTGCTGAAAACGGCCATCAGCATTGTGACCGGCCTTGTCGTCTGGGGCATGCTTGCCGCCCTGGATGTCCGCTTTGCCTTTATCTGGGGGCTGTTAGCCTTTGCGCTCAACTATATTCCAAACATCGGCTCCGTGCTGGCAGCCATCCCGCCCGTGGTGCAGGTACTGGTCTTTAGCGGACTGTATGAAACCCTGATCGTCGTGGCGGGGTATCTGCTCATCAATCTGGTGTTTGGCAATATTCTGGAGCCGCGCATGATGGGCCGCGGGCTTGGGCTGTCGACGCTGGTGGTGTTCCTGTCGCTGATCTTCTGGGGCTGGCTGCTTGGCCCGGTCGGTATGCTACTGTCTGTGCCGCTGACCATTGCGGTGAAGATTGCGCTGGAGCAAACGGAAGGCGGGAAGAGTATCGCGGTGTTGCTGAGTGATATGAGCAAGTCCTGAAGATTTTGCCCCTCACCCCGGCCCTCTCCTAGAGGGAGAGGGGGAAACAACAGGTCAGGTTAGAGCAGTACACATTCTATTCCCTCTCCCTTCCAGGGAGAGGGCTAGGGTGAGGGTGTAAACCGAACACCTATGCTCGTCCCGGCTCCCTCCTGTTTGGTGGAGGGAAAAATCACTCCGGATCTAACTCAAAACGCTCCGCAATATACCCCAGCGCCTGAGACACGCCATCCGCGCTGATGGTATGCACCACGCCGGGTTCAAACAGCGTTTCAACTTCCGCCCCTGCTTCAATCAGCGCAGCGGCTGCCGCTTCACTTTCAGCCCACGGAATCACCTGATCCGCCATACCGTGAATCAACAGCGCCGACGCATCTGCCGCAACATGATATGGCTTTGGTGAAGCAAGACGCCCGGAGAACGCAACCACGCCCGCCAGCGGAAAACGGGAAGTGGCCAGCACATCCAGGGCCATGATAGACCCCTGAGAGAAGCCCAGCAGGATCACCTGATCTTTACCCGGCGCCACGTCATGCTGCTCAAAAATCGCCTGCAGCTTAGCGTCAAACGCGGCGCGGGCCTCTACGATGCGCTGCGGGCGGTTTTGTACCGTCACGCCTTCCAGGCTGAACCACTGCCAGGCATCGCCGCCGCCGTCAAAAGGCTCGCTGCCGTTCGGTGAAGCAAATAACACTTCCGGCATCACCTGCTGTACGAACAAGCCCAGCCCTTCGAGATCCGCCCCGGAACTCCCTACGCCATGTAACATCACGATCAGTTTTTTCATTGCCCTGCCTTGTGCTCAAACCTGAATGAATTTCTTCGCAGGCGCCTACCTTATCGTGTTCTCCCCCTTTGCAACAAGTCAACCGCCGCTAAATACGCAGCAATGCCGATCTTGTTTTTGAGCAAGTGCTCAAGTATATTTCGCGCTTGAGCAACCGCTCAAATTTGGCTTTTTTAGAGGCATTCAACATGCGCTTCACTAACCGCTGGCTGATTCTGGCGATCCTGACCAGCACCCTTTTCCTGATCATTATTGATATGACGGTGCTCTATACCGCGCTACCGAGGCTCACTCAGGCTTTAAACGCTACGGCGTCTGAAAAACTGTGGATCATTAACGCCTATCCGCTTGTCGCGGCGGGCTTGCTTCCCGGCGCGGGCATGCTGAGTGACCGCCTGGGTCACAAGCTACTGTTTATGTCCGGGTTACCTGTTTTCGGTGTCGCTTCACTCTGCGCGGCTTATTCGCCCACGGCTGAACTGCTGATCGCTTCACGCGTGTTTCTGGCTATTGGTGCAACGATGATGATGCCCGCCACGCTTGCCATTGTTCGCCAGGTCTTTACTAACGAGCGCGAGCGCGCGCTGGCTATCGGCATCTGGTCTGCCGTCGCCTCTGCGGCCGCTGCGCTTGGGCCGGTTATCGGCGGCGTGCTGCTGGAATACTTCTGGTGGGGCTCGGTCTTCCTGATTAACGTGCCGGTCGTTTTGCTGGTGATCGTCTTTGCCTGGTTCTTGATCCCTCGGGATGCCGGGAATGCCAGCCGGCCATGTGATTTCACCGCTTCGCTGCTGATTATGCTTGGCCTGGTGGGCGTAATTTATGCCCTGAAGGAACTCAGCAAAATGGACGCCTCGCTGCTAACCGTAGTGGGTTCCCTGCTGGCCGGCGTGGTATTTTTAACGCTGTTTGTTCGTCGCCAACAGCGGACTGAGCATCCGATGATTGATTTCTCGCTGTTCCGTAACCGCATGTTTGCCAGCGGCATTAGCGTGGCGATTATCACCATGATCGCGCTAACCGGCATTGAGCTGGTGCTGACCCAGCGCCTGCAGCTTGTCCTGGGCCTGACGCCGCTGTTAGCCGGGCTGTCGATTCTGCCTATCCCGATTGGCTCGGCCCTGGCTTCACCGCTGGCCGGCGTCGTACTGCCGCGCTGGGGTGGCGCAAAACTCATGGTTTTCGGCCTGCTGGTGACGGCAATCGGCATGACGAGTATGGCCTTGCTGGCCGATTACAGCCTGGCACCACAGCTCGCAGCACTGTTTGTCATCGGGCTTGGGCTTGGCGTGGCGTTTACCGCCGCATCAACATCCATCATGCTCAATGCCCCGGAAGAAAAAGCCGGGATGGTCGCCGCGATTGAAGATGTCTCATGGGAAATGGGCGGTGTGCTTGGCGTCACGTTGCTGGGCGGGCTGATGACTGCGGTCTACAGCGCAAGCCTGGTGTTGCCTGAAGGTCTGGTCACGGGGAATAGCGCGTACGACAGCCTGGATGAAGCGCTGCACCTTGCGGGCTCAATGAGCACGGCCAGCGCCGCCCTGCTGAAAGAGCTGGCGCGAAACGCCTTCAGCCATGCCTATCTGACGGTAATTATCTGCGCCGCCGTGCTGGTCGCCGTTAGCACCGCTATCTTGAAATATGTACTGCGCCAGCCGGAAAAGCTGTCCAGCCAACGAGTTAAAAACTGATAAGATGCCCCACCAGCGATTCAGATAACTGTGGAAACGTCATGAAAGAAGCACCGGACACGCTAAGAAGCAAAATCCTCAGCGGGGCCATTGAGCTGTTCATTGAGAAAGGTATCGAGAAGGTGACCACCCGCGAACTCACCGAGCGGGTGGGCATCTCACGGAGCCACATTTACCACTACTTCAGCGACTGGCAAACGCTTTGCATTGAAGCCATGACCGCGTTTTTGATGGCCGATCTGCACAAGTTTACCGATGAAACCGAGACGTTTTCCCCGCAAGATAAGCTGCAGCGCTTGATCCACACGTACCTCCCTCACGCGCCGGATGCGGTCTGGCAGCTTTACGGTGCGCTCTGGCACCAGGCGGCGCACAGCAACGTATGGGCCGAGCTTGCGCTGGTGATGACGCAAAAATGGGAAAAGGTACTGGCCGATATCATCGATGATGGCATTACGACAGGCGTGTTTAAAGCGGTGGACGCCGCCAGAACCACGCGCCAGTTCAGCGCCCTGCTAAACGGTTATGCCGACAAACTGCTGGTCGCCTCAGCCCCCGCCGACAGGCAACTGGCGCTGGACGACATCGACAGTTTTATTCGCCTGGTCCTGCGCGCAAGCTAAATCGCTATCCGGCGGCTGATCTCTACCACGCTGTCGCTCGGCAGGCGGTAATAGTGCGTTACGTGCGTAGCGTTTCTCACCATAAACGCGAAGCACTTGCGCTGCCAGCCCGGCATGCCCTGCCCATCCTCACGGGCCACGATAGTTTCATGGCCCAAATAATAAGTCACGTCCTCCACGCTGAAGGCACACGCCATCTCCCCTAACCTCGCCATCAGTTCAGGAATATGTGGTCTTTCCATAAAGCCGTACTGGGCGATACCGCGCCAGTAATTCGGTGCCTGCTCAACGATCACCAGCCTTTCTCCGGCCGGAACGCGCGGCACGTTCATGATTGAGATAGTCAGCGAAAGTACCTTCTCCTGCAGCGCGTGGTTGCGTGCCACATGCCACCGCATAACCGGCGGAATACCGTTGCGGGTTTTGGTCAGGAATACCGCCGAGCCCTGCACGCGCGGCACCTCACGCTCTTTCAGGGCGGCAAAGAACGTGTTCACGTCGATAACCTTTTCGTTCACCGCGTTGGACGCAGCCGCCGCGCCACGGTGCCAGACCAGCATTGTGGTGCAAACCACGGCCGCCAGCAGCAGCGGAATATAACCGCCCTCCAGGACTTTGATCAGGTTAGCTATCAGGAAACAGGTATCAACAATTAAGAATCCCCCCGCTACCAGCGCGCTGGTCAGCCGCCGCCACTGCCAGATATGGCGCATCGCGACATACAGCAGCCCGGAGGTCATCAGCATGGTAAGGGAAACGGCAATCCCGTAGGCCGCCGCCAGATTCTCGGACGACTTAAAGAACACCGTCAGGAAGAGCGTGACGCCCATCAGAAGCCAGTTGATCACGCCGATATAGATTTGCCCGTAGCTCTCCGCCGCCGTCTGGCGTATGCGAAGTCTTGGCAGCCAGCCCAGCTGTATCGCCTGTCGGGTCATCGAGAATGCCCCGGTGATAATCGCCTGGCTGGCAATAATTGTCGCCAGCGTGGCAAGGATCACCAGCGGGATCAGCAGTGCCGGTGGGCATAGGCGGAAGAAGATATTCTGGGTGATATCGGCCCCGGAAAGGATCAGCGCCGACTGCCCGGCATAGTTGAGCAGCAGGCTCGGAAACACCACGCCGTACCACGCCAGCCAGATAGGCTTTTTGCCGAAATGGCCCATGTCGGCATACAGTGCCTCCGCCCCGGTAACGCACAGAAACACGCCGCCCAGCACCATAAAGCTGACAAAACCATTGGAGACAAGAAACTGCAGCCCGTACCAGGGGTTAATAGCCAGCAGCACGGCCGGATGCTGCGCAATACCCCAAATCCCCAGCCCGGCGATAGAAATGAACCACAGCGCCATAATCGGCCCGAATACTTTACCTATCTTAGCCGTGCCGAAAGGCTGTACGGCAAACAGCAGTACCAGAATCGTCACCGCAATCGGCAGCACCCAGGTTTCGGCCTCGGGCAGGATCATATTCAACCCTTCAATGGCGGAGAGTACTGAAATGGCGGGGGTAATTGCCCCGTCACCGTAGATCAACGCCGCGCCTAATAACGCCGCCAGCACTACCCAACGCGAGCCTTTATCCCGCGCCACCAGCAGTGACATCAGCGCCATAATGCCGCCCTCACCGTGGTTGTCGATACGCATGGCAAACATCGCGTACTTCACCGAGGTGATAAGGATCAGGGTCCAGATAATCAGCGACAGCAGCCCCAGAATCACCGACGGGGTCGGATCGTTGCCGGATAGCAGCAGCACCGTTTTCAGAGTATAAAGCGGGCTGGTGCCGATATCGCCAAACACCACGCCGAGCGCGCTCCCGGCGAGAATAAATTTATGCGGCGTTGTCCCGGAGGCTTCCGCGCCGGCCGTCTGCGGCTGGTTTGTCATGCACAATCCTTTCTGTGATTTTTCTGGCAGTTGCCATGACAAAGTATAGAGCCTGAGGGAAATTTCCAGCTAATGACGACTAAAAAAGCTCCGGCATTGAGGCTGGAGCTTTGGGGAGATCAGGATTAAGGCTTTCTAATACGCAACGTGATGTAAATCACTAGCGAAACGGTGAGTAATGACAGTACACATAAAGCCAGGAAGTAATATTTCTCCTATGTATCGCCAGGTATCATACCGGTAAACTGACTGACTAAATCGTATGCAGCGTTTTCTGGTGCTGCACTGAACAGAAACACAAGAACGACACAATACAGCGCAGCCTCAGCAATCCAAATCCATACGTATTTCATTAGAATACCTGCCCTGTTCCCAGGCTGAAAGCAAGCGTGAGGCTTAACACTCAGTTTTAGCCTCAATTTTCTTGCGCTTAAGTTTTTTATAAACCAACGTTGTTGTTAATATAAATGCACTATTCAATAAAACTGTTAGCGACAGGACAACCGTCATAAAGATTTCATCCCATGAATATTCATCTATCGTTCCCTTGGGCTTTGGATACCAATTATAGAAAGCTTGCTCCGGATTATTACGAGTACTCCCAGCCTGACCAGAATAAGCCGCAAAAAACCCAATCCCTGGGCAGCTTAACGTGCTTAGCGCTCCGCCGTTAAGGTGGAAGGTACAGCGGATCATCGTTCGTTCCAGCTATCGGCGAAGATGATATTCCCGTCGCAATGTTTCCAGGTAATTTTCTCGTAGCGCAGCGACACGGCTTCCAGGTGATTATGTTTCTCGGTGGCCGGGTTCTTGCAGTCATGCATCATCGGGCATATTGAAATGACTTTTACGCCTTCCAATAACATATTGAAGTACTCTTCCTCCTGCCCTGAGTAGTTAATCTTGTACCATTTAATTTCAACACTCTTAAGCGTTTGGCCCCGAGCGACGGCCTTGTAAATATAGGGGCTTGAGGAATCAAATTCTTTTTCAAACGTTAACGGAGCGTGTACACGAGTGCCGGTAATTTTCCCCGTACTGTTGTCTGTGGGTAAATGCAAGCCATGGCCAAATCCCAAAACCTCAATGCTTCCTTCACGATCCTGCACATCAACAGAGCCTTTGATATCTGCCCCGCCATCATCTTTCATCCATAAGCAAGCCGGTATTGCCATTTTTTATCTCCTTATCATCAATAAGGAGCAAACCCTATATATGAATGGAATTCACTTCAAACCGGAAACGCTGAAAGAATCTTAATTCTATTTATCTTAATTTTCATCCCGTGCCGAAGTTTTAAATTAAAAAAGGCCCAGCGGTTCCCCGCCGGGCCAAAAGGTACTCCACATTAAAACGCTTTTTTAATTAAAGACCATCCCGCCGTCGATGAGCAGCGACTGGCCGGTCATATAGTCGGAGTCTGCGCTGGCCAGGTAAGACACACAGGCGGCCACATCTTCCGGCTCAGACAAACGGCCTAAAGTAATACGTTTGGCAAACTCGGCGGTGCCATAGCCCAGCGGTTTGCCTGCGGCCTCAGACACCTGGCGATCGATTTCAGCCCACATCGGAGTTTTGACGATACCCGGGCAGTAGCCGTTCACGGTGATCCCTAGCGGAGCCAGATCGCGCGCGGCGGTTTGGGTCAGGCCGCGCACGGCAAATTTGCTGGAGCTGTAAACCGCCAGCTCCGGGTTACCCACGTGGCCGGCCTGGGAACAGGCGTTAATAATTTTCCCGCCGTGGCCTTCCGCTTTAAAGGCTTTAACCGCGGCCTGAATGCCCCAAATCACGCCCTTCACGTTGATGTTGTAAACCTTGTCGACGATTTCCGGGGTGATCTCCTCGATAGGGGTGGAAGGCGCCACGCCCGCGTTGTTGACGATGACATCAAAACCGCCCAGCCCTTTGCGGGCAGCCTCGACGGCGGCGAAGACCTGATCGCGGTCGGACACGTCCGCAGTCACTTCCAGCGCGCGGCCGCCGCTGCGGTTAATTTCGTCCGCCACTTCTTTTGCGGTTTTGGCGTTGTAGTCAGCCACGGCGACGGCAAAGCCGTCTTTCGCCAGACGCAGCGCGATAGCTTTCCCGATGCCCTGACCGGCCCCGGTAACCAGTGCTACTTTTTTCATCACAATATCCTTCTGTTATTTAAAGAATTTGGCTGAGGTGCAGCTGACTCATCAGCAGATGGTTGTCGCTGTAATCAACCGGAATCGCTACCACCGCCGGACCATTCACATCCATAGCGGCGCGTAAAGTCGGCTCCAGTGCTTCCGCACTTTCCACTGCGAAGCCTCTTGCCCCGAAGGCATCCGCGTAAGCTTTAAAGTCCACCGGCCCGAAGTTAACGCCAGACAGGCGCTGGTATTTTTTCTCTTCCTGAATCGCCACCATGTTGTAGGCGTTATCCACCCAAATGATGTGCAACACGTTAGCGCCGAGGCGCACCGCCGTTTCCAGCTCCATGCTGGACTGTAGGAAGCCGCCGTCGCCTGACACCGAAACCACCTTGCGGCCCGGATTCACCAGCCACGCGCCAATGGCCCACGGCAGCGCTACGCCCATGGTTTGCTGGCCGTTAGAGATCATCAACTGACGCGCGCGGAAGCTGTAAAGGTAACGGGCGATCCAGATGTGGAAACTGCCCATATCGACGGTCAGAGTCACGTCGTCGTTCACAATGTCCTGCATCGCCCGGACAATACGCAGCGGATGGAGAGCAAACTGGTTCAGCTGTGCGCCCCGTCGGCTCAGCAGTTCACGCTGGTGCTGCCTGTCCACGAGGATTTCTGACGCACGCGGGCTAAGGACCAGCGGTTTTTCTATGCGACCGGTGAGCTTGTCCAGCGTGCTGGCGATATCGCCCACCAGCTCGACGTCCGGCACGTAGTTACGTTCTTCATAAGCTGGCAACACGTCGATATGCACCAGCGTAGCATCGCCGGTGTTCCACATCGCCGGCTCGTATTCCACCGGGCTGTAGCCAATACAGATAACCAGGTCCGCAAGCTGCAGCAGGCGATCGCCGGCCTGGTTATTAAACAACCCAATGCGCCCGGCAAAACGAGCAAAGTGTTGCTGATTCACAGCGCCTGCGGCCTGATAGGTGCTGGTGACCGGAATGTGGCTTTTTTCCAGCAGATGGAACAGCGCCGCGCTGTTTTCCTGCTGGCTTGCCATCAGCCCAAGCAGGAATACAGGATTTTTGGCCTGCGAGATAAGTTTCGCCACATCGTTAATAGCGGCGTCAGGCGCGGCACCGGCTTTCACCGATCCGTTAGCGGGCAAAATATTCCCGGTTGCCGGGCCGTCGCTGATGTCCTGCGGCAGGCTGACAAAGGCGCTACCGGGGCGGCCATGTTCTGCGGCGCGGAAGGCGTTTGAAACCACCTCGGCAATGGCGTCCGAAGAAGGCACTTCTACTGAGTACTTCGTCACCGGGCTGAACATCGCCACGGTGTCCATGCTCTGATGTACCAGTTTGGCTTTATCGGAACGTTTTACCGCCCCGCCCAGCGCCACAACCGGGTCACCTTCGCTGTTGGCTGTCGCCATGCCGGTTATCAGGTTTGAGCAGCCGGGGCCGGAGGTGACCAGTGCCACGCCCGCTTTCCCGGTAATACGCCCCACCGCCGCAGCCATAAAGGCAGCATTGGCTTCGTGGCGTACCGGAATAAGTTCAATCGGCGAGTCGTTCAGCGAATCAAAGACCTTATCGATCTTCGCCCCTGGGATCCCAAAGACGTGCTTCACGCCCTGAGCTTCAAGCTGGCTGACCACCAGGTCAGCGCCATGCGCCCACTGACGCAAAGGTTTTTTGTTATTCATGGCTCACATCTCCTCAGAGAACGCTAGTTTTCAACCGCGCGGATAGCCGCGTCGAGGTTTTCTGGGTGCAGGTTGGCGTTAAGAAATGCGCTGTCTGCCGGAAGGTCGATCATCAGCTTGTGGATCTCACCGAAGGTGAGCACGCCCTGCTCAAGCTGATAATCGAGCAGATGCCCGCCGCCCTGGCGGTCATCGGTAATAAAGTGCTCGTGATAGCCCGCCACGTTGATGCCCTGCATATGTTGTGGGGTGCGGAACCCCACCAGCACGCCTTTGCGGCCGTTAAAACGGAACACCGGCTGGTCGTCCAGCACGTCAGTCATGGCGCGGTATGGTGGCTTCTGGCGTGGCACCGTGCGGGTATGGGCATGGCGGAAATGGCCATCTATACGCAGGGCGCAAAACAGGTTATCGGAAGGAATTTTTGCATCGATAATCTCGTGCAGCTTCTGGCGGCTGGTGGTGCTGTCAATCTGCAGGCGGTATTGCGGTTTAAACCAGGTCATCACCGCAAACGGCGTTTTCTGCTGCGGGCTGGCCGCTCTGGCACTGCCGTCTGACCGTAATTGATAAACGTTGCTGTTGAAGGCAATCATCTCGCCGTCCAGCTCGTTAAATGTCCCCAGGCCAAAGTCACCGTGCTTCAGCAGGTCGGCCATGGTGGTTTCCCCTTCATAGACGCCGCTTAATAATGCGCTCATCAATGAAGTCTGATATATCATGTTTTCTTTATTGGTAGCGGCGAAAGTCTCGACCATCTCTAAAAGACTTTCTTCGCAGGAACATAGAGTTAAATCGCTCATGGCGTCTGTCACCTCGGGCTGAAGGTTAAGAAACTTTAATTAAATGTTGACGTGATCTAGTTCACAGTTCCAATATAAAAGCCCCTCAGGTTTGAGACGTTTTCGATATGGAACTTCGCTATCTCCGCTATTTTGTCGCCGTCGCCCAGACGCACAACTTCACCCGGGCAGCCGAACTGCTGGGTATTTCGCAGCCTCCTCTTAGTCAGCAAATTCAGCGACTTGAACGTGAAGTGGGTACCCCGCTACTGCACCGCTTAACCAGAGGTGTGGAGTTGACGGATGCGGGAGAAGCGTTTTATCAGGATGCCTGCCAGATTCTGGCCCACAGCGACGCCGCGCTGGAGAAAGCCCGCGGCATTGCCCGCGGTATTAACGGTAAGCTTTCGCTCGGGATAACCAGTTCAAACGCGTTTAACCCAAAGATTTTTTCTCTGCTGCGCCAGTTTCAGACGCACTATCCGGCCATCGAACTGCGCCAGCGGGAAACCAATATGGCGGGTCTGATGCAAGAACTGGATGAAGGCTTGCTGGACGTGGCGTTTGTGCGCCTGCCCTGTGAAAGCAGCAAGCGGTTTACGCTCAAGCTGATTGACGAAGAACCGATGATGATTGCCCTGCACAAGGACCATCCGCTTTCCGGGGAGAAAGAACTGGCCCTGCAAGCTCTGGCCGACGTACCGCCGGTGCTGTTCCCGGAAGAGGTCGCCCCTGGGCTTTATGAACTGATGTATAACGCCTGCCTGCGGGCGGGCATCGATCTGAAAAGCGCCTGCCAGGCTTCACAAATTTCCTCCTCGTTAAGCATGGTTTCGGCAGGCTTCGGTTTTGCCTTAGTCCCCCAATCGATGACCTGTATCGCCAGCCCGAACGTCACCTTCCACGCGATTCGGGGTGACCAGGTAAAAACGGACATTGCGCTGGCCTGGCGGCAGTTTGAACGTTCCCCGTCGGTGAAACGTTTTATCCAACTGTTCGGCCACTAGCAGGATTGCGGCTGGCGGCTGGCTATCTACCGGCGATACTTTCGGCCACGCAGCATCCTGGCCGTCTGCTGTAACAACAGCGCCCAAAGGGGAGAAACGGCAGGATCCGGCCGCTTATTGACACTGATTGTGCGGAGTTGGTATTTCATCGCTTTCAGCAGTCCCACTCGCTCATAAAACGAATCCGCGAAGCACTAAGCCCTTTCATACGGGCAAGCTCACCAATATTCATACTGCCCTCAGCCTCATATAAAAAGAAGCAATCAAAATACAATTTATAACAATCAAAACTGACTACCAACTCAGTTACCCCTCTAAAACAACTAAGAATAATCCTATGTTTAAAATATTAAACAACCACAACCACATGCAATTAACCACTCGCATAATAAGTCATTGTGAAAACCCACCAATTTTGGCAGTTTTCAATCTATTAATTTGTGCAATTTAGCTTATGGACCACTCTTTATTGGAATATAAAACCCTCGGTGGGATCATGAAAAAAACAATTGTTATATCAATGCTTTCTTCTTTAATGGCTTTTTTACCCCTTACCAGTTTCTCTGCAAAGAAAGTTGATTCAATACAATCCATTCAGACCGCAGCCAATCAGGCCTGCAGCGGAAATCCTGATAAATCCGGCTGTGAAAGACTTGTCTGGATAACGGCCAAAGTCGCCATGATGAATACCAGTTTTTATCTTCAGTCGTGCAGCGCAAAAGACAAAATAACCAAGGAAAACAAAGCCTCCTGCGATGAGGCCGAGCGACTATTAACAAGAATAAGCAATACCAAATAAATTAGCAGGCTTATAAAAAAGCTGTAGGCCAGCCTTTGCTTTTTTAAGCGTTCATTTCTGAGCGGGGGATTATTTCGCCTTAAATATAATTAAATGCTGATTAAGTTTATGCTCAGGCTAATGAAAGCATTCATTTAAAACACCCTCCAATAATAGCAACAGGTAAATCATTACTTTAATGCCATTTACTTATTGCTATTTACACCTCTGGGGCAACACATGAATAAAGTCTATAAAGTCATATGGAACGCGTCGCTAAAGACCTATATTGCTGTCGGTGAACTTTCAAAGAACAAATTATCTTCAAGCGCCGTTACGGCCTCACCTCGCGCATTACGCGCGGGTATGGCATTAGCCATCTTGCCTGTTTTTTTGGCTTCTCCGGCACAGGCTGTGGGTTATTCCGCCGGTACCGGCGCTAGTGCAGGATCAAACGATTTAGCCGTTGCAGTGGGTAACAATGCTTCGGTGGGTTCTGGCCAGGCAGGTACCGCCATTGGGGCCAACTCTACCGTCTCAGCCACCACCACGACATCAGCAGTACTACGGCGTACGGATGGGCTAGGTGATTTCAATATTACCAATGCTGCGGCGGCTACGGCGCTGGGTAATACCGCGGTAGCATCAGGCAATGGCTCAACGTCTCTGGGATCATTCAATATCGCAGCAGGTGCATTAAGTACGTCAGTGGGTGCTTTAAATAACGCTTCGGGCTTGTCCTCAACGGCAATCGGTACAGCAAACTCGGCCAGCGGTAATACTGCCATATCAATGGGGCGCATGAGCGTGGCCAGTGGAGATTACAGTATGGCGTTAGGTAATACCGCGACGGCAACCGCAGGCGGCGCTCTGGCTTTCGGTAACTCAGCATCTTCGACCGCAGCAGGCGCTATTGCCATCGGCTCATCCACGGCAAACGGGGTCACTCAAGATACGACCGCGAATACCCGCGCCAGCGGTGCCAACAGCGTGGCCCTTGGTGCAAACGCCGTTGCCAGCCAGGCCAATGCTATTGCGATTGGTGCCACGGCCACGGCATCAAATGCTAACGGCGTTGCCTTAGGTTACGGCAGCGTTACTGCCGCCGCCCATACCGGCCCCTTTGCTATCGGCGGCAGTTCAGCAGGCACCGCCAGCGGCGTGGTTTCGGTGGGGGCCATCGGTGCCGAACGGCAGATTCAAAACGTCGCCCCGGGAGTACTAAGCATCAACAGCACCGACGCCATTAACGGCAGCCAGCTGTTTGCCACCAATAATCAGGTGTCCACCAATACCGGCAATATCGCGACCAATACGGCGAATATTGCCGGAAACACTACGTCGATAAATAACCTGACCAACGGCACCGTCGGTCTCGTTAAGCAGGATCAGTCCACACAGGCGATTACCGTCGCCGGTGACAAAGCCGGAACTTCGGTTAACATCGCGGGTACAGCAGGAAACCGAACGCTGACGGGCGTTACGG
>NZ_BCTL01000038.1 GCF_001571265.1 Cedecea neteri NBRC 105707 = ATCC 33855 | reverse complement strand
GCAGCAGTCAGAGTGGTTTTACCGTGGTCAACGTGGCCGATAGTACCAACGTTAACGTGCGGTTTTGTACGTTCAAATTTTTCTTTAGACACGGCTATATTCCTTACTATTGTGCTCTCCCCTTAGGGAGAGAGCACGGGATCATTGTGTTAAAAGCGTTGGCTTATTTGCCACGAGCTTCGATTACGGCCTGAGCAACGTTGTTAGGTGCGTCATCATACTTCAGGAATTCCATGGAGTAAGATGCACGACCTTTGGTCAGAGAACGCAGCTGAGTTGCGTACCCGAACATTTCAGACAACGGAACTTCAGCATGAATCTGTACGCCAGTAGCGTTAGATTCCTGGCCTTTCAGCTGACCACGACGACGGCTAAGGTCACCGATAACGTCACCAGTGTTCTCTTCCGGAGTTTCAACTTCAACCTTCATGATAGGCTCAAGCAGAACTGGTTTAGCTTTCTTAAAGCCATCTTTGAAGGCAATAGAAGCGGCCAGTTTAAACGCCAGTTCGGAGGAGTCAACGTCATGGTAAGAACCGAAGTGCAGACGCACGCCGAGATCAACAACCGGGTAACCCGCCAGTGGACCAGATTTCAGCTGCTCCTGGATGCCTTTATCAACGGCAGGGATGTATTCACCAGGAATTACACCACCTTTGATGTCGTTGATGAACTCGTAACCTTTAGGGTTAGAGCCCGGCTCCAGTGGGTACATGTCGATAACAACATGACCATACTGACCACGACCACCAGACTGCTTGGCGTGTTTACCTTCGATATCGGTAACTTTCGCGCGAATCGCTTCACGGTAAGCAACCTGAGGTTTACCGACGTTCGCTTCAACGTTGAATTCACGCTTCATGCGGTCAACGATGATGTCGAGGTGCAGTTCACCCATACCGGCGATGATGGTCTGGTTAGATTCTTCATCAGTCCATACGCGGAATGATGGATCTTCTTTAGCCAGACGGCCCAGAGCCAGACCCATTTTTTCCTGGTCAGCTTTGGTTTTCGGTTCAACAGCGATGGAAATTACCGGTTCTGGGAATTCCATACGCTCCAGAATGATCACGTTGTCCGGATCACAGATGGTATCACCTGTAGTCACGTCTTTCAGGCCGATTGCCGCAGCAATGTCGCCCGCGCGAACTTCTTTAATCTCTTCACGTTTGTTAGCGTGCATCTGAACGATACGACCAAAACGCTCACGAGCCGATTTAACCGGGTTGTATACGGTATCACCGGAGTTAACCACGCCAGAGTACACGCGGAAGAACGTCAGGTTACCAACAAACGGGTCGGTAGCGATTTTAAATGCCAGAGCAGCAAATGGCTCTTCGTCGCTAGCGTGACGCTCAGATGGAGTGTCTTTACCGTCGTCCAACATACCGTTGATAGCAGGTACGTCAGTTGGTGCTGGCAGGTAATCGATTACCGCATCCAGCATCGCCTGAACACCTTTGTTCTTAAATGCAGAACCACAGGTAACCAGGATGATTTCGTTGTTCAGAACGCGCTGACGCAGAGCTTTCTTGATTTCTTCCTCGGTCAGCTCTTCGCCGCCCAGGTATTTTTCCATCAGCTCTTCAGAGGCTTCTGCAGCGGACTCGATCAGGTTCTGGTGCCATTCGTCAGCCAGGTCCTGCATGTCAGCTGGGATATCTTCGTATTCGAAGGTAACGCCCTGATCTGCATCGTTCCAGTTGATGGCTTTCATTTTCACCAGGTCGATAACGCCGGTGAAACCTTCTTCAGCACCAATCGCCAGCTGAAGCGGAACAGCGTTCGCGCCCAGGCGGGATTTGATCTGGCCTACAACTTTCAGGAAGTTTGCACCCATACGGTCCATTTTGTTAACGAACGCGATGCGTGGAACTTTGTATTTGTTAGCCTGACGCCATACGGTTTCAGACTGTGGCTGAACACCACCAACTGCGCAGTAAACCATTACTGCACCGTCAAGAACACGCATGGAACGTTCAACTTCGATGGTGAAGTCAACGTGCCCTGGGGTGTCGATGATGTTTACGCGGTGCGGTTCATACTGCTTAGCCATACCAGACCAGAATGCAGTAGTTGCAGCGGAGGTAATGGTAATACCACGCTCCTGCTCCTGCTCCATCCAGTCCATGGTTGCAGCACCGTCATGAACTTCACCGATTTTGTGGTTTACACCGGTGTAGAACAGAATACGTTCGGTAGTCGTGGTTTTACCGGCGTCGATGTGTGCACTGATACCGATGTTACGGTAGCGTGCAATGGGTGTTGTACGAGCCATTTGATTCCTCTATATCCTGGGACGTTCAAGTTAAGTAACCCAAAGCGGGCAGCTTCATGAAGCGCCCGCTTGGGTAACACTACGAAGGATTTATTACCAACGGTAGTGAGCGAACGCCTTGTTGGCTTCAGCCATACGGTGAACGTCTTCACGTTTCTTAACTGCAGTGCCTTTGTTTTCTGCAGCATCAGACAGTTCATTCGCCAGGCGAAGAGCCATGGATTTATCACCGCGTTTACGAGCAGCTTCTACGATCCAACGCATTGCCAGGGCATTACGACGAACCGGACGAACTTCAACTGGAACCTGATAAGTAGAACCACCAACGCGGCGGGACTTAACTTCGACGGTCGGACGGACGTTGTCCAGAGCGACTTCGAAAGCTTCCAGTTCGTTTTTACCAGAACGCTGAGCCAGGGTTTCCAGCGCGGTATAAACGATAGATTCTGCAGTAGATTTTTTACCATCTACCATCAGGATATTTACAAATTTAGCCAGCAGCTCTGATCCGAACTTAGGATCCGGCAGAATTTTACGCTGACCAATCACGCGACGACGTGGCATAGGAATACTCCGTTGTTAATTCAGGATTGTCCAAAACTCAAAGAGTTTATTTTGACATTAATTTAAAACGTTTGGCCTTACTTAACGGAGAACCATTAAGCCTTAGGACGCTTCACGCCATACTTGGAGCGAGATTGCTTACGGTCTTTAACGCCGGAGCAGTCAAGCGCACCACGAACGGTATGGTAGCGAACACCTGGCAAGTCTTTAACACGACCACCACGGATCAGGATCACGGAGTGTTCCTGCAGGTTGTGACCTTCACCGCCGATGTAGGAGGTGACTTCAAAACCGTTAGTCAAACGCACACGGCAAACTTTACGCAGTGCGGAGTTTGGTTTTTTAGGAGTGGTGGTATATACACGGGTACATACACCACGTTTTTGCGGGCAAGCTTCCAGCGCAGGCACGTTGCTTTTTGCAACTTTGCGTACGCGTGGTTTGCGAACCAGCTGGTTAACTGTTGCCATTAAATAGCTCCTGGTTTTTGCTTTTGCTTCGTAAACACGTAATAAAACGGCCTCATATAATATGAGGACGCAGAATTTTAGGGCTGAGCCGAAAAGGTGTCAAGAAATATACAGCATTCCGCCTTCACCAGGCGAACTGCTGGTCATGTTTTATCACTAATCTGACGAAGTCAGTATAGTCGACACGCCCAATCCTGGGTGAAATTTGAACAGCCAGGCCACGGGCCTCAACATCTTCTCGTAGAACGTTGACTGTAATGGGGGCTGAGAGCAGTAATTCAAGCGCACGGCTGTTATTCAGCGCGGCAATCACGCCATCTTCTATCAGCAGCAGATCGTCGCCAGGCTGAACATATCGCAGCATCTCGCTGATATCACACTGAAAGGGCGACTGACGTAGGGTATGCAGCATGGGTGCCTCAGAATGTGAGTACGACATCGTACTGGTTTAACTTTTCTCTCAATACACCAGGATCCAGCACTTCGACATCAATAACCCAGGATGACTGAGCCGACAGCCCTCTCTCGCTCAAAGAATCTGCACAGAGAAAACACTGCTCGATGTCGTACAGCGGCAAAATGCGGAAGGTAGCAATGTAGTCTCTGCCCAGCACTTTGGTTGGCTGCTGGTTCGGCAGGAGCTGCAGAACGCCATCCCCGACAAAGAAAACCCCGATATCGTCAGACAGCGCCGACGTTGCCAGTAACGCATCCAGCCCTTCCCGGCCAGAGGTGCTGCCGTGCGGCGCAGAGCGGAACACAAAAGCCACACGTTTCATCAGAATTGCACCATTCTTTCGCAGGTCAACGCGGCTTCTGCCAGCGCACCCAAGCCGCTAAGCGTAAAGCCTGGCTGGAGATTACTCATGTTGAGCCCCAAAGATTTGGCCTGTTCTTCATCGGTCACGCCGCGGCGCAATGCCGCAGCCACGCAAATATGCAGTGCCACACCGTGCTGCGCGTTAAGGCTCTGCCACTCGCGGACAAGGTCAACCTCATCACTTGCCGGCGCGGTCAGCTGGTTAGCGTTATAAATCCCCTCGCGGTAGAAAAAAACGCTCTCAAGCGTATGGCCTTCTGCCAGCAAAGCTCGGGCAAACAGCAGCGCGCTGCTCGCCTGCTGAGTACCGTAAGCCGGCCCGGTAACCATTAACGCAAAACGCATTACTTATCCTGACCCAGGAAGTCGCCATTTTTGAACTGGCGAATGTAGAGATAAACGGTGTGTTTGGAAATGTTCAGCCGATCGGCAACCTGGTTGATAGCATCTTTGATATCGAAGATGCCTTTCTCGTAGAGGTTAAGGACTATCTGGCGGTTCTTCGCGTTGTTCGACACATTACGATCGGCATTCACTTCTTCGATTGTGAATTCCAGCGTTTGCATCACCAAATCCTCCACGGAGGAGGCAAAGTTCACCGAGGATGGCACTTCCTGATCCTGAGTTTCTGGTGGAATGAAGGTCGACATGATCTGCGAGAACGGCACGTCGAGGTTCATGTTAATGCAAAGCAATCCAATCACGCGCTGGTCGCGGTTGCGAATCGCAATCGTCACCGACTTCATCAGAACACCGCTTTTGGCGCGAGTGAAATAGCATTTAGAGACGCTGCTGTCGGCACCGGTCATATCGTGCAGCATGCGCAAGGCCAGATCGGTAATTGGCGAGCCTATTTTTCGCCCGGTATGTTCACCATTAGCGATACGAATGGCTGAACATTTCAGGTCCTGCAGAGAGTGCAGAACGATTTCGCAATGGGAACCAATCAGCATCGCTAACCCGTCCACGACCGCTTCATAGGATTTTAATATTTCGAAGTCGGTTTGTTCAAAAGGACGCTGGTCCAGTAAATCAAGTTCACTGGTTTCGTTGGTTAAAAGCGAATTGGACATGAAAAAATACCACCCTCTCAGATTGATGACAAACGTCCGGAAAACGGGGTTCTCGGGCGTTTGGGGTAAATCAGAAGACGTCGTCGATTATTTTTATTGCCGTAAATTGAGCGTGTTATGGATAAAAGACGTTGTCAGCAATTTACTCTAAAGAGAGCCTGTCGCGCTTTGATGGTGTCAGGGCAGACTCATACTCGGTTGAAACGCTGCCCGCTAAGGTAATACAACGTAAGACGTGCTTTCCAGTCTTTATTCTCCTCATTACGCGTGTGGGGAATAAACGCCGGTGCCAAAAACAAAACCGCCGCCCGGTGGGCGGCGGCTCAAACGACCTGCTAATTACTTGCTTTTTGCAGCATCAGCGGCTTTAGCATCTGCAGCAGCGGCTGGTTTAGCGTCAGCTTTTGGCGCTTGTTTGATGTCCAACAACTCAACTTCAAACACCAGCGTAGAGTTGGCAGGGATCCCCGGCACGCCGGTTTTGCCGTAAGCCAGCTCTGGTGGAATAACCAGCTTAATCTTGCCGCCTTTCTTGATGTTTTTCAGGCCTTCGGTCCAGCCTGGGATAACGCCATCAAGACGGAAGGACAGTGGCTCACCGCGGGTATAAGAGTTATCAAACTCTTTGCCGTCGATCAGCGTACCTTTGTAGTTAACCACAACGGTATCAGTATCCTTCGGCGCATCACCGGTACCGTCTTTCTCAACTTTATACATCAGGCCAGTAGAAGAGGTTTTAACGCCTTTCTCTTTCGCGAAAGCATCACGGAAGGCTTTGCCTTTGTCTGCGTTCTCTTTAGCGTCCTTCTCCATTTTCTCCTGAGCGGAGGCTTTTACGCGAGTCTCGAACGCCTGCAGAGTTTGTTCAATTTCCTGATCGGACAGTTTGCTCTTATCCGCAAACGCATCCTGTACGCCCGCGATCAGCTGAGCTTTATCCAGGGTGATCCCCAATTTCTCTTGCTCTTTCAGGGAGTTTTCCATGTAACGCCCGAGCGATGCGCCCAGCGCATAGGCTGCTTTCTGGTCGTCGTTCTTAAAGGCCGCTTTGCTGTCAGCCTGAGCCGCAGGTGCATCTTTCGCAGCAGCAGGCGCCGCAAAAGCAGGAGCATTAAGGGCAACGGCCATTGTGGTCGCCAGAAGCGTTACTTTAAATAATGATTTCATCCATTTCTCCAAGGGCCGGGGCCTCTCACCCCAGGGTTTCAAATAAACTAAGTGACGTACTATAACGTCGTGAAAGAAATCTACACAATCTCTCAGCGAGTTATCGAGTCAAATTGAGATTCTTTTTGTTTAAAGAAGTTTCCTTCTACGTGCTTCTGCGCTGTAAAGCTGGGTCATTTTCAGTAAAATCACCGCATATTGTCCATCGAGCAGGCAAAAGGGGAACCGCCATGCACACTAAATCCACCGAACAACGGCTGGAAGATCTCGAGAGTCGTCTCGCCTTTCAGGAGATTACGATTGAAGAGCTGAACCAGACCGTAACGGCGCACGAACTTGAGATGGTCAAACTTCGCGAGCATTTCCGTTTGTTGGTCGAAAAGCTGAAAGCCAGCCAGCCGTCGATGATCGCCTCTGAATCTGAAGAAACGCCACCGCCGCATTACTGAATAACAGACGTAAAAAAGGCCGCTAATGCGGCCTTTTCTCTTTCACAGCGATCAGTGGCAACCACAGCCGCCGTTGCCGCAACCACCTTTACCATGGTCGTGATCGTGGCCGTGACCACCACAGCAACCATCGTGATCGTGGTCGTGGTGATGATCGTGCTCACCGTGAACGTGGCCATGAGCCAGTTCTTCAGCGGTCGCTTCGCGGATAGCAACAACTTCCACGTTGAATTTCAGGTTCTGACCGGCCAGCATGTGGTTGCCGTCAACCACAACGTGCTCGTCTTCCACTTCGGTAATTTCGACCGGCACTGGACCCTGGTCGGTTTCCGCCATAAAGCGCATACCAACCTGCAGCTCGTCAACGCCCATGAAGACGTCTTTCGGTACACGCTGCACCAGGTTTTCGTCGTACTGACCGTAGGCGTCGTTCGCGCCCACTTCAACGTCAAACTTGTCGCCAACTTCGTGGCCATCCAGCGCCGTTTCCAGGCCAGAAATCAGGGAACCGTGACCGTGCAGGTAGTCCAGCGGCGCGCTCACCGGAGACTCATCGACCAACACACCGTCTTCTGTACGTACCTGATAAGCCAGGCTGACCACCAGGTCTTTTGCTACTTTCATGATATCTCCTGAACGAGCGTAGGGAAAAAACTGGCGCCGATTGTAGCGGAAATCTGCGCCGCTGTACTCTCTAGCTTAAAAAAAGCTGCTTCATCTCGCTAGTCTGGATGAAAAATCCCTATCACTTGCTCCTGCTCACGAACGTGCTCGCGAACCTGCTTATCGGCCTCGCGCATCTGATGGCCGCACTTCACGCACTCAACGATATCAACGTTGTTCTCGCGCCACAGGGCAAGGGAATCCTTCGCCTGGCACTTGGGGCAAACGGCCCCGGCAATAAAACGTTTACGCACTGACATTGGCTTCACCTGATGTTCTGAAAAAGAGGGAAAAAGCGTGGTTTTTCCCTCTTTTTGGTTATCTGGCGAAAATCAATAAATTGATTTTCCTGGTTTATTTTTTGCTTCCGCCGATCAAATCTCTATCGTAGGTATTTCTTCAACGGGCTGGCTTACTATTCAAATTCGTCCCAGCCGTCCAGCTGCCGACGCTCTTGTTGCATTTCACGTTCGAAAATCTCTTCCAGCTCACGGCGGGCTTCACGCACCCTGGAAATCTGCGCACTATCGGTATGGATGGGCATTAGCTCTCGCAGCATACGCATATCCAGGCGGCGGAAGTGCTGCTGCGCACGGTGCGCCTGATGCGGATGCATACCCAGCGTGAGCAATGCTTTACGTCCAAGCTCAAGGGCGCTTGAGAAGGTTTCACGCGAAAACAGCTTAACGCCGGCCTGCAACAATTCATGTGCCTCAACGCGGCCACGGGCACGCGCCAGTATGGCCAGATGTGGAAAGTGTTGTTGACAGAGATGAACAATCCGCATCGTATCTTCCGGCTCATTGCAGGTGATAACAATGGATTTCGCCGCTTCTGCGCCAGCGGAACGCAGCAGCTCCACTTCCGTCGCATCGCCGTAATAGACCTTATAGCCGTACTTTCTCATCAGGCTCACGGCGCTGATATCCCGCTCAAGAACGGTGATACGCATCTTATTAGCCATCAACAGGCGGCCAATCACCTGACCAAAGCGCCCAAATCCGACGATGATGACCTGCGGATGATCGTCCTCAACGTATGGCGTCTCCTCCGTTTCATCGCCGGGATTAAAGCGCCGGGCAAGAATCGCATCCACGCCCTTCATTAGCAGCGGCGTGGTCATCATCGACAGCGTCACCGTCACCAGCAGCAGCGGCATTTGCTCGCCCTGGAACAGCTTCTGCGAGGCGGCAGCGGAAAACAGCACAAAGGCAAACTCGCCCCCCTGGCTCAGCACTCCGGCAAACTGCAGTCTTTCCGAACTGCGTAAACCATAGACGCGCGACAGGCCATACAAAATGGTGGCTTTCACCGCCACCAGCGCAACGACGCTTACCGCAATCCACAACAGATGGGTAAACAGAACGCCCAGGTTTAGCGCCATGCCGACAGAGATAAAGAACAGTCCTAACAGCAGGCCTTTGAACGGATCGATGGCAATTTCAAGCTCGTGACGGTATTCACTTTCCGCCAGCAGCACGCCGGCCAGAAACGTCCCCAGCGCCATAGAAAACCCAAGCGCATCCATAAACAGCGCCGAACCAAGCACCAGTAATAGCGAAGCCGCGGTAAAGACTTCACGTACCCCGGAACCGGCAATAAAGCGGAAGACCGGGCGAAGCAGATAGCGCCCGCCCAATAACATGCCGATAAACGCCAGCGCCTTCAGGCCAACTTTAATCCAGTCGGTGTGATCGTCACCGTTTCCGGCCAGCAGCGGCACCAGCGCCAGCGCCGGGATCACCGCCAGGTCCTGGAACAAGAGTACCGAAAAGCCCAGTTGGCCCGATTCGCTGCGGTTCATGCTTTTATCGCGCATCAGCTGCAGCGCCATCGCCGTCGAGGACATGGCAAGGCCGATACCGCCCACGACTGCCGCCTGCCAGGAGAAGTTCGTCAGCATCAGCAGGCCCGCCAGCACCACCGCGCTGAGGATCACTTGCGCCGCTCCGACGCCAAAGATGGAGCGCCTCAACTGCCACAGCTTCGACGGATTCAGCTCCAGGCCGATGATAAACATCAGGAACACCACGCCCAGCTCGGAGAAGTGCAGAATTTCATCGACGTCACTGATAAAACCTAAGCCCCACGGGCCAATGGCGATGCCTGCCAGCAAATAGCCCAGCACGGCGCCAATGCCTAAACGAGCGGCAATGGGCACGGCAACAACGGCCGCGAAGAGAAACAGCACCCCCGCCAACAGTAAATCAGAACCTTCCATCATCGCCCTCCCATCTGCAGCGGATTCGCCAGCCACTCACCATAAGCTTTCGCATGACTTTGCAGCTCTTGCTTAGACTGGCGACGCGCCCAGTAAACGATAATCGGCATCAGCCAGTGCATCTTGCACATCGCGGCGGTGAGCTCAAAGGGGCGTAAAATTTCGGTTAAGGGAAAACGATTATAGCCATCATAGCGATAGGCCCCTTCCGGCTCGCCGGTGGTGATCACGCTGCGCCAGTACTTTCCCGCCAGCGCGTTGCCTCCGATGCCGCTGGCAAAGTCACGGCTTAAGACGCGATCCATCCACTCTTTCAGCAACGCGGGGCAGCTGTAGGTATAAAGAGGGTGTTGAAAAACAATGACATCGTGCTCCAGCAGCAATGACTGTTCGTGGTAAATATCGATAAAGAAATCGGGATAGTGAGCGTAGAGATCGTGCACGGTCACATTTTCAAGCTGCAGAGCCGGCTGAAGCAAAACCCGGTTAGCCACCGAGTCCTGGGATTCCGGATGGGCATACAGCAGCAAAACTTTCGGCGGCTGCGACATCATTACCCTCCAGGGCGTCGTCATAGTCATTATTTTGGGCTACCATGCAGCCCGACCTGTTGCCCAGGCGACATGTTAACGAATTACAATGACAATTTAACATACTCTGAACATACGGCGCTTTATGATTGTTTTCTCCTCGTTACAAATTCGTCGCGGCACCCGCGTTCTGCTGGATAACGCCACCGCCACTATCAACCCCGGGCAAAAAGTCGGCCTGGTGGGTAAAAACGGCTGTGGAAAATCCACGCTGCTGGCGTTGCTGAAAAACGAGATAAGCGCCGACGGCGGGAGCGCAAGCTTCCCCGGCAACTGGCAGCTTGCCTGGGTTAATCAGGAAACGCCCGCGCTGGCCATGCCAGCCATAGAGTATGTCATCGATGGCGATCGTGAATTCCGTAAGCTGGAAGCCGAACTTAACGCGGCAAACGAACGCAACGACGGCCACGCCATTGCTCTGGTTCACGGCAAATTGGATGCGGTAGATGCCTGGACCATTCGTTCCCGCGCTTCAAGCCTGCTGCACGGCCTGGGTTTCAGCAATGAACAGTTGGAACGCCCGGTAAGCGATTTCTCGGGCGGCTGGCGCATGCGTCTTAACCTCGCTCAGGCGCTGATTTGCCGTTCCGACCTTTTACTGCTTGATGAACCGACTAACCACCTCGATTTGGACGCGGTCATCTGGCTGGAACGCTGGCTGAAAAGCTACCAGGGCACGCTGATCCTTATCTCTCACGACCGCGATTTCCTCGATCCGGTGGTGGATAAAATCATCCATATCGAACAGGAAAATATGTTCGAGTACACCGGCAACTATTCATCGTTTGAGATCCAGCGCGCGACTCGCCTGTCTCAGCAACAGTCGATGTACGAAAGCCAGCAGCAAAAAGTGGCCCATCTACAAAGCTTTATTGACCGCTTTAAAGCCAAAGCATCCAAAGCCAAGCAGGCGCAAAGCCGCGTGAAGATGCTGGAGCGCATGGAGCTGATTGCCCCGGCGCACGTCGATAACCCGTTCCACTTCAGCTTCCGTGCGCCAGAAAACCTGCCCAACCCGCTGCTGCGGATGGAAAAGGTTAGCGCGGGCTACGGCGAGCGGGTGATCCTGAACTCCATCAAGCTGAACCTGGTTCCCGGCTCGCGTATAGGCCTGCTTGGGCGTAACGGGGCAGGTAAATCCACGTTAATCAAACTGCTGGCAGGTGAACTAGAACCGCTGCAGGGGGACATTGGCCTCGCCAAAGGCATCAAGCTCGGCTACTTCGCCCAGCATCAGCTGGAATACCTGCGTGCCGACGAATCGCCGCTTCAGCATCTGGCCCGGATTGCTCCCCGCGAGCTGGAACAGCAGCTGCGCGACTACCTTGGCGGCTTTGGTTTCCAGGGCGATAAAGTGGCGGAGCAAACGGCACGGTTTTCCGGTGGTGAAAAAGCCAGGCTGGTGCTGGCGCTGGTTGTCTGGCAGCGCCCTAACCTGCTGCTGCTTGATGAACCGACGAACCACCTTGATCTCGACATGCGCCAGGCGCTGACCGAAGCGCTAATCGATTTTGAGGGCGCGCTGGTTGTGGTTTCGCACGACCGACATCTGCTACGTTCCACCACGGACGATCTCTATCTGGTGCACGACGGCAAAGTGGAAGCTTTCGACGGTGACCTTGAGGATTACCAACAGTGGCTGAGCGACCTGCAAAAGCAGGAAAACCAGCCTGCAGATGCCGCGAAAGACAACGCCAACAGCGCGCAGGCCCGCAAGGACCAGAAGCGCCGTGAGGCCGAGCTTCGCACGCAAACCCAGCCGCTGCGCAAGCAAATCACCCAGCTTGAAAAGCAGATGGAAAAGCTAAACGCTCAGCTTTCTGAAGTAGAAGAGAAGCTGGCAGACAGCGCGATCTACGACCAAAGCCGTAAAGCCGAGATGAACGAATGTCTGCAAACGCAGGTAAAAGTGAAGTCGGCGCTGGAAGAGTGCGAGATGGAATGGCTGGATGCTCAGGAACAGCTTGAGCAGATGCTGCAGAGCGACTAAACGCTAAGTTTTCCCCTCTCCTCACGAGGAGAGGGTTTGCTCTCAGCGCCAGATAAGCAGCACGCAGGCTGCGGTTAGCACGCCCATGCTGACGTTGAAAATAGCCCAGGAACGGCGGCTGCGCAGGAACAGGCCAATCAGGCTGCCAAAGGCTATCCAGATAACGCCGGCCACGATGTTCACCAACGCAATCCCTATGCTAATCATCGCTACGGAATGCAGGTAGGCAGCGCCCGCCAGGCTAAAACTTGCTACCGCACCCAGCGCCATCAGCCAGGCTTTAGGGTTTATCACCTGCAGCAAACCACCCTGCCAGAAAGGCACCGGAGACGGCGGGGCGGCATCGGTTTCCAGACGCTCGTATTTCGCCGTACCAATTTTCCAGGCCAGCCACAAAAGGTAAACGCTCCCGGCAATCTTCAGGATAAGGTGCAGAGCGGGGTAAAGCAGGATTAAACTCCCGACGCCGAAGGCCACCAGCACCAGAATGCACTGCATCCCGAGCATGATACCAATCATCAGCGGCAGGCTGCGGAAGAAACCGTAATTCGCCCCGGATGCGGTAAGTAGCGTATTATTAGGGCCAGGTGTGATGGCGGCGACCCAGAGAAAGCCCAGCATCGACAGAAAAAGCGTTAAGTCCATGAATTGGGTGCTCCACACCCGAAGAATAATTAGCGAACTCAACGAAACTAACAGTGTGATATGGCCAGTACAAGTCCTTTAGAATTGAATATTCATCATGATGAAGGTGACGATTTCCGCCCGATGCGCGGACTCAGTAATCCGCATCTGCAAACCATGATCCCACGTTTGATTCGCCGCCGAATCAATTTCAAACCCCACTGGCAGCGCCTGGATATGCCGGACGGGGATTTTGTCGATCTTGCGTGGAGCGAAGATCCGCAAACCGCCATGCACAAACCGCGCCTGGTGGTGTTTCACGGCCTGGAAGGCAGCCTTCACAGCCCCTATGCTCACGGCATGATTGAAGCAGCTAAAAAGCGCGGCTGGTTAGGCGTGGTAATGCACTTTCGCGGCTGTAGCGGTGTGCCAAACCGTAAAGAACGTATTTACCACTCCGGCGAAACCGAAGACGGCACCTTCTTCCTCGACTGGTTAAATCAGCGCTACGGCGAGGTCCCAACCGCCGCAGTTGGTTTCTCGCTGGGCGGAAATATGCTCGCCTGCCTGATGGCAAAACAGGGCGCAGCCTGTACGCTGAAAGCGGGAGTTATCGTCTCCGCACCGTTGATGCTCGAGCAATGTTGCTATCACATGGAACAAGGCTTTTCGCGCGTTTATCAGCACTACCTGCTGAACCTGCTGAAAAAAAATGCCGCCCGCAAGCTGAAGAGCTACCCGGGTTCACTGCCTATCGATCTGCGTAAACTTAAAAGCCTGCGCCGTATTCGCGAGTTCGACGACCTGATCACCTCAAAAATTCACGGCTTTGCCGACGCGCTGGACTACTATCGCCAGTGCAGCGCCATGCCGCTCTTGCCGGACATTGCCTCGCCAACGCTGATTATCCACGCCAAAGACGATCCATTTATGGACCACCATGTGATCCCGGACCGCGAAACGCTGCCGCCGAATATCCACTATCAGCTCACCACCTATGGCGGCCACGTTGGCTTTGTAGGCGGCACTCTACTGCGCCCACAAATGTGGCTTGAGCAGCGTATTCCTGACTGGCTAACCCGCTTCCTGGACCACTGAAATGATTATTCCCTGGCAAGATCTCGCCCCTGAAACGCTCGACAGCTTGATTGAATCTTTTGTATTACGCGAAGGCACAGATTATGGTGAGCAGGAGCGCTCGCTGACGCAAAAAGTCGCCGACGTGAAGCGCCAGTTGCAAAGCGGCGAAGCCGTGCTGGTTTGGTCTGAACTCCATGAAACGGTAAACATTATGCCGCGCGGGCAGTTTCGCGGCTGACCGCTAACCGGCGGGGTGATCTATACTGGCTGAAAAGTATAACAACCAGAAACCAGACTTTTTTCCGATCCCTCATGGAGTTGTCATCCTATGTCAGCCAAACACCCGGTTATTGCGGTCACAGGTTCCAGCGGCGCCGGAACGACCACCACCAGCCTCGCCTTCCGCAAGATTTTCCAGCAGCTCAACCTGCGCGCCGCCGAAGTTGAAGGCGACAGTTTCCATCGCTATACCCGCCCGGAAATGGATATGGCCATCCGCAAGGCGCGGGATGCCGGCCGCCACATCAGCTATTTTGGACCAGAGGCCAACGACTTCGGATTACTGGAACAAACCTTTATCGAATACGGCCAGAGCGGCAAAGGGCAATCACGCAAATATCTGCATACCTACGATGAAGCCGTGCCGTGGAACCAGGTGCCGGGCACCTTTACGCCGTGGCAGCCGCTGCCAGAGCCAACCGACGTACTGTTTTATGAAGGCCTGCACGGCGGCGTTGTCACCCCGCAGCACAACGTGGCCGACTGCGTAGATTTACTGGTTGGCGTGGTGCCTATTGTTAACCTGGAATGGATTCAGAAACTGGTTCGCGACACCGGCGAACGCGGTCATTCGCGGGAGGCGGTGATGGATTCCGTCGTACGTTCGATGGACGATTACATCAACTTCATTACGCCGCAGTTCTCGCGCACCCATATTAACTTCCAGCGCGTCCCAACGGTGGATACTTCTAACCCGTTCGCCGCCCGGGCAATTCCGTCGCTGGACGAAAGCTTCGTGGTTATCCACTTCCGTGGCCTGGACGACATCGACTTCCCTTATCTGCTGGCGATGCTGCAAGGATCGTTTATCTCCCACATCAATACATTGGTGGTGCCGGGAGGGAAAATGGGGCTGGCGATGGAGCTGATTATGGCCCCGCTGGTGCAGCGGCTGGCGGAAGGCAGGAAAATTGCCTGATAACATAAGGGCGGTATCTACACCGCCCTTTTCACTTTACGCTTCAATAATTTCGTAGCTGTGGCTAATCTCTGCGGCTTTCTCAAGCATCAGCGTTACCGAGCAATATTTCTCTGCGGTCAACTCAACGGCGCGGGCAACCGCACTCTCTTTCAGCTCTTTCCCGGTCACGACAAAATGCAGATGGATGCGGGTAAACAGACGTGGTGCTTCTTCACGACGTTCGGAAGTCAGCTTCACCTCGCAATCCGTCACGTCATGGCGGCCTTTTTGCAGAATTGATACCACGTCAATTGAGCTACAACCGCCCGCGGCCATCAACAGCATTTCCATTGGGCTTGGCGCTTTATCCCCGGAATTACCGTCCATCAGAATTTGGTGGCCAGAAGCGGATTCTCCGAGGAAGGTCATGCCTTCCACCCATTTAACTCGTGCCTGCATTTTACCTACTCCAGTTGAGAAAATATTCTTTCAGATTACGCGTCTACGTGAAAACTGGCAACGTAAGGCGATCCAGGTCATGCTGAAACGAGACAATACAAGACACTTACCAAAAGCTATGCTAAAACAATCCGGATGCTGCTGCGATACAGAGACGTTTATGCCGTAAGCAGAGGAAACGACTAATTACAGGCCGCAGGGCTAACCTGCACGCCAGCTCCCAGGGCTTGGGAAAATTTCACGATTGCAACGCCAGACAAGAGGTTCCGCGTCTTGTCTTTGGTAGCCAGTTTATAACAGAGGATAACCGCGCATGGTGCTTGGCAAACCGCAAACAGACCCGACTCTCGAATGGTTCTTGTCTCATTGCCACATTCATAAGTATCCGTCGAAGAGCACGCTGATTCACCAGGGTGAAAAGGCGGAGACGCTGTATTACATCGTCAAAGGCTCCGTAGCTGTTCTGATTAAAGATGAAGAAGGCAAGGAGATGATCCTTTCTTATCTGAATCAGGGTGATTTCATTGGTGAATTAGGTTTGTTCGAAGAAGGCCAGGAGCGTAGCGCCTGGGTTCGCGCCAAGACAGCCTGTGAAGTAGCTGAAATTTCCTATAAAAAATTCCGTCAGCTGATTCAGGTTAACCCGGACATCCTGATGCGTCTGTCTTCCCAGATGGCGCGCCGCCTGCAGGTCACTTCTGAGAAAGTCGGCAACCTCGCGTTCCTCGACGTGACCGGCCGTATTGCTCAGACGCTGCTGAACCTGGCTAAACAACCGGATGCTATGACCCACCCGGACGGGATGCAGATTAAAATCACCCGCCAGGAAATCGGTCAGATCGTGGGCTGCTCCCGCGAAACCGTTGGCCGTATTCTGAAAATGCTGGAAGACCAGAATCTCATTTCCGCACACGGTAAAACGATTGTCGTTTACGGCACTCGCTAATTAGCCCCATAAAGGCGTGTCGCTTCGGTAACACGCCTTTTTTGTCTCTACAATTCAGGCTATGTGGAAGAGATTAATTTATCACCCGGAAGTTAACTACGCGCTGCGGCAAACGCTGGTGCTGTGTTTACCCGTGGCTATTGGCCTGATTCTCGGCAGCCTGCAAAACGGTCTGCTCTTCTCGTTAGTGCCCGCCTGCTGCAACATTGCCGGGCTGGACACGCCGCATAAACGCTTCTTCAAACGCTTGATAATCGGCGGCAGCCTGTTCGCCGTTAGCAGCCTTATCATGCAGCTTCTGCTGCTTTACACCCACGTCCCGCTGCCTGCGATATTAATCGTCATGGCCCTGCTGCTCGGCGTCACGGCGGAGATAAGCTCGCTGCACGCCCGCCTTCTGCCAGCGTCGCTGATTGCCGCCATTTTTACGCTCAGCATGGCCGGCAACATGCCTATCTGGAAACCGATGGTGCTCTATATCTTCGGCACCATCTGGTACGGCGCATTCAACTGGTTCTGGTTCAGGCTATGGCGTGAACAGCCGCTCAGAGAGTCGCTCAGCCTGCTGTACCGCCAGCTTGCGGACTACTGCGAAGCGAAATACAGCCTGCTGACCCAGCATACGGATCCTGAAAAAGCGCTGCCGCCGTTGCTGGTACGTCAGCAGAAAGCCGTCGACCTGATAACGACCTGCTACCAGCAGCTGCATATGCTGTCGGCCAACCAGCAAAATGGCTACAAACGCCTGCTACGCGCTTTCCAGGTTGCGCTGGATTTGCAGGAGCACATTTCGGTTAGCCTGCACCAGCCGGAAGAAGTGCAAAAACTGGTTGAGCAAAGCCATGCCGAAGCGGTGATCCGCTGGAACGCCCGGACTATCGCCGCACGCCTGCGGGTGCTGGCAGACGATATTCTCTACCACCGCTACCCGACGCGCTTTACCATGGACAAGCAGATCGACGCTCTGGAAAAGATCGCCCGCCAGAACCCGGAGAACCCGGTCGGTCAGTTTTGCCATTACCATTTCAGCCGAATTGCCCGGGTACTGAAAACTCAGCGGCCGCTGTACGTGAGAGATTTAATGGAGGACAGGGAACGCCGCCTGCCGTTCTTCCCGGCGCTGAAAAACTATCTCTCCTTCAAGTCATCGGCGCTGCGCAGCTCCGCACGTTTAGGCGTGATGCTGACGATTGCCAGCCTGCTGGGCTCCTTCTTACACCTGCCAAAGCCTTACTGGATCCTGATGACGGTGATGTTCGTCACGCAAAACGGCTACGGTGCAACGCGGGTGCGCATTGTGCACAGGGCGGCCGGCACCATGGCAGGGCTGTGTATCGCCGGTATCACCCTGCACTTCCATGTGCCAGACAGCTACACCCTGCTGGCGATGCTGATGATTACCCTGGTGAGCTATCTGTTCATTCGCAAAAGCTACGGCTGGGCCACCATCGGCTTTACCGTCACCGCGGTATATACCCTGCAGCTCATTACCCTCAGCGCCGAAAGCTACATCATTCCAAGGCTTATCGACACGTTGCTCGGCTGCCTGATTGCTTTTGGCGGCATGATCTGGCTTTGGCCGCAGTGGCAAACCGGCCTGCTGCGCCAGAACGCCCACGACGCTCTTGAGGCCGATCAGGACGCGATTCGCCTGATATTAAGCAACGATCCGGAACCCACACCGCTGGCCTGGCAACGAATGCGGGTCAACCAGGCGCACAACGCGCTCTTCAACTCGCTCAATCAGGCGATGCAGGAGCCCGGATTTAACTCCCATTATCTGGCCGACATGAAGCTTTGGGTAACCCACAGCCAGTTCATCGTCGAGCACATCAACGCCATGACCACCCTAGCGCGCGAGCACAACATGCTCACGCCAGACCTGGCGCAAAAGTACCTGCAGTCTTGTGAAATTGGATTACAGCGCTGCCAGCAAAGGCTGGAGTATGACGGGCCTGGCGGGTCGAAAGACGTAAATATCCTGGAACCGGACACGCTGCCCACGGGGCCGTTAAGCACTATGGAGCAGCATTTACAGCGGATTATTGGCCACCTGAACACCATGCATACCATCTCCTCGGTAGCCTGGCGCCAGCGGCCTCATCATGGGATCTGGCTGAGCCGCCGCCTGCGGCGCTCGGGTTAGTTTTAACCCGCCACCACGTGGGCAACCGCTTTGGCGAAGCGCTGCATTCCTTCCACGATATCCGCGTCCTCGACAATAAGCGAAGGCGCAAAACGCATAACGTCCGGCCCGGCGTTCAACACCATCACGCCTTCTGCCGCGCCCGCATAGAGAAACTCGCGCGCGCGCCCTTTGTATTTCTCGCTAAGTTCTGCGCCGATCAACAGCCCCATGCCGCGAATGTCGCTAAACAGATCGAACTGCGCGTTAATCTTCTGCAGTTGTTCAACGAAGAGCTGACGTTTGGCCGCCACGCCTGTGAGAACTTCTGGCGTATTGATGATATCGAAAGCCGCCCCGGCCACTGCGCACGCCAGTGGATTACCGCCGTAGGTTGAACCGTGACTGCCTACGTGAAACGCGGAAGCAATCTCATGGGTGGTCAGCATCGCGCTCACCGGGAAACCGCCGCCGAGGGCTTTGGCGCTGGTCAGAATATCCGGGGTGACGCCGTAGTTGATATAAGCGAAGAGTTCGCCGGTGCGGCCCATTCCCGACTGCACTTCATCAAATACCAGCAGCGCCTGGTGCTCATCACACAAATCGCGCAGCCCCTGCAGAAACTCCGGCGTCGCGGCGGTCACTCCGCCCTCGCCCTGAATAGGCTCAACAACTACCGCGCAGGTATGGTCATCCATTACCGCTTTCACCGCCGCGAGATCGTTATACGGCACATGAATAATATCGGCAGGTTTCGGGCCAAAGCCGTCGGAGTACTTAGCCTGCCCACCTACGGAAACGGTGAACAGTGAACGCCCGTGAAACGCATTGTAGAAGGCAATGATTTTGCTTTTGTACGGGCTGTGGCGGGTCGAAGCATAGTAGCGGGCCAGCTTGAAAGCCGTCTCGTTCGCTTCCGTACCGGAGTTCATGAAGACGACGCGCTCGGCAAAGGTGGCGTCGATCAGCTTACGGGCAAGCTTCAGGGCAGGCTCATTGGTAAAAACGTTGCTGGTATGCCACAGGGTTTCACCCTGGGTCTTCAGCGCCTCCACCAGCGCTGGGTGGCAATGCCCCAGCGCGGTTACGGCGATGCCTCCGGCAAAGTCCACGTACTCTTTTCCGGCAGTGTCCCACACTCGGCTGCCTTCCCCTTTCACTGGAATAAATTCTGCTGGTGCATAAATCGGCAGAATCACTTCGTCGAAGGTCGCCCGCGTAACCGCTGATTGTTCAGTTGCCATTTATTCCCCACCCGTTTTTATGCGTTAGACATGAATGAAAATATAATCACGAAATATGCATAAAAAACCAAATTCAGGCAAGTGACAATTTACCTCTGGAGAAAATTCGCCAACAGCGCATGTCCCTGCTCGCTGAGAATGCTTTCCGGGTGGAACTGCACGCCTTCCAGATCCAGCGAACGGTGACGGATACCCATGATTTCCTGCTTATCCGTCCAGGCCGTAACCTCAAAACAGTCAGGCAGGGTATCAGGATCAATGAGCAGCGAGTGGTAGCGCGTCACGGTCAGCGGATTCTTTAGCCCACGGAATACACCACTGCCGTTGTGGCCGATAGCGGAGGTTTTGCCGTGCATCACCTGTTCTGCCCGCACAATGGTGGCGCCAAAGGCCTGGGCAATGGCCTGGTGCCCCAGGCAAACGCCCAAAACAGGAAGCTGTCCGGCGAAGTGATTAATGGCGGCAAGCGAGATGCCCGCCTCGGTCGGCGTGCAGGGGCCTGGAGAAATCACCAGTTTTTCCGGCGACAGACGCTCGATGTCGTCCAGCCCAATTTCGTCGTTACGCTTAACCAGCACTTCCTCACCCAGCTCACAAAAATACTGGTAGAGGTTCCAGGTGAAGGAATCATAGTTGTCGATAAGCAGTAACATGGCGGCTCCAGGGCAAAAAAGAACGCGCTATTCTAGTCGCTTTCTCTGGCCAGGCTCACCACTTATTGAAATTCTCTGCTTCAGGAGAGGGGTTGCGCGGGCGACTGGCCCCGCGCAGGAAATTTTAAGGCAGAACTTTCGCGGAAAGGATCACGATAGGTTTCGTCGGCACATTCTGATACGGGCCGACGTCATGGCTTGGTGCCTGGGAAATTTTATCGGCAACGTCCAGACCTTTTACCACTTTACCAAATACGGCGTAGCCAAAGTCACGCTGGCCGTGGTCCAGGAAGGCGTTATCGGCCACGTTGATAAAGAACTGGCTGGTGGCGCTGTCTTTGTCTGCGGTGCGCGCCATAGAAATGGTGCCGCGGGTGTTACGCAGGCCGTTGTCCGCTTCGTTCTTAATTGGCGGGTTAGGCTGCTTCTGATTCATATCTTCGGTGAAGCCGCCGCCCTGAATCATAAAGCCCGGGATCACGCGGTGGAAGGTGGTGTTGTTATAAAAACCGCTGTTAACGTAATCCACGAAGTTTTTGACCGAAACAGGCGCTTTTTGGCTATTTAACTCAAGCTCAATATTGCCAGCTGAGGTGGTCAACAGGACGTGCGGGTCACCTTTTGCAGCCAGCGCCGCAGGGGAAAGCGCAGAGAGGGCGAATACAGCTGCAACAGCCGCCAGTGTCGATTTGAGCATGAAGAATTCCTTACGAAGGCAGTGAGTGAAGCAAGTGGCTTGATTGTAAAGAGGCACCGCAGTCGACGCCAGCCATTTACTGTTATTTACTTTTACACAAATCAACGAGTTGCAGCGCCAATGCGCTGAAACAGGTTGAAATATGTGACGCACTTCATGATTCGATCAGTTTATTTCAGCAATAAATTCATAATTCATTTAAATAGATCACGCAAATGACTAAAATCTGCCCGTCCGCCGCGCTGTCAATGCGCTTTACACTTCCTTGCACAGGCTCGTTATGACTAACAGCAACCGAACCAAGCTTTTATGGATTAGCTTCTTCTCCTACGCCCTGACCGGGGCGTTGGTGATCGTCACCGGGATGGTGATGGGAAACATCGCAGAGTACTTCAATCTGCCGGTGTCCAGCATGAGTAACACGTTTACTTTCCTTAATGCCGGTATTTTGATCTCTATCTTCCTGAACGCCTGGCTGATGGAAATCGTACCGCTGAAAACCCAGCTGCGCTTTGGCTTCCTGCTGATGGTGCTGGCCGTTGCCGGCCTGATCTTCGGTCATAACCTGGCTATCTTCTCCGCCTCGATGTTCGTGCTGGGGCTGGTGAGCGGGATAACCATGTCGATTGGTACCTTCCTGATCACTCACATGTATGAAGGGCGTCAGCGCGGTTCTCGCCTGCTGTTTACCGACTCCTTCTTCAGCATGGCCGGGATGATTTTCCCGATGGTCGCCGCTATCCTGCTGGCCCGCAGCATCAACTGGTACTGGGTCTATGTCTGTATCGGTCTGGTTTACGTGGCTATCTTCCTGCTGACTCTGGGCTGTGAGTTCCCGGCGCTGGGCAAACACGCGAAGAAAGACGACCAGCCTGTAACCAAAGAAAAATGGGGCATCGGCGTGCTGTTCCTGTCCGTCGCGGCGCTGTGCTACATCCTCGGCCAGCTGGGCTTTATCTCCTGGGTACCGGAATACGCCAAAGGCCTCGGCATGAGCATCAACGATGCCGGTAAGCTGGTCAGCGACTTCTGGATGTCTTACATGTTCGGCATGTGGGCGTTCAGCTTTATCCTGCGTTTCTTCGACCTGCAGCGCATCCTGACCGTACTGGCCGGGGCGGCCACCGTGCTGATGTACCTGTTCAACCACGGCGATCCGGCTCACCTGGCGTGGTTTATTCTGGCGCTTGGTTTCTTCTCCAGCGCGATTTACACCACCATCATCACCCTGGGTTCACAGCAGACCAAAGTGTCTTCGCCGAAACTGGTTAACTTTGTCCTGACCTGCGGCACCGTGGGCACCATGCTGACCTTTATCGTTACCGGCCCAATCGTAGCTCACAGCGGCCCTCTGGCTGCTCTGCATACCGCGAATGGCCTGTACGCTGTGGTGTTCGTCATGTGCCTGGTGCTTGGTTTCGTGACCAAACACCGTCGTCACGGCGCAGAAGCTGCGGCACACTAATCGCCCTGCGATTTGCCCTCTTCCTTAACGGGGAGAGGGTTCCTTCACTTTCCCGCTATTATTACGTTTTTCGCAATAATGAATTACCGATAAGGCTTATTCCTGCCCATTATTGCCTGTGGCAACCTGTTTGCATCGTTCGGGGCCCTTCCCGTTCAGCCAATCAGGAACCGATTTATGAAACTCTACAACTTTCCTCTGTCAGGCCATGCCCACCGCGCTCGTCTGTTTCTCTCCCTGCTAGGCCTGCCACATGAGCTTGTTGAGCTGGACCTGAAGGCCGGCGCCCATAAGCAGCCGGAGTACCTGGCGCTTAACCCGTTTGGGCAGGTACCTCTGCTGGACGATGAAGGCACGCTGATCCCTGACTCCAACGCCATTCTTGTCTACCTGGCGAAAAAAAGTGGCCAACGTGCATGGCTGCCGGAAGACCCACAGGGCGCGGCAGCCGTTCAACGCTGGCTTTCCGTCGCCGCTGGTGACCTCGCCTTTGGTCCAGCCGCAGCCCGTCTGGTCACGGTTTTCGGTGCCAAATTTAATCCTGATGAGGTGATTGCCCGTGCTCACGTCTTCCTGGGACGCCTTGAACAGCATCTCGCCAACCGTAAATGGCTGGTCGGCGACCACCCAACCATCGCCGACGTCGCCATTTATAGCTACACGGCCAGCGCACCTGAAGGGAATGTAGACCTCTCCAGTTATCCAGCCGTGAATGCTTTCCTGCGCCGGATAGAAGCGTTGCCAGGGTTTGTGCCATTCGTTAAAACGGCCGCTGGCCTTAACGCCGTCGCCTAATCTCACGCATTCCTGGGAGAGTAAAATGAGCGAGAAGCCGATGAAGAAGTCCGTCTGGCATGAAGGTGAAATATTCCTTCAGGACAAGGCCGGCGTCACCGAACGGATGGCTGAAGTGGGCCAGCGAGTGATACGTGATTACATGCCAGAGCAGCATCGTGACTTCTACGCTCAGTTGCCTTTTATCGTCATCGGCAGCATCTCCCCGATTGGCGAAGCGTGGGCAACATTTCTGGAAGGAAAGCCAGGCTTCGTAACATCTCCCACACCGACCTGTCTGACGATTGCAGCGTCGTTGCCTGGGGAAGATCCGGCCACCGAAGGGATGGGGCACAACGCACCCATTGGCCTGTTGGGAATCGAGCTTCATACCCGGCGGCGTAACCGGATGAACGGTACACTGCTGCAGACGGAGGACGGCCTCCAGGTTGAAGTCGACCAAAGCTTCGGTAACTGCCCACGCTATATACAACTGCGTGAATTCACTTTTACCCGCGCGCCTGGTAGCCATGCCGGTGGTACGGTAGAGACACTTCCAGGGCTGGACGCTGAAGCGAGAGTAATGGTTCAAGCAGCGGACGCTTTTTTTGTGGCTTCCTGGGGCGAAAGGAACACTAAACGACAGGCCGATGTTTCCCATCGCGGCGGCAAACCCGGCTTCATCCGGGCCAGCGACGACGGCACGCTGACCATTCCTGACTTCAACGGTAATCTCTTTTTTGCCACGCTCGGTAATATTCTGCTTAACGGCCAGGCTGGCCTGCTGTTCGTGGACTTTAACACCGGCGACATGCTGCAAATGACCGGCGAAGCAAAAGTCATTCTGGACTCACCGGAAATCGCGGCCTTCCAGGGTGCAGAACGGCTATGGACGTTTAAAGCCCGCCGGGTTGTTCGCCGCCGCAACGCGCTGGCACTGCGCTGGAAGTCTGAGGCTGAAGGGCACTCCCCTCATTCACTGATGACCGGCAGCTGGCAGGAAGCTGCGGGCAAGATAAAAGCTGCCGAGCTGGCAACACGCTGGAGGCCGTTTCGCGTGGTAAACATTGTCGATGAGAGCAGTTCGATCCGCTCCTTCTATCTTCAGCCGGGTGACGGCGCAGGTCTGCTGCCTCATCTCGCCGGACAGCACTTGCCCATTCGCGTGAAACTTCACGGCACAGAAGCTCCTGCAATCCGTACTTACACGCTTTCATCGGCTCCGTCCGACGTCTTTTATCGAATTAGCGTCAAGCGGGAAGGAAGCGTCTCCAGCCACCTGCACAACGGCGTTTCCGTTGGCGATATTATTGACGTCCGTGCTCCGGCGGGCGGTTTCATCCTTGATGCGCATGCGCAACGCCCTGCCGTGTTGCTGGCCGGCGGCGTTGGCATTACCCCGATGCTCGCCATGCTGCGGCATATTGTCTATGAAGGGTTACGCAAACAACGTATTCGACAAACGTTTTTGTTCCAGGCATCAAGAAGGGTGGAAGATTTGCCTTTTACTCAGGAGATTGACGAGCTGGTCGCGGCAGCCAAAGGTGCCGTGCAGGTGATTCGCGTACTCAGCCAGCCGGAAAGCGCTCAGTTGGGTGTGGGGTATGATGTTCATGGCCATATCGATATGCCTTTGCTGACCAGCCGTCTGCCGTTTAACGACTACGATTTCTATCTATGCGGTCCGGCAGCGTTCACCCAATCTCTCTATGACGGACTGCGGAAATACAACATCGGCGATGGCAGAATCCATGCTGAAGCCTTTGGCCCCTCATCGCTAGTTCGCACCACAGACAACCAAACACCAAAACCTGATGCCCTTCAGCCTTCCACCAGCCCCGTACCGATTGCTTTTATGCGTTCGCTAAAAGAGGCTCGCTGGCTGCCGGATTCAGGTTCGCTTTTAGAGCTGGCCGAAGCTCGGGGATTAACCCCGGAATTCAGCTGCCGGGAGGGCCACTGCGGAACCTGCCGGACTAAACTCCTCAAAGGCTCAGTCACCTACGCGAAAACCCCCTCCGCAAGCACGGCAGATGATGAGGTCCTGATTTGCTGCGCAGTCCCGGCACAACTGCCTGCTGGCGAAGAAAACCGCATTCAGCTCGAGCTGTGATACCGGGATTGCGCCATACCCGGCTAATACCCGATACTGAAATTCCTTTCAGGCAGATGATGAGGTTGTGCATGGATCGTTGGCAGGCGATGAGAATTTTCGTCAAAGTCGCAGAAACCGAGAGTTTTGCCGCTGCGGCACGCCAGCTCCATATCAGTGCGCCAGTGGTAACGCGTGCGGTTGCTGCCCTGGAAGAGGTCATCGGGACCCGGCTGTTTATCCGCACCACTCGCACAGTTAAGCTGACCGAGCCTGGCCTGCGATATCTCAATGACTGCCGCACGATTCTCACCAGTATAGAGGAAGCCGAGGCGGCAGCGGCAGGCTCCTATGCCACGCCGTCCGGGATCCTGACGGTCACCGCTTCCGTGCTGTTCGGCCAGAAATTCGTCTTGCCGGTCATCACTGATTATCTTGATGCGTGGCCAACTATGCGCGCCAGGTCACTGTTCGTTGATCGCCAGGTGAACATCATCGAAGAAGGCATCGATGTCGCCGTACGCATTGGGCATTTGCCCGACTCAGGTCTGACGGCAACCAAAGTCGGCACCGTGCGCCGGGTCGTTTGCGCTTCCCCTGGCTACCTGGAAAAACACGGCACACCGTTGACGCCTGCGGACCTTAAAAACCATCGTATTGTTTCTTCGGCCAGTGCCTGGGCCTCACCGGAGTGGCGCTTTGCGGGTGAACAACGCGTCATGATCAATGCCGCGCTCCAGTGCAACAACAACGAGTCATCGATTGCCACCGCAAAAGCAGGTTGGGGGCTGACACGAGTCCTGGATTATCAGATAGCGCCAGCCCTGCGCGAGGGGGAATTGCAAATTATATTGAGCGAATACGAGCTCGAGCCTCTTCCAATACATGTGGTGCATACCGAAGGCCGCCACGCTTCCGCCAAAGTACGCACTTTTGTTGATCTGATTGTTGCCCGGATCCGCGCTAACCCTTTGCTGAACTGAATATCCCCACATCTCTATCCTGGTGAAAAACCAGCCAATTCCATAACTTACAAAAATACATCAAAATCAATAGCATACCTCTTAATGGGTATATAAAGGCGCATTTGATTTGCATCAATAATCACCACAGCTGAATCGTTAAGGTAGGCGGTAATAGAAAAGAAATTGAGGCAATTATGAGCAAAGTCAGAATCGCAGTTATCGGTAACGGCATGGTGGGCCATCGCTTTATCGAAGACTTACTTGATAAAGCCCCGCCGGACCAGTTCGATATCACCGTATTTTGTGAAGAGCCGCGTAAAGCCTACGATCGCGTGCACCTCTCTTCTTATTTCTCCCATCATACCGCTGAAGAACTCTCCCTCGTCCGCGATGGCTACTACGAAAAACACGGCGTAAAGGTGCTGGTTGGCGAACGCGCGATCACCATCAACCGCCAGGAAAAAGTGATCCACTCCAATACCGGCCGCACCGTTTATTACGACAAGCTGGTCATGGCTACGGGCTCTTACCCGTGGATCCCGCCCATTAAAGGTTCGGAAACCCAGGACTGTTTCGTTTACCGCACCATCGAAGACCTTAACGCCATTGAATCCTGTGCCCGCCGCAGCAAACGCGGTGCCGTCGTTGGCGGTGGCCTGTTGGGGCTGGAAGCGGCCGGGGCGCTGAAAAACCTCGGCGTGGAAACCCACGTTATCGAATTCGCGCCAATGCTGATGGCCGAACAGCTTGACCGCATGGGCGGCGAGCAGCTGCGCAGCAAAATCGAGCGCATGGGCGTGCGCGTGCACACCGGCAAAAACACCCAGGAAATCGTCCAGCAGGGCACCGAGGCCCGCAAAACCATGCGTTTTGCAGACGGCAGCGAGCTGGAAGTGGACTTCATCGTCTTCTCTACCGGTATTCGTCCTCAGGACAAGCTGGCGACCCAGTGTGGACTGGAAACGGCGCAACGCGGCGGCATCACCATCAACGATAAGTGCCAGACTTCAGACCCGGATATTTACGCCATCGGGGAGTGCGCCAGCTGGAATAACCGTGTCTTCGGCCTCGTCGCGCCGGGCTACAAAATGGCTCAGGTTACCGCAGACCACCTGCTCGGGAGCGAAAACGCCTTTGAAGGCGCGGACATGAGCGCCAAGCTGAAACTGCTCGGCGTTGACGTCGGCGGTATTGGCGATGCTCACGGCCGCACGCCAAACGCCCGCAGCTATGTTTACCTCGATGAAAGCAAAGAGGTTTACAAGCGTCTGGTGGTCAGCGAAGACAACAAAACCCTGCTCGGCGCGGTGCTTGTTGGCGACACCAGTGACTACGGCAACCTGCTGCAGCTGGTACTGAATGCGATTGAATTGCCGGAGAACCCGGACTCGCTGATCCTGCCGGCTCACGCCAGCAGCGGTAAGCCATCTATCGGCGTGGATAAGCTGCCGGAAAGCGCGCAGATCTGCTCCTGCTTTGACGTCACCAAAGGCGACCTGATCAAGGCTATCAATAAAGGCTGCCACACCGTGGCGGCGCTGAAAGCCGAAACCAAAGCCGGAACCGGCTGCGGCGGCTGTATTCCGCTGGTCACCCAGGTGCTGAACGCCGAGCTGGCCAAAGCCGGAATCGAAGTGAACAACAATCTGTGCGAACACTTTGCCTTCTCGCGCCAGGAGCTGTACCACCTGATCCGCGTGGAAGGGATCAAATCCTTCGACCAGCTGCTGCAAAAATACGGCAAAGGCTACGGCTGTGAAGTCTGCAAGCCAACCGTGGGCTCGCTGCTGGCATCCTGCTGGAACGACTACGTGCTGCAGCCTGAATTGACGCCGCTGCAGGACACCAACGATAACTTCCTCGGCAACATCCAGAAGGACGGCACCTACTCGGTGATCCCGCGCTCCGCAGGCGGCGAAATCACACCAGAAGGGCTGATGGAAGTGGGCCGCATCGCCCGAGAATATAACCTTTACACCAAAATCACCGGCTCCCAGCGCATCGGCCTGTTCGGCGCACAAAAGGACGACCTGCCGGAAATCTGGCGTCAGCTGATTGAAGCCGGGTTCGAAACCGGCCACGCCTATGCCAAAGCATTGCGTATGGCAAAAACCTGCGTCGGCAGCACCTGGTGCCGCTACGGCGTCGGCGACAGCGTGGGCTTCGGCGTCGAGCTGGAAAACCGCTACAAAGGGATTCGTACTCCGCACAAAATGAAGTTCGGTGTTTCCGGCTGTACCCGCGAATGTGCGGAAGCGCAGGGCAAAGACGTGGGCATCATCGCCACGGAGAAAGGCTGGAACCTGTATGTTTGCGGCAACGGCGGCATGAAGCCACGCCATGCGGACCTGCTGGCGGCGGACCTCGACCACGATACCATCATCAAATATCTCGACCGTTTCATGATGTTCTATATCCGCACCGCCGACAAACTCACTCGTACTTCCGTCTGGCTGGAAAACCTGGAAGGCGGCATTGATTACCTGCGTAGCGTGATTGTCGACGACAAGCTGGGCCTCAACGATCAGCTTGAAACTGAGCTTAACCGCCTGCGTGAGAAAGTGATCTGCGAGTGGACAGAAACCGTGAACACGCCACAGGCGCAGGTTCGCTTCAAACACTTTATCAACAGCCCGCAGCGCGACCCGAACGTGCAGACAGTTAGCGAGCGTGAACAACACCGCCCGGCCACGCCGTATGAGCGTATCCCGGTCACTCTGGTAGAAGTGGAGGAACACGCATGAGCCAGTGGACAACCGTTTGTCAGCTAGACGATATCCTGCCTGCAACCGGCGTTTGCGCCCTGGTGGGTTCGGCACAGGTTGCTATTTTCCGCCCGCGTAAAGACGAGCAGGTTTACGCCATCAGCAATATCGACCCGTTCTTTGAAGCAAGCGTGCTTTCCCGCGGACTGATTGCAGAACATCAGGACGAGCTGTGGGTTGCCAGCCCGCTGAAAAAACAGCACTTCCGCCTGCGGGACGGCCTGTGCATGGAAGATGAAAGCCGCTCCGTGCCGCACTATGAAGCGCGCGTGCAGGACGGGCTGGTGCAGATAAAAGCTTAATATTTTACACAACCCTCACCCCGGCCCTCTCTCTGAAGGAGAGGGAGAAAGTCACAAAGGCTTCCCCGGCGTCCCCCTCTCCTTCTGGGAGAGGGTTAGGGTGAGGGACATTTATTTTTGATTTTTATTTTTTTAACTTCATTGGGATAGCAAAAATGTTCACCGATACCATCAATAAGTGTGCGGCGAATGCCGCGCGGATTAACCGTCTCTCGCGGACGAATCCTCTGGGCTTCTGGGTGAGTTCCGCCATGGCGGGCGCCTACGTTGGCCTTAGCATCATCCTGATTTTCACCCTCGGTAATTTACTCGATCCGTCCATTCGTCCGCTGGTCATGGGCGCAACCTTCGGGATAGCCCTGACGCTAGTGATTATCGCCGGTTCCGAGCTGTTTACCGGCCACACCATGTTCCTGACCTTCGGCGTGAAAGCCGGCACCATCTCTCACGGCCAGATGTGGGCGATTCTGCCGCAAACCTGGCTTGGTAACCTGGTCGGTTCGGTGTTTGTTGCGCTGCTGTATAGCTGGGGCGGCGGTAGCCTGTTGCCGGTAGATACCAGCATTGTGCACGCCGTAGCGCTGGCAAAAACCACCGCGCCGGCGATGGTTCTGTTCTTTAAAGGGGCGCTGTGTAACTGGCTGGTTTGCCTGGCAATCTGGATGGCAATTCGTACCGAAGGGGCAGCGAAGTTCATCGCCATCTGGTGGTGCCTGCTGGCGTTTATCGCCTCCGGCTACGAGCACTCCATCGCCAACATGACGCTGTTTGCCCTGTCCTGGTTTGGTCACCACAGCGAGGCTTATACGCTGTCCGGCATCGGCCATAACCTGCTGTGGGTCACGCTGGGGAACACCCTTTCCGGCGTGGTATTCATGGGTCTGGGTTATTGGTATGCTACGCCGAAAACCGAACGTCCGCAGCCTGCCGCCGCAGGCGCACCGGAAACCGCCCGTAATTAATTGAGGATTGACCGTGGATCACCTGCCGATATTTTGTCAGTTACGTGGCCGCGCCTGCCTGCTGGTAGGCGGGGGCGACGTCGCTGAACGCAAAGCGCGTTTATTGCTGGAGGCAGGTGCGCGCATCACCGTTAACGCCCTCGAGTTCAGCCCACAGTTTAAGGTGTGGGCTGAGCAAAATATGCTGACCCTGGCCGAAGGCACGTTCTCAGAAACGCTGCTGGACGAAAGCTGGCTGGCGATTGCCGCCACCGACGATGATGAGGTCAATCAGCAGGTTAGCGATGCCGCCGAGTCTCGCCGGATCTTCTGCAACGTGGTCGATGCACCGAAACAGGCAAGCTTCATTATGCCGTCGATTATCGACCGCTCCCCGCTGATGGTCGCCGTTTCTTCCGGCGGTACCTCCCCTGTTCTGGCCCGACTGCTCCGCGAAAAACTGGAAGCCAGCCTGCCGCTGCATCTGGGTAAAATCGCCGCCTTTGCGGGCACGCTGCGTGGCCGCGTGAAGCAAACTTTTGCCACCATGGGCGAGCGTCGCCGTTTCTGGGAAAAGTTCTTCACCAATGACCGTCTGGCACAGTATCTGGCCAATGAAGACCAACTTGCCGTTGACAAAGAGACGGAATCCCTATTCTCCACCCCGCTCGATCACCGCGGCGAAGTTGTGCTGGTTGGCGCAGGCCCAGGCGATGCAGGTTTGCTGACGCTGAAAGGCCTGCAGCAAATCCAGCAGGCTGACGTGGTGGTTTACGACCGCCTGGTGTCGGATGACATCATGAACCTGGTCCGTCGCGATGCCGACCGCGTATTCGTTGGCAAACGCGCGGGCTACCACTGCGTGCCGCAGGAAGAGATTAACCAAATCCTGCTGCGTGAAGCGCAAAAGGGCAAACGCGTCGTGCGCCTGAAAGGCGGCGATCCGTTTATCTTCGGGCGCGGCGGCGAAGAGCTGGAAACTTTGTGCAACGGCGGGATCCCGTTCTCCGTCGTGCCGGGAATTACCGCTGCTTCCGGCTGTTCCGCCTATTCCGGCATTCCGCTCACGCACCGGGACTACGCGCAAAGCGTTCGCCTGGTCACCGGCCATTTGAAAACCGGCGGTGAGCTCGACTGGGCTAACCTGGCGGCAGAAAAACAGACGCTGGTGTTCTACATGGGGCTTAACCAGGCCTCTGCTATTCAGCAGCAGCTGATCGCACACGGCATGGAAGAGACGATGCCGGTGGCGCTGGTGGAAAACGGCACGGCGGTTAATCAGCGAGTCGTGGACGGGACTCTGAATCAATTAGGCGAGCTGGCCACCCAGGTCGGTAGCCCGGCATTAATTATTGTTGGGCGCGTTGTTGGCCTTCGAGACAGGCTCAACTGGTTCTCAAACCACTAAATACCAAGGGAGGCTTTCGCCTCCCTTTTACTTGTCTGCCTCTGCGCAGCTTTCCCGCAAAATTCTCAGCACGGTTTCTGCGCCGCTGCGGTTCGGGTTGATGCGAATCATCCGCTTCTCAAGAGCTGGTTCAGCCTGCCTGAACGTCCCGGATAGCCGATAAAAGAGCGGCGGGATTTCATACTTAGATTCTGCACCCACCGGATAAGGCAAAGCCCCCAACTTCTGCGCGGCGGCCAGCACCTTTTCGGCAATCGGCTGATGAAACTCGACCAGCAGGACCTTTGACTGCGCGTTGGCGATAAACGCATTTTTAACCTGAGGCACAGCCCCTTGCGACAGGAGCTCAACCAGCGCATCGTTAACCTGCGCCTGAACGGCATGCATCACCGGGGCAAAGACTAACCCGCGCAGCACCTCCATAGCCTGAAAACCCTGTACCTGGCTGCCACCGGAGTACATGCTCTGACGCACGGTCTGAACGGCCGATTTATCGCCGACCACAACGCCCACGCCAGCAGGACCAAACAGCTTAAAGCAGGAGAAGGTCGACAGCGTCGATCCGCATTCGCAGCCGATTTTATCGACCTTCATCACCGCATAGTTATCGTCCGCCAACGAAGGTAAAGCCTGCCGATTGAAACAGGCCACCACCTCAGCGAGCCGATAGGCATCATCCAATGTCTGGCGGGTATGCTGAATCAACGCTGCGGCCGGGCGATACGTGGAAATGGCAGCTTCAACTTCATTTAGCTGATTGAAATCTGCCCGAATCAGCTCCAGCCCCATCTGTTCGGCAATAACCGCCGTGGTAGGGTACAGAGGCGCCTGATGAATCAGTAGCTTATCGCCCGCCTTTAACAACGCCGCCAGCCCGCTGCGAATAGCCCCGGTGCCGGCCCCCTGCACTAGCGCGGCGGCCGGCGCAGAGAAGAAGTCGGCCAGAACCGCCTCAACCCGCTGCGTGGTTTTTGGCTGATTGAGGCCGGATACCAGGCCGACATCGCCCTGGCTGAGAAAATCAGCGCCGGGAAAATGCCGACATATAATATCCACCAGCCGAAACTGCTTTTGCTGCGCCTGAGCCAGGCTCAGGCTTTGCAACGGCGAGCTTTCCACACAACCTCCCTTAGGCCGGGATAAACAGGCCGCAGAAGAAGAGAATATTCAGCACAATGCCGGTGATCATCACCGCCACAACCGGCGCGGCCATTTTCTGCACCGGGCGACCCAGCGATTCGTTGAGGAAGTACAGCGCCGTCGCGATGGTGAAGCCGGTATACCCCGCCATCTTGATGGCGGCAAAAATAGAGCCAATCAGCAGCGCCATCTCCATCAGCATGTTCATCGCGTTACGGATATTGTCCGAGGCGTTGCGTACCGAAGGATAGCGCCCCAGCCATTTCCCGATGGAGCGAAGCAGCAGGACTTCGGCAGAAATCACCAGCGCCCCGACCACAAAAGCGAGCAGCGGGTTAGCAATCAGATAGCCTACGGCAAAAACAAAGGTGAACCCCGCCACGGCATAAACGCCGGTCGCCAGCGCCGTCGTGGCAATCATCGGCACAAAGCCAAGGCCACGCATAAACTCGGCCAGCGCGGCCTGATCTATCAGGCTCTGGGACTGGGTCGGGTCGAGGCCAATCTTGTAGGCTTTTTCCAGCGTAAAGATAGACACCTCGCTACCTGCAAAGAGCTTCATGCTGGCAACGGTGGCGATCAGGCCGCCAACGATGGCGATATAAGGCAGATTTTTAATAATTCTCGAGGTACGCTCCTCAAATACCGACTGCCCGTGAGCATCGTGCTCATGCTTATCGCGAGCGCGCAGGTCCTGAAAAATCGCAATCGCCAGTAGCATAATCATGCCGACGAAAATCTCGATGGATTCCGGGTTCAGCTGCGGGAAGAAACGCACTACCAGCACGCGGGTTAGCAGCACAACCACCGCCGCGAACAGGCTGTTCTTCCAGCCAAACTGGTAGAAAATCGCTACCAATGGGAACAGCGCAAAGGCTGATACCACCGGGGAACTCAATTCACCCAACGACCCGAGAACATCAACCGGCAGCGCGGTCAGCAGGTGGTTCACCGGCACCAGGCAAGTGAGGATCAGAATCCCCCAGACGGCGCCAAGCCCAAAGGCCAGCACGCTGTTGGCCGCCAGCACGCCGAGAATGTCGGTCGGCAAGAACAGCAGCCAGCTGTTGAGCAGCCCGGTTTTCAGGGTAAAAGAGATCCCGACCGAAGCCACAAAGCCGATGCTCAGGCCGAAGGCGATACTGCCCGCCTCGCGGCGGTTCATATTGCCTTCAATAAGCTGGGGCAGAATCGGTCGAATCCCGTCATGAAATACCGCCGCTGAGCGGTGCGCCAGTAAAGCCGTCATCCCGGTCAGCAAGGCAACAACAGCAAGGTGAAGATAGAATTCCATACGGATGCCTTTATTTTAAATGGTTAACCAGCAGCGGGATGGCATGCTCGATATGCTCCACGGAAAGCCCAAACGCCACTTTGCCTTCTGAGACCAGGCGGGCGATTTGCTCTTCTTTGGCTTTGATACCGGGCTTGGCGATGGTACAGCTGCGGTTGTAGCCGATCACCGCGATGGCGATAGACAGCGCCGCACCCGCCCCGGTATTACAGGCCCCAATGTAGTAATCAAGCTGGCCGGATTTCACCTTCAGCGCGGCGTCCATGTCGTTATAGATAAACACTTCGAAGCTGCCGGGCGCGGCGGTTTCGATGGTTTGTTTGATGAGTTCGCGCTGTAAGCCAGCGACACCGATCTTTTTCATGGAAAATCCTTACTTATAGAAGACAGAGGGGTTGTCACGTAACATCAAATCGATGTCTGGCTGGCTGAAACCGGCCTCCAGCAGCATCGGCACAAACGTGGTAAGCAAATAATCAAAACCTGGCCCGCCGTTCGCTTTTAAATGGGAGCGACGAGTAATGTCCATCGACAGCATGACGTGGTCGAGCAGGCCGCGCTCTTTGAGCGCGCTCAGCATCGCAATGCGTTTTTCGTCCGGGTAATAGCTGTTTTTGCCGATGGTATCGAACTGCACGTAGGCACCCTGATCGATCATCCGCAGGATATTGTCCAGATTGTCTTTCAGGTCACAGTGGCCGATAGTGACGCGGGAAAGATCCACGCACCATGACTTCAGCAACGCAAGCTGTTCAAGGCCCATGGTACTGAATGACGTGTGGGTAGAGATCGGCCTGCCAGTTTCATGATGCGCAATGGCCGCCGCCTGGAAAACTCGCTTTTCTACCGGGGTGATAACGTCAACGCTGGACCCTATTTCCGCGATGATCCCGGCTTTTAACGCCGTGCCGTCGATACCGATATCAATTTCATCGATCATCTCCTGCGCCAGCACTTTCACCGGCGTGGTAGCCACGTGCGGCGGGAAGAAATCATGCTGATAATAACCGGTGCAGGCCATCACGTTCATTCCGGTATGACGCATGATATCCAGCATAAACTGAGGGTTACGCCCCATATAGCGGTTGGTCATTTCTATGATATTGCGCACACCCTGCGCGTAGAGTGACTTCATTTCACCGCAAATCAGTTCGTACTGATCCAGACGGCAATCGATGTTGTCCTTGAAGCTGGAAAGATCGATATGAAGATGCTCATGGGCATAGGTATAGCCCGATGGATCGATATGCTTATGCCCCGTCATGATTCGCTCCACGCGTTGAAGAGATATTCAGCAGCGGCAAGAACGACGTTCCGTTCTGCGGCGCAACTGCCCGAAAAAAGTCACAAACCGTTGCGCCTACATCAGAAAGCGTAGCGCGTGCGCCCAGATAAGCGCCCGTTATGCCAGGCTGCCACACCAGCAAAGGGACGTTTTCACGGGTGTGCTTGCTGTGACCAATCGTCGGATCGTTCCCGTGGTCGGCCATCACCACCAGGCAGTCCCCCGCCTGCATATCCGCCATCAGCAAAGCCAGATTTTTATCTACCAGCTCAAGCCGCTCGGCGTAGCGCGCAACGTCTTCGGCATGGCCCGCCAGGTCGGTTTCCTGAATATTGGTACAAATAAACGCGCTACCGGGTTTATTCAGCTCATCCCGGGTGATATCAAGGATGCTCTGGGAGTCGACCAGATTCTGGTAGCTGATGCCGTGTGGGTTAATCGCAATGTCGGCCACTTTGCCCACCAACACGGTTTTAACCCCGACCTGATGCAGCTGCTGCGGAGCCTGAACGCTGGCATCCACGCCGTAGCCCATATGCACGACCTGGAACCCACTTTTGTATACCCCGGAACGCGGCGCATTAATGCCGATATAAAGGCCCTGTTTTTCTTCAGCGGCGTCGATCAGCTGTTCGCTACTCTCAAGCAGGCCGCCAAAGGCAATGACTCGACCCACTTTGACGCAGCGGCGCACCGCTTCGCCAATGGCGCGGACCTGCTCAAACGGTATAGCGCTGAGATTGCCGCTAATGTTAAACACCTGCCCGAGATCGGCCTCAAGATTATCGCCCACGGCCACGGCCTGGTTTACCCACAAAAACTGCAGCTCAGCGCCTTTGCGTTCAACCTGCCAGCCAGCACCAATCAGCTCACGTTCAACGTCGTCGATCACTGCTGAAAACGGCATACGTAGCGGAGTTTGTGGCCGCGTACCCAAAATTTCCTGATGGCCCATAAAGGTGTCGCCGCCTTCATGCTGCAGCGCCGCGGTACCATAGACTGCATCGACGTTCGCCTGCATAACGTTGGCAGCAAAGCCCAGCGCGTTTATCAGCCCTAGCTTCTCAAGCGTGGGTAAGCGCAGTTCAGGAAAATGCTGCAAAATGTGCCCGCAGGTATTCGCCCCGATGTCCTGCGGTCTGACCTCCGGCACATCGTCCATCGCGCCCACGCCGAAACTGTCTATCACCAGCACCAGAAACTTACTCATGTTGACCTCCCGGAATTGGATGACCAAGGCTGTCGTACAGCGCTTCGAGTACCGGGTTCCCGCTCTGGATGCCGGACACCAGCGCCACATCGCTGCGGGTAACAAAAATCTGCGTGCGGAAGCACATCACCACCGGGCTGCCAACGGGATAGCGGCCTTCCAGCGCCAGGTGATAATCAATGCTGGTGCTGTCTGGCGGCAGCAATCGTGCCTGCTCGGGCCGTGCATCACTGCTTAACACCAGCGCATTCTGCGCATGGCCACGGCGATAATACCCCCCGCCATAGCAATAGCTTTTGCCCTGAAACTGGTGAGAAACCTCCGTCAGATAGAGCATGGCTATGGCCTCCGGCTGATCGCCATGCTGGTTCGCCGGGATGGTGCCGGTTAGCGCATGGCCCGGTTCGGCATGCGTTACCCCGTGCTCAGCCAGAATCGGGAAAGTGCTGCAGCTTGAGGCCGAGGGCGCGTTGATTTGCTCGATCTCAATCCCCTGCTCGTGCAGCAAATCCCGGGCCTTAAGCAGCGTCATCAGGTTGCGGGTTGGCTGCGTCTGTTGCTGCTCTTCGTTCCAGAGCAGACAGGGAAAATGCGTCAGCCCGGCAAGCCGAATTCCCGGCATTTCACGAATTTTGTGCACCACATCATCCAGCTCTATGAGCGGAAAACCGGATTCCTGACCCGGATAAAGCCGGTCGTAGTCGGCAAACACCTTCAGCATCACCGCCTGAACGCGCCCGCTCGCCAGCGCGGCATCCGAGACTTCACGGGCTTTTTCCAGCGAGAACAAGGTGATAATTTCCGTCCCGCCGTTCACATTCTCTTCAACCAGAGCCACCGGCACCTGCACCAGATGGCCCACATGCGAAACGGGCACATTGGCTTCGCGCAGCGTGCGGGCTTCTTTAAAATCAACGGCCACGGCACCTTTAAAGCCCAGCTCAACCAGCTTGTTGGCAAGCCACGGGTTACGTCCTACTTGCTTGGTCATAAAGTAGAGCGTGATGCCGTGCTTCCGCGCAGCCGCGAGCAGTTTCCGACCATTCTCCAGAACCTGATCGACATCGATAATCCAGGTATCGGGGAGCACCGCGCCCTGCCGCCAAAGGGTTCTGGCCGCATCAATCAACGCCGGGTTCTGTGCCTTGAGTGCCTCAATAAACATGCCTTGCCTCGCGACCTGAGAAATAAACTTCTTAAATAATCATTTTTTTGAATATTTAAGTTGAGAAAAACCGCTGCAAACAAATCCGTTAGCTCTTATGAATCAGCCACAGGCTAAACAGGTTGGCGAGCAGGTACCCTTCTTCGTTCGGATGCATCTGCACGTTGAACGGCGCCAGCAATGCGTGGTGGGCCTGCTCAACTTCACCAAATACGCTGTCGGCTTTAATCTCCGCCAACAGTTCGTCATCCAACGGACCGACTTCCTCACCCCGACGGCTGCGCATCAGCGCGTTAGCCATGTGGGTGATTGCCATTGCCCCCTGGTCGTTCTGTAGCGGGATAGCCCAGTGAGTCTCCAGCTGCGTCACCACAGCTTTCATGCCATCACAAATATCCCGGTCGATGACGCCTGCCTCACACAGCAGATTGAGCCGGTCTTCCATACTGATTACCTCTGTCAATAGCTTGGTTCCTGTTCACCACTCAGCACGCTTTGCTGATGAGTCAGCAGCGCATTCTTATCCACCACCGTTCTCAGCAATTGCTGAATGGGGATATCTTCGCTGCGCGTCAGCACCACCGCTTCCGATGCAGCCAGGAAGCATTTGTCCCCGTTTAACGGGAGTGCGGTCAGCCCCAGCGCCGTCAGGTCGGCCTCGTTGCTGACGTTCCAAATCACCGCATCCACGCTGCCTTTTGCGATTCTGTGCAGGCACTCGTGGTACGACACGTCGAGCAATTCCACATCCTGCCCGGCGAAATAAACATCCGTCATGATGCGCTGATCCGCCGAACGTGGGTCAATCCCAATGCGGCGGATACTTTCCTGCTGCCCGGCGCGACAAATCAACTTGTGCTCGCCCACGTAGGTGTGCGGCCCCAGCGCCAGCGCGATAAAAAGATCCGGGTTGCTGAGGTAGCTGTCTGCTGCCAGCCTGGACACGACGGCCAGGTCATAAACGCCATTCAGCAGACATTCCACGCGAACATCCGACCCACGCATGTGGGCGTAATAAAACGGGATCCCGTCAAACTGCGCCTTCAAGCCGCTGGCAAGCCCTTCATAAAGTCGGGTGTACGGCAGCGGCATAGCACACACTACATTGCCGATATCTGCGAACGCCAATAGGGCTTTGTTATCCATACTCAACAGGTAACTACCGTTGCGGCCGCGGCGTTCAACGCTCACGGCCCCGGCCTTCTCCAGCGTCTTCAAAGCGGCCTGCGTCAGGCCAACTGAAAAGCCGCATTCACCTGCTAATTCATCTATGGTTTTCAGCCTGTTACCACATTTCTCACCCAGTAAATAACGGGCCAGGCTGGATTGGGCTACGCCCTCTTTTTTAATAAAGCTGCGGCTCATCGGTTATCTTCAATTTATTGAATGAATATATCTTCATAAAATTGAATATAGATGGCAAAGGGGAAAATGACAAAAGGAGAATGCAGTCACAAAAAAGAAATAACCCGCCAGGCGGCGGGCTATTCATAGGGAAAGATTATGGGTGAGCGACGAACCCGATCGCTTCGTACACTTTTTTCAGCGTCTCACCGGCGCGAGCACGCGCTTTTTCTGAGCCCTCTTTCATCACCTGCTGCAGGAAAGCTTCATCGTTACGGTAACGGTGATAGCGCTCCTGAAGCTCGGTCAGCATACCGGACACGGCTTCCGCCACTTCGCCCTTGAGATGGCCATACATCTTGCCTTCAAAGCTGGCTTCCAGCTCAGGAATCGCTTTGCCGGTGACGCCGGAAAGAATATCCAGCAGGTTAGACACCCCGGCCTTTTCTTTCACATCGTAACGCACAACAGGCGGCTCTTCGGAGTCGGTCACCGCGCGTTTGATCTTCTTCACCACGGATTTCGGATCTTCCAGCAGGCCGATAACGTTATTGCGGTTATCGTCAGACTTGGACATCTTCTTGGTTGGCTCCAGCAGGGACATCACGCGGGCGCCGGACTTAGGAATGAACGGCTCCGGCACTTTGAATATGTCGCCGTACAGCGCGTTAAAACGACTGGCAACGTCGCGGCTCAGCTCCAGATGTTGTTTCTGGTCTTCACCCACCGGCACCTGGTTGGTCTGGTACAGCAGAATGTCTGCCGCCATCAGCACCGGATAATCAAACAGGCCGGCGTTGATGTTTTCTTCATAGCGGGCAGATTTGTCCTTGAACTGAGTCATACGGCTCAGCTCGCCGAAATAGGTGTAGCAGTTCAGCACCCAGCCCAGCTGCGCGTGCTCCGGCACGTGGGACTGAACAAAAATGGTGCTCTTTTTCGGGTCAATGCCGCAGGCCAGGTACAGCGCCAGGGTGTCCAGCGTCGCTTTGCGCAGCGCGGTCGGGTCCTGGCGAACGGTGATCGCATGCTGGTCAACGATGCAGTAAATGCAATGGTAATCATCCTGCATGTTTACCCACTGACGCAGCGCACCCATGTAGTTACCGATAGTTAATTCGCCTGACGGCTGGGCGCCGCTAAATACGATGGGCTTACTCATGTTCTGCTTCCTGATTTGCTAAAGGTGGTAGCCCGAAAGCGGGCAATAAGTCTGCGAAACGATCGAACACCACGTCCGGGTTGCTCAGCCCAATCGCTTCGCCATAGTTATAGCCCCAGGTCAGGCCGACGCTCGGGCAGCCGGCCGCCTTTGCAGCCTGAATATCATTGCGGGAGTCGCCGACAAAAAGCAGCTCATCCGCCGCCAGCCCCAGGGTTTCCATAACTTTGTATAGCGCTTCCGGGTGCGGCTTTTTCTCTTTCACATCGTCACCGCCGATGATGGTCTGGAAATATTGGGCAATGCCCAGATCTTCCAGCAGCGGCGTGACAAAAGGCGTGGGTTTGTTGGTAACCACGGCGAGCGGCAGGCCTTTCTCTTTCAGAGCAGCAAGCGTTGCGGCCACGCCAGGGAACAGGAAGCTCCCTTCTTCAACCGTTTCCGCATAGTAGCGATCGAACAGTTTGCGCGCCATATTCAGCTGGGCGAGGTCGGGCTCTTTATCTTTCAGCGACCACTTAAGCGCCCGCTGCATCATGATATCCGCGCCGTTGCCAATCCAGGTTACAACGCGATCTTCACCTGCCACAGGCAGTTCAAGCGCATAAAGCGCCAGATCAACGGCCTGGCTCAGGCCAAGCGCCGTGTCGATGAGCGTGCCGTCGAGATCGAAGGCAACGCCTCGAATTTTTTGAAACTTATCCATGACTTACCTTAGCCAGTTCAGAACGCATGCGGTCAACCACCGCTTTATAGTCAGGCTGGCCGAAAATAGCGGAACCTGCGACGAACATATCTGCACCCGCAGCGGCGATTTCCGCAATATTGTCGGCTTTAACGCCGCCGTCCACTTCAAGGCGAATATCATAGCCGGAGGCATCAATGCGTTCGCGAACCTGGCGCAGCTTTTCCAGCGTGTGTGGAATAAACGACTGCCCGCCAAACCCAGGGTTGACGGACATCAGCAAAATCACATCCAGTTTGTCCATGACGTGATCCAGCCAGGAAAGGGAGGTCGCCGGGTTAAGTACCAGACCCGCTTTACAGCCATGCTCTTTGATAAGCTGCAGGGAGCGATCGACATGTTCAGAAGCTTCGGGATGGAAGGTAATAATGCTGGCGCCGGCAGCGGCGAAATCAGGAATGATACGGTCAACCGGCTTCACCATCAGATGGACGTCGATAGGCGCAGTAATACCGTAATCGCGCAGCGCTTTGAGCACCATCGGCCCCATTGTCAGGTTAGGGACATAGTGGTTGTCCATGACGTCAAAATGGACAACGTCACCACCTGCTGCAAGCGCTTTAGCCGTATCCTCGCCCAGTCGGGCGAAGTCGGCAGAGAGGATTGAGGGGGCAATCAAATACTGTTTCATCCGCTTCTCCAGGAGTCATTCATCTTCAGCGGCGGGCGAAACGGCTCAGGCAAGCTTTACTTTATAAAGCGCCAGAAGTTCGTCCACCTTGTTACGTGCTCCACCGTTTCTGCTGATGCTGCGTCTTACCTGCAGCTTACGGAAATCGGTAGCATTCTTGTACCACTCGCGAGTGAGCTCGGTATCGTGATTGGAAATCACCACCGGGATGCTCTGCTCACGCAGTTTTTCAGCCAGCTCCGCCAGATGCCTCTGTTGCACCATGCTGAAGCTGTCCGTGTGATAAGCGGTAAAGTTGGCGGTGGCGGAAAGCGGCGCGTAAGGCGGATCGCAATACACAACGGAACCTGCGGCAACGTTTACCATGCTGACGTCATATGACTGGCAGACAAAAGTGGCATTTTTAGCCCGTTCAGCAAAGTTGTACAGTTCCTCTTCCGGGAAGTAAGGTTTGCTGTAGCGGCCAAACGGCACGTTAAATTCACCGCGCAGATTATAACGGCACAGGCCGTTGTAACAATGACGGTTGAGGTACAAAAACAACACCGCGCGCCGGAATTTGTCGGTGCACTGATTAAATTCGACGCGGAAGGCGTAATAGGTAGCCTCTTCGTTTTGCTCTTTGGTGAACAGCAAACGAGACTCCCGCACGTACTCATCCGCGCGGTTTTTGACGATATCGTAGAGGTTAATCAGATCGCTGTTGATGTCCGCGAGGATATAGCGCTGATAGTCGGTATTGAGAAATACCGACCCGGCGCCAACGAAGGGCTCAATCAGACAGTCGCCTTGCGGCAGATGCTTTTTTATGTCGTCCAGCAGGGGGAACTTTCCCCCTGCCCATTTCAGAAAAGCGCGATTTTTTTTCATGCTGTCTTACTATTTACACCTTATCCAGCTGTGGAAAGGCTCCGACAGCGACTGCGCTTATTTTCACTTGAGGTCAGACTGCACCTGATGAATAGGTTTTGCCCACGGGTTCTTCGCCTGAACGTCTGCCGGCAGGCTTGTCACCGCGCGTTTTGCATCGTCTTTCGTGGCATAAACACCGCTCACAAGCACAAACCAGGGCTGGCCGTTACGCTGAGTCTGATAAACCATATAGTGCTGCAGGTTCTCTTTTTTCGCCCATGCATTCAGGTTTGCCGAGTTTGAAGAAGAGCTCAGCTGCAGCGTGTAGTGGCTGCCTGGCGCACTCTTAATGGCGCTTGCGTCACCGGTTACTGTGCCGCCAGTACTTGCCGTCGCTGCAGCCTGCGGTGCCGCTTTAGGTGCAGTAGATGCTGTTGCTTTCGGCGCCGGGGTTGAAGTGGCAGCGCTGGTTGATGGCGCGGTAATCGGGGCAGAAACAGCCGGGGCTGGTTCGCTACGTTTCGCCGTAGCAACTGGCTTGCTTTCAGCTTTAACCTGCGGTTTAGGCTCGGCTTTACGTACTGGCTCAATCACCGTTTTCTTGCGCTCAGGGCGAGATTCAACGGTGCGGGTTGGTTCCTGGGTACCGGCCAGCTTACGCGGCTCGGTTTTGCTGCCAGCGATTGGCGCGACAGTAGCTGGTTCAGTTGGCAGCGTGGAATTACTGGCCACGTTGTCAATCTGGCCCTGCTGCTGAGGCTGAGTCAGTGCGTTATTCAGGTTCCCTGGAACCTCAACGCGCTGCTGCCCTTCCGGCTGCGGCTGAGTCTGCGCCTGAGTTGGCGTAGAGGAAATAGGCGGCAGGGAAACATCCTGCGGATTCTGCTGGCCAACAGCTGGAGTATTCCCTGACTGTGGCTGAGCGGCGTTTGCCTGGTCGGCAGATGCCGCACCGTTCGAACCGGAGAGATCGATGTTCTTCTCTGCGCCTGGTTTTTGCTCGGCAGTATCTGGGGTGGATGAAGGCGCTTTCAGGGCTGAACCGATGCCGATGATAAGCAGCAGCAGTACCAGAATCCCGACGCCCATCATGATGTGCTGACGAGAAGCAGGCGCTTTCTGTTTTGCTGCCTTTTTACGTCCACGCGCCGGACGAGGTTCTGCGGCCAGGCCATCATCACCTTCGTACTCTTCCTCAACCTCTACTTCGCGCTCGCGGCGTGAACGAGAAGGACGGCGTTCGTCCGCATCAAGATCGACGTCATCAACGTTGATCTGCGGTTCTTTCTCGAACTCGTCAGGTTTGCGGGAACGCCCAGGACGACGATCGCTTGGATCGGGTTTCAGCTCGTCTTCTGGTTTAAACTCATCCATTTAACACCCCACTCAAAGGCGTATGCCCATCTCTGCATCACGCCCGAAGTTAAATACTATTAAAATTCTAGTTGTTAAGCCTGCTGGCAATCAGCAATGGCTGATAGAACGACATCGTGCGGTACTCCACCGCGTACTTCACTCTTCCCTATCGCCAGCGGCAGAATCAAACGCAGCTCGCCAGCTAATACTTTTTTGTCACGCATCATGTGGGGCATATACGCGTCAGGGGACATTTCCTGCGGCCCGTTAACCGGTAACCCGGCTCGTACCAGCAGCGCGATCACGCGCTGAACTTCTGCCTCACTGAATTGACCCAGGCGCTGAGCGGTTCGCGCCGCCATCACCATCCCGGCCGCCACGGCTTCGCCATGTAGCCAGTTGCCATAGCCCATTTCGGCTTCAATAGCATGGCCAAACGTATGACCCAGATTCAGTAAAGCACGTAAGCCGCTTTCTCGCTCGTCTGCGGCAACAACTTCGGCCTTCAGCTCACAACAACGACGAATGCAGTACGCCATTGCCTGACCGTCCAACTTCAACAATGCGTCGATATTCTCTTCCAGCCAGTCAAAGAACTCGCCGTCCAGAATGATGCCGTATTTAATGACTTCCGCCAGGCCTGAAGCCAGCTCCCGCGCAGGCAAAGTCGACAGGCAATCGAGATCCACCACCACCGAAGCGGGCTGGTAGAACGCGCCAATCATGTTTTTGCCGAGGGGATGGTTAACGGCCGTTTTGCCGCCAACGGAGGAGTCCACCTGCGAAAGCAGTGTGGTAGGGACCTGGATAAAACGTACCCCGCGCTGATAGCTCGCCGCGGCAAAACCGGTTAAATCGCCCACAACACCACCGCCTAAAGCAATTAAGGTCGTGTCGCGACCGTGGGGCTTTTCCAACAGCGCCGTAAAGACGGTATCAAGCACCGCGAGGCTTTTAAACTGTTCGCCATCCGGAAGAATGACGGTATCCACTTTAACGCCTGCCTGTTCCAGAAGACCACGAACCTTGTCCAGATAGAGCGGTGCAAGGGTTTCATTGGTAACCAGCATAGTCTGGTCGCCAGCCTTCAGCGGCCAAAAGGAAGCCGGGTCATTGAATAACCCGGCGGCAATGGTAATAGGGTAACTACGTTCCCCGAGAGTGACTGTCAGCCTCTCCATTACGCGGAGCCCACCTTATTGTTGCTTTGCCCGCAGGCGTTTCTTGATTAAGCCAGAATCAGTTGCTTTCCAGCATATGAATGATCTGGTTTGCGACCACTTTGGCGCTTTGATCATCGGTGCGAATCGTGACATCTGCAATCTCTTCATACAGAGGATTGCGTTCGCCTGCTAGCGTTTCCAACACTTCACGAGGTGGAGTCTCAACCTGCAGCAGCGGACGTTTTTTATCGCGCTGAGTACGTGCAAGCTGTTTCTCAATGGTGGTTTCAAGGTAAACCACTACGCCACGGGCGGAAAGACGATTGCGGGTTTCACGAGACTTCACAGAGCCGCCACCGGTAGCCAGCACGATGCCCTGTTTTTCAGTGAGTTCATTAATGATTTTTTCTTCGCGATCGCGGAAGCCTTCTTCGCCTTCAACGTCGAATACCCAGCCCACATCAGCTCCGGTACGTTTCTCAATCTCTTGATCAGAATCGAAAAATTCCATATTGAGTTGCTGAGCTAACTGACGCCCAATAGTGCTTTTGCCGGCACCCATAGGCCCAACCAGAAAGATATTGCGTTTCTCTGCCATTTTTTCGGTACTACTAAGACAATTCGTTGATGATAAACCCGCCCGGTAACAACTTGCTGCGGCGGGACATGAACTGAAACCTCATAAGCGTGAGTTCGAGAATCAGACTAAAAATTATCTCAACACTCAAGGGGGTTTGGCAACCGAATAAATCACCTGGCGCCTGGCTCGGGACGAAAAGCGTGCGCCAGCTTTACCGGCCACAGGCTCTAAATACCCTGCCTCCCGAAACGGTACACCTTGTAAGCTAATTCCTCTCTGCCGTCAAACACCTGGGCGCTGTTTGGCAGAAAAACCCTCAGGCTGAAGAAGAAACCCGCTAGGGCAACGCAATCAGTCTGGGTGTGATGAACACGACTAATTCCCGACGTTGGTGCTTTTTCCCGTCGTGGCGAAACAATTGGCCGATAAAAGGAATATTTCCCAGCAAAGGAACGCTATCCCGAGTGTGGTTGTTCTGCTGTTGAAAGATTCCGCCTAACGCCAGCGTCTCACCATCCTTCACCTCGACTTGCGTTTCGATCTCTTGTTTATCAATGGCGAGCGCCTCCCCATCCGCATGTTGGATACTGCGCCCAGGCATATTTTGGCTGATGCGAAGCTTCAGGCGAATCACCCCGTGGTGGCTCAATGTCGGCGTCACCTCCATACCCAGTACCGCCTCCTTAAATTCCACCGAGGTCGCTTCATTTTTCCCGTTGGATACCTGATAGGGAATTTCGGTGCCCTGTTTGATGCTGGCAGACTGTTGGTGTGCCACCAGCAGGCGCGGGCTGGCTATGATTTCCAGCTGCTGTTGCTGTTCAAGCGCGCTGAGCTCCAGCTCAAGCATCCGGCCGTTGATTCGGCCAATATTAAACCCCACGGTCGTGGTTGGCGCTTTCACCGCTAACTCACTTGAGACTGTTGTGGTCTGGTATAGCCCGGACTCCATATCACCTGACGGGGCACTCCACTTCACGCCGAGCTCGCGTAGCTTGTCCTGGTTAATGGTGACAATATGCGCGGACAGCTCGACCTGCCCCATCGAAACATCCATATCTTTAATCCAGGCCGCAACACGCTTTTGCGCCTGCTGGCTGTCATGCAGCACCAGACGGTTTGTGCGCTTATCCACGGTAATGCTGCCCCTGGGCCCAAGCAATTTTTCTTCATTAGCTTTTATTCCCGCGGCAAGGTCGGCGGCTTCAGCATAGCGCAGCGTATAAACCGCCTGGACTAGCGGCTGCTCAAGCGCTTTTTGCTTACGAGCAGCCTCTTGCTGAGCGCGTCGTTGCGCCGGATCCTGTTTCTGCTGAATTTGAAGAATATTGCCCGTCTTTAATGAAGTCAGGTTTGCCAATCTGAGTACTTGCTGGAAAGCCTGCTCCCAGGACACATCAGCCAAACGTAGCGAGAGATTTCCCGCCACCTCAGGCGCAATCACCACGTTGAAGTTTTGCTGCTCGGCCAGCGCCTGCAAAACCTGCACGACCGGTGTTTCATCTAACGTCAGAGTGACGCGATCATTCGCCCATCCCGTCAGGGGCATCAGTATCAGTCCGCTTGCCACGATATGTCTTATCATTGATTCCTCCCTGTATTTCCCAGTGGTAATAGCGCCCTTCGCAGACGCCGGTGAGCGTGCCCCGCATTTGCCGCTCAAGAAGCATGGTCACCTGCACATCCGGCTCCAGAAAAAAACCTTCTTTTACCCTTTGCCAGCGTTTCCCGGAGAATTTCATTAAGGCAATGCTTTCTGCAGAGCCAGTCGGGGAAAACACGCCGTGTAATTGCCAGCGGTCAAGACGCTTAAGTAACGCCTCACAGGGTGATACGGGCAAAAGAAACGGATTACGAGGCAACGCTTGCAGCGACGAACTGAGCGCGGCCAGTAACATCCAGCTAGCGACTTTCATCGGTAAACTCCAGTGTGACCAAAACCCGCACCTGTTCCCCAGCTTCGCTCAAAATAAAGGCTGGCAGCTTCAGCCCCCCATAGCCGGACAGTTCCCTAAAAAACGGTGGCACCCTGGGCCAGGGAAGCAGCACTTCCAACACAGAATGTCGCGGATCGGGCTGCCACTTCACTAACCTCCCTCCGGTTCGCTTTACCGCGGCCATGGCAGAAAACGTCTCCAGAGGAACGACATCAGGTAACGGCTCTGGTTTCGGCAAAGCTGCGATTTGCCGCTGCAAAGAAAGCACATGCTGCCAGCGCTGCTGGTTGTGCTGTTCTTTCGCCTGCAACTGCTGCCGCAAGGGCCAAACCCACAGCCACAAGCAGATTAGCGCGACAGCAAACAGGCCCCCCAACAGGCCCAATACTCGATATGCAACATGTCCATCAATAAGGCGCTCCAGGTTATTCAGCATGTTCGCCACCTTGCGGGTTTAAGGTGAAGGTAAAAACCAGGCCTTTTTGTTTTTCATCACGCAGCTCACCAGGCTTGACCTTGAACGCGCCCGGTAAATCGGCCAGCACTGCCTCAAACCGCTCCAGTTCTCGTGCATCTCCCGCCACGCCAGAGATGATTGCGCTTTCGTTTTGCCAGCTAACGCTCTGTAACCAACTGTTTTCGGGCAACCGCAAGGCCAGCATATTCAGCACACTTTCCCAACGTGAAATGTTGCCTTTTCGCACCGTCTCCGCCCGTAATATCGCCTGCCGCTGCTGACTCTCTTTCAACTCTGTTTGCTGACGCAATAACAGTGACTTCAAGGCAGATTCTTGCGTCTCCCACTGGCTGACTTGAACCTGTTGCCAGTGCACTTTTACAGCGAGAAACTGGGCCCAAAGCAGCATCACCCCTGTAATCAAAAGCACGCCAAACAGCAGAGTGCCACCCCAGAGTTTTAGCCGATGGCGGCGTCTCAGCTGTCGCCACGGCAGAAGATTTATCAGCGGCATCATTAGCGTTCTGATCCCAGGGCCAGCCCTAATGCGAGCGTGTAAAGCCCACCGTGACGCGGTAAAGGCGGCTGTTGGCGGACAATGAGTTGCCAGGCATTCAGTCTTTCTGCTCCGGCCGGGCAGGAGCCTTCAACGTCAGCGTGGCTAAAGGCAATGTCGCAGGCGTTGGCCTCCAGCTGCTGACAAAGAGCAGGGAAATCCACTGCCTGTCGTTTATCCAGCCAGCCGGAGCGTTCGCGATCGTTCACTGACGCCCACAGCCAGTAGCCTCGCTCTTCATGAACCAGAAAACGACAATCTGTTGGATAGCAATCCTGAGGCAAGGCGCTCAAAATTTTGTCTCCCGGCGTTATCGTCCGGGGAAAGAGATTCATGCTCGCAAAAAAGGCCTGCAGTGCAGCAATATCCACCTGTTTCGCCGCCGTCACGCAAAATGACGAATCCTCCGCCAGATAGTCATAACAGAGTTGCTCCGTGGGCATTTGCAGCTGGCGAGCCGTTGCACCCGCGATATACTTTTCTTGGGCTGATTCCTGCAACCGCCGTGGAGGTCTGGGGATCTGGCGTTGCAAAGCTCGCTGTGCCGGAAAGCCAACCCGTAGATGATGGCGTACGGGGATTTCTGTGCGCCATGCCGCAAGCGCCTCGCGCAGTGTGTCAGGTTCGGGTAACATGCCGTCCGCAAGTGTTTGTTTCGGGAAAGGTAAATACCACCAATGCCGCAACTGCCACCCTTGTCGGTGCCACTGTATCGCTGCGGCACGTACGCCTTCTGCCTGGATATCCAGGCCAATCCGCCAACCAGGAAACATCATGGTTTCGATCTCCTTATCCGGATGATGAACAGCCCTGACCCCGAAACAGTAACGGGTATATCAAAGCTCCTGGCTTGCCTTTATACTACCGCGCGGTTGTTTAGAAACTGCCCAATTGAAACCTGATGGGAAATTTAAGGTGAAGTTCGTAAAGTATTTATTAATCCTTGCAGTCTGTTGCGTTCTGCTGGGAGCTGGCTCGATTTACGGTCTATACAAATACATTGAGCCCCAGCTGCCCGACGTGGCGACATTAAGAGATGTGCGACTGCAGATTCCGATGCAGGTTTACAGCGCTGACGGCGAGCTGATTGCTCAGTACGGCGAGAAACGTCGTATTCCCCTGACCCTGAACCAGATCCCCCCGGTGATGGTAAAGGCGTTTATCGCGACAGAAGACAGCCGCTTTTACGAGCACCACGGCGTTGACCCGGTGGGCATCTTCCGTGCAGCAAGCGTGGCGCTGTTCTCGGGCCATGCCTCTCAGGGCGCAAGTACCATTACGCAGCAGCTGGCACGTAACTTCTTCCTGAGTCCGGAACGCACCCTGATGCGTAAAATTAAGGAAGCGTTTCTTGCCGTCCGCATCGAGCAGATGCTGAACAAAGACGAGATCCTTGAGCTTTACCTGAACAAAATCTATCTCGGCTACCGCGCCTATGGTGTGGGTGCCGCCGCACAGGTTTACTTTGGCAAAACGGTCGATCAGCTGACCCTGAGCGAGATTGCGGTAATTGCCGGGCTGCCTAAAGCACCGTCAACCTTTAACCCGCTTTATTCCATGGATCGTTCAACGGCGCGCCGCAACGTAGTACTGTCGCGCATGCTGAGCGAAGGTTACATCAGCCAAAGCCAGTACGATGAAGCCCGCAGTCAGCCGATTGACGCCAGCTATCACACGCCTGAGATTGCCTTCTCCGCGCCATACCTCTCTGAGCTGGTGCGGCAGGACATGGTCGCCCGTTACGGCGACAAAGCCTACGAAGATGGCTACAAGGTTTACACCACGCTGAGCCGTAAAATTCAGCAAGGCGCCCAGGATGCCGTTCGCAACAACGTCATGGCCTACGATATGCGCCACGGTTACCGCGGCCCGTCTAATGTGCTGTGGAAAGTGGGAGAAAGCGCCTGGGATAAGAAAAAAATCACCGACTCGCTGAAAAACCTTCCGGTCTACGGGCCATTGTTCCCGGCGGTTGTCACCCGCGCCGTGCCTGACGAAGCAACGGCAATGCTGGCTGACGGCAGTTCCGTTTCGCTGGGGATGGAAGGCATGCGTTGGGCACGCCCGTATCGATCCGACACCGCGCAAGGCGCTACGCCACGCAAAGTCACCGACGTGGTACAGGCTGGCCAGCAAATTTGGGTACGCAAAGTGGATGATGCCTGGTGGCTTAGCCAGGTGCCTGACGTTAACTCCGCGCTGGTTTCGCTCAATCCACACGATGGCGCCGTGCTGGCGCTGGTCGGCGGCTTTGACTTTAACCAAAGCAAGTTCAACCGTGCGACCCAGGCGCTGCGTCAGGTAGGTTCAAACATCAAACCTTTCCTGTATACCGCGGCAATGGACAAAGGCCTGACGCTGGCAAGCATTCTGAATGATGTGCCGATTTCACGCTGGGATGCCGGGGCGGGCTCCGACTGGCGGCCGAAGAACTCTCCGGCACAATACGCCGGACCAATCCGTCTACGTCAGGGGCTGGGCGAATCCAAGAACGTGGTGATGGTACGTGCGATGCGAGCGATGGGCGTCGATTATGCCGCAGAATATCTGCAGCGCTTTGGCTTCCCTGCAGCAAACATTGTTCATACCGAATCACTGGCGCTGGGCTCTGCCTCATTTACGCCAATGCAGGTTGCCCGCGGTTACTCCGTCATGGCAAACGGCGGCTTCCTGGTAGATCCTTACTACATCACCAAAATTGTCGATGACGTAGGGAATACCGTGTTTGAGACGAAGCCCAAAGTTGCCTGCGCCAGCTGTGATATTCCGGTTATCTATGGCGACACGCCGAAATCAACGGTACTGGAAAACCAGGATGTAGAAGACGTTGCCGTCTCGCAAACGCCGCAGAACAGCAACGTACCAATGCCGCAGTTAGAGCAGGCCAACAGCGCTCTGGTGGCAAAAGCACAGGGCGAGGAGTATGCGCCGCATGTGATCAACACCCCATTGGCGTTCCTGATCAAAAGTGCGCTTAACAGCAACATTTATGGTGAACCGGGCTGGCAGGGAACGGGCTGGCGAGCAGGCCGTGATTTGAAGCGCCGGGATATCGGCGGCAAAACCGGGACAACCAACAGTTCGAAAGATGCCTGGTTCTCAGGCTACGGCCCGGGCGTTGTCACGTCAGTCTGGATTGGGTTCGACGATCATCGCCGCGACCTTGGCCGCACCACTGCGTCAGGCGCAATTAAAGATCAGATCTCCGGCTACGAAGGCGGCGCGAAGAGCGCCCAGCCAGCCTGGGATGATTTCATGAAAATTGCGCTGTCAGGCGTGCCAGAAGATCCGATGGCGCCACCGCCAGGGATTGTCACCGTCAATATTGACCGGAGTACCGGCCAGTTAGCCAACGGCGGCAACAGTCGTGAAGAGTATTTCATCGAAGGCACGCAGCCTACGCAGCAAGCCGTGCATGAGGTAGGCACGACGCTTATCGATAACGGGGAAGAGCACGAGCTGTTCTAACCCAGGCAAAATAACAAAGGGCCGCTTAGCGGCCCTTTTTCATTCTTATGCAGTCAGATTTACAGCCTGCCCTGCTGTCTTAACCATTCCCGAACCAGGAACAATGCGCTGACGTTACGCGCCTCGCTGAAATCATCTTCATTGAGCAAATCCATCATTTTCGCCAGCGGCCACCTCACCTGCGGTAGTTCTTCCGGCTCATCCCCTTCCAGGGATTCGGGATACAGATCTTCTGCAATTACAATGTTCATTTTGCTCGAGAAATAGGACGGTGCCATCGTCAGCTTTTTCAGAAACGTCAGTTGGTTCGCACCAAAACCTACTTCTTCTTTCAGCTCGCGGTTAGCGGCCTCAAACACCGTTTCGCCTGGGTCGATCAACCCTTTAGAGAACCCTAGTTCATAGGATTCTGTGCCAACAGCGTATTCACGGATTAAGATCAGGTGGTTATCAACAATAGGCACGATCATCACCGCCTCACGGGAAGACGGCTTCATTCGCTCGTAGACGCGGCGAACGCCATTGCTAAATTCCAGATCCACCGTTTCGACATTAAACAGTCGCGAACGCGCCACTGTTTCTACATGTAAAATCGTTGGTTTAGTTAGTGATTTGCTCATGTGGCCGGGATCAACAGTGAAAGAGGTAAGTTATTGTGCGGCATGCCGCACATATCGTGCAACGAGCATTGGCTATTATTTACATTTTTGTAACTTCTATTGAGCCAAAACACGTAATGCAGCCCCCTGTCAAGGCGGGTACTATTGAATAGGAATTTACTTGTATTTCAGACGAAGTCGCTTTGCTAACATTGTGTTACTGTAGGCTGGTCGCCTTAAAAACAGCTCAAGTTTGCAGCTTTACCTGCCGATAATGACTTCTGGCTTCTTAACCTTTTGAAAGGCCGATCTTTTGCCGAGTTTGATGAAAAAGACGATTGTTTGATGGGGAAAGCATGAGCACCTTATTATTTCTGTTAGCTGCTATGCTGGCCTGCATACTGATTGCCGGATGGCTGATATGGCGAAGCCTGAGGCTGCGTGCCCAGGTTTCGCACGATCGTTCCTTCTCCGGTGCCACCACGCGTAAACTGGCTCCAGAAGAGCGTATTGCTGTCGAAAATTATCTCGAGCGCTATTCGCGTTCCCAGGAACTGATCGGCCCTTCGGGCGCAAGCAATCCACCGCCAAGGTTAACGCTCACCGCGCAAAGCAACACGGTTTTCTCCCTGACACGGTCAATCACTCGCTACGGCCTCTCTGCCGATGACGCTAATAAATGGCGTTATTATCTTGATTCTATTGAAGTACATTTGCCGCCGTTCTGGGAACAATACATCACCAACGATAACGACGTAGAGCTTATCCGCACGAGCAGCATCCCGCTGGTCATTTCGCTCAATGGCAATACGCTGCAAAACGATACGCTGGACACGCAGCAGTATGCTCTGGAAGGCTACTCCGGCACCCAGGCATCCATCCGGGGCGAAGAAAGCGAGCAAATAGAGCTGCTGAACATTCGCCAGGAAACCCAGGAAGAGTATTCCCTGAGCCGCCCCGACGGCGTGCGTGAAGCCGCACTTATTTGCATCGCTTTTATCATGCTGTTCCTGAGTCTCGTCACGCCGCCAGTGTTCCTGCCCTGGTTAATTGGCGGTGCCGTTTTGCTGATTGCCGCCGGATTGTGGGGCCTGTTTGCCCCTCCTGCAAAAACAGCCTTGCGCGAAATCCATTGCCTGCGCGGCACCCCTAAACGTTGGGGGCTGTTCGGCGAGTCCAACCAGGACCAGATGAACAATATCTCCCTGGGGATTATCGACCTGGTTTATCCACCGCACTGGCAGCCTTTTGTGGCGCAGGATTTGGGACAGAAAACCGACATTGATATCTACCTTGACCGCCATGTGGTGCGTCAGGGGCGTTTCCTTTCACTCCATGATGAAGTGCGTAACTTCCCGCTACAGCACTGGGTGCGTAACCTCCTGATTGCCGCGGGTGCGCTGCTGGTTCTGCTGATGATGACTATTTGGGTGCCGCTGGAAATGCCTATCAAGCTCAGCGCTTCATGGTTAAAGGGCGCTCAGTCCATTGAAGCCACCAGCGTTGAGGACCTCGCCAGATACAAGCTGCAGGTCGGCGATACGCTGAGAGTTAACGGCACGGGGATGTGTAATATTCAAACGCCTGGCGGTTATCACGCGCGCCAAAATTTCCCGTTCACCCCATTCGACTGCTCACAAATTATTTGGAATAACGCACGTCCTCTGCCCTTGCCGGAGTCTGAAATCATGGACAAGGCGGTCGCCCTGACCAAAGCCGTCAGCGGGCAAATCCATCCTCAGGGTGGAGAAGCCGACAGCAAGGTAAACCCGCAGCTCGCGGACGCCATTCAGAAGTCAGGCATGGTCCTGCTGGATGATTTTGCCGGGATTGTGAAAAAAACGCAGGCGCTGTGCACCGCAGAGGAAGAGTGTGTGCGCCTGAAAAATGCGCTAGTGAACCTGGGCAACACTAAAGACTGGGATTCCCTGATTAAGCGCGCGGATTCAGGAAAACTGACCGGGGTGAATGTCCTTCTACGGCCGGTTAGCGCCGAGTCGTTGGATAACCTGGTGACCACCTCAACCGCGCCATTCTTTATCCGTGAAACCGCCCGCGCCGCGCAGTCGTTAAACAGCCCGGCGCCTAGCGGCTACATCATCATCAACGATGAAGGTGGCGACCTTGTGGACCAGCCGCTGCCGCCAATGTCGCTGTATGACTTCCCGGCCCAGGAACAGTGGACCGAATTCCAACGGCTGGCGGAAATGCTGCTGCAAACGCCGTTCCACGCCGAAGGGATCATCACCGGCATCTACACGGACGCCAACGGTACACAGCACGTCACCCTGCATCGGATCTCCGATACACACAGCCTCTGGAGCTACATCGGTATTTCTCTGATGCTGATCGCGATGCTGGCCTGCGCGGCAATAAACGGCGTTCTGGCGGTGACTCGTTATCGCCGTGCCAGCACTCGTCTGGCTGAAATTCAGCGCTATTATGATAGCTGCCTCAACCCAACACTGACCCCGCCCTCGCCGCTCAAGTAGCCGCTACGGGTAAACTTTGCGTACCGGGTTGTGCTACCCTGGTACGCTATTTCTCCTCAATCGAGACTAAAGCTATGTCTGGTGCTATCGCCTGGCAGGACGTGGACACCCTGCTGCTGGATATGGACGGGACCCTGTTGGACCTGGCCTTTGATAACCATTTCTGGAAAAAGCTGGTACCGGAAACCATTAGCCTTCAGCGCGGCATTCCGCTGCAGGAAGCGCATCAACTGATTTCCCGCGAATACCACGCCGTGCAGCATACGCTAAACTGGTACTGTCTCGATTACTGGAGCGAGCGCCTCGGGCTGGATATCTGTGCCATGACCACCGAGCAGGGGCCAAAAGCCGCGCTACGTGAAGACACAGTGCCGTTTCTTGAGGCAGCCAAAGCCAGCGGCAAGCGCCGAATTTTGCTCACCAACGCGCACCCGCACAATCTGGCGGTGAAGCTTGAGCATACGGGTTTGGGTCAGCACCTTGATTTATTGCTTTCTACCCACACATTTGGTTATCCGAAAGAAGATCAACGTTTATGGCAGGCGGTAGCCGGACATACCGGGTTCGACGCGGCCAGAACGGTATTTATCGACGACAGCGAAGCGATTCTTGATGCCGCAGCGACATTTGGCATTCGCTACTGCTTCGGCGTCCTCAACCCGGATTCCGGCGAAGCGGAAAAAACGTTTGAGCGCCATCCTGGCCTTAGCGATTACCGCAGCCTGATCCCATCGCTTTCCGTTTAAGGGGGCGTAATGAAAGAAAAAGCAGCCGAAGGTGTACGCCTGGATAAATGGCTGTGGGCAGCACGCTTTTATAAAACCCGGGCCGTGGCGCGGGAAATGATTGAAGGCGGAAAAGTGCACTACAACGGCCAGCGCAGCAAACCCAGTAAACTGGTTGAACTGAACGCGGTTCTCACGCTGCGCCAGGGCAATGACGAACGCACCGTTAACGTACTCGCGATTACCGGGCAGCGCAGGCCGGCCACGGAAGCCACTCAGCTTTATGAAGAAACGGCGGAAAGTATCGCCAAACGGGAAAAAGTGGCGCTGGCACGCAAAATGAACGCGCTAACCATGCCCCACCCCGATCGCCGCCCGGATAAAAAAGAGCGGCGAGATTTGATGAAATTTAAACACGGTGGCGAAGCGTAAATCCGCCTACCAGCAAGAGAGATGACGATGACTCAACACGACCAACTACACCGCTATCTGTTTGAAAACTACGCCGTACGCGGCGAGCTGGTGACGGTTTCCGAAACCTGGCAGCAGATCATGGAAAACCATGACTACCCGCAGCCGGTCAAAAATATCCTCGGCGAGCTGCTGGTTGCCACCAGCCTGCTGACCGCTACGCTGAAGTTTGACGGTGACATCACCGTTCAGCTCCAGGGCGATGGCCCAATGACGCTGGCCGTGATTAACGGTAATAACAAACAGCAAATGCGCGGCGTGGCTCGCGTACAGGGTGAGATCCCGGCCGATGCGGCGTTAAAAGATCTGGTGGGTAACGGCTATCTGGTGATCACCATCAGCCCAAGCGAAGGCGAGCGTTATCAGGGCGTGGTCGGTCTGGAAGGGGATACGCTGGCTGCCTGCCTGGAAGATTACTTCATGCGTTCCGAGCAGTTGCCAACTCGTCTGTTTATTCGTACCGGCGAAGTAGACGGTAAAGCGGCGGCAGGCGGTATGCTGCTGCAGGTTCTGCCGGCGCAGAACGCGGAAACCGACGACTTCAACCATCTGGCCACGCTGACCGAAACCATCAAAGCAGAAGAGCTGCTGACGCTGCCGGCGAACGATGTGTTATGGCGCCTTTACCACGAAGAAGAAGTCACGCTGTACGATCCGCAGGACGTAGAGTTTAAGTGCACCTGTTCTCGCGAACGCTGTGCAGACGCGCTACGTACGCTGCCGGATGAAGAAATCGACAGCATTCTGGCGGAAGACAATGAAATCGACATGAACTGCGATTACTGCGGCAGCCACTATGTCTTTGACTCAATGGACATTGCGGCGATCCGGAACAACGCTTCCCCGGCAGATCCGCAGGTTCACTAAGTTTATGAAATTTGCAAAACGCCTCCTCACCGGAGGCGTTTTTTTTCAGCGGTAATAGTCAATTTTGACACGCTGCCCTTGCACCATTACGTCCTGCCAGACCTTTGGCGCAGCCGTGAGTTTTCCTTCAGAAGCGGCCTGCTTCAGCGCTGACATCATCTGGTTTTTATCGAGATCCCGGGCCTGGCCGATATCCTTCCAGCTTCCACCTGACTTGCCGTAAACTTTGCAGTAGTTCATTTCCGGCTGGCACAGCAGCCATTCATCCTGACCATCACCGTTCAGATCCATCCCAACCAGCAGACACTTATCCTCGTCATCCAGGCACTCTCGAGCCTGGTAGCTTTCATCTTTTACCATTGCCTGCCACCACGCGTTTTCCGGCACGCGGTTTTTATCCGCCAGCACGATACGCTGACGCAGAGATTCAACCGTAAGCTTCGCCGTAGCCGCGCCGCCTGCTTTACCGTTGCTCAACAACATCGCCAGTTGCCTTCTGCGCTCAGGGCTGGCGATAAATGCTGGATCTCTTTGCAGCTCGCTAAGCGCATCATAGCCCCGCCGCCCGGCGTATTGCAGCATGGTCATACTCAGCCTGTCGGGTTTCAGGACACCGCTGTGGTAACGCGCCATTTGGTTATTAACGCTTATCCGGTAAGGGTCCAGAAGCGGAGAATTCACCGCGACCAACAAGGCCAGCGCCAGCAAAAACACCGTGCGGTTAATGCCACCCGGCTGTAAAACGAGCTCCCGACGCTGGCGAACGAGCGTGACGACATAGCCAAAGGCCCATACCAGCACGGTAAAGGTTATCAGCGCTGCATACACCCTTGTCGGCGTCCAGCCGTATGAAGAAACGCGCAGCCACAGCGCATAGCTTGCCAGCAAGGCATAAATCGGCGACAGCAGTAACGTCAGCTTAATCGCGCCATCAAGCAAAGCGGGATAAGGTCGCGTTTCTCTTTCAGGATGATAAGCCACTGCGGCAGTGCCCATCACCATCAGCGTCAGCGTGTTGAGCAGCGCATTACAGGAAAAGTGCAGTGAAATAGACCCCAGGCCGACGACCGGCAGCGTCGCCAAAAACATCAGAGAGATCAGCGAGAGCAGCGGCAAAAGCCCCGTCGCAAAAACGCTGAAGAAATGTTTGACCGCGTTAATAGCCCGAATCTGATCACGGCAAAGCGTTACCGCCAGCGCCGCAGTCGTACAGGTAGCAATCCAGGCGAACGCCGAAGAACTGAAAAACAGGCGATCGAAGAAGGTGATATCTACCAGCTTGAATAACCCGGCCCAAAGCGCCAGCACGCCCCAGAAAAAGAGCACCAGCAGCCCGGTAAGTAACAGAGTAATGCCGTTACGCCAGAGCTGGCCGTAGAATACCTGCCAGCCTCCCCAACCGTGGTTCGAATGCAGCCGCCCCTGCAGCCAGGGTAAGGCCAGAAACAGCATTGCCGCCAGCGAACACAGATACCCCTGAACAATATCGTGCCGGTTCCAGCTTTCCAGCCCCTGAGTCGTCCAGTTCACCCAGCCGCTCATCAACGCCACAACCGGCAATGGGAGCAGCACTAATCCCCAAAATCGTAGACCGTTGAAACGCACGGTGACCAGCGCCAGTGTCGTCGCCAGCACGACGGACAACGAACGCAGGTACAGGGCCTGATTATCCCCTCGCAGCCAGAGGCTACTCACCCTGTCTCCCTCGGTGAGGTACAGCACCACGCCTAAAAGAAACCCCACCAGCAGAATCCCCCAGCGGGTCGCCTTGGGTAACGGCTCAGACATGAACATGGTTGTCATCCCTTATTAGATCATTTTTGACTTAGTGTAACGGCCTGCTGCGACTTGCAAATGACGGTCTTGTTTCATCGTGTTGCGTATGAGAGCGCGTTCATTCACAAAGTTCTCCGTTATTATCCTAATTATTAACATATCCGCTATATTTTCCCCGAAAGCCAGCGAATTCCTGCCATACTCTGCCCCCGTTGCGGCATCCCCTGTGCATTTCCCCTGTTAAATTTAAGCAGGCGCGTAAATTTATGATAGTGGTCGCGGTTAACACCCCCTAAACAACCCTACAATATTCGGCAGTATAAATTGGCTAAGGAGCAGTGAAATGCGAGTTAAAGGCATAACCCCGCAAGATCTCAAGGCTTATGGCATTCATGACGTCAGCGAAGTCGTCTATAACCCCGATTACGATACCCTCTACCGCGAAGAACTCGACCCTAACCTGCAGGGTTTTGAACGCGGTGTGGTCACTAACTTAGGCGCCGTCTCCGTAGATACAGGGATCTTCACCGGCCGCTCTCCAAAAGATAAATACATCGTCCGTGATGACACCACCCGCGACACCTTATGGTGGGCCGACAACGGTAAAGGCAAAAACGATAACAAACCGCTTTCCGAAGAAACCTGGCACCACCTAAAGGGACTCGTCACCCATCAGCTATCGGGCAAACGCCTGTTTATTATCGACGCATTCTGCGGCGCCAACGCCGATACCCGTCTGTCGGTGCGTTTTATCACCGAAGTTGCCTGGCAGGCGCACTTCGTGAAAAACATGTTTATTCGCCCAACGGACGAAGAGCTGGAGACGTTTGAGCCTGATTTTGTGGTGATGAATGGGGCTAAATGTACCAATCCAGACTGGAAAGAACAGGGCCTGAACTCCGAAAACTTCGTGGCGTTTAACCTGACTGAACGCATGCAGCTTATCGGCGGAACCTGGTACGGCGGCGAAATGAAGAAAGGGATGTTCTCTATCATGAACTACCTGCTGCCGCTGAAGGGCATCGCTTCCATGCACTGCTCGGCAAACGTCGGTGAAAAAGGGATGTGGCGGTGTTCTTCGGCCTGTCCGGCACCGGTAAAACGACGCTTTCCACCGACCCAAAACGCCGCCTGATTGGTGACGATGAGCACGGCTGGGACGACGACGGCGTGTTTAACTTTGAAGGCGGCTGCTATGCCAAAACTATCCGCCTGTCGGAAGAAGCCGAGCCGGATATTTATCACGCGATCCGCCGCGATGCGCTGCTGGAAAACGTCACCGTCCGCGCCGACGGCACTATCGACTTTGATGATGCGTCCAAAACGGAAAACACCCGCGTTTCTTACCCTATTTACCATATCGACAACATCGTTAAGCCGGTGTCGAAAGCGGGCCACGCAACCAAAGTTATCTTCCTGACCGCCGACGCCTTCGGCGTGCTGCCGCCGGTTTCACGCCTCACCGCAAACCAGACTCAGTATCACTTCTTGTCCGGCTTTACCGCTAAACTTGCGGGCACCGAGCGCGGCGTGACCGAGCCAACGCCAACCTTCTCCGCCTGCTTTGGCGCGGCATTCTTGTCGCTGCACCCAACGCAGTACGCTGAAGTACTGGTGAAACGCATGCAGGCATCAGGCGCGCAGGCGTATCTGGTGAATACCGGCTGGAACGGCACCGGCAAACGCATTTCGATCAAAGATACCCGGGCAATCATCGATGCCATTCTCGACGGCTCGCTGGACGACGCAGAAACCTTTACCCTGCCGATGTTTAACCTCGCCATCCCAACCTCTCTCGCGGGCGTGGATACCCAGATCCTGGACCCACGTAATACCTACGCCTCTCCGGAGCAATGGCAGGAAAAAGCGGAGCAGTTGGCGAAGCTGTTTGTCGATAACTTCGAAAAATACACCGACACCCCAGCCGGTGCAGCTCTGGTCGAAGCCGGTCCGAAGCTGTAAATCTGAAGCATTAGGCGAAAAAAACGAACCCTTCGGGGTTCGTTTTTAATTGGGCCACAGGGAAACTAGCTTTCCCGATGAGTCACCACCCGGGTTATCGGCAACGGGAGATAAGCCCTTATACGCAGCCCTCCCCGCTCGCTTTTCCCGAGATCCAACATCCCGTTATGGTTGTCGATGATGCGCTGCACGATGGCCAAGCCCAGCCCGGTGCCGCTGGTACTGCGGGCGCTATCACCGCGGACAAACGGCTGGAACAGATGCTGAAGCTGGTCTGGCTCAATGCCCGGGCCATCATCTTCCACCTGGAACCAGGCGCGGTTTAACTCGCTGCCGCTGCTGACTTTGATCCAGCCATTACCGTAGCGCGCCGCATTAACCACCATATTGGCCACCGCACGCTTGATAGACAGCGGATGGATATTCAGGCGGATTTCACCGGCCTGCAGGTCGGTGTCGATTTCACGCTCGTAGCCGCTTTCTGCCGCAATCACCTCACCGAGTACGCTATTGAGATCCGCCATCTCCAGCGGCATCTCCTGCCCGGTGCGAAGGTAGTCGATAAACTGTTCGATAATCGCATTACACTCTTCGATATCTTTGTTAATCGACTCGGCCAGATAGCCGTCTTCCTGCCCCATCATTTCGGTTGCCAGACGAATACGCGTCAGCGGCGTGCGCAGGTCATGGCTGACGCCCGCCATCAGCAGCGTGCGGTCGTCCGCCAGTTGTTTAACGCCCGCAGCCATATGGTTAAACGCCCGCGTCACCGATCGCACTTCCGAAGCGCCATATTCGCGCAATGGAGGAGGAATAATACCTTTACCGACCTGCAGCGCAGCGTGCTCCAGGTCGACCAGCGGTCGGTTTTGTATTCGAATAAACAGCCATGCGCCGCCTATCGCCAACAGCATTATCGCCAGCGTATAGCGGAACAACGGGGAGAAATCACCCTGATGGATTTCGGTCAGCGGAACGCGGACCCAGATATTCGGCGACAGCCAGGTTTTCAGCCAGACGACCGGGGAGCTTTTATTCACCTCAACGCGCACTTCGGTCGGGCCGCCAAGCTGCTGCGCCATTTGCTGGCTCAGGAACTCATAGTGCTGCGCCCAGCGCAGGCCAGCGTCTTCCGCTGCCTCGTTGGAGTAAAGCGAAATGCCCAGCTCGCGGTAAATTTCGCGACGAAACGCAGGCGGCACCACAAGTTGGGTGCCGTCTTCAAGCTGCAGTTTGTCGGTCATCAGCATTCTGACTTCGTACGCCAGCACCTTATTGAACTGCTGCAGGCTCGGCAAAATCGCGAAGTTCAGAACAACAAGATAGGTCGTCACCAGGCTGACGAACAGCAAGGTGACGATCAGCAACAGCGTACGGGCAAACGAGCTTCTTGGTGAGAAGCGGACTCGCCTCATGCCTTAGCGCCGTCCGGGACAAAGACGTAGCCAAGACCCCAAACGGTCTGGATATAACGCGGATGCGCCGGGTCCTCTTCCACCATGCGGCGCAGGCGGGAGATTTGCACGTCAATGGAACGCTCCATCGCGGAGTATTCGCGGCCACGGGCCAGGTTCATCAGTTTATCGCGGGAAAGTGGCTCACGCGGGTGGCTTACCAGCGCTTTCAGCACCGCAAACTCACCGCTGGTCAACGGCATTGGCTCGTCTTCGCGGAACATTTCGCGAGTACCGAGGTTCAGCTTGAACTTGCCGAACGCGATAACCGCTTCTTCCTGAGAAGGCGCACCCGGCAGTTCGTTGGCCTGGCGACGCAGTACGGCACGAATACGGGCCAGCAGCTCACGCGGGTTAAACGGCTTAGGAATGTAGTCATCCGCGCCGATTTCCAGGCCGACAATACGGTCAACTTCTTCACCCTTCGCGGTCACCATGATGATCGGCATGGGGTTACTCTGGCTGCGCAGACGACGGCAAATAGAAAGACCATCCTCGCCCGGCAGCATGAGATCCAGCACCATCAGATGGAAGGATTCACGGGTCAGCAGACGATCCATTTGTTCGGCGTTAGCGACGCTGCGAACCTGGAAGCCCTGCTCGGTGAGATAACGCTCTAACAGCGCGCGCAGGCGCATGTCGTCATCGACCACCAGAATTTTATAGTTCTCTTGCATCGTTTGTACTCCCAAAGGCTCGAACAGTTGAGTGTGTATTCTTAAAAAACTGCGCTAATACAACCAGTCAATTCTGGTATACATTCTAGTCGAAATTGTTACAAAGCATATTAAACAGTCGGTTATCAACGTTTTAAATCAAAATTTGGTGACTTGCTTCCCAAAATGCACCGGTTGCATTCTTCATTGAGCATCGGTTTAAATCACACTCTGGTTTTACAGGCTGCAGGGCAAAAAGATGAAAACGCCGTTAATCACACGTGAAGGCTACGAAAAGCTCAAAAAAGAGCTGGATTACCTGTGGCGTGAAGAACGCCCTGAGGTGACCAAAAAAGTGACCTGGGCCGCCAGCCTCGGCGATCGCAGCGAAAACGCCGACTATCAGTACAACAAAAAGCGCCTGCGCGAAATTGACCGCCGGGTTCGCTACATCACCAAATCTCTTGAACGGCTGAAAATCGTTGATTACTCGCCGCAACAGGAAGGCAAAGTCTTCTTCGGCGCGTGGGTCGAAATCGAAAACGACGACGGCGACCTGCTGCGTTTTCGCATCGTCGGCTACGACGAAATCTTTGGCCGCAAGGACTACATTTCTATTGATTCGCCGATGGCGCGAGCGCTGCTCAAAAAAGAAGTAGGCGATCTAGCCGTAGTGCAAACGCCAGCGGGAGAAGCGCAGTGGTACGTCAATGAAATTGAGTATCCTAAACCTGAATAATGCGCACAGAACTGTCTGAAACCCAATATCCGGGGGTCGGCGGCTGGCATTTTCGCGCCCCGATCCGTATAACTGTTTGCTGAATTTTCCGTACTACACAGATGAAAAGCCATGATGAATGATTCGCTTTGCCGCATTATTGCGGGTGAGCTTCAGGCCAGAAACGAACAGGTAGAAGCTGCCGTTCGCCTGCTGGATGAAGGGAATACCGTGCCATTTATTGCACGTTATCGTAAGGAAGTCACCGGCGGTCTGGATGACACGCAACTGCGTCAACTGGAGACTCGTCTTAGCTACCTGCGCGAGCTGGAAGAACGCCGCCAGACCATCCTCAAATCCATTGCAGACCAGGGCAAACTGAGCGACGAGCTTGCCGGTGCCATCAACGGCACGCTGAGCAAAACCGAACTCGAAGACCTTTACCTGCCGTATAAACCCAAGCGCCGTACCCGTGGGCAAATCGCTATCGAAGCAGGCCTTGAGCCGCTGGCTGATTTGCTGTGGAACGAGCCTTCACACGACCCGGAGCAGGAAGCTGCTCGCTTCGTGGACGCAGACAAAGGCGTGGCGGACACCAAAGCCGCGCTCGACGGCGCACGCTACATTCTGATGGAGCGCTTCGCTGAAGATGCCGCGCTGCTGGCGAAAGTGCGTGACTATTTATGGAAGAATGCACACCTGGTTTCTGCCGTGGTAAGCGGTAAAGAGGAAGAAGGCGCAAAATTCCGCGACTACTTTGCCCACCACGAAGCCATTGCGACCGTCCCTTCCCACCGCGCGCTGGCGATGTTCCGCGGGCGTAACGAAGGAGTATTACAGCTATCGCTGAATGCTGACCCGCAGTTCGATGAGCCACCGCGTGAGAGCTATTGCGAACAGCTAATTATCAACCATCTCAATCTGCGCCTGAACAACGCCCCAGCGGACAGCTGGCGCAAGGCCGTAGTGAGCTGGACCTGGCGTATCAAGGTGTTGATGCATCTTGAAACCGAGCTGATGGGCACCGTGCGCGAACGCGCCGAAGATGAAGCCATTAATGTCTTCGCCCGTAACCTTCACGATCTGCTGATGGCGGCCCCGGCTGGCCTGCGCGCCACAATGGGCCTCGATCCGGGCCTGCGTACCGGCGTGAAAGTCGCGGTGGTGGACGCCACCGGAAAGCTGGTTGCCACCGATACCATTTATCCGCATACCGGCCAGGCGGCAAAAGCCGCCGTCGCCGTGGCTGCACTTTGCGAGAAGCACAACGTCGAGCTGGTCGCGATCGGTAACGGTACCGCGTCCCGCGAAACCGAGCGCTTCTTCCTGGATGTGCAAAAGCAGTTCCCGAAGGTCACCGCACAGAAAGTTATCGTCAGCGAGGCGGGCGCGTCCGTCTACTCTGCTTCCGAACTGGCGGCGCTGGAGTTCCCGGACCTGGACGTTTCGATCCGCGGAGCAGTTTCCATTGCCCGCCGACTGCAGGATCCGCTGGCCGAGCTGGTGAAAATCGATCCGAAATCTATCGGCGTGGGCCAGTATCAGCACGACGTCAGCCAGACTCAGCTGGCCAGGAAGCTGGATGCGGTCGTCGAAGACTGCGTGAACGCCGTTGGCGTGGATCTCAACACGGCTTCCGTGCCGCTGCTGACCCGCGTGGCCGGCCTGACCCGCATGATGGCGCAGAACATCGTCACCTGGCGTGACGAAAACGGCCGCTTCCAGAATCGCCAGCAGTTGCTGAAAGTCAGCCGACTGGGGCCAAAAGCCTTCGAGCAGTGTGCGGGCTTCCTGCGCATTAACCACGGTGATAACCCGCTGGATGCCTCTACCGTTCACCCGGAAGCCTATCCGGTGGTCGAACGCATCCTGGCCGCAACCCAGCAGGCGCTGCAGGACCTGATGGGCAACAGCAGCGAGCTACGCGATCTGAAGGCCAGCCAGTTTACCGATGAGCGTTTCGGGGTCCCGACCGTGACGGACATTATTAAAGAGCTGGAAAAACCGGGCCGCGACCCGCGCCCTGAGTTTAAAACCGCGCAGTTTGCCGAAGGCGTGGAAACCATGAACGACCTGACGCCGGGCATGGTGCTGGAAGGCGCAGTGACCAACGTCACCAACTTCGGCGCATTTGTCGATATCGGCGTGCATCAGGACGGCCTGGTTCACATCTCGTCGCTGTCCGACAAGTTCATCGACGATCCGCACAAAGTGGTGAAAGCGGGCGATATCGTGAAGGTCAAAGTGCTGGAAGTTGATCTGCAGCGCAAACGCATCGCCTTAACCATGCGTCTCGACGAACAGCCGGGCGAGAGCGGCAGCCGTCGCGGAAACGGCGGTAACGCCCCTCGCGAGCAAAAAGGGCGGCCGGCAGCACAGCAAAAGCCACGCGGGCGTGACAACGCCAGCGGTGGAAATAGCGCCATGATGGATGCCCTGGCGGCTGCGATGGGTAAAAAGCGTTAATTGTTTTTCCTCTCCCTTCGGGGAGAGGATTTATTTTTCACCGTCCTGCCAGAAGCAGAAAAATAACTTAATTTTGATTTAAATCAATTTTCAATAATGACTCCGCTGCGAAACCAGCAATTATCACTCCTGTAACATCGTTAATAGTAAAATAACACTCTCGCTTCCTTACGATTAAGGTATCGCTTTAATTTTCAGTTAATTAAACAAAACCACTTACTATCCCATAAATAATCCACTCGCCTTAAAAACCCCTTAAATAAGAATTTCCGTTAAATTTTGAAAGAAAAATAAATATTGTCGACGTTAACCATTCTCATTATCATTGTGTTGAACGATATTTCTTCTCTTTCTTCCGATAGCGTAATCAGCTTTATCGTGCGCATCGCTCGCGGATAAAGCCTTCATTCAGTCAGCGTCAATGCAGAGCCCAGCTCTAAGTAGGTCCTATGCAATTCATACCGAATAGCGCGTGGAAAATTACCGGCTTCGCCAATGAAATCAGCCCGGCTTATCGCCAGAAATTATTGTCGCTCGGCATGCTGCCGGGATCTTCATTCAACGTCGTCCGCGTGGCGCCTCTCGGCGATCCTATTCATATCGAAACTCGCCGCGTAAGCCTTGTGCTGCGCAAAAAAGATCTCGCGCTGGTGAATATCGAAGCCGTTGCCTAACGGCGGGTGAGCATCCGCGCTTTTTGCACATTCAACGAAGTTCACGAATAAAATGAAAAACTTAACCATAGGTTTAATCGGCAACCCTAACTCGGGTAAGACCACGTTATTTAATCAGCTGACGGGTGCCCGCCAGCGCGTGGGAAACTGGGCTGGCGTCACCGTAGAACGTAAAGAAGGTCAGTTTTCCACCCTTGAGCACCAGGTGACTCTGGTTGATTTGCCCGGCACCTACTCACTCACCACCATTTCGTCGCAAACTTCGCTTGATGAGCAAATCGCCTGTCACTACATCCTGAGCGGCGATGCCGATCTGTTAATCAACGTAGTGGATGCTTCAAACCTTGAGCGTAACCTGTATCTGACGCTACAGCTGCTCGAGCTGGGCATTCCGTGCGTGGTTGCGCTTAATATGCTGGATATCGCCGAGAAGCAGGCTATTCGCATCGACATCGACGCGCTGGCCGCTCGCCTTGGCTGCCCCGTCGTGCCGCTGGTGTCTACTCGCGGGCGTGGCATTGAAAGCCTGAAACTCGCCATTGACCGCAAGCAGCCCAACGAGAAAAACGAGCTGGTGCACTATCCTCAGATTTTGCTGCAAGAGGCAAAAAGCCTGGCCGAAGAGATGCCGCAGGAAATGCCGGTGACACAACGCCGTTGGCTGGCGCTGCAGATGCTGGAAGGGGATATCTACAGCCTCGCTTATGCAGGCAATGCCACAGACAATCTTGACGCGGCGCGCGCGCGCCTCGCTGAAACCGTTGACGACCCCGCGCTGCTGATCGCAGATGCCCGTTACCAAAGCATCGCTTCGATTTGCGATGCGGTTAGCAATAGCCTGACCGCCGAACCCAACCGGCTGACGGTGGCAATGGATAAAATCATCCTCAATCGTTACCTCGGCCTGCCGATCTTCATGCTGGTGATGTACCTGATGTTCCTGCTGGCGATTAACATCGGCGGCGCGCTGCAGCCAATTTTTGATGGCGGCTCGGTGGCGATATTTATTCACGGCATTCAGTGGCTCGGCTATACGCTGCACTTCCCGGACTGGCTGACGATTTTCCTGGCCCAGGGCATAGGCGGCGGGATCAATACCGTGCTGCCGCTGGTACCGCAAATCGGCATGATGTACCTGTTCCTTTCCTTCCTCGAAGACTCCGGTTACATGGCTCGCGCGGCCTTTGTGATGGATCGCCTGATGCAGTCGCTGGGGCTGCCGGGTAAATCCTTCGTGCCGCTGATTGTCGGCTTCGGCTGCAACGTGCCTTCGGTCATGGGGGCCCGTACGCTTGATGCTCCGCGCGAAAGACTGATGACCATCATGATGGCGCCATTTATGTCCTGCGGTGCGCGTCTGGCGATTTTCGCGGTGTTTGCCGCCGCATTCTTCGGCCAGCAGGGTGCGTTGGTGGTGTTCTCGCTTTATATTCTCGGCATCGTGATGGCTATTCTTACTGGCCTGATGCTGAAGCACACCATCATGCGCGGCGAAGCCTCACCGTTCGTGATGGAGCTGCCGGTTTACCACGTCCCTCACCTCAAGAGCCTGATCCTGCAAACCTGGCAGCGTCTGAAAGGCTTCGTGCTGCGCGCCGGTAAGGTCATCGTGATCGTCAGTATTTTCATCGGTGCCCTGAACAGTTTCTCCTTTAGCGGCAAGCCGGTAGATAACATTAACGATTCCGCCCTTGCATCCGTCAGCCGTGTGTTAACCCCTCTGCTGAAGCCGATCGGTGTCCACGATGACAACTGGCAGGCCACCGTTGGGTTGTTTACCGGCGCGATGGCAAAAGAAGTGGTAGTGGGTACGCTGAATACCCTTTATACCGCCGAAGATATCCATAACGAGGAGTTTGATGCCGCAAGCTTTAATCTGCTTGATGAGCTGGGCGCCGCAGCCGATGAAACCTGGCAGGGGCTGAAAAATACCTTCAGCCTGAGCGTGCTGGCAAACCCGATTGAGGCAAGCAAAGGCGACGGCGAAATGTCCTCCGGGCCGATGGGTGTGATGAGCAGCAAGTTTGGCAGCGAAGCCGCAGCCTACAGCTATCTCATTTTCGTTCTGCTCTATATTCCGTGTATCTCGGTGATGGGCGCGATTGCCCGTGAATCAAGCCGGGGCTGGATGACATTCTCGGTACTTTGGGGGCTGAACATCGCCTATTCGCTCTCTACGCTGTACTACCAAAGCGTCACCTTCAGTGAGCACCCTCAGTTCAGTCTGATCTGTATTTTGGCGGTCGTGTTGTTCAACGTCCTGCTGCTGGGCGGCCTGCGCCGGGCCCGCAGCCGCGTTGACGTCTCGCTGCTGGCTACCAGAAAAACGCAGTCATCCTGCTGCCAAAGCAGCGCCGGCGACTGTCACTAAGGAGCGATGATGGCAAGCCTGATTGATATCCGTAACGCCCTGGCGCTTCAGGGCCGCCTGGAAGCGAAGCAGATAAGCCAGCAGCTTGCCACCCCTCTGCCGCTGGTAGCCGCAATGCTCGATCGTCTGGAAGCGATGGGGAAAGCAACACGCATCAGTGAAGACCCGAGCAGTTGCCTGACGGGAAGCTGCAAAAGCTGTCCAGAAGGGAAAAAGTGCGCACGGGAGCTTTGGGCACTTCGTTAAAAGAAAGGGCGGGTCATCCCCGCCCGGCTTCATGAAATGCGTGTTATTTCGCTATCTTGTAAACATCCGCAGTAGCGCGAACGTTTTTAGTATACTTCTCGGCGCTGGTCACCACGTAATAGTCACCCCCCAGCTTATCGGCTTTCTTAACCAGATCGCGCTTCGCATCCATCGGAGCGGAAGTTTTATCCGTTACGATCGTGCCGATCTTCGTTAATTTCATGCCCGCAACTTTATCTTTCTCAAGCTCTTTAGCCGCAAAAGCGCCAAAGGAAACAGCACCAACCAACAATCCAGTAACAATGCCTGTTATCAATTTCATAGCCAGTACTCTCCGTAGGTATCTGCTTTTTTAGTAACCGGGACTCATCCCGCAACGGTTTAATTATTCACCCTTCGCAAGGTGAATAATTGAGTATTGGCACAAAATGCTTTTTTCGCCACAGATGAACAACTTACCGCCCCTGGCTTGGTTCCCACTCCCGTATCGCCTGGCAAAACTCCGCCGGATGAGAGATAAACGGCGCATGGGCGGCCTTGTCGAAGATAACCGAGCTGGACTGCGGCCACAGAGCATCCAGCAGAGGTACCACTTTACGTGGCACAAGCCCGTCCAGTCTGCCATACAGGCGTAAATGTGGTACTGCTGATGCGGCAAGCCCCGTGCGCAAATCGGCGGTTCTCAGGATCTCAAGCCCTCCATTAAGCACGGACACCTCCGGCATCGGCTGCTCCAGAACGACGCTTTTCAGCAGGCGAGCATCCTGACGCGCGGTTTCCGTCCCCAGGGTTTGCAGCGCCAGAAAACGCTCCACGGTACGCTGAAAATCCTCGCTTAGCTGCTGCTGGAACCCGGCCAGCACCTCCGGCTTAATGCCCGGCCAGCCTTCTGCGGCGGTAAAACAGGGTGAGGAAGCCACCGTCACCAGCGCCTTCACACGCTCAGGCCTGACGAGTGCGGCCTGACTAGCGACCAGTCCGCCCAGGCTCCAGCCAAGCCAGAGGGCGCGCTCAGGAGCTTTAGCCAGCACAACGTCGGCCATTTCCTCCAGCGTCAGCGCACCAAACCCCTTGCTCCGACCATACCCCGGCAAGTCGACCAGATGCAGCCGAAATTGCGAGCCGAGTTCTGATTCTATGTTGTGCCAAACCTCCGCATTCAGCCCCCATCCGTGCAGCAGCACAAGATCGTTTTTTCCTTCACCTTTTGTTTGCCACCACAGGTCGCTCATCGGTTACCGTTCTCATTTTCATCAGTAAGGAGAACGCTATGCTAACAATCCCTGGCCGCTGTTGGCTATGCCAGTTACCGCTTGCCTGTTCAGGCTGGGGGATTTGCTCATGCTGCACCACTTCGCTCGTTAAGCCGCAGGCCTGCTGCCCGCAATGCGGTTTACCGGCCCTGAGCGGGAGTTTGCCCTGTGGTCGCTGCCTGCAGCGAATGCCCGAGTGGGACGCAATAACCTACGTGACCGACTATCTGCCGCCGCTAAGCACATTGATTCATCACCTGAAATTTACCGGTACGCCCTCGCTCGCCCCGGCTTTGGCACGCCTGCTGCTGCTACGCATTTTGGCGTCCAGGCGAGAGGGACGTATTCAAATGCCCGATAGCGTGCTGAGCGTGCCTTTACACCACACCAGAGCGTGGCGACGGGGCTACAACCAAAGCGCACTTATTGCTACTCCACTTGCTCGCTGGCTGGGTTGCAAGTATTTCCCTTTTGCCATCAAACGTATACGTTCTTCACCGGCGCAGCACACGTTAACGGCCAAAGAGAGAAAGAGGAATTTGAAAGGCATCTTTAGGGTTGAAATCCCGGTGGCGGGTCGCCATATGGCTATTGTGGATGATGTCGTGACGACGGGTAGTACTGTTGCGGAGATAGCGCGATTGCTGAAAAAGCAGGGCGCAGCGACTGTCCAGGTATGGTGCCTGTGTCGAACCTTGTAGACCCTCGACGATGGGCGTATTATAACCGACTAAAATAGTCAACTATTGAGCAATCGTTATGATCCGTATTTCCGATGCTGCACAATCCCACTTTGCCAAGCTACTGGCAAATCAGGAAGAAGGGACGCAAATCCGCGTATTCGTTATTAATCCTGGCACCCCGAATGCGGAGTGTGGTGTGTCTTATTGTCCGCCGGATGCGGTTGAAGCGACCGACACGGCGCTGCCGTTTGAGCAGTTAACGGCCTATGTTGATGAGCTGAGCGCCCCTTACCTCGAAGACGCCGAAATCGACTTCGTTACCGATCAGCTCGGTTCCCAGCTGACGCTGAAAGCCCCTAACGCAAAAATGCGTAAAGTGTCTGACGATGCGCCGCTGATGGAGCGCGTCGAGTACATGCTGCAGGCGACCGTTAACCCACAGCTGGCCGGCCACGGCGGTCGCGTTACGCTGATGGAAATTACCGATGAAGGCTACGCCATCCTGCAGTTTGGCGGCGGCTGTAACGGCTGTTCTATGGTCGACGTAACACTGAAAGAAGGGATTGAGAAACAGCTGCTGGCTGAGTTCCCTGAGCTGAAAGGCGTGCGTGACCTGACCGAACATCAGCGCGGTGAGCACTCTTACTATTAGTTTGACCCTCACCCTCACCCTCACCCTCACCCTCTCCCTAAAAGGGAGAGGGGATAGATCGCGAAACCTGAGACGTATCTACGCTTTCTTACGCCGCTTATCCAAATCCTTCAGCAACTTATTCACCCGTTCATCGGCAAACATTGCCTCCAGCGAGCGCGTTAGCTTCCGGCGCCAGTTTTTATACTGATCGCTGGTGCCAGGGATATTCACCGGCTCGGCCATGTCCAGCCAATCCTCCGGCTGCAGCCCCAGCAGTGCGCTATGGCTGTCGGCGATATAACGCTGCATTCCACGGTTGAGGGTGTCGGTCATCGTCATTAGCGCCGCTTTATGCCCGGCCCGCTTCGGCAAGCAGCCGTACTTATGCAAACCCTCCAGCAAGCCTTGTTTAGCTCGCTCACGGTCTTCATACAGCCCCGCCAGCACCTCTTCGTCAGGATAAAGCCCCAGCGTTTTGCCCAGCGTTAAATCTCCGCTATTCCAGTAGCCACGCAGCGTGGGCAAGTCGTGAGTCGTGGCGACCGCCATCGACTGCCTCGGCCATGAGGCTGGAGCCTTAAACTGTTTCTCGCCATCGTGCTCGAAGTACAGCACTTTGTAAGAATAAACGCCGCTGTCGCGAAGCTTACCGACAATTTCAACCGGCACGGTCCCTAAATCCTCACCAATCACCATGCAGCGGTGACGCTGGCTCTCAAGCGCAAGGATAGACAGCAAATCGTCGACCGGATACTGGACGTACGCGCCCTTATCCGCCGTTTCGCCGTAAGGGATCCACCATAGCCGCAGCATCGACATCACGTGGTCAATACGCAGCGCGCCGCAGTGGGTCATATTGGCGCGCAGCAGTTCGATAAACGGTTGATAGCCGCGAGCAGCCATGACATGGGGATCCATCGGCGGCAGCCCCCAATTTTGGCCTAACGGGCCGAGGATATCCGGCGGCGCGCCAACGGAGGCTTTCAGACAGTAAAGCTCGCGATCACACCAGGTCTCGGAGCCGCCTTCAGCAACGCCCACCGCAAGGTCACGATAAAGGCCAATCGGCATCCCGTCTTGCTGGCTGGCATCCCAGCACGCCTTAAACTGACGCCAGGCCAGATACTGCAGCCAAAGCCAGAAGTTAACCTCATCCCGATGCTGCTCGCAGAACTGCTTCACTTCCGGGCTATGGGCGTCGCGATAGCCTTCAGGCCACACCGGCCAGCCCCAGCGCATAGGATCTTCGTTAACCTGACTGGCATGAAGCGCATCATAGGCGGCCTGGTAGAACAGCCCTTCTCCCCCTTCAGCAACGAACCTGTCAAACGCGACCACCAGTTCATCGCTGGATTTACGCAGCGAGAACTGCTGCCAGGCTAAACGAAGCGCCGCAACTTTAAGTGACGTAACGGCGGAATAATCCACCCACTCGACATCTCTCACGTCCTGAAGCTGTTTCTGCACGGCGGATTTTTTCCACCACGCCTGCGCCGCTTTGCTGTTTTGGAAATCTTCTACCGCGTTGACGTCGATATAGATGACATTCAACCAGCGGCGTGACGAAGGGCTGTACGGGCTGGCGCTTTCCGGGTTCGCGGGATAAAGCGAATGAATCGGGTTGAGGCCGATAAATGCCCCGCCACGCTTTGCCACATCCGCCAGCATCTGCTTCAGGTCACCAAAATCGCCGATGCCCCAGTTCGCCTCAGAACGCAGCGTATACAGCTGCACGCACGCACCCCACAGTTTTTTGCCCTGCAATAAGGCATCCGGCTCATAACAACGCGGCGGCGCGACGATAACCCGACTCGCCCAGCTTTGTTTTTGTTGGGTCACCATCAGAGAGTGATATCCCTCAGGCAACTTCGTCGGCAGCGATAATTTCTTGCCGCCGGAGGCATGCCCGTGATGGACATATCCTTCTTCGGTAGTCAGCTGCCAGCTAAACTCCCCTTCGCCTTCCAGCGTCAGCTGCATCCGCTGTCCCGCGGTGAAAACCTGCACAACGGGCACCGGCGTGGGTACCTGCTTCGGCGCGGCGGTGCGATTCATGGCTTCGAGCAGGCGCAGCTTTGTCTCGGCAGGAATAGCCTGCGGTTTGCCGTGGGCGTTGATATAGTTCGGGCTGATACCGGCCGCCAGCGCGGCGCTATCAAGACGTTTACGTTCCATGGCGCTCCCTTAGCGTTTTGCCTGCCAGATACGTTGCTGATAATCGCGAATCGAACGATCGGAGCTAAACATGCCGCAGCGGGCGCTGTTCAGAATGGCCGCGCGCGTCCACGCCTCCTGGTCGAGATAAAGCTTGTCGGCGAGCTTCTGCGCTTCGGCATAGGCGGTAAAGTCCGCCATCACCAGATAAGGATCGCCGCCCTCTTTGCCGATGCTGTGCAGCATCTGGTCAAAGGCGTGCTTATCACCCTCGCTGTATTTGCCCTGCTCCAGCTCTTTAAGGATCGCATCCAGCACTTTATCTTTTTTGCGCCATTTCACCGGGTCATAGCCTTTGGCTTTCAGGGCTTTAACCTGCTCGACGGTGTGGCCAAAAATAAAGATATTCTCTTCACCCACTTTCTCGGCGATTTCAACGTTAGCACCGTCCAGCGTCCCCACCGTCAGCGCGCCGTTCAATGCCAGCTTCATGTTGCCCGTGCCGGAAGCTTCTTTGCCCGCGGTCGAAATCTGCTCGGAGATATCGGCCGCCGGGATCATGATCTCCGCCGCAGAGACGCAGTAGTCCGGCAGGAAAACGACCTTCAGCTTGTCGCCCACCAGCGGGTCGTTATTGATCGCCTCGGCCACCTTGTTGATCGCAAAGATAATATTTTTTGCCAGGTAATAGCCCGGTGCCGCCTTCGCGCCAAACAGGTAAACGCGCGGTACGCGGTCTGCTTTCGGGTTTTCACGGATCTCTTTGTACTGCGCCAGGATATGCAGCAGGTTGAGATGCTGGCGCTTGTATTCGTGCAGACGCTTGATCTGCACATCGAACAGCGCATCCGGGCTAATCACAATCCCGGTACGGGCCTTCACAAAGGCCGCCAGCTTCACCTTGTTCTGGTATTTGATTTCGCGCCAGGTCTGGCGGAATTTGGCGTTATCGGCGTGCTTTTCCAACCCTTCAAGCACGTCGAGATTATTCGCCCACTCTTTTTTCAGCGTCTTGTCGAAAAGCGCGGCAAGCGCAGGGTTGCACTGCTTGATCCAGCGACGTGGCGTAATGCCGTTCGTGACGTTGTGGAATTTGTTCGGCCACAGCTGGTGGTATTCCGGGAACAGATCTTTAACCACCAGCTCAGAGTGCAGCGCGGCAACGCCGTTAACCGCAAAGCCACCCACCACGCACAGGTTTGCCATACGCACCTGTTTGTTATGCACCACGGCGAGCTTCGCCCAAACGGCCTCGTCGCCCGGCCAGGTTTTATCGACCAGCAGCTTAAAGCGCTTGTTAATCTCATTGATGATTTGCATATGGCGTGGCAGCAGCGCTTTCACCAGCTTCTCGTCCCAGCACTCCAGAGCTTCAGGCATCAGGGTGTGGTTGGTGTAGGCGAACGTTTGACTGGTCACCGCCCAGGCCTCATCCCAGCTCAACTGATGCTCGTCAATCAGCACACGAAGCAGCTCCGGGATTGCGATAGTTGGGTGAGTATCGTTGAGTTGGATCACTTCGTAATCCGCCAGCTCGGCGAGCTTGCGCCCCGCCAGATGATGACGGCGCAGAATATCCGCCACCGAGCAGGCACACTGGAAATACTGCTGCATCAGGCGCAGCTTTTTGCCGTTCAGGTGATTGTCATTCGGGTAGAGCACCTTGGTTAGCTTCTCGGCGTCAATGCCCTGCTGCTCGGCCTTAAGGAATTCGCCGTCGTTAAATTTCGTTAAATCAAAGGGATGGGCATGCTTTGCCTGCCACAGGCGCAGCGGCTGTGCCACGCCGTTTCGGTAGCCCAGCACGGGTAAATCCCACGCTTCGCCCTGGAAAATAAAGGCCGGTTCCCAGCGCTGATTTTTACCGTTTTTAACCACTTTACCGCCGATCCCAACCTGCACGTCCAGCGCGCTGTTGTGCCGGAACCAGGGGTAGCTGCCGCGCTGCCAGTCGTCCGGGGCTTCCATCTGCTTGCCGTTCTTAAAGGACTGGCGGAACAGGCCATATTGATAGTTCAGGCCATAACCGATGGCCGATTGCCCGACCGTGGCCATTGAATCCAGGAAACAGGCCGCCAGTCTCCCCAGCCCGCCGTTGCCTAAGGCCGGATCCGTCTCTTCTTCCAGTAAATCGGTGAGGTTAATCTGGTAACCCTTCAGTATATCGCTCACCTCAGTGAACCAGCCCAGGTTAAGCAGGTTATTCCCCGTCAGACGCCCGATCAGAAACTCCATCGAGATGTAGTTTACGTGGCGCTGTTTGGCTTCAGGTTTTTCTGCTGGTTGAGCCGCTAAAAGCTCGGCAAGCGCACCGCTAACCGCATGCCACCACTGATGCCGGGTCATTTCACTGGCATCAGTGAGGCCATAACGCTGCCACTGGCGCGTCAGAGCGGACTGGAACTGTTCTTTACTGAAGATCGGCTGTGACATAGGAAATCGGTCCTGTAATGTTCGAAAATCATTACCCGTTAGTGTGCCGGGCAGCCTGGGGGACTTCCTCCTCCCGGCGCGGATTACGCGGGGAGGAGTAGCGAGGATGAGTGAAAAATGTGATCCCTGCCACTCGACGCTGCGATGTAACAGGTTTCAGCCGCGTTGCCATAAGGAGTGGGCAATCGCATTCATGAAAAAAATGGAACTGTGACAGGGTGCAACTTACCGAGAATAGAAAGTTCAACAACCTTGCAATAAAAAGCATTCTGGCAGACCTTATCCGTAAGCATTAATTACGAAGCGTAAAAAAAATCGCATCCTTGAACATTTCCCTCCATGATTCCTTCTGCAGTGCGGTAAGACTGCCTTGCAGCGCGGAATACGTTGGGGAAATTTATACACAGTGAAGTGATCAACTATGTTAATCCCATCCAAATTAAGTCGCCCTGTTCGGCTGGAAAACACTGTGGTTCGCGACCGCCTGTTGGTAAAGCTTTCGACTGCCGCCAACTATCGCTTAGCGCTGATCGCCAGCCCTGCCGGTTATGGTAAAACTACCCTGGTCTCACAGTGGGCGGCCGGGCGAAAAGAGCTGGGCTGGTACTCCCTTGATGAAGGGGATAACCAGCAGGAACGCTTTGCCAGCTACCTGATTGCTGCCGTGCAACACGCTACCGGCGGCCACTGTGTCAGTAGCGAAATCATGGCGCAAAAGCGGCAATATGCCAGCCTGTCTTCGCTCTTTTCCCAGTTGTTCATCGAACTGGCGGGATGGGACAAGCCGCTATATCTGGTCATTGACGATTACCACCTGATCGCCAACCCGGTGATCCACGAAGCGATGCGCTTTTTCATTCGCCACCAGCCGGAAAACCTGACGCTGGTGATTCTGTCGCGTAACTTACCGCAGCTTGGCATTGCCAACCTTCGCGTACGCGACCAGCTATTGGAAATCGGTAGCCAGCAGCTCGCTTTCACGCATCAGGAAACCAAACAGTTCTTCGATAACCGCCTGGCAACGCCTATCGAGCAAGCGGACAGCAGCCGCCTGTGTGATGACGTTGCGGGCTGGGTCACGGCACTACAGTTAATTGCCTTGTCCGCTCGCCAGAGCAACACCCCGGCTCAACATTCTGCGCGCCGCCTGTCTGGCATTAACGCCAGCCATCTTTCAGATTATCTGGTGGATGAAGTCCTGAATAACGTTGATGCCGATACCCGCAACTTCCTGCTGCGAAGTTCTATTCTGCGCTCGATGAATGACACGCTGATAAGCCAGGTGACAGGCGAAGAAAACGGCCAGATGCGTCTGGAAGAGACCGAGCGCCAGGGCCTGTTCCTGCAGCGCATGGATGATTCCGGCGAATGGTTCTGTTTCCACCCGCTGTTTGGCAGTTTCCTGCGCCAGCGCTGCCAGTGGGAGCTGGCCGCAGAGCTGCCGGATATTCATCGGGCGGCCGCTGAAAGCTGGATGGCCCAGGGCTTCCCAAGCGAGGCCATTCACCACGCGCTGGCGGCGGGAGATGCCAATATGCTGCGCGACATCCTGCTGGGACACGCATGGGCGCTATTCAATCACAGCGAACTGACGCTGCTGGAAGAGTCGCTTAAAGCGCTGCCGTGGGAAAGCCTGCTGGAAAACCCCAAACTTGTACTGCTCCAGGCCTGGCTGATGCAAAGCCAGCACCGCTATAGCGAAGTGAACACCCTGCTGGCGAGAGCCGAGCAGGAAATGAATTTGGTTATCGACGACACGCTACATGGCGAATTTAATGCCCTGCGGGCCCAGGTTGCCATCAACGCGGGCGATCCTGCGGAAGCCGAGCGCCTGGCGATGGTGGCGCTGGAAATGCTGCCGCTGGCCAATTTTTACAGCCGTATTGTCGCCACTTCGGTTCACGGCGAAGTGCTGCACTGCAAGGGCGACCTCACGAAGTCGCTTTCCGTTATGCAGCAAACAGAGCAAATGGCTCGCCGCCACGATGTCTGGCACTACGCGCTGTGGAGTCTGATTCAGCAAAGCGAAATTCTGCTGGCTCAAGGTTTTTTACAGGCCGCATGGGAAACGCAGGAAAAAGCCTTTGTGCTGATTCGCGAGCAGCACCTCGAGCAACTGCCGCTGCATGAGTTTTTACAGCGTATCCGCGCCCAGCTGCTTTGGGCATGGGCCCGGCTGGATGAAGCCGAAACGGCAGCCCGCAGCGGAATGGAGGTGCTTTCCAGCTTCCAGCCGCAGCAACAGCTGCAGTGCCTGGCGCTGCTGGTGCAGTGCTCTCTGGCACGCGGTGACCTGGATAATGCTCGCAATCACCTTAACCGCCTTGAAAATTTGCTTGGGAACGGTCCCTGGCACAGCGACTGGGTCTCCAACGCCGATAAGGTGCGGGTGATCTACTGGCAAATGATTGGCGATAAAACGTCGGCGGCCAACTGGCTGCGTCAGACGCCGAAGCCTGAATTTGCCAATAACCACTTCTTGCAGAGCCAGTGGCGTAACATTGCTCGCGTACAAATCCTGCTGGGCGAGTACGATCCGGCGGAAATGGTGTTGGAAGAGCTAAACGAAAACGCCCGCAGCCTGCGCCTGATGAGCGACCTTAACCGCAACCTGCTGCTGCTCAACCAGCTGTACTGGCAGTCGGGGCGTAAAAGTGATGCTCAGCGCGTGCTGCTGGAAGCGCTGTCGCTGGCAAACCGCACCGGATTCATCAGCCACTTCGTGATTGAAGGGGAAGCGATGGCGCAGCAGCTGCGTCAGCTTATCCAGCTCAACACGCTGCCGGAGCTGGATCAACACCGCGCCCAGCGTATCCTGCGCGAGATAAACCAGCATCACCGCCATAAGTTTGCTCATTTTGACGAAAGCTTTGTGAACCGCCTGCTCAACCACCCGGAAGTGCCGGAGCTTATCCGCACCAGCCCGCTGACACAGCGAGAGTGGCAGGTACTGGGGCTGATTTATTCAGGTTACAGCAACGAGCAGATCGCCGGAGAGCTGGACGTCGCGGCAACGACCATTAAAACGCATATCCGAAATCTGTATCAGAAACTGGGCGTGGCGCATCGTCAGGATGCGGTACAGCATGCGCAGAAATTGCTGAAGATGATGGGGTATGGGGTTTAGCTACCTAACCAGGACTGGGGAGTTAAATGCAGCGCCAAGCGTACTTTGGCCTGTATTTGGGAAATATGTAAAGCGCAATAATTTGAAGATATTACATCTGTAAGTTCGCTGTTGTTCCGTTCACCCGTAGATCAATTTTCCCTGCTCGTTCAGAGCACGGTGAACGC
>NZ_BCTL01000037.1 GCF_001571265.1 Cedecea neteri NBRC 105707 = ATCC 33855 | reverse complement strand
GGGCGCCGGGGGGCGTCAGGGGGCATGGCGTAATGCCACCTGACACGTTCACTGTCTCTGAACGTGTAGGGGAAACAGATATACGGGTGAACGGAGCTTAAGGCGATCTCTTTATAGATAACTTGTGTGAGCAGCCAACAGCTTCACGCTCCCTTAAATGAGAATTTTTTTTATTTATCCTTAACCCTTGCTAAATCACGGCGGACGTGAGAGATTAGCTCCCGGTTTGGAACACAGACCTTATGAAAGCAGTTTTAGTAAAGCAGTCCTCAGTTCAAGCGCTATCTTAGATATCCCTTCTTCTCGAGTCTCCTCCTAAGTGCCCGAATAAGTCCAACTCTGCTGAACAGACCATGTTCGCCGCGTTTAGTGGCTCAAGAAAATGAAAAGGTAATATCTATGTCTAACAAAATGACTGGTTTGGTAAAATGGTTCAACGCTGAGAAAGGTTTCGGCTTCATCTCTCCTACCGATGGCAGCAAAGATGTATTCGTACACTTCTCTGCAATCCAGAGCGATAGCTTCAAAACTCTCGACGAAGGCCAGAAAGTTGAGTTCTCTATCGAGAACGGCGCTAAAGGCCCAGCCGCTGCTAACGTTGTTGCGCTGTAATTCAGCCTGACGTTTCAGAAGTGAAAGAAACCCGCTATGGCGGGTTTTTTTGTGCCTGCCGTTTAGAGATGTCCTATAGCTTTTGCCCTTTCCCTCGCAATGCTGTGTGTTAAATTGTGATTTTGGTTAACCAATTGTCGCGTGAAGATTGACACACCGCTCAAATTGGCTGAATTTAGATGCCATCTGGCGCATAAATTCAGGCGCTCAATCAAAAATAGCTACTGGTCAACCAATTTGAGTTGTAAGGGGATATCATGAAACAAACCTGGCGCTGGTATGGTCCAAACGATCCGGTCACTCTGGCCGACGCCCGGCAGGCGGGGGCGACGGGCATCGTTACCGCGCTGCACCACATTCCGAACGGCGAAGTCTGGCCGGTGGAAGAGATCCTAAAACGTAAAGCCGTGGTGGAGGCTGCCGGGCTGGTCTGGTCGGTGGTGGAAAGCGTGCCTATCCACGAAGAGATCAAAACCCATCGCGGGCAATATGATTTATGGATAGAGAATTACCGCCAGAGCCTGCGCAACCTGGCTGAATGCGGTATCTACACCGTGTGCTACAACTTTATGCCGGTACTGGACTGGACGCGCACCGATCTCGAATACCCGCTGCCGGACGGCTCCAAAGCGCTGCGCTTTGACCAAATCGAATTCGCCGCTTTTGAGCTGCATATTTTGAAGCGCAAAGGGGCAGAAGCGGACTACAGCGCGGAAGAAATCGAGCAGGCAAACCGACGCTTCGCTGAAATGCGCGAGGATGAAAAAGCACGGCTGACCCGCAACATCATCGCTGGCCTCCCTGGCGCAGAAGAGGGCTATACGCTCGACCAGTTCCGCGCCCAACTGGACACCTACAAAGATATCGACAAAGCGAAGCTGCGCGAAAACTTTGCCTACTTCCTTGAGGCCATTATCCCCGTTGCTGAGCAGGTCGGCATCAAAATGGCGGTTCACCCGGACGATCCTCCGCGACCTATTCTTGGCCTGCCGCGCATTGTTTCAACCGTGGAAGATATGCAGTGGATGGTGGACGCGGTTAATAGCCCGGCGAATGGCTTTACTATGTGCACCGGCTCTTACGGCGTGCGGGCCGATAACGACCTGGTCGGCATGATTAAACGCTTTGGGCCGCGTATCTACTTCACGCACCTGCGCTCAACGCTGCGGGAAGACAATCCTAAAACCTTCCATGAAGCCGCTCACCTTTATGGCGATGTGGACATGTATGAAGTGGTGAAAGCCATCGTGGAAGAAGAGCAGCGCCGTAAAGAAGCAGGGCAAAGTGAACTGATTCCAATGCGCCCGGATCATGGCCATCAAATGCTGGACGACCTGAAGAAAAAGGTGAATCCAGGCTATTCAGCGATTGGCCGCCTGAAAGGGCTGGCTGAAGTGCGCGGCGTTGAGATGGCCATCCAGCGCGCGTTCTTTGGTAAATAGCGCTCGCCGGGCCAGGGAATGGGTCAACCAGTTATGCTATAGTCCGGCTCATTCCCTACCTGCAGTGAGTAAAGATGAAACCGCAAATCCAGGACAAACCTTCCGCGCAGCCGCAGCGGCCTTATCAGGAAGTTGGCGTGATGCTGCGCGACATGATTGCTCGCCAGCAATATGCCCTGGGAGACAGGCTCCCGCCGGAACGGGAAATCGCCGCGTTGTTGTCGGTTAGCCGCACCGTGGTGCGCGAAGCGCTGATCATGCTGGAGATTGAAGGGCTGGTGGAAGTCCGCCGTGGTGCGGGTATTTTTGTCGTTGCGATGCCCCATCAGACGGTAAATGCGCCAGCGAGCCAGTGCAACGATGCTGGGCCGTTCGAGCTACTGCAGGCTCGCCAACTGCTGGAAAGCAATATCGCGGAGTTCGCCGCCCAGCAGGCGACCCGGGAAGATATCCTGAAAATGCGACAGGCCTTGCAGATACAAGAGCAGGAGCTGGTTTCCGGCGGGAACGAAAGCGGCGACAGGCAGTTCCACCTTGCCGTGGCCGAGGCCACCCACAACAGCATGCTGGTGGAGTTGTTCAAACAATCCTGGCAGTGGCGTGAAAATAACCCGATGTGGATCCAGCTGCACAGCCATCTGGAGAACAACCTTTATCGGCAAGAGTGGCTTGCCGATCATAAACAAATCCTCGCCGCGCTGATTAAGAAAGATGCCAAAGCCGCGAAACACGCCATGTGGCAGCATCTGGAAAACGTCAAAAACCGGCTGCTGGAGCTGTCCGACGTCGATGATATTAACTTCGACGGTTATTTATTCGAATCCTGGCCGCTGAACGAGCCTGGGCGTTAACCGGGTCCTAATTCAAACTACCTGCCGCTGGAGCCGCTCCCCGCTTTGCTGTAAATCCTGCTGCGGGTTGCGGCCTATCAGCACATATTCATACCCTTTACTGCGCCACCAGACCAGGTTGAGGCCACGGCGGACTTCGTGCTTCAGCGCTGTACTGTCGCTCGTTTTGCTGCGGGAAATGCACAGCGCCATCGGTCCGAAGCTGGCGTGCAGATAAGCCATCTGCGCGATGGAGGTGCTGTCGTAGCGCAGCATTCTCACGCTTTTTAGCTCGGCTTCCGGGATCTCAACGGCCGCCTGAGTGAGCGTCAGACCGATATCCTGCTGCATACGGTTCAGGCCGCTTTGCAGACCTTGGGGCGTGACGTTGATGTCGGCCAGCGTTTCGGCGCTGTAGAGCGACATGTACTGCGCAATCAGGTCGCGAATTTCCGGCTCGCCGCTGAGCTTTTGTTCACCTGGGCGAATAAAGCGCCCGGCCAGCACGCCGACGGCGAGAAAACTCAGTGAAGCGGCTATCAGGCTGCGGCGGCTGATGCCTTTCGCCTGCGGCTTCACGTTCACCGGCTGATGAAGCAGGACATTCAGCTTTTCCTCCATGCGGTTGACCGGCGCTTCCTCCAGTAGAGGTGCAAAAGCCTGTTCCCAGGGCTGGTTGCTTTGCATTAGCTGTTCAACGCGAGCGGCCAGAGTGGGATCGTCATTAAGCTGTTGGTCAAAGGCGCGGCGTTCGTCATCGCGCATTTCACCGTCCAGCCAGGCCACGATAGCCTCATCGCTCCACGGAGCGGAGAAGGATTGACGTGTCATTTGAGCTCCTTCTTCATCGTCGGCATCAGGTGTTTGGCCAGCGTCAGGCGCGCGGCGGCCAGGCGGCTCATCACGGTGCCAATGGGAATGGCCAGCGTGTCGGCCGCTTCCTGATAGGTGAAACCTTCGACATAAACTAAAAACACGGTATTGCGCTGCGCTTCGGGAAGCTCGCTGACCTGCAGCAGCAGCGCGTGGTACTGATGTTTATCTTCGGTGCTTTCGCTGTCCGCAAGCTGGCTCAACTCGTCGCTGTCGACAAAGCCCTGGCCCTGGCGAACTCGCAGGGCGCGAATTTCATTGATCCAGATAGAGTACAAAATCGCAAACAGCCAGCGGTCGATGCGGGTGCCGGACTGAAATTGACTGCAGCGCTCCAGAGCGCGCACGCAGGTGGACTGAACCAAATCTTCAGCCACATCGCGATTGCGGGACAGCACCATGCCGTAACGCCAGAGGCGGGCAAGGTGCTGTGCCAGCTGTAAACGAACTTCGTTGACGGTGATTTTTACGTCCTCAAGCTTAGGACTCCGGGTGCCCGTCAATGGCGGCTTTCAAATCGCGATACTCCTCGCAGCCGGTTCCGCAGAGCGTTTTAATGGTGGCTAACTGGGCCTTCGCCAGGTCCGGGCGCCCTTTAATCATCCAGGCTTCGCCAAGGTATTCACGCACTTTGGCGTAGTGCGGATCCAGGGCGATAGAACGCTGATAATAGCCGATCCCTTCGTCGGTGCGCCCCAGTTTTCTTGTGGCGTAGCCGCGGTAGTTCCAGGCTTCACGCGTGTTGGGCTGCTGCAGGGTATCCAGCAGGTTTAACGCTTCCTGGTAACGGCCAGATTTTGCCAGATGATAAGCGTACTGCGTCTTATCGCCGTCGCTCAGCATGCTACTTTTTTCCACCGAGCAGGTTTTGGTTTTGCTGTCGTACACCTGGCCTTTTGGGCAGTCCGGCGTTTTAGAATCATCGTCGCCCATGGCGCTGGCGGCGGCGGAGTAGAAAAGCCCGCTGGCAACCAGGCACAGCAAAGGCAGCAGTTTACGGCTTGAAGGCATGTTCATGGTGTCGTCCTTTAGGTTAGCGAGAGTTGCCTTTACAGGCGGGGAGCATGCGGCGCAGCGTGCCGTCACGCAGAACATAATGGTGAAGGAGAGCGGCGGCGGCGTGCGCACCGGCCAGCAGGATCAGCGCCCAGGCCACGTTGTTGTGCAGCATTGCCAGGGTATGGCGCAGCGTGGGATCGATGTTGAACACGTCCGGGACCTCAAAAAGGTTGAAGAACCAGAAAGGCTCGCCCTGCGCCCAGCGGAACAGGAAGCCAAGCGTGGCCTGCGTCAGCAACAGGATGTAGAGCACGCCGTGCGTGGCGTGGGCAGCGATGCGAAACGCACCCGGCATCGGTACTTTTTCCAGCTTTCTGGAGGGAGAGAAAGCGGCGCTGATGCGCCAGAGCAGCCGGACTAAAATCACCGCACCAAGCAGGATGCCAAATGAAATGTGTAGCGATTGCAGACCTTTGCGCAGCGGAGTGCCGCGCTCAAGGACTTCCCATATATGTGCGCTGGCGAACAGGAATATCACGCAGAAAGCGGTGACCCAGTGCAGGGCCATGCTAAAGGCGTCGTAGCGCTTGCGGGGTAGCCGGGTTTCGGTGGTCAGGTAGCTCATGATTGTCTCTTCCTCAGGTTCTGGTAAGGAGTAAACAATCGGGGTGGAGATTTTATTCGACGAAAACGAAAAAAAAGTCAGGCACTCCGTAAAGGCCTGACTTGATAAGGGGGGGAGTACAGCTTACAGCGCTTTTTCCCACACGGACTGTGGCAGTAAATAAACCGCTTTTTCAGCGTGCTGGCCGTCGGTCACGATGTGCCTGATGCCGCTCGCCATTACGGCCAGCGTCACGTCGAAGGCGTTAAGGCTGTCGCCGAAGCCTGCGGTCAGATTCAGCATCGAGCCGTTCGCCATCAGGTAAAGCGTTTTGCCGTTAAGCTGATACGCGTTGATAAACGGCATCACTTCTTCGGTCGGATATTGCTGCAGGTAGCCGCAGTCGATCTCTTCGGCAACGTGGCCGACGTTCAGCACGAACACGCCATCCTTGGCTTTATCCAGTACCGCTGCGCTGACGACTTTTTTCGCGCCGGTTGCGGTGGCGACCACGTCGGTGGTGGCAATCACGTCATGAATATCAACTACATGCCAGCCATCATAGGCGGCCTGCAGGCGACGGGCCGGATCTAATTCAGCAACCATCACCTGGCCACCGTAGGCTTTGGCGGCGGCGGCAACGCCCTGGCCTACGAGGCCATAGCCAATCACCAGCACTTTCTTTTCGTGCAGGGTGAGGTGAGTGGTCTGGAAGAAAGTTTGCCAGGCGGTGAGGCCAACCATATGGCGGTTATGCAGCCCTTCTTTTACCGGCAGATCGTCCCAGTTAAAAATCGGATAGCCGGGGCGCAGATCCGCGAGGCGGTTGACGCCGGAACCGGTGGCTTCCAGGCAGGCAACCACGTCGCCAAATTCGCCGCGTTGATGCAGCAGCGTGGTGATGTCCGCGCCCATTTCGCACAGATGGGTCGGGCGCCAGGCGATCGCTTTTTCCCACGAGTTGCGCCAGTCGGCGTCGCTCATATTGCGCCATGCGCAGGCTTCCGCTCCGGCGGCGACCAGGTAAGCGACAACGTCATCCTGCACGGTGGTTGGGTTGCAGGTGGTGAGGAAGACTTTGGCGTTTTTCTTCAGCAGGCCTTCAACCAGCGGGATCATTTTCAGGTCGAGATGCATATTGCAGGCGATACGGACGTGGCTTAAGTCCGGCAGCGCCTGAACCTGCTTAAGGGTGCGAACCATGTGGCGGGTAGACCACGCAATCTCTTTATTAAACATCTCGCTCTGGGTGCTCACGGCTGTTCCTTATTAATTGTTTTTACAGGTTTTTGTAGAATATATCATCACGTTAACGGGCGTCAGAATAGCAAAACGGCGGGCGGTTGTTAATCGGTGAAGTTGGCTCGGTAGGGATGATTTCTGCTTACCAATGTTTTGTTTTTTCTCTCGATTTTTTCTCTATAGTAGAAGCTTCATCCCCTGATAAAAACGAGAAAAGCATGATCAAGAAAGCGCTTGTTGTGTTGCTGAGCAGTGCCTTGTTGACCCCGATGATAGCGAAGGCCGATAGCACGATAGTGTTCCTGCGCCACGGCGAGAAACCGGCTAATAATAGCGGGCAGCTCACCTGCAAAGGGCTGAACCGTGCATTGCAGCTGCCGTCGGTTCTGTTAAGCCAGTACGGGAAACCGGATGCCATCTACGCCTCTGCGCCGAAAGAGAACAAAACAGGCAGCTCGCTGCGCCCTTTAACGACCATCACGCCGACCGCTATCCGCCTTTCTCAGGCTATAGACCTGCACTACCACGCCGAGCAGACGGACGAACTGGCGGATGATTTATTGAAAACCCAAAGCAGCGGTCGCCTGACTTTTGTCTCGTGGGAGCATAAAAACCTGGTGATAGCGGCGCAAAAGCTGGTGAAGGAAACCGGTGGCGACCCGGCCGTGGTGCCGAAGTGGCCGGGCAGCGATTTTGATTCGCTGTACATCATCAAACTGGACGATCAAAAGCGATTTAAATCTTTTACCCACGGAGCGGAAGGGCTGAACAACGTGCCGGACAGCTGCGCGGGCGCAAGCTGACAGAAAAAGAAAAACCCGTCTGGAAGACGGGTTTTTTTATGCACTTAGCAAAAGAGGATTACCACCACACTTCAGCCTGAACGCCTGCCATGAACTCGTTTTTGCTGTTCTCGTTAAAGCGGAAGTTAGACAGCTCGTTATCCAGGATATTCAGGTACGTGCCGTAGAAACGAATCTCAGGACGCGAGCCGAGCAGGCTTGGGCCAACCTTCAGAGCATGATAGAGCGTGGTTTTATAACCCGACTCTTTCAGGTTCACGCCCTGCTCGGTTTTGTTTTTCTGGGTAAACCAGCTCAGCTCCAGGCCGGTCTGGTTCCAGGTATCCCAAATCCACGCCGGGCGAATCACGGCCCGAATGCTGCTGAAGTCGCTGTGGGCGCCGCTCTCATAGCTGTAGACATCGCTACCCTGGGAGTAAACCAGCGCGTTGGCCATGATAATTCTGTCTGCGAGATACATTTCGCCCTGGGAAATCAGACGCCAGGCCACGCCGTCAGTCTGGTCGCCGTAGTAATAACGGCCCGGTGCCATTGAGTTGCTGGCCCCCGAGAAGTTCGCGAAGCTGCTGGCATAAGAGTTATTGGCCACCTGCAGGGTGAACTCGTTGAAGGTGTCACGCGGCAGATCCTGGCGCACAATGGCCGTCGCCATCCAGGTATCCTTCAGCTTAAAGAAGGAGCCGTTATTTTCGTTGTCTTTCTGGTCGTCGGTTTTATTGGCAAAGGCATATTTGCCCATCAGAGACAGCGAGCCTTTTTCCCACAGCGGAATGTTGCGGTAGCGCAGGTCAACCGAGTTGGTGTTCATCTGCGTGGTGTGGCTGAAGTCGCGGGAATAAACGTCAACGTCATTACGGCTAAGGGAGGCGTCAAGCTGCCCGACACCCAGGTTCCAGTTTTGAATACCGACGGCTGCCGCAACCTGGGTGGTTAATGATTTCCAGTCGAGCATCTGGATTTCGTACTCAGGCAGCTTGTGTTTCCCGACCCAGAAGTCGGCTTCCGGTGCAAACGGCAGGAAGCCTCTGGTGGTCAGGAAAATATCGCTGAACTGCATGATATTTTCGTTGCCGTTATTATCGCCAAACCAGGCGTCGTTATACTGCTCCCCGACGTTACCGTCGTAGGTCACGATGGCGTTGGCGGTTTTGCCGTCCTGGTTGTAGACGCGCTGGTTCAGCGTTAAGTCGAACCAGCCGCTCATTTCGTTCCCGAAACGCCCAAGCGACCCGGCGGCGTAGGTTTGGGCCGAACCGCGGTTGGCCGCTGCCCAGCCGGAGCGGAAGTAACCTTCGTAGCTAAAGCCAATATCGTCTTTAATGTATTTGCTGATGTCTTTCAGGGTGACATTTTGTACGCTGGTTTTGCCACCTTCATTATTTACAACGGCCACTTTCTGCGTGCCTTTAACCGGCGTTGGCGGTGATTTTGTGTCGAGATGATTATTTTCATTCTCGATGTTGTCGGCGACCGGAGAATAGACGGTCTGATTGACCTGCGTTGTTCCAGACTGAACGTTGTTGCCGGCTGGCTGCAGCTGAGCGACCTTGTCTTTATATACGGCTAACTCTTTCTGCGTTTTATTTAATTCTGATTTGTTCTCTGATAATTGTCTTTCAAGCAATTCCAGACGCTGCTCAACCGTTAATTTTGCCGCCATTACGCCGGTTGAGGATAACGCCAGAAGGATGGATGAAGACAATAAGCTAACCTTCAATAAACTTGAATTCATAGAATGTCCCAGAAGTATAATTATTATTTGCCTCCGGCCTGAATGGTCGGAGGCGGGTGAAAATTAAACTGCTATCATCGGTTTATTTATTACTGCGCCGCCTGTGCTGCATTTACCTTATTGGCGGCAATTACGAACGGTAAATAAATTAATGTGGAGATGGCCAGACACAGCAGCCCGACAATCAACGCCATCCAGTTCCCCCCAGTGCCGAAGAAGGCGATGAGTGGCCCCGGTGTTGTCCACGGTACGGCGTAGGCAATCGGCGGAATAATCTCCAGCGTTACAAAGGTGTAGCCCACCAGAGAGTTCACGAAAGGCACCATAATGAATGGAATGATCAGAATCGGGTTCAGTACGATTGGCAGGCCGAAAATCACCGGTTCGTTGATGTTAAACAGGCCCGGCACGAAGGCCATTTTTGCCAGGTCGCGGTAGTCGGCGCGGCGGGAGGCAATGAAAATGGCCAGCAGCAGGCCGAGCGTCATCCCCGAGCCGCCGTAGTTGGCAAAGGCGTCGTTGATGCTTCCCCAGGTTATAGGGTATGGCGCGCCCCACGTGGTGCCGTTGGAAGCGGCAAAAGAGAGGTTTTCGAGGTTAGCTTCGGAGAAAATAGTCTCGCGAATTGCCGCCGTGGTGTTCGGCCCGTGAATGCCCAGCACCCACAGGAAGTTAGTCACCACGCCAAGCACCAGCACCGCGACGATATTGGTGCCCATGTTTTTCAGCGGCGCCTGAATCAGGGTATAAATCAGTTCATTCAGGCCATTCGGGGAGATTTTCGTCAGGCAGTAGTTCAGCACCGAGAAGAAAATCATCACGAAGAAGATAGGAATCAGTACTTTAAAGGAACGGGCAACCGCCGGTGGTACGGCGTCCGGCATGGTGATGGTAATTTTCGGGTTGCGCGCCAGGCGGCAGAAAATTTCCCCGGTAATCAGGGCGACAATCACCGCCACAAATAGCCCCTGCGGCCCCAGATATTGCGTCGTCAGATACGACTGTCCGCCCATCATTTGATACGGGGTATAGACCACAAAGAACGCGCCGATAGCGGTCAGACCGCACAGCAGGTCATCCTGCTGATAGCTGATGGCGATATTACGGGCGACCAGGAAAGCAATCATGATCGACATAATATTCACCGAGCCATTCATGACCGGCGAGAATATGTTTTGGGCTTCGGCTAAATTAGGGAATAACACGCCAAGATGCAGTAATGAAGCAATAAAACCATCCGGTGAAAGAATGGCAAAGTTAATCAGCACGATCAGCGAACTGGCCATGACGATAGGGAATGACAAAATAAAAGCATCGCGGATGGCCGAGACGTGTATCTGAGAATTTAATTTAATCGCGATAGGAACAAGGAGCTTTTCCATACCGCGCTCAAAGGCATTCATTATACTCATGATGCGCCCTTTATCATTAGAGAGATATTGAATGGTGACTTAAGTTTATCGGCGAAATACCTTTTCGGTATTGAGCTACGTGACGATAAACCAAATCAATTACCCATCGGGTTATTATTTCGGCTGGAAAGGATTATTGGTCGCCAAGTAAATTCAATGCTGAATCAAGAACTGATTTTCCGTCCATTTGCCCGTAATACTTCATGTCGATCACCGCCACAGGAATTTTCCCCTGGGCAATTTCCTCTATTTCACTTTTTTGGAAGCGAACCTGAGGGCCCAGTAGAACAACATCCGCTTCATTTCTTTTAATTCTTTCTTTCGCCTCAGCAATCGCCAGTGCGTTAATATTGACCGAAATATTTCCCGCAGCAGCGTGATCTTGCATTCTTTTAACCAGCATGCTGGTAGACATCCCGGCTGCACAAACTAATAATATATTCTTCATTTTTACCCTTAACGCTTTGTAGATAATCAACCAGCGGCTAACTTAATGAATATCAATGCCTTCATCTGCCATTTCGATCACAGTTAGTCACCGCCGAGTGGTGCAAAAAACAAAGTAAAAATGAACGTGTATTGTGCTTTTAATAGGAATGGAAGGGTAATTGACTGTTTTTTAATGAATTAAGGAGGTTCAAAAGTGGTGTACAAAGATGTTGTTAACTTACTAAAAAGCAGGATCAGCGGCCCAACCTATCATATCGGTGACATCCTTCCTTCGGAGAAAGAGCTGGCTGAATTCTATAATGTGTCACGTAATACCTTGCGTAAGGCATTGAAAGTTCTGGAGGATGAGGCACTGATTGAGCGCAGGCACGGGTCCGGCACCTATGTGCGAAATAAACATTTTCAGGCTTCGGTTACGCATCTGGACAGTTTCACTGAGATTGCCAGAAGCGAAGGGAAAAAACCGTCCAGCCAGGTGCTGAGATTTGAGCTACGGCAGGCGTCGGAAGAGATTGCGAGCCGCCTGCAGCTGGCCATCGGAGAGCCGGTGTATTACGCCAAAAGGTTGCGCCATATCGACAATGTGCCGATGCAGCTGGAAGAGACCTGGCTGTCGGTAAACCGTTTTCCCGATCTGACGGTGAATCACATGAAGCGATCGAAATTTTCTTACATCGAAGACGAATGCGGGGTCAAAATTCACGGCTGCTACGAGTCGTTCCAGCCGATTCTGCCGTCGACCGAAATTGCGAAAATGCTGCATATCAGCACCCGCGACCCCATTATCCGCATGGAAACCCAGTCCGTTGACGCGAGCCACAGCCCGATTGATTACTCGATCCTCTACACCAACGTGTTCGAGTTCCAGGTGAAGTACTTTTTACCTCGTAAGGCGGGTTAGCCGCTGCGACAGGCCGTACATTCGCAATGTCTGTCACAGTTCTGGTTGAAAAAGAGGTTCAGTAATGCTCATAAAGGTGAACCTGTTGCCCTGCAAAGTTGAATAACAGCGTTAACTCACTGTATATCATGCTTTTTAACAGGTTCAAAAGTTGTTCAATGTGTTATCTCTCTTCTATTGCCTGATCCGCTTCCCATTGATTAAGATTTTCTTCGTTTTCAGAATTGATAATTAAAAATTGAACTCGTCAATTTTTGTATTCCTGTTACCAGGCATGAATATGACCGGTGAGAAATAATTTCTGTGTTTTAGCAGAAATAAACGATGAGCCGGAAATATGCAGGAGGAATTAACGTATGAATATCGCCGCATTTGATATCGGGGGTACAGCTTTAAAAATGGGGATCGTCAGCTCGCAGGGCGAGATCCTGGCAAAAGGCAAAGAGACGATTAACGACAGCGACGGTGAGCAAATTTTACAGGCTATTCTGGCGTGGATCACCGCCCACCCAGGCTGCGAAGGCGTGGCGATCAGCGCCCCTGGCTATGTGAACCCGCATACCGGGTTTATCGAAATGGGCGGGGCCATCCGCCGTTTTGACAATTTCGCCATCAAAGCGTGGCTGGAAGAACGCACGCAGCTGCCCGTCGCCATCGAAAACGACGCCAACTGTGTCCTGCTCGCCGAACGCTGGCAGGGCAAAGCGGCGGAGATGAGCAATTTTCTCGTTCTCACCATTGGCACCGGCATCGGTGGGGCGATTTTCTGCAATAACCAGCTGGTACACGGCGCACGCTTCCGGGCGGGAGAATTTGGCTACATGTTGACCGAGCGCCCTGGCCCGCGCGATGTTCGCCGTTACACCATGAACGATACCTGCACCCTGAGAACCCTGCGCAAAGACTACGCGGAGTACGTCGGCAAGCCGTTGGAGGACGTCAGCGGAGAAGAGATTTTCGACCGCTTTGACGCGGGCGACGTGGCCTGTCAGCGCATGGTAACCGCGTTCTTCAACGATCTCGGCACCGGCCTTTATAACCTCGTCAATCTGTTCGACCCGGAAAAAATCCTGCTCGGCGGCGGCATTGTTGAACGTCCTGGTTTCCTTGAGCTGCTGCGCGAACACCTTGCCTGGTTCACCATCGATGACTATATCGACACCGTCAGCCACGGCAACGATGCCGGACTCATTGGCGCGGTCTACCATTTTAATCAGCACTATCGGTCGCAGCATGCGATCTCTAATTAAGGGAGAGAATATGTCTGGATTCAAAGAAGGTTTTCTGTGGGGCGGCGCGGTTGCGGCGCATCAATTGGAAGGCGGCTGGAAGGAAGGCGGTAAGGGCATTAGCGTTGCCGATGTGATGACGGCCGGCGCCCACGGCGTCCCGCGTGAAATTACCGATGGCGTGCTGCAGGGAAAAAACTACCCTAACCATGAAGCGATCGACTTCTACCATCGCTACAAAGAAGACATCCAGCTGTTTGCCGAGATGGGTTTCAAGTGCTTCCGCACCTCCATCGCCTGGACGCGTATTTTCCCGCTGGGCGATGAGCTGGAGCCGAACGAAGCCGGCTTGCAGTTCTATGACGACCTGTTTGACGAGTGCCTGAAGCACGGCATTGAGCCGGTGATTACGCTGTCGCACTTCGAAATGCCTTACCATCTGGTGACCGAGTACGGCGGCTGGCGTAACCGTAAGCTGATTGATTTCTTCCTGCGTTTCTCGAAAGTGGTCTTCACTCGCTATCAGCACAAAGTGAAGTACTGGATGACCTTCAACGAGATCAACAACCAGGCCAACTACCACGAAGACTTCGCGCCGTTCACCAACTCGGGCCTGAAGTATCAGCCGGGCGAAGACCGTGAGCCGGTGATGTACCAGGCGTCTCATTATGAGCTGGTTGCCAGCGCCCTGGCGGTTCGCGCCGCTCGCGAAATCAACCCAGCGCTGCAGGTCGGCTGCATGATTGCCATGTGCCCAATCTACCCGTTGACCTGTGCGCCGGGCGACATGATGATGGCAATGAACGCGATGCACCGTCGCTACTGGTTCACCGACGTGCACGTGCGCGGCAAGTACCCGCAGCACCTGCTGAACTACTTCGAGCGCCGTGGTTTTGAGCTGGATATCACCGACGAAGATCTGGCCGCGCTTGCCGAAGGCTGCGTCGATTACATCGGCTTCAGCTACTACATGTCGTTTGCCACCAAGGCCAGCGCCGACAACCCGCAGTTTGACTACGACGAATCAAAAAGCCTGGTCTCTAACCCGTACGTGCAGAAGTCAGACTGGGGCTGGCAGATTGACCCGGTGGGCCTGCGTTACTCCCTGAACTGGTTCTGGGATCACTATCAGCTGCCGCTGTTCATCGTAGAAAACGGCTTCGGGGCGATTGACGTTGCGCAGGATGACGGCTTCGTGGATGACCAGTACCGCATCGACTATCTGTCTGCTCACGTCGCGGAAATGAAAAAAGCGGTGGTGGAAGACGGCGTGGACCTGATGGGCTACACCCCTTGGGGCTGCATTGACCTGGTCTCCGCCGGGACGGGCGAAATGAAAAAACGCTACGGCTTTATCTATGTCGATAAAGACAATGAAGGTAACGGCAGCCTGAGCCGCAGCCGCAAAAAGTCCTTCAAATGGTATAAGGACGTGATCGCGAGCAACGGCGAAAAGCTCTGATAACGCGCGTGGTTAACTGAATGAACGCTGGCCTAAAAACCAGCGTTTTTTTATTTCAGCTTACCCAGCAACTCGGCGGCGTTGACCACAAAACCGAAGCACTGCTGTACGTTATACAAGGTGGCATCCACGCAATATTCCGGCGACGTAGTGGCGCTGCAATCCTCCAGCAGCAGGCAGTCGTAGCCGTGGAAGTTGGCATCCTGCAGCGTGCACAGCACGCATTGGTCAAGGTTCACGCCTGCAAATAGCAGGGTCGTGATGCCCAGATTCCTCAACACGCTGTCCAGCACGGTGTCCTGAAAGCCCGACATCCGGTATTTATCAATACGAATATCTTCGGGAGCGGGGGCGAGCTCTTCCACGATATCTGCCGCCCAGCTTCCCGCCTGAAGCACCGGCGCGCCGGACTCCGGCAGCGGATCGCCCAGGCCCGTTTGGGTGCCGTCCGGGTTATAAACATGCAGCAGCGCGGGGCTAAGGTTGAGCCTGTCCGGGCGGTTACCCCAGTTAAGCCAAATCACCGGCACATCGGCCGATCTTAGCGACGGCAGCAGCCTACGCAGCGGATCAATCGGTGCGCGGGCGGGCGTAACGTCCACGCCAATATGCGCCAGCCAGCCTCCCGGATGGCAAAAGTCATTTTGCATATCAATAACGATCAGCGCGCTATGTTCCAGATCGAACGTGATCTCGCGTCCACGGCTTTCCAGAGATACTGGTCGTGAAGGGCGGCCCGCACGAACCATGTTCACGCTTTTTCTGCTTACCAGCCACTGATTATGCGGGGCGCTGCCGAGGGGATAACCAGCCATTACTCTGCTTCCCCTTGCAGCACGAGGAGATCTTCTTCATCCAGCGAGACCGGGATCCCACGGCGGATCAGTTCGGCAAAGCCTTCGTTGGGCGTCATTACCGTTAACGTATACAGCTTGCCCTTGCCGGTATTGCGGATGGCGTGTTCATTGCCCGGGTGCAGCAGCAGGGCATCACCCTTGCGGATTGCCGTTTCTTCATCGTTGCAGCGCGCGATACCTTCGCCCTCAAGGACATAGAAAAATTCATGCGCTTCGGCATGCACGTTAGGAGGCGTGGCGCCGCCGGGAGTAAAAATTTCAACCACAAATACGTTTTCGATGCCGTCCTGATGCTTGTCGAACAGCACGGCAAAGTAGTTGCTGTCCGTTGGGCTGATGCGAAAAGCCTGGGCGCTGGATACGTCGGTAAGGCGGAAATGTTTCATCGGTTATGACTCCTTGCGATAAGGCTGCGTCAGGGCGCGAGGCTGAAGGGTTCGCCCCACCACGCCGGACATCGCCAGAATAGTGAGCAGGTACGGTAGCGCCAGTAGAACCTGAGGCGGCAGCGAGCTTTCAAAGATCTGCAAAGAGAGCTGCAGCGCATCGGCAGCGCCAAAAATAAAGGCGGCCAGCAGCGCTTTTAGCGGGCTCCAGCGGCCAAAAATCACGATAGCCAAGGCGATAAACCCCTGGCCGCTGACCACGTTGTCGCGGAACAGGCCGATTTGCGCAGTAACCAGATAGCTACCGGCAAGCCCGGCACCAAGACAGGAAAACAGCACGCCCCAGGTACGCAGTTTCAGCACGTTAAGCCCGGCGGCATGGGCCGCTTTGGGATTTTCACCCACGGCGCGTAGCGCCAGGCCAAAGCGGGTATGGAACAGGCTAAAGTGGGCGATAAACACCAGGCCGAGGGTGAGATAGAGCGGCCAGGGCTGGGTAAAAAGTACTGGGCCGATAAACGGCAGGGATGACAGCAGCGGTACGGGCCAGGCAGCAAACATCGGGATCGCCGCCGTTCCGCTGGTGCCCATTGCCAGGGAATAAATCCAGGAGGCCAGGCCTGCCGCAAGAATGTTAAAGACAATTCCCACTACGATCTGGCTGGCATGGGCGCGTAAATACAGTGCGGCGAGCAATACGCCAACGATCAGCCCGCCAGCGCCACCGGCAAAAAAGCCGAGCAGTGTCGAGCCGGTATACGCGGCCGCAAGATAGCTGCTGAGCGCCCCCAGCAAAATAGTGCCTTCCAGCCCGATGTTGAGCACACCTGCGCGTTCGGCGTAGATCTCGCCGAGGGCGGCAAGTAAGACCGGGCCCGCAAGGCGAATAGCCGCTGCCAGCCAGCCGATGAAAAAGGCGGTATCGAGGTGCGTCATCGCGCTCATGATTTTTTCTCCACTAAAGCATCCTGCACGATGGTTCGAACGGGCAGGCGAAGGCGGTAATAGCGCAGGACGTCGCCCGCCAGGATCATCAGCACGACCAGGCTTTGCAGAATCAGCACCACCGAGGTTGGCAGGCCGGTTTCACGCTGCATGGCGCCGCCGCCAACCTGTAGCCCGCCGTACAAAATGGCGGTAGGGATCACCAGCAGCGGGTTCAGCCGCGCCAGCAGCGCCACGACTACGCCGATAAAGCCGACGCCGCCGGAAATGCCGTCCATTAATCGGTGCTGTACGCCAAGCACCGCGCACAGCCCGGCGAGAGCCGCAAAGCCGCCGCCAAGGTAAACCGCACTCATTTGGCGACGGGCAACATCCACGCCGCCGTAGCGTGCCGCTTTTGGATTCAGCCCGGCCAGGCTGATTTCATAGCCAGCAGGCGTGCTGCGCATCAGCCAGCAGGTAAACAGCGTGGCGATGACTGCGATAGCGATACCCCAGTGCGTTTTTATGCCGCTGAGAACCAACGGCAGCCAGGTTTCCTGCGGCAGACGGGGCGTTTGCGGCAGATCTCCCGGGGCGCGCATCGGGCCGGACACCAGGTATTGCACTAAAAAGATGGCGACATAATTCGCCATCAGCGAAATCAGGACATCGTTGCCGCCAAAGCGAACGCGCAGGGCGCCTACCCAACCAGCCCAGAGCGCGCCGGCGATAAACGTCACCAGCAGTACAATCGGCCAGTAAAGTTCGACCGGCAGTTTCCAGGGGAAGCCCTGCGGCGTGCCGGAAAGCGCTATCCAGCTTGCCGCCGCCGCGCCGACCAGGAAGCAGCCTTCAAAGCCGATGTAGCCCAGCCCCGCGCGCCAAATGACCAGCGTTGCCAGCGCGATAAGCATCAGCGGCGTGGCCTGCACCAGGCTAAGGCCAAACCCGCGCGTGGAGCCAAAAGCCTCGCTAAAGAGGACCCCATAAGCGTTGAGGGGATTTGCGCCGAAGGGCAGAAATAGCAGTCCGCCGACGATAAACGCGGCGAGAATGCCTCCGAAGCTGGTTAAGGCCAGCGCCGGGGAGGACTGTGCCGGGGAAAGGCGTCGTTCAAGCCACTTTGTCATGCTGCGGTTCCGCGTGAGTCGGGCTGCCACCGGCCATAAGTTCAGAAAGGAGAGCCGGCGTGGCGTGTGCCGTCTCCATCTCGCCCGCGATCTGGCCGTTGTACATCACGGCAATGCGGTCCGAGAGGTTGAGAATTTCTTCGAGTTCGGCGGAGATAAGCACAATGGCGCAGCCGCTGTCTCGCGCCGCCAGCAGGCCCGCCCAAACGGCCTCAACCGCGCCCACATCCAGCCCGCGAGTGGGTTGTTCAACGATCAGTAATTTCGGGTTCTGCGCGACTTCGCGCCCGAGGATCAGCTTTTGCAGGTTGCCGCCCGAAAGCTTGCCGGCTTCGAACTGGGCGTCCGGGGCGCGAACGTCAAAACGGGCAATGATCTCTTTGGCGTGGCGGGCTATTTTCAGACGATCCAGCAGCCAGCCTTTGGCTTTGGTGAAGCTGCGCTGGGATCCCAGCATGGCGTTTTCTTCCAGCGAAAGGGTGACGAATGAGCCAACTTCCCGGCGGTCAGCGGGAATAAAACCGATGCCTTTCTGACGACGCTGAGCGGGCGTGGCGTCGGAGATATCTTCCCCTTCCAGCAGAATACGCCCGGCTTCTATCGGCATCAGGTTGAGCAGGGCGCTTGCCAGCTCCGACTGGCCGTTTCCTTCCACGCCGGCAATGCCGAGGATCTCGCCCGCTGCGACTTTAAGCGACGCGCGCCAGATTTTTTGCTGCCCGGTTTCGTCGCGCAGGGCAATGCTGTCCACGTGCAGCACGTTGTGGCCCGGCCTGCACGGCGTTTTCTCGACCCGCAGCACGACATCACGGCCGACCATGCGGCGAGCCAGATCGGTTTCGGAGGTGTCAGACACCGCCACGGTTTCCACCATTTTTCCGGCCCGCATGACGGACACCCGGCGGGCGATCGCCATGATTTCATAGAGCTTATGGGTGACGATCACCACGGATCGCCCTTCGGCGCAGAGCGACTTCAGCGTGGCAAACAGGCCTTCTTTCTCTTTCGGCGTAAGCACCGCCGTGGGCTCATCCAGGATCAGCACCTGCGCGTCACGGTAGAGCAGTTTTAAGATCTCAACCCGCTGCTGCACGCCAACGGAAAGATGCTGCACCTGCGCCCAAGGATCGATGGCCAGGCCGTGCTTATCCGACAGCGCCTGCAGCCTGGCGGCGGCGGCCTTCAGGTTGAGCACGCCGCTGGCGTTATCTTTCAGGCCGAGCACCACGTTTTCGACGACAGTCATCGGCTGCACCAGCATAAATTCCTGATGAACCATGCCGATGCCGCAGGCTATGGCGTCGCTCGGGTCACGAAACTTCACGCTTTTTCCCGCCACAACAATGTCGCCCTCATCGGCCTGATAAAGGCCGTAGAGGATTTGCATCAGGGTACTTTTTCCTGCGCCGTTTTCGCCCAGCAGAGCGTGGATCTCACCGGCTTCAATGGTCATTGAGACGTTGTCGTTGGCGGTGACGCGGGCAAATCTTTTGGTGATGCGATTCAACGCTACACGCGGCAAAGGCGCAGCTATGTTCATCTTTTAGCTCCGGGTCAGGCGGTGGCGGATAACGCGCCGGTGTCAAGCTGCTGCCAGATTTTCTGGAAGGCTTGCCAGGCGCCGTCGCTCACCAGGCTGGCGTTGTGGGATGTGCTGCCGTAGATAACCGACCAGGCTTTGGCGACGCTCGGCGACCACTCTTCGCCGCCCTTAAAGGCGTGACCTGCCGCCGCGCTGCCCACCTGCTCCACAACCCAGTCCAGGTTTTGCTTAAAGCTGCAGGCGATGTGGGTGGGGGAGACCTCTTTCTGATCGGTATAGCAGCCGATGGCTTTGACGTTGGCGGCAATCGCGCCCTGAAGCGCGCCGAGGCCGGTGACGTCGGCGGCATGCCAGATAACGTCTGCGCCGTTGGTTATCATGGCCGTGGCGGCCTCACGCCCTTTTGCCGCGTTGCCGTAGTCGCCGGTGACGACGCCAAGGCCCTTAATGCCCGCGCGTGTTTTTTCCGCTCCGAGGATAAAGGCGCGCATCATGCCCTGCTGAGTTGGGTTATCACCGCCGCCCACAAAGCCCACGGCTTTGCCTTTGTCGGAAATCAGCGCGGCCAGCGCGCCTGCGGCATACGCGGCTTGGATGTAGGCCAGATTGATGTATTCCACGTTTTTCGGTGCCGCTTCCGCAGGTTTAAAGGTGGAGGCGAAAAAGTCGGTATCCGGGTAGTCCGGCGCGATTTCAGTGAACGCCGCGCCGTACTCAAAGCTGTGGCCGATAATCAGGTTGTAGCCATCGTCCGCGTAGCCGCGAATCGACTGTTCCATCTGTGCCTGCGGCACGCTTTCACTCCAGGCCACCTTAATGCCGGATTTTTTCAGACTTTGCAGGCCCTGATACGCCAGGGTATTCCAGCCGCCGTCGGAAATGGTCCCCGGCAGCAGCAGCGCCACCTTGAACTCTTTCGTTGCCGCCAGGGCAGAGCGTGACATTACGGGGGCAAGGGCGGGGAGTACCACGGCGCCTGCCAGCATTTTTGCGAAGTTTCTGCGGGTGATGCCTGCCATCTTTTCTCTCCCAGGATTGTGGATGGAGGATGATTGATGGCTTCAGTTATGCCGCGCTTAGCGATATCTTAAAAGCACGTATTTTCGTACTGACCGATGCCTTTTAGGCAACGCAGGAGCCCCGATGCTGAAATATCGTTTACTGGTTTATCTTGATGAGGTGGCGCGCAGCGGTTCGATCCGTAAGGCCGCGGAACGCCTGCATATTTCCGCTTCGGCGATCAACCGCCAGCTGCTGGCGCTGGAGGAAGAGCTGGGCACGCCTTTATTCCAGCGTTTGCCGCGTAAAATGATCCTCACCGCCGCGGGTGAAACGCTGATTCACCATGTGCGCCAGAGCTTTAAAGAGCTGGAATGGGCGCAGATTAAAATTGAGGAGCTAAAGGGGCTGCGGCGTGGGGAAGTGACGGTGGCGATGATGAGCGGGCTGGCGGCTAACCTGATCCCGAGGGCGGCAGCTGACTTCCGCCGTGCTAACCCACGAGTAAAGCTGCGTCTGCAGCAGATGACGCGCGGTGAGGACATAACCAGCGCGGTGGCCTCTGGCGACGTGGATTTGGGGATCGGTTTTGATTTTGAAATGCGCTCGGCGCTGCGCAGCATTGCCAGCGTGACGGGCAGGCTGGGCGCGGTCGTTGCGCCGGGGCATCCGCTGGCAGATAAAAGCAGCCTGCGTCTGAGCGACTGTATGCCGCATCCCATGGTTATCGCCGATGATTCCACGGTGATTCGCCCCTACCTGAACGATGTATTCGCTCGGGCGATGGTGGCGCTGCAGCCAGTTATCGAAACCAACTCCATCGAGGTGATGCGCCAGTCGGCGATGATGGACCAGGCGCTGACGTTCCTGACGCCGTTTGATATCGAAACCGACCTGCGGAGCGGGCGGCTGGTTTATATTCCGGTGCGGGAGCTGGGCCAGCAAACGCAAACCCTGATGCTGATAGGGCACGATCGCGGCACCAGCGCCATCGGCAGCGTGCTGGCCGAAACCCTAAAAGGGATGATGCTGCAGATGGAGTAGCGCCCGGCGGGAAGTCGGGCGGAGTATTCAGCGACTAAAAGCGGTGTGTGGGGTCAGCAGGCTGAGATCGGCCCGGCTGACCTCTTCTATTAGCTGCAGCAGGGCGCGGGCGGCACGCTCAACCTCAATTTCACCTCTTTCGGCATCGGCGGCGGCGGCGTTCCCCGTGGTGCCCGAAGGATGGAGATCCTGAGCCATCCAGCCAAAGCTGACGCCGCCTTCCGGCGTGAGGATGCCTCCTTTGGCTTCCATCGCTACCGAAGCCGAGACAAAATTATCCGCATGCTGCATGTGCACTAACTCCGGGTGGAGGTGCAGCATCACGCTGGTTTCTGATTCCCCGCCGTGAATGCCGTGTTGACGCTCCACTTCGCTGTAAAGATCGGAAGTATCAATGGTGCGGAACCAGCTGGCGCCAACCGCCAACATCCCTAACTCCACACGTAGCTTACGGCAGACGATTTCCATCAGCTGTGGCTGCCCGCCGTGGGAGTTCCAGAAAATGATTTTGCGGATGCCCGCTCGCCATGCGCTTTTGGCCATTTCAAACCACACCTGGCCCAGCACTTCATAGGGCAGCGTGAGCGTGCCTGGGTAAGCCAGATGTTCGTCAGACTTGCCGATGGGCAAAGCGGGCATAAACAGCACGGGCAGGCCAGCGGGGCGATGTTCTACCGCTCGCTGGATAATTCCGGCGTTGATAGCGGCATCGACCCGCACCGGCAGGTGGGGGCCATGCTGCTCCACGGCGCCAACGGGCAGCACCGCGACAATATTGTGCATCTCCAGCTCGCTGAATTCGCGAGTGGAAAGATCCCACCACCAGGGGGAAGAGGGCAGTTTCATAGGGCGTCTCCTTTTCCTTCAAGCTGCCATACCCGACCGCATCGTTAAAGCAGTAAAAATGGCGCATTGCGTTGCCTTTTTGAGAACGAAATTTTGATGAGTCAGGACGACGGATGCTATTTTTCCCTGGCCGTAAGCTAAATTGAGGTTATCACAGGCTGCATTTAGCTTATTTAGTTCTTAATCATTCTTTTTTGACTTAAAGATAAGTTTAGTTTGTGAACGATTTAAATAAATAATTAAGGAGCTGAGTGGTGTTTACGCATAATTATTTTCTTTATGTATATTTAATTTATTAACTAAATAAACTTGTCGTGCATGATATTGACGAAATTGATCGCCTCTGATGTACTAACCTGGAATTTTGTTTTTTCTCACGGTGATTTACTCACCGAAAAAGTGCTGGTTGAAATTAACTCTGGATACGATCATGAAAAAAATAACACGGCTTATGTTGGCCACCGCAGGTTTGCTTGTTTCAATGCTTGGACATGCTGAAGCCACAAAAACAGATGCCAGTGAGCAACGTATTCCAGCGGTGAAATTGATTAATACGGCTGATAATCACTCTGCGTTTGTAAAAGGTTCTATTCCCTCTCTGGCAAAACTTTCTTCGGAAAATCTCTATTTCAGTAATACCTTTGAAGAGTGGCAGAAAGGCGTGCATCCGGCACCGAAAAAGCAGTACGTGGTTACCCTGAAAGGCAAGCTGAAGTTTAAGGTCAGCGACGGCTCAACGTTCATCATCGAGCCAGGCACGGTGCTACTTGCGGCCGATACGGCGGGTGAAGGGCATAGCTGGGATATCGTCGACGGGAAGGAGTGGGTACGCGTTTATATCCCGGTGGGTGAAGACGATCGCTTCATCGCAGATAAATAATTCCTGCACGGATAAAACGTCAATTTCAGCTCCGTTAACCACGAATGGGACGGGGCTGCCACTCCTAAAAATAGTAGTTTTAATTTATTAAAAATATTAATTAGCTCATTATTTGTCATCTCGCTGTCATTATTTTTTTTGTTGCCAGAACATTATAAATAATGACTAAAGAAGTCTTTCGATCTGCCGATAAAAAATCCGATAACTATCAAAGATACCGTCGCAACCGTTGATGTGATTTCTACCGATTACCTCCTCTTATTGCCTGCGATATAACCATAAAAGCTCAGAGGGATTTATGAACAAACTGAAGAATATGCGCCTTAGTACCATGCTTGGGGCTGGCTTTGCGCTGGTCATCGCCATTGGATTCTTTGTCGCATTATTTGCCAGAATGCAGTTGGTTTCTGTTGGAAATAACCTTAATTATGCAGCCAATGTCCGCCTGGTGAATTTGCTGTTGATCGTAAAGATTAAAGATAATATTACGGACAATGCCCACGATATTCGTGATATGGCGTTGTTCACCACGCTGTCGCATACCGAAGCCGAGAGCCGGGACTACATTACAAAAACCAACCAGGTACTCGAAAAGCGTATCGTGGACAACAACGTCCTCTTAAAGCAGCTGGATAAGGCGCTCAAGCTTAAGCATTCCCGCGAGTTATTCGACAACCTGAACAATGTCCGCCCGGCCTATTCCCAGGCGCTTCGCAAGGTGATGAGTGTAAGCGCTGCGGGGCAGTACGATGCCGCTCGTGCATTAGTCATCAGTGAAGTGGTTGGCCCGCAGGCCAGGGTGCTCGATGCGCTCAGCGAGATGATTAGCGATCATTCCGGTAGCACGGTGGACATGGCTCGCGGTTATGTTGAGGAAGCACACTTTGCCGGTAACCTGTTGTTGATCATTACGATCATCAGCGCCCTGATCGGCACTTTGATTGCCTGGGGTATCGGGCGAGCGGTGAAAGTTCAGCTTGGCGGTGAGCCTGTTTATGCTGTCTCCGTAGCTAAACAAGTGTCTGAGGGCCAGCTCAATACCGCCGTTGAACTGAAGCAAGGGGACACCAGAAGCCTGCTTGCGGCTATGGATGATATGCGTAGCCGTCTGCTCGGGGTCGTGCGCGAAGTGCGAGATAGCAGCCATTCTATCTCCGTGGGCGCCAGTGAAATTGCGGCTGGCAGCACCGATCTCAGCCAACGCACCGAAGAGCAAGCGGCCAGCCTGCAGGAAACGGCCGCTTCTATGGAACAAATGAGCCAGACAATTCAGCAGAATGCCGAGACGGTGCGCACGGCGACTCGCCTGGCCAATTCTGCCAGCGAAACGGCCACGCAAAGCGGGAATGCGGTCAATAATCTTGTTCTGACGATGCGTGAAATTAGCGAAAGCTCGCAGAAAATTGGCGACATTATTAGCGTCATTGACGGCATCGCATTCCAGACAAATATTCTGGCGCTGAATGCCGCCGTCGAGGCCGCTCGTGCAGGGGAATCCGGACGTGGTTTTGCGGTCGTTGCCGGGGAAGTACGCTCGTTGGCGCAGCGATCTGCTTCTGCGGCCAGTGAGATCAAAGCTCTGATTGAGGACAGCATGCGTACTGTGACAAAAGGATCGGATATGGTGAGTTCGGCGGGAACAACGATCGATGACCTGGTGCAGCAGTCCCACCGCGTGGCCGGGCTGATCTCTGAAATTGGTGTGACGACGGAAGAGCAGGGGCAGGGCATCACGCAGATAAACGTGGCTATTACTCAGTTGGATCAGGTCACGCAGCAGAATGCCGCGCTGGTGGAAGAGTCTGCCAGCGCGGCTGAGAGCCTCAGCGATCAGGCCACCCGGCTGGTGCAGTTAATGAGTATCTTCAATACCGGACAGGCAATTGCCGCGGCTAACGCGCGGCAGGCTAAATCTGCCCCAGCTTCCACGATACGCAAACCTGCGCTTGCCACGAGCGGCGGTAGCGCAGACAACTGGGAGCGGTTCTAATCTTCAGCGGCTGCCTGCCGGGTGCAGAGCAGCCGCATTCAGATACTGATAAGGCATCAGAGGCCTTAAACGTGACTGACCCTGAAAAAATGAAGTTTGATTAATGGTACATTTGATCTCGCGTGTCACAGTCTTATTTATTAAGCGGTTGATTTTAAGGATAAATTATGACAACAGCGATTGATAAAGCATTAGACTTCATTGGCGGTATGAACACCTCGGCCTCCGTGCCGCACCCTATGGATGAAAGCACCGCGAAGGGAATGTTTAGGTATCTCAAGCAACTGGGCGTCCCGGCTACTGCCGCTGACGTTACGGCACGAGGCGCTCAGGAGGGATGGAACGCCGATTTCACCAAAAAAGTAGCCGACTGGGCGAATAGAATTGAGTCCGGTGGTCGCGTAATCATTAAAAACCCTGAATATTTCTCTTCCTATATGAAGGAAGAACTCCGGGCGCTGGTGTGATTTAACGCCTTCAATCCCGAAAAATAAAAAGCTGACGCGCAATCGTCGGCTTTTTTGTTTTTTAAATACGATGAAATACTTTGGCATTCATATCATGAATGTTTAAAGCGGAAACTATCGCTTTAATAAATTAAACATGTTTTTCGGTTAATTCATCACACATTAGAAATCTCCAGTATCACTCTCCCTACATACCGGCAGTGGCGATACCATGGTTATCTGGCCCAGCACTGATAACTTAGTATACGGTACGGTGAAAGAAGCGATTAATTCAGATATCTGTCTCAGATGTGGTCAAAAAAATTGCCCATATATTAAGGACGGCAAGGATTACAAGGAACTGAGAAAAGCACTACGTAACAATGATATGAAAGCAGCGAGAGGAATATACGTACAACGATTCGCACAGTTTTCAAAAATGAACAACGGTATAATTACGGTGGCAATTCAGAAAAGGAACGAGGAACGCAAAAAAAAGAACTTGAGGTTCTGTCCAAAGCCAGTGAAATTATTATCGATATGGGTAGTAAAGTCAGTGAGCACTTTGGCTCAGAATATAAAAATATATCAACAAAAATCTCAGAGGACATCAGGAACTTCCATGGGAAAAGAACCCTGAGTTTTGAACAGGCAATGACATCACTTAATGCAGTGATGAATAATCCAAATTTAAAAATTAATAATGGAGACAGGGACGCATTAATCAATGTATGGAAGGCCATGAATGCCAACGATATGGCAAATAAACTCGGTAATATCAGCAAAGCATTTAAGGGGGCTGATATAGCAATGAAAGCTGAGAAGGTGAGAGAGAAAAGCATTAAGGGGTATGAAACGGGAAACTGGGAACCGCTGATGCTTGAAGTCGAGTCCTGGGTGTTGGGAGGAATGGCGTCAGGTATTGCTCTTGCCCTGTTCTCTTTAGTTATGGCAGGTCCCCTGCTGTCTGCAGGTGTGTCAGCTACTGTTGTTGGGCTGATGGGTATCGTTTTAGCCGCTACAGTTGGTGCAATGATTGACGATGAAACTGCGGGAAGGTTGAATGACCTAATCAAAAAATTATTCAGCTGAATTTTTTAATAAATGTTTGCCAGCATATCTGGCGGGTATTTAATTCCACCCGTTAGCTTTCATTTCATACTTGACTAGATAGGGAATCAATATCTATAGTCATTGCCACGCGGTGATTTTTGTTTGACCAGACACAAAGAGCAATGTCTGTAGTCTTATTTTGTCATTGCCTTTCTGATAATCAATGGTGCCAGTAACAATGCATAGGTCAACATAAAAATCAAGAAATACAGGCAAACATAAATGATTAACAACGAAAAGTCACTACTTGCCATGTTCCTTATAGGTCGGCCCATTGTTGTTAATTCAAAATTATCAAACAGAATAACATATAAAATAACTACGCTGAGTAGCATTGAACCGAGAGCCGATTTTATAGTGTTTCTTTTGTTCGACACCTTTATATCTCTTTTGTATTTTATTAATGTGGTAAAAAGCAAGGCTGCCAGTAAGGGTGATGTTTTGCAGTATAAATCCATAACTTTAGACATTACTGGATTACTTGACGATATGAATGCCGGAAAACTACCAGCCATTTCTGCGAAATGATAAAGCAGAGGTGAGTCAGGATTCTGTGAATATATAATAAAAATAAAACCTAATGGCAGGAGCCCTAAAAAAAGGAACCAGTAAAGTATTTTGTTTGCTATCGCGTTATTGTTATTAATTTTCATATGGTTTTCCATTTTACCTTTAACGGTGATTTATTCCTTAAACCTTTCGGGGAAAAATACCAAAAGACATAAAGCCGCTCATTTTTTAATATTCCAGTGCTCAATCAGGCAATTCAGCAGTGAAATGCACAATTGACGCTGTTCCCAATGATGTTTCTGGTCGTTAGATTCTGGCTGTCATTGCTTACTTATCCCCTTAATTACACAGGATAACAGATCTTTATTTATGACCTGAAAATCACCAACTCCCCTCATGGCCGACTCAAACACAACCGACAGCTAATGTATAACGATGAATGCACTTAAATGCAAATGCAAACCATTTGCATTGAAAGTGTTTTCTTTATTCCCCCACTTTTTACGTGTCAGCAAAAATACCCGTGGTTTTGTAAGCACCCCTGCAAAACGCACCATTCACTTTTAGAGATCTTCCTACATACTGTTTATGCCCCCTGAGGAGATCGTCATGCGCAAAGCCCGATTCACCGAGCACCAGATCATCACCGTTCTGAAGTCTGTTGAAACTGGACGCACCGTCAAAGATGTCTGCTGCGAAGCGGGAATATCGGAGGCCTCGTATTACAACTGGAAAGCAAAGTACGGCGGTATGGAAGCCTCTGATATCAAAAAGATGAAAGATCTTGAGGATGAAAATCGTCGTCTCAAACAGATGTTTGCCGATCTCAGTCTTGAATGCCGGGCCCTGAAAGACGTTATCGAAAAAAAGCTTTAAAACCAGCGATAAAGCGTGAACTCGTCAGCTATCTGACGGCGCAATTTGCCATGAGCATCCGTCAGGCCTGCAGGACATTATCGCTGAGAAGGACGGTATATTTTTATCAGCCCGATACCCGGCGTGACGAACCGGTGATCCTGTCGTTGACTGAACTGGCAGAACGCTATCCGCGATACGATTTTAAGAAGCTGTTCCAGCTGCTGCGCAGGCAGAATAACGCCTGGAATCATGAGCGTGTTGACCGAATTTACTGCCTGCGGAAACCCATGGTGTGGACCTGGAATTTATCAAGCCGAGTAAGCCAACACAGAATGCCTTTATCGAGCGGTTCAACCGGACGTACCGGACAGAAATCCTGGATTTTTACCTGTTCAGGACACTGAATGAAGCACGGGAAATCACCGGGTGTTGGCTGGTTGAATATAACAGCGAACGGCCTCATGAATCCCTGAATAACATGACGCCGGAAGAGTACCGACTGATGGCTGAAAAACCGGAACTCTCAAAAAGTGTGTGGAACTGAAACGGGTGTGCTTACAGGGGATCTTGGGGAGATGAAAAGGGGACACTAACCGCAGAAATGAAAAAGCCACTTTGCTAGAAAGTGGCTTAATCATATGATTTTAAAGCTAAAATTTGGTGGCCCCTGCTGGACTTGAACCAGCGACCAAGCGATTATGAGTCGCCTGCTCTAACCACTGAGCTAAGGGGCCATGGCGCTGAATTATAATGTAACTGTCGATGGCAATCCAGCGCTTAAATGGCATGTGCTTATTTTATAAACAATTGCGAATCAATCCCTTATACTTTCCACTCGATTCATTCAGATGGGAAATGTAATGGTCAGCGATATCCTTCAGCCGAACCTTCGGGTCGTGTTCTGCGGCATTAATCCGGGTAAATCATCCGCTCATCTTGGGCTGCCTTTTGCTCATCCTGCTAATCGCTTCTGGAAGGTTCTTCACCTGGCGGGTTTTACCGACCGACAGCTTAAGCCTGAGGAGGCGCAGCTGTTGCTTTCCTACGGCTGCGGCGTGACGAAATTGGTTGAGCGGCCAACGGTTCAGGCAAGTGAAGTGGCGCTGCAGGAGCTGCGTGCCGGTGGCCGAGAGCTGATTACTAAGATGCAAGAGTACCAGCCGGGAGCGCTGGCTATTCTGGGCAAGCAGGCGTTTGAGCAGGCTTTCAGGCAGCGTGGTGCGAAATGGGGCAGGCAGGAGGTTACCCTCGGTGATACCGAGGTGTGGATTTTGCCTAATCCGAGCGGCTTGAGCCGCATAACGGTGGATAATCTGGTGGAAGCTTATAAGGAGCTGAATGAGTCGCTGGCGGCGCGTGGGCGGTAGGTAAGGTGTTGCCGTTTTCCCTCACCCCGGCCCTCTCCCAGAAGGAGAGGGGGAATTGAAAGAGGCCCCCAGAGGGAGAGGGAAATGAGTGGAATCGAGGAGAAACAGCAAATTCAGGGCAAAAAAAAGCTCCCAGGCGGGAGCTTTTCAGTTTTCTGAACGATTAATCGTCCAGGAAGCTACGCAGGACTTCAGAACGGCTTGGGTGGCGCAGTTTACGCAGCGCCTTCGCTTCGATCTGACGGATACGTTCGCGGGTAACGTCGAACTGTTTACCCACTTCTTCCAGCGTGTGGTCGGTATTCATGTCGATACCGAAGCGCATACGCAGGACTTTCGCTTCACGCGCTGTCAGGCCAGCCAGAACGTCGTGCGTTGCAGAACGCAGGCTTTCGGAGGTGGCAGAATCCAGCGGCAGCTCGAGGGTGGTATCCTCAATGAAGTCACCCAGATGCGAATCTTCATCGTCGCCGATTGGCGTTTCCATGGAGATAGGCTCTTTGGCAATTTTCAGCACTTTACGGATTTTGTCTTCCGGCATCAGCATACGCTCGGCTAACTCTTCCGGCGTTGGCTCACGGCCCATCTCCTGCAGCATCTGGCGCGAAATACGGTTGAGTTTGTTGATGGTCTCAATCATATGCACCGGAATACGGATGGTACGCGCCTGGTCGGCGATGGAGCGGGTGATAGCCTGACGGATCCACCAGGTTGCATAAGTCGAGAACTTATAGCCGCGGCGGTATTCAAACTTATCAACGGCTTTCATCAGGCCGATGTTACCTTCCTGAATCAGGTCGAGGAACTGCAGACCACGGTTGGTGTATTTCTTGGCGATAGAAATAACCAGACGTAAGTTCGCTTCAACCATCTCTTTCTTCGCACGGCGCGCTTTCGCTTCACCAATGGACATGCGACGGTTGATGTCTTTTACCTGCTCGATGGTCAGGCCGGTTTCTTCTTCGATCTGCTGCAGTTTCTGCAGGCTGCGGTGAACGTCTTCGGAGACTTCGTGCAGCTTCTCAGACCACGGCTTGTTCATCGCAATGGCCGCGTTGAACCAGGTTTCGCTGGTTTCGTTGCCGGTAAACAGCGTGATGAAGTTTTTCTTCGGCATTTTGCACTGCTCAACGCACAGCTTCATAATGATACGTTCTTGGGTACGAACGCGGTCCATCATGACGCGCATGCTGTTGACCAGGTAGTCGAACTGCTTCGGCACCAGGCGGAACTGTTTGAACACTTCAGACAGCTGCAGGATCTCTGCGGCGGCGTCAGCGTGGCTGCGGCCCTTCGCCTTGATGGTGTCGCGAGTCAGTTCATACTGCTTACGCAACTCACCAAATTTTTCGCGCGCCAGTTCCGGGTCGATGCTGTTGTCATCGTCGGAGCTGTCGTCGTCAGACTCTTCGTCTTCGTCCTCATCATCGTCCATCTCTTCCTGAGAGAGTTCGGAGCCGACGTGGGTTGCGGTTGGCGCAAGATCTTCTTCCGCGTTCGGGTCAACAAAGCCAGTGATAAGGTCGGACAGGCGTGCTTCTTCAGCTTCGACGCGATCGTACTGCTCCAGCAGATAGGTGATCGCTTCCGGGTACTCGGCAACCGAGCACTGTACCTGGTTGATACCGTCTTCGATACGCTTCGCGATATCGATCTCACCCTCACGGGTTAACAGTTCAACGGTCCCCATTTCACGCATGTACATACGCACGGGGTCGGTGGTACGCCCAATTTCGGACTCCACGCTGGACAACACCTGGGCAGCCGCTTCTTCCGCGTCTTCATCGGTGCTGTTAGAGTTTTCAGCAAGCAAAAGATCATCGGCATCAGGGGCTTCTTCCATCACCTGAATGCCCATGTCGTTGATCATTTGGATGATGTCTTCGATCTGATCGGAGTCGACGATATCTTCCGGCAGATGGTCATTGACCTCGGCATAGGTCAGATAGCCTTGCTCCTTACCACGTTGGACAAGAAGCTTGAGCTGTGACTGCGGGTTTTGCTCCATAAGACGGTATCCACACTTCAGTATTAGGGTTGTGTCGGTAGGCGTTGCCGCCAACAATAACGTACGAGGGCTGATTTATTTTTATGCCGCAGCCCGTCCGTGCGGCGTTCGGGGGTGACCCGATCAATGTTCGGCAGTTAAGCCGCGAATCTATTTTTTGGCGCGCGAGTGCGTGATCACGCGAACTTCTTCACGCTCCGCCGGGGTAAGCCCGGTCGTTCTGGAACGTGCCATTAATTCTTCAAACCTTAGCTCCAGCGCTGACTCGAAAAGATGGTCCAGCGAGTCGGTGAACGTTTTTTCAGCAATGTCCTTATCTGCTATATCGTCCCACGCCGAGAGTTTTTCAAGGGTCGAGGCCTCATTTGTGCCACGATATTGTTCCAGTAGCTGCCCGGTAGTCAGGCCTGGATGCGCCAGGCAGGCGTCCACCAGGCTGCTAAACAGCGTTAAACCCGGCAGCTTTGCGGCATCCAGCCCGCTTAGTGGCGGGACCAGCGGAGCCAGTTCCGGATTCTGTACCAATAACCCTATCAGTATACGCATGGTTGTGCGTTTTAGCTGAGGTGCCGGGCGAGGTGTAGCACCTTCGGCCTGTTTAGGCATCAGCTTTTCAAGCTGGCTGTCGTCCAGAATGCCGAGTTTATTACCCAGCTCCTGGCGCAGATAGATACGCAGCGTTTCGCCGGGTACCTGGCTAATCAGCGGCAGAGCCAGCGTGCTTAGCCGCGCTCTTCCGTCTGGCGAACTCAAATCAACCTGCAGCAGCAGGCTGTTAAACAGGAAGGTGGAGAGCGGCTGAGCCTGCTCCATCCGCGCTTCAAACGCGTCCTTTCCTTCTTTACGCACCAGCGTATCCGGGTCTTCGCCGTCGGGCAGGAACATAAACCGCAGCTGACGACCGTCCGTCATATAAGGTAGCGCAGTTTCCAGCGCTCGCCATGCCGCGTCTCGCCCTGCGCGATCGCCGTCATAACAGCAAACGACGTTGTCCGTTACCCGGAACAGCAACTGAATGTGATCGGCGGTTGTGGAGGTGCCGAGGGAAGCGACGGCGTAGGAAATGCCGTATTGCGCCAGCGCCACCACATCCATATACCCTTCGACTACCAGAAGGCGTGCCGGTTCCGGCTGGCTCTGCTGGGCTTCATACAGGCCATACAGCTGGCGGCCCTTGTGAAAAATGTCGGTTTCCGGGGAGTTCAGGTATTTCGGCAGGGCATCGCCCAGCACGCGTCCACCAAACCCGATGACCCGGCCGCGTTTATCGCGAATCGGGAACATCACCCGCTCGCGGAAGCGGTCATAACTGCGGCCCTGGTCGTTGGTGACCAGCATGCCCGCATCCGTCAGCGCCTGGCGGTTTTCGCTGTTGCCGCCAAAACGTTTAAGCGCATTATCCCAGCCTGGCGGCGCATAACCGATAGCGAAATGGCTAATGACCTCATCGCTCAGGCCGCGCTTGCCCAGGTACTGGCGCGCCGGCTCTGCAGCGGGCTGCTTCAGGGACTGCTGATAGAAGGCGTTCAGGCCGTCCATCAGTTGATACAGGCTTTGGCGCTGGTGTCGTTCGATCTGGCTTGGGCCGTTGCCAGCTTCGTACGGCACTTCAAGGTTGTGCATGGTCGCCAGCTCTTCAACGCTTTCGACAAACTCGAGCTTGTCGTAGTTCATCAGGAAGTCGAGGGCGTTACCGTGTGCGCCACAGCCAAAGCAGTGGTAAAACTGTTTATCACCGTTCACGGTGAAAGAGGGGGTTTTCTCGTTATGGAATGGACAGCATGCGTGGTAGTTCTTGCCCTGCTTTTTCAGCTTCACGCGAGCATCGATCAGGTCGACGATGTCGGTGCGAGCGATCAGGTCATTGATAAAAACACGCGGGATTCGTCCAGCCATAGGCCCCATGCTATATCCGTCATCTCTCAGGCGGTGGCCTAAAAGCTCAGGGATATGTCAGTTTATAAACGAGAATAAGCCGCGCATTCCTTTCGGAAGCACGGCCTTATAACTACTACTCAGTCTGAAGTTGAGGAGTGAATCCTCAGAAGATTAGTACAGACGAGTGCGGCGTGCGTTTTCGCGAGCCAGTTTCTTCGCGTGGCGTTTCACAGCAGAAGCTTTAGCGCGCTTACGTTCGGTCGTTGGTTTTTCATAGAACTCACGACGACGGACTTCCGCCAGAACGCCTGCTTTCTCGCAGGAACGCTTGAAGCGACGCAGTGCTACGTCGAACGGCTCGTTTTCACGTACTTTAATTACCGGCATGTAACTCTCACCTTTAATAATTCGGTTTGCCGCTGGCATACAGGCCAGCTTAATTCAAAATGGTGCGGAATTTTACTGCAACTCTTGCTGCTTTGTAAAGCACCGAACGACCAGAAACCTGGCTTTTAGGGCCGGTATCTTCCAGGGCCGCAGATTATACACCATTCGGCCCCTCCAGGGGCAGCAAAGTTTTACAAAGGAAGCCACCGGGATTAAACTTCGCGCCGGGCCAAAGAGGTAAAACAAGCCATGCGTGTACTGGGAATCGAAACATCCTGTGATGAAACCGGCATCGCCATTTATGACGATGAGAAAGGGTTATTAGCCAACCAATTGTATAGTCAGGTGAAACTGCACGCTGACTATGGCGGTGTGGTGCCGGAGCTGGCCTCCCGCGATCACGTTCGCAAGACCGTGCCGCTTATCCAGGCCGCGCTGAAAGAAGCCGGTTTAACCGCCAAAGATATCGACGGCGTAGCTTATACCGCTGGACCCGGACTGGTGGGCGCGCTGCTGGTTGGGGCAACGATTGGCCGCTCACTGGCGTTTGCCTGGGATGTGCCTGCCGTGCCGGTACACCATATGGAAGGTCACCTTCTGGCCCCGATGCTCGAAGACAATCCGCCAGAATTCCCGTTTGTCGCGCTGCTGGTTTCCGGCGGCCATACCCAGCTCATCAGCGTGACCGGCATTGGTCAATATGAACTGCTGGGCGAGTCTATCGACGATGCGGCCGGTGAAGCATTTGATAAAACCGCTAAGCTGTTGGGGCTTGATTACCCTGGCGGGCCGCTGCTTTCTAAAATGGCGGCTCAGGGCACGCCGGGGCGGTTTACCTTCCCACGTCCGATGACCGATCGTCCTGGCATGGATTTCAGTTTCTCTGGCCTGAAAACCTTCGCCGCAAACACCATTCGTGATAACGACGCTGACGATCGGACCCGGGCTGATATCGCCCGCGCCTTTGAAGATGCGGTGGTGGATACGCTGGCCATTAAATGCAAGCGCGCGCTCGATCATACCGGCTTTAAACGTCTGGTGATGGCCGGCGGCGTGAGCGCCAACCGCACTCTGCGCGCGAAACTGGCCGATATGATGGCCAAACGCCGCGGCGAAGTGTTTTATGCCCGGCCAGAGTTTTGCACTGATAACGGCGCCATGATCGCCTATGCCGGGATGATTCGCCTGAAAGCTGGCACCTCCGGTGAGTTGAGCGTTAGCGTGCGTCCGCGCTGGCCGCTGGCAGAGTTACCCGCCGCCTGATAAGCAAACTAAAAGGAGCGTTTAACCGCTCTTTTTTGTCTCTGAACCGCCTTCCAACAAGTCATATTCTGCAACAAACGAAAACGAAATTAGCCCGGTACTTTCGGCGCGCAATCCGGCACTCTATCGCGATACCCGACTGAACCTGGAGAACGTTGTGTCCGATATCCTCAGCAAAATTATCGCCGTTAAGCATGAAGAAATTGCCGCCGCAAAAAAAGTGATTTCCCTTAGCCAGCTTGCTGAACAGGCCGCCGCACAAAATCACCGTGATTTTGTTGCCGCGCTGCGCCATAAGCGTGATGCTGGTCTGGCAGGCGTGATTGCCGAAGTGAAAAAGGCCAGCCCATCGAAAGGGTTGATTCGTGAGAATTTCAATCCCGCTGAAATAGCAGCTTCTTACCAGCAGGGCGGGGCTGCATGTTTGTCGGTGCTGACTGACGAACAGTTCTTCCAGGGCAGCGCGGTTTATCTGCAACAGGCTCGTGCAGCCTGTGAGCTGCCGGTTTTACGCAAAGATTTTATCATCGATCCGTGGCAGGTTGTGGAAGCCCGGGCGATGGGGGCAGATTGTATCCTGCTTATTGTTTCTGCGCTTGAAGACGGCCAGATGCAGGAGCTTGAGGCACAGGCCCACGAACTGGGCATGGCGGTATTGGTAGAGGTGCACGACGCCGGTGAACTGGAACGTTCGCTTCGGTTGACTACGCCGCTTATCGGTGTGAATAACCGTAACCTGCGTACCTTCGAGACTACGATAGAAACCACCATCAGCCTGTTGGCACAGCTGCCGGCGGATCGTATGGTTGTGACCGAGTCAGGTATCGCTACGCGCGAGCATGTTATTCGCCTGCGCGAAGCTAACGTGAATAATTTCCTTGTAGGTGAAGCTTTTATGCGGGCAGACGAGCCGGGCCAAGAATTGGCCGCGATGTTTTTCCCCGAGCACTAAACGTCTGAACGTTTGTTAAACCACGCCTAAAGCCCGTTGAGATAGCGGGCTTTTTTATTGATTTTTGCCAGGATTATGTTGATAAATGCCGTGCACTTAAGGTGCATAAAAAATGCAATTTATACAATAACGATAATGAGTGGGACAATATGAGCGATAAATGGTTAACAACGCTGATCACAAACGATCCGCAGGCAGGGTATGAACTGGCGGTGACGCTGAGCCGTCGCGGAGTCAAAACCGTACAGCCAGACCCGGAGGTGTTGAAAAAGCTGCGTCCGGTTTACGCCAATGATGCAGATGCGCTGATTGCCTCATCGCAGGTAATAGCGATTCATTTCCAGACGATTGCTGCGGCGAATAATTACTGGAAGGCATAGCGCCCAGCCGGTTTACCTAAGCAAAAGGAGTGATTTATCACTCCTTTGTTATTTCTGCGAGGCTCAAATAAGACAAAATTATTCAGGCTCGTCTTTTTTCTTTTTCTTCTTAAATCGCGCCCAGATTTTCGTTTCCTGGCCTCGCCACAGGCGCTGGATATTGTCGTGGTGGCGCATCAGGATCAGGCAGGAAAGCATCGCCACCGGGAAGGTAAACTGCGGCTTGAACCACCAGACATAAAACGGGGCGATCAGCGCGCTGATAATGGCGCCGAGGGAAGAGTAGCCGCTTAATAATACGCTCAGCAGCCAGGTACCTGCCATCACGCCGGTTAAATCCCAGCCGATAGGCGCAATAGCCCCAAACGCCGTGGCGACACCTTTACCGCCTCGAAACTTAAAGAACACCGGCCAGATATGGCCCATGCAGGCGGCAATAGCAATCAGGCCAAGCCAGAAGGGCGTTACACCCAGGGCCCAGGCTGCCCAGACCGGCAGCATGCCTTTCAGCACATCAAAAATTAGTACCGCTACGGCTGCACCTTTACCGCCAATACGTAAGACATTGGTTGCTCCTGGGTTGCCGGAGCCGCTCTCGCGTGGATCGGGGAGACCGGCAATGCGGCACACCAGAATGGCGCTAGAAATCGAGCCGCAAAGATACGCGAGGAGAATCATACCAGGCGCGATTGCACTCATAACGCTGTTCCATGTTGAAAGTGTCGAAGTCTTCTTTGCATCTGTGGATAATACGCATATTTCGCCGGAAGTGGTATCCGGCATGACTAAAAACCGGGCAGGGCGTGATGGACATTGTATTTATAGAGCAACTTTCGGTAATCACCACTATCGGTGTTTATGACTGGGAACAAACCATTGAACAGAAGCTGGTGTTCGATATCGAAATGGCCTGGGATAACCGCAAAGCCGCGGGCAGTGATGACGTTAAGGATTGCCTTAGCTATGCGGATGTCAGCGAAGCTGTTTTGCAGCACGTCGGCGGCGGGCGTTTTGCGCTGGTCGAGCGAGTGGCTGAAGAAGTTGCGGAACTGCTGCTGACCCGCTTTAATTCTCCGTGGATTCGGTTAAAGGTGAGTAAGCCTGGCGCCGTTGCACAGGCCGCTAACGTCGGCGTCATTATCGAGCGTGGCAGTAGTCTGAAACAAAGCAAATAATGGCCTGAACGTTAAACCAAACGGCGACTGGCTGGTCTTATCAACGTATCTTTTGCGGCAGACGTAATTCGTGTGCCGTTTTTTGTGTTCGTTTTTCGGGATGAGGGGTAAGTGATGAGCGATTTACCAACGTTGGCGATTGCCGCCATTCTTGGCGTTGTTGAAGGGTTAACGGAGTTTTTACCGGTATCGTCTACCGGGCACATGATCATCGTAGGGCATCTTTTAGGCTTCGAGGGGCAGACCGCGGAAACCTTCGAAGTGGTTATTCAGCTTGGTTCTATTCTCGCCGTGGTCGTGATGTTCTGGCGTCGTCTTTTTGGTCTGATTGGCATCCACTTTGGTCGTCCTCCCGAGCATGAAGGGGTAGGCACTGGCCGTCTTTCTCTGATCCATATTTTACTTGGCATGATACCGGCGGTCGTGCTGGGCCTTGTTCTGCACGATGCTATCAAATCGCTGTTTAACCCGGTTAACGTGATGTATGCCCTGGTGGTTGGGGGCGTGCTGCTGATAGCCGCCGAATGCCTGAAACCTAAGGTACCGCGTGCCGTAGGCGTGGACGACATCACCTATCGCCAGGCATTTATGATTGGTTGCTTCCAGTGTCTGGCGCTGTGGCCGGGATTCTCTCGTTCCGGGGCAACGATTTCCGGCGGGATGCTGATGGGCGTTAGCCGCTATGCGGCTTCTGAATTCTCGTTCCTGCTGGCGGTGCCGATGATGATGGGGGCGACGGCGCTTGATCTCTATAAGAGCATTGGCTTCCTGACGATGGGCGATCTGCCAATGTTTGCCGTGGGCTTTATCACGGCGTTTATCGTGGCGCTGATCGCCATCAAAACCTTCCTGCAACTTATTAAGCGAATTTCGTTTATTCCGTTTGCGATTTACCGCTTTGTTGTTGCCGCTGTGGTGTTCTTTATCTTCACCTAGGGACAACGGCCCTCAGCCTTGCGGCTGAGGGCAATTCGCTTCCTTCCAGGCCGCAACGGCCTTAATTCTTCGCTTCGTTAGCTCTTCACGAATTGCCGGGCCGCTGAAGCCAGCTTCAATCACTTCTTTATTCGTTACGCTCTGCGCCGCAGCCCAGGCCGCGCGTAGCATTCTACCCTGTGGGTAATCGCTGGCCTCAAAACCGGTACGCCCGCGAGCATCCGCTTCGCTGGTTAAGGCGATTTGCTCCACGCGATGTGGCTTGCGCCAGGCATCAATGGCGTCGAACAGCTTGATCACCGTTTTTGGCTGCAAAATCGGGAAGGTGTGGATCAGGTCGTGGAATTCGGCGACCAGTTTTGCCAGGTCACGAATATCATTCGGGATGCGCAGGCGGGCACAAAGTTGCTCCACAAGCTTAACGCCAGCCGGGCCGTGGCCGTGGTGGCTTGGCCATTTTTCTTTTGGCGTCAGCCCTTTTCCCAGATCGTGACACAGCGTGGCGAAGCGAACGTCTACCGCCGGGCTAAGCTGCGCGGCAATAGACAGCGTCATCAGTGTATGAATACCGGTGTCGATTTCCGGGTGCCATTTTGCGGGCGCCGGAACACCGTAAAGCGCGTCAATTTCCGGGAACAGGACTTTCAGGGCGCCGCATTCGCGCAGCACGGCAAAAAAGACCTGCGGATTGCGGCTGGTCAGCGCATTTTCCGTCTCTTTCCATACGCGTTCGGCAGTGAGATGGGCAATTTCGCCGTTGTCCGTCATGGTTCGCATCAAGGCGAGAGTTTCTGGCGCTATCTGGAAATTAAGATGAGCGTAGCGTGCAGCAAATCGCGCCACGCGCAGCACGCGCAGCGGATCTTCATTGAAAGCCGGTGAAACATGGCGGAGCAGGCGACGCTCGATATCGGCAAGGCCGTTATACGGGTCGAAAAGTTCGCCATTTTCGTCCTGGGCAATCGCGTTGATCGTCAGGTCGCGACGCAGGAGGTCCTGTTCAAGCGTGACGTCCGGTGCCGAATAGCAGGTAAAGCCCGTATAGCCCAGGCCCGATTTCCTTTCGGTGCGGGCCAGCGCATACTCTTCGTGGGATTGCGGATGAAGAAACACCGGGAAGTCTTTCCCGACCTGTTCGTAGCCTTCGTCCAGCATTTGCTGAGGCGTCGCCCCAACCACAACCCAGTCTTTATCCTTAACCGGCAGTTTTAATAACCCGTCACGAACCGCACCACCGACAAGATAAATCTTCACGCTTTACACCCCAGGCACCGTTATTGAACCACGAATGGTAAGTGTAGATGCGAGGGGGAATCAACGGCTAATGTGCCGCCGTTAGTTCATCCAGCGGTCTTTCTTCTTGCGGCTTGGGATCATGTGTGGCAGCAGCAGACCAATCAGCAGGCCAAACCCTGCCACGCCGCCGCCATACATAAACCATTGCATAATGATGGCACGCTGTTTGTCGTCAAGCTGTACGTTGGCGGCATCCACCTTTTTCTTGGCGACGATCAGCTGGTTTTTAAGCTGCTGATTTTCGTCCTTCAGGCCGTTAATCACGGTGTCGCTCTGGGCAACTTTCTGTTGCATTTCAGCGGTGCGCTGGTTCCAGGTCGTGTCGATGTTATTCAGCTTGTCGGTCAGCGTTTTGACCTGGTTTTCCAGATCGGGTACGCGAGTACGCAGGCTTGGATTGGTGCTCAACTGCGCGAGGGGGATCCACGAGGTGCGCCCGTTGCTGTCGCGTACCTGGCCGTATTTGGTTTCCTCGTTGCTTTGCAACAGCGTGACTTGTTCCCCTGCGTTGACGGTGCCAACCAGGCGGTAGTTATCGCCCGGGCCGCTACGGACCCAGGTGTTTAATTCATCAGAGACATAACGTTTTTCTTCGGCATGAGCCACGACGGAAACGCTAAGGGAGAGCAAAGTGAGGCAAATCAGGCGTAATTTCTGCATTATTTCGTCGTTATTTTCATAAAGTGTGGAACGATAGTAGTGGCAACAGTCTGACGGCGCAATCCGTAAACCTGAATGAGAATCATCCTGATGTCAATTTGACCATCCGGCGTTTCCGCACTACCGCAAATTCGCTACCCGACGGGGTATTTTGTCGTACTATTACAGACCTAATCGACGCTATTTAGTTCGCCAGGATGTTGCCTGGTGTGACGTAAACATAAGTAAAGAAGACATGGCCCAGGAAATCGAACTCAAATTCATCGTTAACCCTGCTGCGCTTGACGCGCTGCGCGAAAAATTAAATGCCCTGCCGGGGAAACACAGCGACCCTCGTCAGTTGCTAAATATTTATTATGAAACGGCAGATAACCTGCTGCGTCGCCACGACATGGGGTTGCGTATTCGTGGCGATGCCGGGCAATACGAAATGACGATGAAAATCGCCGGACGCGCGATCGGCGGGTTGCATCAGCGCCCTGAATACAACGTGGCGCTAAGCAAGCCAGAGCTGGAACTTGCTTTGCTGCCGGCGGAAGTATGGCCCGAAGGTCTGGACGTGGCGGCGCTGCAGGCCGACGTTAAGCCGCTGTTCAGTACTGATTTTGCGCGTGAAAAGTGGGTAGTTACTTACGGTGAAAGCCGCATTGAACTGGCGTTGGATCTGGGTGAAGTGAAAGCCGATGAGCACCAGACTCCCATTTGCGAGCTTGAACTTGAGCTGTTAAGCGGTGAAACGGCCGATTTACTGGCTCTGGCGGAAAGCCTGGTCACTGAGCCTGGCCTGCGTCAGGGCAACCTGAGCAAGGCGGCACGTGGTTATCACCTGGCTCAGGGCAATGCGGTGCGCGAAGTGAAGCCGCTGGGCGTGCTGTACCCGCCTGCCAAGGCCAGCGTTGAGCAAGGGCTGGAAGGTGCGCTGGAGCTGGCGCTCGCCCACTGGCTTTACCATGAAGAACTATGGCTTAGCGGCGTCAAAGCGGCTAAGCAGCAGGTGATTGATGCCGTGGGTCTGGTGCGTCATGCTCTCGCGCTTTTTGGCGGCATTATTCCAAGAAAAGCGAGTACCCACTTACGTGAGCAGCTGATTGCGCTCGAAGCGCGCTTTGCCAGCGACGAAAAAGCCGAAGCGATTGTCTATAGCGCGCAGGCCAGCAGCGCTAAGCTGGCGCTGACCCGCTGGCTGGTGGAACGCCAGTGGCAGTCGTTCGTTGATGAGAAAGGCCGCACGAAGCTTGATAGCTCCTTCAAACGTTTTGCTGATACGCATCTTTCCCGCCATGCGGCTGAGCTAAAAGACGCATTTCAGCGCCCGCTGGGGGATGCCTATGCAGACCAGTTGCCGCGTCTGGCGCGTGAAACGGATGCCATCCGCCTGCTGGCCGGAGTATACAGCGATGCGCAAACCCAGCCGTGGCTGGAAAACTGGCAGGGGCTGCGTCACGCCATCGTTACCCGCCAGCGTATAGAAATTGAGCATTACCGAAACGAAGCGATCTCGCAGGCGCCTTTCTGGCTGCATAGCGGGAAATAATAGACTGGTAACGGATACCCACCATGATGGCGCTGACCCCTTTATTACAGCAGCACCTGCAGGCGTTTTTGCCGCGCCTGCCGCAAGAGATTGACTCCCTGACACTGAGCGACGAAGCTCGCGCGGTGCTGGCGATAAGTGATTTTGTTGGTGACAGCGTGGTGGCGTATCCCGCCTGGCTGCAAACCCTGCAGCAGGACGCGCCGAAAGCCGACGAATGGCAACATTATGCCGCCTGGCTGCAGCAGGATTTACAGGATGTACACGACGAAGCGGCATTGATGCAAGCGCTTCGGTTCTTCCGCCGCCGCATCATGGTGCGTATCGCCTGGGCTCAGGCGCTGGGGCAGGTGAACACGCAAAGTACGCTGCAGCAACTGAGCGTGCTGGCGGAAACGCTGATTGTTGCCGCCCGCGACTGGCTATATGCCGCCTGTTGTCGCGAATGGGGCACGCCCTGCAACGCAGCCGGAGAGCCACAGCCGCTGCTGATCCTTGGCATGGGCAAGCTGGGCGGCGGCGAACTGAATTTCTCTTCCGATATCGACCTGATTTTTGCCTGGCCGGAAAACGGCTCAACCCAGGGCGGACGGCGTGAGCTGGATAACGCCCAGTTCTTCACCCGCATGGGGCAGCGTCTGATTAAAGTCCTCGACCAGCCAACGCAGGACGGCTTTGTGTACCGTGTGGACATGCGCTTACGCCCGTTTGGCGACAGCGGCCCGCTGGTGCTGAGCTTTGCCGCGTTGGAGGATTATTACCAGGAGCAGGGGCGCGACTGGGAACGCTACGCGATGGTAAAAGCGCGGATTATGGGCGATAACGACGATGTCTGGAGCCAGGAGCTGCGCAACATGCTGCGGCCATTCGTGTTCCGTCGCTACATCGACTTTAGCGTGATCCAGTCCCTGCGTAACATGAAGGGCATGATTGCCCGCGAAGTCCGTCGTCGTGGGCTAACGGACAATATTAAGCTTGGCGCCGGCGGCATTCGTGAAACCGAGTTTATCGTGCAGGTCTTCCAGCTCATTCGCGGCGGGCGAGAGCCTGCGCTGCAGTCCCGCTCGCTGCTGCCTACCCTTGAAGCTATTCAGCAGCTTCATCTGCTGCCGGAAGAAGACGCACAGAAACTGCGGACGGCCTATCTTTATCTGCGGCGGCTGGAAAACTTACTGCAAAGCATCAACGACGAGCAGACGCAAACCTTGCCCGGCGACGATCTTAACCGCGCCCGGCTGGCGTGGGCGATGCAGGCGGCGGACTGGGAAGATCTGCAGCAAACGCTGCAGCTGCATATGAACGATGTGCGCCAGGTCTTTAATGACTTGATTGGCGACGATGAGCCGGAAGCAGAAGAGGATAAAGTTTCTGAAGGCTGGCGCGAGCTCTGGATCGATGCCCTGGACGCCGATGAAAACACGGCGGTGCTCAGTCATTTAACTGCCGAGGCACGAGCCGAATTACTAAAGCAAGTTAGCCATTTCCGTCAGGAGATCGACAAGCGCACTATTGGCCCGCGTGGCCGCCAGGTGCTGGATCTGCTGCTGCCGCACCTGCTGAGTGAAGTCTGTTCCAGGGCCGACGCGCCGCTGACGTTTTCGCGCCTGACGCCGCTGCTGTTTGGGATCCTCACCCGCACGACGTATCTGGAGTTGCTCAGCGAATTCCCCGGGGCACTTAAGCACCTCATCACGCTGTGTGCCGCTTCGCCGATGATTGCCGCGCAGCTTGCCAGCTACCCGCTGCTGCTGGATGAACTGCTCGACCCCAACACGCTGTATCAGCCGACGGCAATGGACGCTTATCGCGACGAACTGCGTCAGTATCTGCTGCGCGTGCCGGACGAGGACGAAGAGCAGCAGCTTGAAGCGCTGCGGCAGTTTAAACAGGCGCAGATGCTGCGTGTGGCTGCGGCCGATATCGCGGGCACCTTGCCGGTCATGAAGGTAAGTGACCACTTGACCTGGCTTGCGGAAGCGATCCTTGATGCGGTGGTGCAGCGCGCCTGGACGCAAATGGTGGCGCGCTATGGCCAGCCTCGCTATTTGCACGACAGAGAAGGGCGCGGCTTTGCCGTGCTGGGCTATGGCAAACTAGGCGGCTGGGAGCTGGGCTACAGCTCCGATCTGGATCTGGTCTTCCTGCATGATTGCCCGATGGAAGTGATGACGGACGGCGAACGTGAAATCGATGGCCGTCAGTTTTATCTGCGCCTGGCGCAGCGCATCATGCATCTGTTTAGCACGCGAACCTCGACCGGGATTTTGTACGAAGTTGACGCTCGCCTGAGGCCTTCCGGTGCGGCAGGTATGCTGGTGACTACGGCTGAGTCCTTTGCCGATTACCAGAAAAATGAAGCCTGGACCTGGGAACATCAGGCGCTGGTCCGCGCTCGGGTAGTGTACGGTGACCCTGCGCTTAATCGCCAGTTTGACGCCATCCGCCGCGAAATCCTGTGCACACCGCGTGAAGGTGAAGCCTTGCAGGTTGAAGTGCGCGAGATGCGTGAAAAAATGCGTGCGCATCTGGGTAATAAACACCGCGATCGCTTTGATATTAAAGCCGATGAGGGCGGGATCACCGACATTGAATTTATTACGCAATATCTGGTGCTGCGCTATGCCAGCGAAGCGCCGAAGCTGACCCGCTGGTCCGATAACGTGCGTATCCTGGAACTGATGGCGCAGAATGACATTATGGACGAGGCCGAGGCCAAAGCGCTGACCCACGCCTATGTCACGCTGCGTGATGAATTGCACCATCTGGCGCTGCAGGAATTGCCAGGCCATGTTGCTCTGGACGCCTTTGCGAAAGAGCGCGAGCAGGTGCGCCGGAGCTGGCAGAGCTGGCTGGGGTGCTAGCTTGCAGGTGTACTTTATAAATATGCTATTATCCACGCGAAATTTTTCCCCGCAGGAGAGTCTGGAATGAAAGTAACGCTGCCCGAATACAGCCGTGCAGGCGTCATGGTGGTTGGTGATGTGATGCTGGATCGCTACTGGTACGGCCCAACCAGCCGTATTTCACCTGAGGCCCCGGTACCGGTGGTGAAGGTGGATACCATTGAAGAACGTCCTGGCGGTGCGGCTAACGTGGCGATGAACATTGCCTCGCTGGGTGCTAACTCCCGCCTGGTCGGCCTGACCGGTATTGACGATGCGGCTCGTGCGCTCAGCCAGAGCCTGGCTGGCGTAAACGTGAAGTGCGATTTCGTTTCCGTTCCGACTCATCCTACGATTACCAAATTGCGCGTACTTTCACGCAACCAGCAGCTGATTCGCCTTGATTTTGAAGAAGGGTTTGAGGGCATTGATCCTGAGCCTATGCATGAGCGTATCAGCCAGGCACTCCCGCATATTGGCGCTTTGGTACTTTCCGATTATTCCAAGGGGGCGCTGGCCACCGTGCAGCAGATGATTCGTCTGGCACGTGCCGCAAAAGTGCCGGTACTTATCGACCCGAAAGGTACCGACTTTGAGCGCTACCGTGGCGCAACGCTGCTGACCCCGAACCTTTCAGAATTTGAAGCCGTGGTTGGCAAGTGCAAAACCGAAGCTGAACTGGTGGAACGCGGCATGAAGCTGATCGCCGATTATGAACTGTCGGCGCTGCTGGTGACGCGCTCCGAACAGGGCATGACGCTCCTGCAGCCGGGTATTGAGCCCTTCCATCTGCCGACTCAGGCCCAGGAAGTTTACGACGTGACCGGGGCCGGTGACACGGTGATCGGCGTGCTGGCGGCAACGCTTGCGGCGGGGAACTCGCTGGAAGAAGCCTGTTACTTCGCGAATGCCGCAGCCGGCGTGGTGGTTGGCAAGCTGGGGACGTCAACCGTTTCTCCGGTCGAGCTGGAAAACGCGGTGCGCGGTCGCGCGGAAACGGGCTTTGGCGTGATGACCGAAGCTGAGCTGAAAGTTGCAGTTGCCGCGGCCCGCAAGCGCGGTGAGCGTGTGGTTATGACCAACGGTGTGTTTGATATTCTGCATGCCGGCCATGTGTCTTACCTGGCGAACGCGCGCAAGCTGGGCGATCGTCTGATTGTGGCGGTGAACAGCGATGCTTCTACCAAACGCCTCAAAGGGGAAACTCGACCGGTCAACCCGCAGGATCAGCGTATGATCGTGCTGGCGGCGCTGGAAGCGGTTGACTGGGTTGTACTGTTTGAAGAAGACACGCCTCAGCGCCTGATTGGTGAAGTCCTGCCGGATCGCTTAGTGAAAGGCGGCGACTACAAACCTGAACAGATTGCCGGGAGCCAGGAGGTTTGGGCTAACGGCGGTGAGGTGATGGTGTTGAACTTCGAAGATGGTTGTTCCACCACCAATATCATCAAGAAGATTCAGAATAACGGCTAAATTAGCCGCATTGAGAAAATGCCCTCGCAAGAGGGCATTTTTGTTTCTAGTGCTTCACTAACGTGGCGAAGTAGTAAACCAGCGGAATGGCCAGCAGGTACAGCCCCACCGGAATTTCACGCCACTTACCGGCAATCACTTTAATGATGATATAGAACAGCAGGCCGCCGGCGATCCCGGTCCCGAAGCTGTTGGCGATAAGCGTGATCATCACCATCATCAGCACCGGCAGACCTTCGGTGAAGTTGCCCAGATCCACCTTGCGCAGGCCGCTGAACATGTTCAGGCCGATAAGGATCAGTGCGGGCGCGGTAGCCTCTTTCGGGATCATCAATGCCACCGGGGTAAACAGCAGCATCAGCAGGAACATCACCGCTGCCGCCAGCGCGGTCAGGCCGGTTTTACCGCCAGCCTCCGCCGCCGCCGAAGACTCAATCAGCGCCGTAGCCGCCGGAATACCGACCCAGGGGCCAAGCGCGGCGGCAATGGAATCCACCATAAACGGGCGGTTGATGTGCGGCATGTTGCCGTGCTCGTCCAGCAATCCGGCTTCACCGCCCACCGCCAGCGTGGTGCCCATGGTGGAGAAAAACTCTGAAGCAAAAAACACAAACAGGAACGGCAGGAAGGCGATGTTCAGCGCGCCGAGCATATCTACGTGGCCCAGGACCGGCGCCAGCGAGTGCGGCATAGCGATAAAGCTTTGCGGCAGGTGAGTGACGCCCAGCGGAATGCCCACCAAGGTGGCAAACAGAATCGCCCATAAAATGGCCCCCGGCACGCGGCGGGCCTGAAGCGCAATCGCCAGAAACAGGCCACACAGCGCCACAATTGCCCCGGCAGACGTAAAGTCGCCGAGCGCCAGCGCGTTGGTTTTGGCGTTGGCAAGTACCAGCCCGGCATTGCGGAAGCCCAGCACCGCAACAAACAGGCCGATGGAGGCCGTGAGCCCAAGCTTGATCGATTGCGGTACCGAGCGCGTGACCACTTCACGCAGGCCGAGGCGGGTAAGAGCAAAGAACAGAATGCCTGACCAGCAGGCGATGCCGAGACCAATCTGCCAGCCAATATGCTCACTCCCGGCAAGCGTCACGCCGACCAGCACCGAACCGCCGATGCCCGGCCCGACAATAAAAGGCAGATTGCCGTAAAACGCCATCAGCAGCGTGCCGAGAACGAAAACGATAATTGTCCCGGTGGTTGCCGCGCCTTTATCCATGCCGCCCACGGCCAGCAGGCCAGGGATAACAACCAGCAAATAGGCGGCGGCGAGAAAGCCGGTGACGCCCGCGAGGCATTCGGTTTTCACTTTGCTTTGGCGGCTGCGAAGCTGGAATCGCCGCTCCAGCCAGCTTTCGCTGGTGGCCTGAGACACTGAATTTTCGGCCATTATTTGGCTCTCCGGATTAATGTGTTGTGTGTGCGTCTGCCGGGTGTTCGTGGCATTCAATAAGCGGGTCGACGATCTGGCGAGTGCTGCCATCCGTCAGGCCCAGATCGGTCAAATGTGGCCCGGCGTTACAGGCCAGGCAGGTGCCTTCGATGGCCTTAAATACGCGGTACGGCGGTTCCCAGTCGGCAACTTTATTGCTCAATTCACGGAGTTGAGCAAACTGCTGTGCCAGCTCGGCGGCGGGCAGGTCGGAGAGCATCCCGGCAATCGGCATTTCTACCTTCGCCAGCATCTGCCCGTTCTGGCTCAGCGCCATCCCGCCTCCGCAGGCAATCAGTTCGTTAGCGGCGAGCGCCATGTCCTGCGGATCTCTGCCGAGGACAACCAGGTTGTGAGAGTCATGTGAGTAGGTTGTAGCAATCGCGCCGCGCAGTTCGCCCCAGCCTTCGAGCAGCGCCAGCTGTGGTTTTGCCTCGTGGCGGCCGTGGCGGTGCTGAACCCAAATCAGGCTGAAGCCGTCCGGGAGCTGAACTTCACCGCTCTGGACTTCCACCTCGACTTCGCTCCACTGGGTGAAGCGAGCGCCCTTGATGTGGCGCAGGCGTGCACGGCCATTGTTGACCGGCACTTTGAGGACAAAATCGTTTGGCTTCAGCGGCTGCAGCTGAACGGTATCTCTCGGGGGAACGATAGACGGTGCCGCGACGGGCTCCAGCATTTTACCCTGTTCGGCGACGAGCTTACCGGCGACATAAACGGTTTGGGCGCTCAGTTTTTCCAGTGAATCGAAAACCACCAGATCGGCAGTGCGGCCAGCGGCAATCAGGCCGAGATCCGGACGTTGCAGGCGCAGCGAGGCGTTAAGCGTGGCCAGGCGCAAAGCATCCCCGGCCTTCATCCCATGCTCAATGAGTAAATTCAGCAGGGCAATGATGCCGCCTTTTGCCAGCAGCATGTCCGGCGGGACGTCGTCGGTGCAGACGGTAACCTGCGATGAGATATGCGGCAGGCCGTTAAGCGCGGCGACAATTTCTGGCAGCAGGTACGGATGTGAACCGCGTATCTCCAGAGTCAGCCCGGCTCGCAGTTTTTCCAGCGCGTCGGCTGCGGAGGTCAGTTCATGGTCGGAAGTTACGCCAGCGGCAAGGTAGGCCTGCAGTCCGGCACCGCTGAGGCCGCGCGCGTGTCCTTCAATCAGCTTGCCGCTCTCCAGGCCGGCGTTAAGAATCTCCAGCATTCTTTCGCTGCCGTTAAGCACGCCGTGCATATCCATCACTTCGGCTACGCCCGCCACTTCCGGCCATGAAAGCAGCGTTTCCATCTCCTTCCCGGCAAAATCTGCGCCGGACATTTCCAGGCCTGGCGTTGAAGGCACGCTGGACGGCGCCGCGCAGATCACGCGTAGTGGCAGGTTGCGGCTGGCGTCAACGGCGTAACGCACGCCCTCAATGCCGAGCACGTTCGCCAGCTCGTGCGGATCCCAAAAAATAGTTGTGGTGCCTTGAGCGACAACGATTTCCGCATAGCGCGCGGGTGGCAGGTGGGAGCTTTCAACGTGGACGTGGGTATCCATCAGCCCTGGGCTGAGATAGTTTCCGGCGAGATCGTGAATCTCTGCGGCATCTTCCCGGCTGCCGCGGGGATGTACGCTGGCGATGAGCGTGCCGACGAGGCCGACATCCGCCTCACGGATTTCACCGGTTGCCATATCCACGACCCGGCCATTGATGAGCAGCAGGTCGAAAGGCATTTCGCCGAGGGCGGCTTTTACCGCGCGTCGACGTAAATCAGCAGGGGTCATGACAGTGTTCCAAAAAAGGGGCTCTGACGGCTACTCTAGGCAGGGGAATACGCTTTGCCCAGATGATTTAATTTATCAGCCGATAAGAAACGTTTATCCTGTGGCAAACGTTTACCTGGCAACCCTGATACTCCAATGGCTGAACCCTGGCAGCGCCTTCCCGCACTCTCGTTAAAACAGATCCAGTATTTTGTGACGCTGGCCAAACTCCGTCATTTCACCGATACCGCCAACCGGCTGGCCATTAGTCAGCCCGCGCTAAGCAGTGCTTTACGGCAGATTGAGTCCGTGCTGGGCGGGAAGCTGGTTAACAGAACCGCTGCGGCAGTGACGCTGACGGACCTGGGCGCAGCGCTACTGCCCCACGCCGAACGCGTGCTCAACGTCGCGCAGCGCGCTTTTGACGACATGCAGCGTATTGTTCAGGACGGCGGTGACGGCACGCTTCGCATAGGCCTGGTACCCTCGGTAGGCAGCCTGCTGTTCCCTGACATTCCTCAACGTATCGCAGAGGCTTTTCCTCGCCTGCGCGTAGAGTTTCACGATCGCACCAACGATGCGCTGATTGCCCAACTGGAAAGCGGTCAGCTGGACTTTGGCCTGGGCGCGCTGGACAGTTCGGTACCTAAAACGCTGGAGATCCATCCGCTGCAGGAAGATCCCTTTGTGGCGGTGGTCAACTGTCACGATCCTCTGGCAGAATCCAGCCATGCGCCGTGGCGGAGCCTGGTGAAGCGGGACATTGCCGTATTTTCAAAAGGCAATATCAGCCGGCTGGTGGCGGCGATGGCCGAAAGCCAGCGGCTGACGCTAAATGCACGCTATCAGGTCGATTTTATTGAAACGCTTTACGGGCTGGTGCGCTCCCAACTGGCGGTGGCGATTTTACCGCAGCTTTACACTACTTTTTTGCAGGACCCAGAGCTGAAAGTCATTCATTTGCAGCAGCCATCGCTGAGCCGCACCGTGGCGCTGATGCGCAGCACCGAGCCGTTCGCGCCGCAAATAGAAGCCTGCTTCCAGCTCATTGTCCGCCTATTACAACAACGAAAAGTGCTCTGACTTTACAAGGAAAACCTGACATGAAAAAGATCCTGCGCGTGGTGGTTGTGCTGCTGATTTTGCTGGTGGCTGCCGTCGCAATCCGCCTGTGGCTGTTGCATCGTCACAGTGATGCTCTCTGGAATATTATCAGCCAGCAGTGCATTCCCAATCAGCAGCAGCACAACTCACCGGCGCCTTGTCTGAAAGTCGATTTGGCCGGGCGTTATCTGGTGTTTAAAGATGCGAAAGGCCCGTTGCATACGCTGCTGATGCCGACGGACAAAATCACCGGCATCGAGAGCCCGAAGATCCTCGAAAACGGCGCGCCAAACTACTTCCAGGACGCGTGGGATAACCGCCATTTCCTGCTGGATGAGACCACAAAAGCGGTTCGAGATGATGATTTGGTGCTGGCGATCAATTCCCGCTACGGGCGCTCTCAGAACCAGCTGCATATTCACCTGTCCTGCCTGCGCCCTGAGGTGTATCAAGCCATTAACCAGCTTGCCGATAAGGTAGGTGACCAGTGGCAGCCGTTTGGGGAGGAGATCCTCGGCCATAAATATCTGGCGAGAAAAGTCCCGGCAGACGCGAACCCGTTTACCGTTTTGGCGGAGTACGTGAAGGCTGAGAATGATGAGATGGAAAACTTTGGTCTGGCACGGGTGGTGACGGCGAAAGGGGATGTGGTGCTGTTAGCCAACCCTCGCCAGCTGCTGGGCGGTAACCAGGGCTCGGCGGAAGAGATGCTGGACTACAGCTGCTCGCTGGCAAACTAAAGAAAAATGGCCTCTAACAAGAGGCCTTTTTTTATGCCGTTACGACAGGTAATTCATGCCCTGTTTTAGCACCAAATCGCAGGCTTTGGTTTTCACCTTTTCGGCCAGCGGCGAGTTGCCAATGCTGTTCAGGTCCAGCTTCTGGCCATTGGCCGTATTCAGCAAGCCCATCAGACCCTGGTTGTAGTCCTGCTTGTCGGCAGGCTTGGTGCTGCTTTCCAGCCCCAGCTTGGTCATCAGCTGGTTTTTGATGTTGTCGGTATTGGTGACGGAAGCCAGCTTGTTCTTTGCGCAGTATTCCATCACGCCGGCGGCGTTGGTCATCGTGCTTGAGCTAAGCGACTTGTTGTTGCCGTTCAGCAGGCTGGTCAGTGAGGAGAGAGAAAGACCGCCGTTTTGAGCGCCGTTGCTGGTGGTCGCATTGCCGTTTTTAGTCAGTTCATTGGCGGCGCTGGAAAGTTGTTCCTGCCAGTTTGCTGCCGAAGCCTCGCCGGCGAAAAAGGTTGCTGCCAGGGCTATTGCGCAGAGCGTTTTGTTCCTTGCTTTCATCTTGTGATACTCGCTTTGTTTGCCTGCGGAGCAGGAGATTTCAGGCGTGAGTATAGCGCTTTGGCCGGAAGCAGGGGGATTGAGAGTTGTCTTAAACCGGGGATTCACATGAAAAAGCCGGGTTTCCCCGGCTCGTTACATCAGTTCACATCAGTTGATGATGTTCAGGGTCACGTCAATGTTGCCGCGGGTTGCGTTGGAGTATGGGCAAACGATGTGTGCCGCATCGACCAGTTTCTTCGCTTCAGCAGCGTCCATACCCGGCAGGTGGATGTTCAGCTTCGCTTCGATACCGAAACCGGTTGGCAGTGGCCCGATGCCGACTTCACCTTCGATGAAAGCATCAGACGGCATGGAGATTTTGTCGCGGCCGGAGACAAACTTCATCGCGCCCAGGAAGCACGCGGAGTAGCCCGCAGCGAACAGCTGCTCAGGGTTGGTGACTTCACCGCCCGCGCCGCCCATCTCTTTTGGCAGGCCCAGTTTGACATCCAGTACGCCGTCGGAAGAGGTTGCACGACCTTCACGGCCACCGGTGGCTTTGGCTTTTGCGGTGTAAACGACTTTTTCTAAAGACATGGCAGGTTCCTCATCTTACATTTATATGTGCTATAAAATAGCGTGCGATTTATATGGTGTTTTAAAAATCGCCGACAGTATCGACGATTAATTATTACGTATTTAAATTACTGCGCAAGGTTTCCAGCTGCGCCTTTAGCGCCAGCATACTGTCCACGCTGCAGGCCGAAGCACAGCGGACAGAATCTGGAATGCCCAGCGCTTTTTCCTGCAGCGCTTTCCCTTCCTGAGTCAGCGTCACGGCAACCTGACGCTCATCTTCCCGGGAGCGCTGGCGTAATAAGAGTCCGGCGCTTTCCAGGCGTTTCAGCAAGGGCGTTAAGGTGGCTGAATCTAAAAACAGCCGTTCGCCGATTTGCGATACCGTGACATCGTCCTGCTCCCACAGCACCAGCATCACCAGATATTGCGGATAGGTGAGCTGCAGCGGCGCAAGCAGCTGGCGGTAGAGCTTGTTCACCGCCAGGTTGGCGGAGTAGAGCGCGAAGCAAAGCTGGTTGTCCAGCAGCAGGGCGTTCGTTTCGGTCGATGTCTTCTTCATGGTTCTCAATATAGATAGTGCGCGATTAAATAGCAAATTTTATTTTGAGCGTTTTTGTCTGGGCGATCATACCCGGGGCTTTTTGCGATAAAGCCACAGCCCCGGAAGCGAGAGCCCGATGGACAGCGCACCCACGATAAATGACGCTTTTAAGAAGTTAGTCACCAGCTGGATCATCAGCGGGTCGCTGTAGCCAAAGTGCGTCAATTTTACCGCCGAGATCATCGCGGTGTAGGCGTAGATCCCCGGAAACATAGGAATGACGGCCGCAACGGTAAAGACCTTTGGATGCGCAAGATACCAGCGTGACCACTGAATACCAATGATGCCCACCAGAATCGAGGCCAGAAAAGTGCTCCATTCGATGTTTAAACCCGCCGTCATCATCGCCATACGCGAGCCGTGGCCGATGGCGCCGAGGAGGCCACAGTATGGCAGGGCGCGCTGAGGCACGTTAAAGACTAATGCAAAGCCCACCGCCGGAACGGCAGACAGCGCCATATCCTGGAGCAGGGACAGAACAAACTCAATTATGCCCATCCTCTTAGCCCCCATACCGCCATCGCCATCACCACGCCGATGCAGGTGGCTAGCGTGAGCAGGCTGGCCATCGCCCAGCGAGCAAGCCCGGTGTTAACGTGGCCTTTGAACATGTCGGCCACGGCGTTAATCAGCGGGAAACCGGGGACGAGTAATAATACGCTCGCGGCCATCGCAATATTAGATGTGGCGGCAAACGGACCTTTGGCGATAAGCAAGCCCGAAGCGGTAGTGGCGACAAACGCGGTGATGCAGAAGTTGATCTGCGGGTGAAGCTGGCGGTGGGTGAGCAACTGGCGCACATACATCGCCAACGAACTGGCGATAAAGGCGACAAGTGCCCCGTCCCAGCCGCCGTTGTTCAGTTTACAGAAGCAGCCGCAGGAAAGGCCCACCATCAGGACGACCAGCCAGCGCGGGTAGCGCAGCGGTTTGATGTGTTCGAAGCGTTTGAGAACGTCCCTGGCATCGAGCAGCTTGTGCTCGGTGAGGATCACGATGTGCTGTACTTCCGTCACGACGTGCATGTTGATCCCGCGATCGTTATTTTTGCGGGTGGTCGTCAGGCACTGATTGTCTTTAATGGTGCTAAGCACAATGGCGTTAGCGGAGATTGAGCTTTCCACGCTGTCCATCCCCAGCGCTTTGCCAAGGCGGGTTGAAAGCTCCTCTACCAGCGCGCTTTCGGCCCCGTGCTGCAGTAAAAAGAGCGCACATTGAATACATAAACGAGTGACGTCCCGCTGGGAAGCAACATCTGGCTGCATGCTTGATCCTGACCAAAGAGAATGAAATACGCTTAACGTTTATTCATTTAACATGAGCGCATCGCTTCATTAGCCGCGTTAGATCAAGCTTTGCGTCACTATCCCCGGCGATGAAACGCTATTATTTTTTCCAGCCATTGATTGCAGCTCACGCAGACAATGCCGCCGATGACGAAAACCGAGCCTAGCAGAAAACCGGAGTTTATCTTTTCATTCAATAACCAGGCGCCAAACACTACCCCGAGCAGCGGCGTCACAAAAGAGAAGGCGCCGAGCGCAGAAGCCTGGTAGCGGCGCAGCAAAGCAAACCAGATAAGCAGGCTCAGGAAGGAAACAACCACAGACTGAAAGACCATATTGGTCAGCAGCAGCGGCGTTGGGTTAAAGCGGGTTTGCCCCAGCAAGAACGAAGCCGCAAACAGCACAACAAAAGCCCCCGCAAGCTGGAACAGCGTCGTTTGGGCGGCGGAAACCTGGGCCAGACGGGAGGTGCGAACCAACACGGTGGTCGCGCCCCATGAGGCGCCGGAAAGCAGGCAAAGGAGATCGCCGAAAAGCGATGATTGCCCGCCGTCTGGCGCTGAAAATGTGACAATTACGCCGATAAATGCCAGCACGATCCCGAGCCACTGTACCGGCGTCAGGCGCTCAGAGCGAAGCGTAAAGTGCAGGCCCACTGCGGCAAACAGCGGTGCGGTATAAAGAAAAACGACGCCGTGCGCGGCGCTGGTGTAACGCAGGCCGACGCCAAGAAACAAATACTCGAGCGCAAACAGAACTCCGGCTCCCGCGCCGGCAAGCCAGGGCAGGGAGGCGTACTGAATTTTCTCTTTTCTCAACAGCATATAAAGCGCGACCAGCCCCGCGCCTATACCGGAACGTAAGGCGATCTGTAGGATGGGACTGGCGTCCTCCGCCGTGGCTTTCAGGCCGGGCTGCTGCAGGCTCCATATCAGGCAGAGGGCGATCATCCCGGCGACGGCCAGTCGGTCTATGGTCTTGTATTTAGACATGCGTTTTCTCCCGAAAAACGCATTATCAATCGGGTAGATATGCTTGATATAGTGAGAAACCGCCATGCCATTGTGCGTTTCGGTCAATGTTTTCTCGACGACCTTGAAGGTGAATATCCGTGCCAAAGAAAATGCCCAGCATCTTAATCGCGCCTTTTACCGGCGAGCTTCCGGCCACGCTGTACTTTCGCAGCGCGCCGATGCCCGCGCACGGTTTGTATCTGGAGCATAGCCACCCCTGGGGGGAATTTGTCTCGGCGGTGAGCGGCGTCGTGGAAGTGCAGTATGCCGGAGGACACTATGTGGTGCCGTCTCAGTACGGTATCTGGCTGCCGCCGGACACGAAGCATCTTGCGCAAAATCGGATGGAGGCGTGGCACAGCTCCGTGTATGTCAGCCTCGCGGAGTGCGCAGCGTTTCCACAGCAGGTGACCGTCATGGTTATTACATCCCTCGTCAGGGCGATGCTCGAGCATTTACACCTTAACCCGCCGGGGAGCCCTCCTTCTGAAGAGGAGTCGCGATTATTGCGTGTGCTGGTTGACAGGCTGATTAAGGCCGAAAGGGTGGGGGACTATTTGCCAGGGTCGGACGATCCTGTTGTTCAGCGAGTGCTTAACGTTCTGGAACAAAACCCGGGCGATAGCCGCTCCGTGTCGGCGCTGGCGGCTTTGGCCAATACCAGTGAGCGAACGTTGATGAGACGTTGCCAGCGGGAGCTGGGTATGACGCTGGCGGAGTGGCGGCAGAGGCTAAGAATTGTGAAAGCGATACCTTTGCTGGCCGAGGGATGGACCGTCGAGAGTATCGCGTTTGAGCTGGGTTACGGCAGTTCATCGGCGTTTATTACTATGTTCCGCCGCCTAACCCAGGAAACGCCGGATGAGTATCGCAAGCGTATCACCGGGCTGGAGCGTTAACTCAGCCGAAAGTCTGTTGCCTCCGGCTGCAGCAAACTTACTGACAAACGTCCACCCATTTGGCGTGGGTGAGTTCGGCCATACGTTCAGGTGAAATGCGGACGGCGCTGTGGATGGCCCCTGCGGCGGGCAGCACTTCATCGTACTGGCGCAGTGAAATGTCGCAGAACACCGCCAGCGGGTTTTCCAGGCCGAAAGGGCAAACGCCCCCCACCGGATGCCCGGTCCAGTTCACCACTTCATCGCTGCTGAGCATGCGCGCTTTGGCGCCAAATGCTTCTTTAAGTTTCTTATTATCAAGACGAGCATCGCCCTTCGCGACGATCAGAATAATGTCGTTTTTGACTTTTAATGAGAGCGTTTTGGCAATTTGCCCGGGCGCCACATTGTGGGCGGCAGCGGCAAGCGCGACGGTAGCGGTGCTTTGGTTTAGCTCGATGATATCTATATCGGGGGCATGGTCGGCGAAGAATTGCCGCACGGACTGCAAACTCATGATTTTCTCCTGATCCAGGTGGCAAATAATTTCGCATAAGCTTGTGCTTTCTGTAAACCGCTTATACTTATCTCATACCCGCCTTGTCAGAAATTTCTGGATCTCCTTCACAATCACTGAAACCGGTTGCGGTAACCGGTTGCAGTAATAAATTCCGCGAGGAATACTGAACCCTGTAACCACCCCCTGTACCTAATAATAAGAGTCGTCTATGAAACGTATCCTTTTATGCTGTGCCGCTGGTATGTCTACCAGTATGGTCGTGAACAGGATGAAACAGGCCGCCCAGGCTCAACAGATTGAGGTTGAGATCAAGGCGGTGGGTATCGAAGAGTTCACGGATGTTATGCCTGAATTTGATTGCTGTTTACTCGGTCCGCAGATCAAATACCGTCTGGAAGATTTTAAGGCTCAGGCCGCGCCCAAACGGATCCCGGTCACGGTCATTAACTCTATGGATTACGGAATGATGCGCGGCGACAGAATTCTCGCCGACGCACTCGCGTTGATAGCCTGACAGGAGAGCCAATATGTCTTCCAACCATGCTGCATTTAATTTAATTTTTCGTTTTGTTGAAAACTACGTTAGCCCGATTGCTGGCCGTATTTCTTCACAGCGCCACGTCATGGCTATTCGCGACGGCTTTATCTCTGCGATGCCGTTCATGATTGTTGGTTCGTTCCTGCTGGTCTTTGCTTATCCGCCGTTTTCGCCAACCACCACCTGGGGTTTTGCTCGGGCCTGGCTCGACCTGGCGAAGCAGTTTGAGGGGCAAATTTTAACGCCGTTCGATATGACGATGGGCATCATGTCTATCTACATTTGCGCGGCCATCGCCTACAACCTCGGCAAACATTACGTCAAATCGCACGGGCTTGATCCTTTCATGTGCGCGATGCTGTCGTTGATGGCTTTCCTGGTCGTTGCTGCCCCGAAAACCAAAGGCACGCTGCCGGTGGACAGCCTGGGCGGCACCGGGATCTTCACTGCGATTCTGGTGGCGATTTATTGCGTAGAGATGATGCGTTTCCTGAAGGCACACAACATCGGCATCAAGCTGCCGGACCAGGTGCCGCCGATGATCAAAAACTCCTTTGACCTGCTGATCCCGGTGCTGGTTGTGGTGCTGACGCTGTATCCGCTGAGTCTGTTTATTCAGTCTCAGTTCGATATGCTGATCCCGCAGGCCATTATGGCGCTGTTCAAACCGCTGGTGTCCGCCGCGGATTCTCTGCCAGCGATTCTGCTAGCCGTATTGATTGCTCACCTGCTGTGGTTTGCGGGTATTCACGGGGCAGCAATTGTTTCCGGGATGCTGCAGATGTTCTGGCTGACCAATCTGGGCCTGAACCAGGGCGCGCTGGCGGCCGGCGCACCGCTGCCGCATATCTTTATGGAAGCGTTCTGGACCTTCTTCATCGTGGTCGGCGGTTCCGGGGCGACAATGGGGCTGGTTATCTGCTATCTGCGCAGTAAATCTGCCCACTTGCGTTCTATTGGTCGCCTGAGCATTGTGCCAACCTGCTTTAACATTAACGAGCCGGTGATCTTCGGTACGCCAATTGTGATGAACCCGGTGTTCTTCATTCCGTTCCTGCTGGCGCCTATGGTTAACGCCGTGCTGGCCTGGGGTGCGATGAAGCTGGATCTGATTGGCCGCGTGATTTCCGTTGTGCCCTGGACCGCGCCTGCGCCAATCGGTGCTGCCTGGGCGCTGGGTTGGGACTTCCGTGCGGCGATTCTGGTGATTCTGCTGGCCTGCGTTTCGTCCATCATCTACTTCCCGTTCTTCAAAGTGTACGAGAAGCAGCTGCTGGAGCAGGAGAAAGAAGAAGCACAGAGAGCGAGCGAGGAAGGGAGTCAGCAGCTGGCTTAATGGTTTAGCTAAATGAAGAACGGCGGGGAAACCCGCCGTTTGCTATTTGAGAGTACAGTCGCCGCAGCGTTGGACGTCGGGCAGCTTGTAGCGCTGGCAGCAGGTGCGGCGTACCAAAACGCCATCACGTGGGATCACGGTGCGGTAAAGCGGATTTTCTCTGCCACATGAGAGCTGCTTTTCAAAGAAGCAGGCATGCACCAGCGTCGCCAGGCTATGCTCATCCAGCAGCGGTTTCAGCTCGCCGAAGAACCAGTTCACCAGGTAACCGGTGTTGCTCCAGATAAGCCGGGCATTGATCTCTTCGCTGGCTTCCAGCGCCGCCACAACGGGCATCAAACCGTCGACGATAAACTGCTCCAGCCGCAGGTGGAGCGGCAGTTTGCTTGCCTGGCAATCTTCAGCCACGTCAATCCAGAAGCATTTAGCCCGGCCCGTTTCATGGAACTCCACTCGCAGATGCTGAGGAGCAATGTTCAGCGCTTTAGGCTGAGTTAGCAGCGCCATCATCATCGGCGGCACTAACAGGCCGATATACCACTGCGCCCACAGGGACTTCAGCGGTTTGTTCTCGCGGGAAAGCTGAGGTTGGTTACGATAAATATGGTCGCCGTAGGCCGCCATCAAAGAGGTTAGCGTGGCGGGGCGCTGCCACTCGCTGAGCGTCATTGCTACGGCGGGAGCTGGTTCGTTTAGTTTTATGGTGTCGTTAAAGTATGGGCGGTGCGCGGCAAAATACTCCCGCAGCGAATCTGCCAGCGGACTTGCCGTTGGGGACCAGGGAAGAACAAAGCAGCCGCTGTTATCGCTGAGCTGGAGGGATTGAAGCGCCATACTCTCGTCAGGAAGTAATCGAAATGATAATTATTATCAATCCTAACTATGCGGACTCTCTCTGGCAAGATGATTTCACCGCCATTGCGGATTGATGGCGGCTTTTGCGATCTGGCGCGTTTATCGCAACGCTAACTCACCGTGGCCATTTCGGTGGTCAGAATGCTGTTTCGCCCGCGGTTTTTTGCCTGGTAAAGCGCTTTATCCGCGAGGCTCAGGGCATCGTCTATGCTGCCTTCGATGAACGGTGCGAGCCCGATACTGACGGTAACGTTGGTGGCGACCTGGTTATTAAACATATGCGGAATATCCAGATCGAAAACGCGCTGGCGGATCCTTTCGGCCGACTGCATCGCACGCTCAGCGTCGATGTTGGTGAGCATAATCATGAACTCTTCCCCGCCGTAGCGCGTGACGATATCCCTTGAACGCACGGCATCGCGAATCGCGGCTGAGACGCGGATCAGCGCCTGATCGCCCATCGCATGGCCGTAGTGGTCGTTGTAGGACTTGAAGTAGTCGATGTCCAGCAGCAGAACGTAATGGCTGCCGTGACCGGATGCCTGAATGTGCTCCAGGCGGTTTTGAAAGCCGCGGCGGTTGTAAAGGCCGGTTAAAGGATCGAGCATGCTGAGATCGGTCAGCGTTTCTTTTTCTTCGAGCAGCTTATTCATCAGACGCTGGGTGAATCGGTCATTACGTTTCTGAATAATATGCTGAATAGCGATCCCGATAGCGGGCAGAGCAATGGAATAAATCACCCGCAGCCACTGATCAACGTTGCCCAGACAAAGTACGACAAGCGCAGCGGGCAGGCAGTGCAGCAGGAAAGGCACAATATTATTAATAAATGAAATGGCGCCAATAAAAAGCACCGACATCAGGCTAATCACCAGAAATGAGGTGTCCAGATCCCCGATAGCCGCATTTTTAATGAAAATATGTATCGCCCATAATAACCCGAGAAATAAAGAGACAAAATTCAGGTTAATCAATAGCTTTTTGTTCATCATCTGCCAGCCAAGCAGCGCCAGGCTGATGAGCAGAATGGCGATAACGGGCGGCGTTATGCGCACTGCCGAATGGAGCGGAAAGAACATCGAAAAAGCGGCTGCCAGGGCATTGAGCAGCAAAAATAAACGTAAAGAAAGCAGCTGCTTTGCTTTGAGTAAGGCTCGCCAGGTTTGGGCTGTCATAGAACGATTGTGTCTTGGGTAAACGCGTCAGGTGTTGTGTGTGTCGTATCAATGAAAAGCGAGCGATCGGCTTTTCTGGCAACTATTGGAATTTTTATAAGGCTAACTAAAGCCGGCGCTCAATCTATCACCTTACTGAAAATCTGTCATTAAATGACGCGTCAACCCTGGCTATTTCAGCGATAGTTCTCGCACGTTTTCACGCTGACAATTGAGAAATTTTATCATATGATATTGGTTATCATTATCATGATTGGGGCGCGAAGATGCTGCAACGACGACTCGAAGGTGGCTGGAGTGTAATGGTGGCGGGGCTTGCCGTGGCGCTGCTTGCCTGTCTGGATCTCAGTTTCAGCCAGTGGCGCGTGCTGGTGGTTATAGGGCTGTTGGCAACGGCATTAATGCTGTACCACAAGACCTTGAGACACTTTGTTTTGCTGCCATCGTGCGTAGCATTTGCCAGCGGATTGCTGCTGATTGTGATGAATTTGGGAACGATGAGATAAACAATAGGGGGAGAAAAAAGAGGGGCACTTCGTAAGAAGTGGTGCGAAGAGAGGGACTTGAACCCTCACGTCCGTAAGGACACTAACACCTGAAGCTAGCGCGTCTACCAATTCCGCCACCTTCGCACAGTTTTCAGGCTTGCACCTGAAGAGTTTTGATATCGCCTTCGCATTGGTGCGAAGAGAGGGACTTGAACCCTCACGTCCGTAAGAACACTAACACCTGAAGCTAGCGCGTCTACCAATTCCGCCACCTTCGCGCAGTGCGAACGATATCTTTCGTGGTTGTGTTGGTGCGAAGAGAGGGACTTGAACCCTCACGTCCGTAAGAACACTAACACCTGAAGCTAGCGCGTCTACCAATTCCGCCACCTTCGCATACCTGTAATACCGAAGTATCACAACCACGGAGGCGCATTCTAGATGTTTTCTGAGCTTCGTCAACACTTAATTTGATGCCGCTTTTCTGACTGATGCAAAAAGCGGCACCGAAGCGTGTTTAGCGCTTTTTGCCCGCGCGGGTCAGAACGGCACGGTAGACCTTGAAGCGGCCGGTTTGGGCAATAACTTCATGGCTGCCAAACACTTCGTCCAGCACATTCGGGTAGGCAAGGAAGGCGTTCGCCACAATGCGCAGCTCGCCGCCCATGTTCAGATGGCGTGCTGCACCGCGAATAAGCTGGTGCGCTGCATCAAGGCTGGTTTGCATCCCATCGTGGAACGGCGGGTTGGAGATAATCATGTCGAAACGACCGTTGATCTCCGAGTAAACGTTACTGGCGATGACTTCGCCTTCAATGCCGTTAGCCGCAAGCGTTGCACGGCTGGCGGCCACCGCTGGCGCGCTAACGTCGCTCAGCGTAAGGCGAACTTTTGGCGAATGGCTGGCGAGGGTGATGGCCAGCACGCCCGCGCCGCAACCTACGTCCAGCACTTTGCCTTTGGTGTGCGGTGTCAATGTGGACAGCAGCAGCTTGCTGCCGGTATCCAGGCCGTCACGGCTGAAGACGCCCGGCAGGGTTTTCACCGTCATCTCTTCATGTGGATATTCGCCCCACCAGCTGTTTTCATCAAACGCTGGTTGCTGTTCAAGACGACCGTGGTACAGACCGCAGCGGCGCGCGCTGTCGATTTTCGTCAGCGGGCAAACTTCAGCCAGAATTTGCTCTGCGCTACGCACGCCAGAGCGGTTTTCGCCGACGACAAAAACATCGGTGCCAACCGGCATCAGCGACAGAATGTTCATCAGCTGGAACTGGGCTTCCGGCTTGTTTTTCGGCCAGTAGTAGATAAGCGTATTGCTGTCGGCAACGTCATCCGCACCGGCTACCAGGCCGTATCGTGCGTTCTCACCCATCTGCGCGCTTAATACCTGCCAGTGGTGGAATTGCTGGGTGTGGGCGCGGCTGGCGGCGGTATCGAAACGTGCCGGCAGGTCGTCTTGCATGTCACCGGCAAACAACACACGGCTCTCGGTAAAATCATCGCTGTGGCGCAGCAGTACTTCACTCGCCGGGGTAAACGCACTCATCAAATTGCTCCTGGAAAATCAGAGCGTGGATTATAGAGCTTTAATGGCGTGGATTCGATGAATTTGCTATATTTGCCGCCCTAATTACGCTCTCGACAGGTTTCGCTATGACTTCCCCTTCCCGACGCGACTGGCAGTTACAGCAGCTGGGTATTACCCAGTGGGTGCTGCGCCGTCCGACGGCGTTACAGGGGGAAATTGCGGTTTCTTTGCCCGCTGGCGTGCGTTTGGTGATGGTCGCCGAGGCGCTACCGGCGCTGAACGATCCGCTGGTGAAGGACATTTTACGCAGCATGGCGTTAAGCCCTGAGCAAGTGATGCAGCTGACCCCAGAGCGCGTTGCGATGATGCCGCCCGATAGCCGCTGCAATAGCTGGCGTCTGGGCGTGGAGCAGCCGCTAACGCTGGACGGCGCGCAGCTGACTTCCCCCGTGCTTGACGAGCTTTATCACAATGGCAACGCGCGACAGGCGCTGTGGCAACAAATTTGCGAACATGAACACGATTTCTTCCCTGACGCCGAATGACATTGCGGCGGCGTACGCCATCGAGCTACGCAGTCACGCTTTTCCCTGGAGTGAAAAAACGTTTGCCAGCAATCAGGGCGAACGCTACTTCAATTTACGGCTGGACGTTGACGGCAAGCTTGCCGCTTTTGCGGTAACGCAGGTCATTCTCGACGAAGCCACGCTGTTTAACATCGCGGTCGATCCGGCATATCAGCGGCAGGGGCTTGGGAAAGCGCTGCTTGAGCATCTTATTCAGGCGCTTGAGAAGCGAGATGTCTTTACGCTGTGGCTGGAGGTGCGAGCCTCCAATGTCGCGGCAAGAACGCTGTACGAAAGCCTGGGCTTTAACGAAGCGACGGTGCGTCGCAACTATTATCCTGCAAAAGAAGGTCGGGAAGACGCAATCGTGATGGCGCTTCCCCTCGGTTAATATTGAAAAGGTGTGTGGATGAACTGGGACTGGATTTTATTTGATGCGGACGAAACGCTGTTTACTTTTGACGCGTTCGGCGGTTTACAGCGGATGTTTCTCGACTACAGCGTGACCTTTACCGCAGATGATTTCCAGGAATATCAGGCGGTGAACAAGCCGCTGTGGGTGGATTACCAGAACGGCGCGATTACCGCGCTGCAGCTGCAGCTCAGGCGTTTTGAGGATTGGGCCGGACGGCTTAATGTGCCGTCAGCAGAGCTTAACGATGCCTTTTTATCCGCAATGGCTGAAATATGCGCCCCTTTGCCAGGCGCTGTTTCTCTGCTTAATGCGCTGAAGGGCAAGGCTAAACTTGGCATTATCACCAACGGCTTCACCGCGCTGCAGCAAATCCGCCTTGAGCGTACCGGCCTGCGGGACTATTTCGATCTGCTGGTTATCTCCGAGCAGGTGGGCGTGGCAAAACCCGACCGCCGTATTTTCGACTATACCTTCGAGCAGATGAACCAGCCGCCGCGCGACCGCGTTTTGATGGTCGGCGACACGGCAGAATCCGATATTCTGGGCGGCATCAACGCCGGGATAGCCACCTGCTGGCTTAACGCCCACGGGCGTACCGCGCCGGAAGGAATAGAACCGACCTGGCAGGTCACCTCGCTAAGTGAACTGGAGCAACTGCTGTGTAAGCCATGATTGTTGATTGTTAAACCCGCAATGATGGGTAAAATAGCCGCCAAATAACGTTCACTCGCCGCGTGGCTCAAGGCCGCGCGCATTTACAGAAGATGTAATTATGACTTTGTCTCCTTATTTGCAAGAGGTGGCGAAACGCCGCACTTTTGCCATTATCTCTCACCCGGATGCCGGTAAAACGACCATCACCGAAAAGGTGCTGCTGTTCGGACAGGCGATCCAGACTGCCGGGACGGTAAAAGGCCGTGGCTCAAGCCAGCACGCTAAATCCGACTGGATGGAGATGGAAAAACAGCGTGGGATCTCGATTACCACCTCGGTGATGCAGTTCCCGTACCGCGACAGCCTGGTTAACCTGCTGGATACCCCAGGGCACGAGGACTTCTCCGAAGATACCTACCGTACCCTGACCGCCGTTGACTGCTGCCTGATGGTTATCGACGCTGCGAAAGGTGTAGAAGATCGTACTCGCAAGCTGATGGAAGTAACTCGCCTGCGCGATACGCCGATCATTACTTTTATGAACAAGCTGGACCGCGACATCCGCGACCCGATGGAAGTGCTGGATGAGGTTGAGCGCGAGCTGAAGATTGGCTGTGCGCCAATCACTTGGCCAATCGGCTGCGGCAAGCTGTTCAAAGGGGTTTACCATCTTTATAAAGATGAAACCTACCTCTACCAGACCGGTAAAGGCCACACCATTCAGGAAGTTCGCATCGTGAAAGGGTTGAATAACCCGGAACTCGACGCTGCCGTGGGCGAAGATCTTGCTCTGCAGTTGCGTGACGAACTGGAACTGGTGCTGGGGGCTTCTAACGAATTCGATCACGAGCTGTTCCTGGCCGGTGAAATTACCCCGGTATTCTTCGGTACCGCGCTGGGTAACTTCGGCGTAGATCATATGCTGGATGGCCTGGTGGACTGGGCGCCGGCGCCGATGCCGCGTAAAACCGACACGCGCCTGGTAGAAGCGGCTGACGAGAAGTTCACCGGCTTTGTCTTTAAGATTCAGGCCAACATGGATCCGAAACACCGCGACCGCGTGGCGTTTATGCGCGTGGTGTCCGGTAAATATGAGAAGGGCATGAAGCTTCGCCAGGTGCGCATCGGTAAAGACGTCATTATTTCTGACGCGCTGACCTTTATGGCCGGTGACCGCTCCCACGTGGAAGAGGCTTACCCTGGCGACATCATCGGCCTGCATAACCACGGCACGATTCAGATCGGCGACACCTTCACCCAAGGTGAGATGATGAAGTTCACCGGTATTCCGAACTTCGCCCCAGAGCTGTTCCGCCGCATTCGCCTGCGCGATCCGCTCAAGCAGAAGCAGCTGCTTAAAGGCCTGGTTCAGCTTTCTGAAGAAGGTGCGGTGCAGGTTTTCCGTCCTATTGCCAACAACGATCTGATCGTGGGCGCGGTCGGGGTCCTGCAGTTCGACGTGGTCGTCGCTCGCCTGAAAAGCGAATATAACGTGGAAGCGATTTACGAATCGGTCAACGTGGCGACGGCGCGTTGGGTTGAAGGGAACGACGTGAAGAAGTTTGAAGAATTCAAACGTAAAAACGAAGTTCAGCTGGCGCTGGATGGCGGCGATAACCTGACCTATATCGCACCAACGATGGTAAACCTGAACATAACTCAGGAACGTTACCCTGACGTGACCTTCCGTAAAACGCGCGAGCACTAATTGTCAGTCAGAGCGCGGCTTTCGCCGCGCTCTTCTCACTTTCCCTGTCTTTTGAATCCCTTGCAGAATCTTCTTAATTTCCCACGAATCCTGCGTCATTGCTGCTTTTTCCATCGATGGGTCATGCACTTTCACGATTGTGATCTATATTTAACAAAGCGATGACAATTTTATTGGACGAAAGCTCCGGGAATTAATCATTTTCTGGTGTCTTGTTAGCGTTTTCCTGGTCATCTCAATATTAATAGCTGATTTTTTTCGGCTTACGGGAAACGAGAAAGCTCAAATGATGAGCAAACCTACAGGAATTAATCGATGACTACGACTAAGATTTCAAAAACTCTGCTGGCGGTTGTGTTGGGCTCTGTACTGGCAAGCACCAGTGCCTTTGCGGAAGACACTATGCTCAATAAAACGGAATCTACCGCCGATAGCGCAGGGAAAAAAATCGATAGCTCTATGACTAAAGTCGGTAATTTCATGGACGACAGCGGCATCACAGCGAAAGTTAAAGCAGCACTTGTAGACGACAAAAATATTAAAAGCACCGACATTTCGGTGAAAACCGAAAGCAAAGTGGTCACCCTGAGTGGTTTTGTTGAGAGCCAGGCGCAGGCCGAGCAGGCAGTCGCGACGGCGAAAAAAGTGGAAGGCGTGACCTCGGTTAGCGACAAACTGCACGTCCGTGACGCTAAAGAGCAGTCGGTGAAGGGTTATGCCGGTGATGCAGCAACGACCAGTGAAATCAAAGCGAAATTGCTGGCCGACAGCATTGTGCCGTCGCGCCATATAAAAGTAGAAACCACTGACGGCGTGGTTCAGCTGTCCGGCGAGGTTAAGTCTGCCGCTCAGTCTGAGAAGGCTGAAAGTATTGCCAAAGCTGTCGAAGGCGTAAAAAGCGTTAAAAACGATCTGAAAGTGAAGTAACGGCAGCACCCGAAACGCCTTCCCGGGTTAGTCCGGGAGGCGATAAGTACCACCATTACACATTATCGCCTGCGGGTTAGCCATTTGGCGCCCGTGAAGAAGCGATAAGATTCACTATGGTTAAGGAGAGTCTATGTTTCGTTGGGGCATTATTTTTCTGGTTATTGCGTTGATTGCTGCGGCCCTGGGCTTCGGTGGTCTGGCCGGTACCGCTGCAGGTGCTGCAAAAATTGTCTTTATAGTCGGTATCATTCTGTTCCTGGTCAGCCTGTTTATGGGGCGCAGACGTCCTTAGCGACAGTCATTAAGTAACATGCCGATACAAAAGAAAAGCCAGTCCTCGTGACTGGCTTTATACTGGCGACAACGCCCTGTCGATAGAAAAGAAATATCAGACGGCTCGTTAAAAAAAACAGGAAAATCAATTCATTGATTTTCGGCTGCTCACCACAAAGAGGGAAAAACCACGCTTTTTCCCTCTTTGTCAGCAACCTTAAGCCAGTCCTCGTGACTGGCTTTCGCCGTTTTACTTAGCGCGCTATGGGTATAGGGTAGAAATTCACAACAACAGCATTCAGGAAAGCAGGGTGGGACATCGTATACCCGTTACGCTCGGCAATATTGCGCCGCTGGCGAGCAAACCTTTTCGTCCTGGAAAACTCGCTCTGATTTGTGAAGGGGGCGGGCAGCGCGGGATCTTTACGGCCGGGGTTCTGGACGAGTTTATGCGTGCGGAATTCAACCCCTTTGATCTGTTCCTTGGGACCTCTGCCGGGGCGCAGAATCTCTCCGCTTACGTTTGTAATCAGCCGGGATACGCGCGCCGCGTCATCACGCGCTTTACGACGACGAGGGATTTCTTCAATCCGCTTCGCTTTGCACGCGGAGGACACCTGATTGATCTCGACTGGCTGATTGAGTCGACCGCGGCCAGATTGCCGCTGTCGATGTCCAGCGCCGACCCGCTTTTTGAGCAGGGAAAAGAGTTCTTTATGTGTGCCTGCCGCAGTGATGACTATGCGGCGAATTACTTTTCGCCGACCTCTGATACCTGGCTAAATTTGCTGAAAGCCTCCAGCGCCATTCCCGGTTTTTATCGCTCAGGCGTGGATATTGACGGCGTCAGCTATCAGGACGGCGGCATCAGCGATGCGGTACCGGTGCGGGAAGCGGTAAATCGCGGGGCGGATACGCTGGTGGTCATTCGCACCGTACCTTCACAGATGTACTACACGCCGCAGTGGTTTAAACATATGGAGCGCTGGCTGGCGGAAAGCAGTCTGCAGCCGCTTTTGAACCTGGTACAGCACCACGAAGAAAGTTATCGTGAGATCCAAAGCTTCATTGAGAAGCCGCCAGGTAAACTGAGAATCTTCGAGATTTATCCGCCTAAAGCGCTATTAAGCAGCGCGCTCGGCAGCCGCCTGCCTTCTTTGACGGCGGATTATCAAACGGGGCGCTTGTGTGGGCGCTATTTCCTGGCCACCATTGGCAAATTGCTGGTGGCTAAGCCGCCGTTAAGGCGCCATCTGCCGCGTATTAACACGCCCGGCCCGTTGGTTATTTCTCCTGTGGCGGCGGCCAATGAATCGCTGGTTAAGCCGATTAGCCCGGGACTGCAGGCGAATGATGCGGCGTTTGATAATGAGGATCTTGCGTGAGTTTTACGTTCTACGACACCCATTGCCATTTTGACTTTCCCCCCTTCACCGGGGATGAAGAGCGCAGCCTCGCGTTAGCCGCTGAGGCCGGGGTGCGTAAAATCATTGTGCCAGCAGTAGAGGCAGAACGTTTCAAGCGTGTCCTCGCGCTGGCGCAGAATTATCCGGCGCTTTATGCCGCCCTGGGTATGCACCCTATTGTGATTGAAAAGCATGATGAAGCGGGGCTGGCCGAGCTGGAGGATCTTTTGCGGCAAAAGCCGGAGAAGCTGATCGCCATCGGTGAGATTGGGTTGGATCTTTATCGCGAAGATCCGCAGCTCGACAGGCAGGAGTTTATCCTCAGCGAGCAGCTGAAGCTGGCGAAGCGTTACGATCTGCCGGTGCTGCTTCACTCCCGCCGTACCCACGACAAGCTGGCGCTGCACCTGAAGCGCCACAATTTACCGAGAACCGGCGTGGTGCATGGTTTTGCCGGGAGCTTGCAGCAGGCGGAACGCTTTATTGCGATGGGCTATCGCATTGGCGTCGGTGGCACCATCACCTATCCCCGAGCCAGCAAAACCCGGGATGTGATGGCCCGTTTGCCGCTTTCATCGCTGCTGCTGGAAACCGATGCGCCGGATATGCCGCTGAACGGTTGGCAGGGGCAGCCCAACCGCCCGGAACGTGCGGCAAAAGTCTTCGAATCCTTGTGCGAACTCCGGCCGGAGCCGCCTGAAATTATCGCTAACGCCTTGAAAAACAACGCAGACGAATTATTCGCTTTCTAATCAGTTAGCGTAAAGTGTGATATTCGTCACCTTGCTGCGTAAATGTTTCTATATATTTCCTCCTATACGTGATTGCTCCGGCACTTTTCACCCCCCTGTGGTTATAATCCGCGCGCTAAAAAGCGGGCTGGTAAAGCCCGAATCTTCCAGTTGATACACAGGGATACTGTATGCAAATACTCATGGGATTGGTCGGCATGGTCGCGCTGTTGCTGATCGCCGTTTTACTCTCCAGCAACCGCAAAGCGATCAACCTGCGTACCGTCATTGGCGCGTGGCTGATTCAAATCGGCATCGGGGCGCTGATCCTTTACGTGCCCGTTGGCCGTAAAGTTCTGCTCGCGATGTCGGAAGGGGTGGCTAACGTCATCGCCTACGGCAACTCAGGGATTTCCTTCCTGTTTGGCGGGCTGGTTTCTGACAAAATGTTTGAAGTCTTCGGCGGCGGCGGCTTTATTTTCGCGCTGCGCGTACTGCCGATCATCGTCTTTTTCTCCTCGCTTATCGCCGTGCTTTACTACCTGGGCGTGATGCAGCTGGTGATCCGCGTGCTTGGCGGCGGCCTGCGCAAAGTACTGAAAACGTCCCGTACCGAATCGCTGTCGGCGACGGCGAACATTTTCGTCGGCCAAACGGAAGCGCCGCTGGTTGTGCGTCCTTATATCGCCACCATGACCCGCTCTGAGCTGTTTGCCGTGATGTGCGGCGGCCTTGCTTCCGTCGCGGGCTCCGTACTGGCGGGCTACGCGCAGATGGGCGTGCCGCTGGAATACCTGATTGCGGCGTCCTTTATGGCTGCGCCGGGCGGGCTGCTGTTTGCCAAGATCATGCTGCCAGAGACGGAAACCCCGAACGATACGCCGGAGCTGGAGTCGATGAAAAACGACCCGGATCGCCCGGCTAACGTGCTGGACGCGGCGGCGTCTGGTGCAGCCTCCGGGATGCAGCTGGCGCTGAATGTGGGCGCGATGCTGTTGGCGTTTGTCGCCCTGATTGCCCTGCTGAACGGAATGCTTTCCGGCATCGGCGGCTGGTTCAACTATCCGCAACTCTCGCTGGAGCTGATGCTTGGCTGGGTATTCTCACCGGTAGCCTGGCTGATTGGCGTGCCGTGGAGTGAAGCGACTGTAGCCGGATCGTTTATCGGCCAGAAGCTGATCATCAACGAGTTTGTCGCCTACCTGAACTTTGGCGCTTACCTGAAGGATGATGCCGAAGTGGCCGCGGCTGGCCTACAAGTATTGTCCGGCCATACTAAAGCGATTATCTCCTTCGCGCTGTGCGGATTTGCTAACCTTTCTTCTATCGCCATTCTGATTGGCGGCCTGGGCAGCATGGCGCCAAATCGTCGGCATGATGTGGCCCAGTTGGGTATGAAGGCCGTGGCCGCAGGGACGCTGTCTAACCTGATGAGCGCCACCATCGCCGGGCTGTTCCTGGCACTGTAAGCTGCAATAGAAATGTTATAATTATAACATTAAGCGGTAACCGATGGCTGGCGCCCTGCCAGCCATTTTCTTGCTTCCTGGCGCAATTTAGCGCGTTATTTTGTTCCGTTAATCACATATACTCTATGAAAGCTTGCAATTCATGCTTTGGCTTTTGTGAGGCGAGACACAAAATTGCATCGGTGGTGGGTGTTAGAATTCTAACATTGCAACCGGCAATGTGCGGTGAGAAGGATCTCAACGTGAGGGTGACCGAGGTGACCACTCTTCTTCAAGGAACCAAGTCCGCTCCAACGTGTTGAGTTTCCTGGCCGGAGACTTATTTACCTTTTGTTGGAGAGCGTTATGACCGATTTAACCCAAAGCAGCCTGCGTGCGCTGAAACTGATGGATCTGACTACCCTGAACGACGATGACACTAACGAGAAAGTCATCGCTCTATGCCATCAGGCAAAAACCCCAGTTGGTAACACCGCTGCGATTTGTATCTACCCGCGCTTTATCCCAATTGCCCGCAAAACTCTGAAAGAGCAGGGTACCCCGGACATCCGCATTGCGACCGTGACTAACTTCCCGCACGGTAACGACGATATCGACATCGCGCTGGCAGAAACTCGCGCCGCTATCGCCTACGGCGCAGACGAAGTGGATGTAGTGTTCCCTTACCGTGCGCTGATTGCCGGTAATGAGCAGGTGGGCTTCGACCTGGTGAAAGCGTGTAAAGACGCCTGCGCCAGCGCTAATGTGCTGCTGAAAGTGATCATTGAAACCGGCGAGTTGAAAACCGAAGAACTGATCCGCAAAGCTTCTGCTATCGCGATTAAAGCCGGCGCCGACTTCATCAAAACCTCTACCGGTAAAGTGCCGGTTAACGCCACGCCAGAAAGCGCTCGCATTATGATGGAAGTGATCCGCGATATGGGCGTGGAAAAAACCGTAGGCTTCAAACCGGCGGGTGGCGTTCGTTCCGCTGAAGATGCCGCGCAGTTCCTGGCTATCGCGGACGATCTGTTCGGTGCCGACTGGGCCGACTCTCGCCACTACCGCTTCGGGGCGTCCAGCCTGTTGGCCAGCCTGCTGAAAGCGCTGGGCCACGGGGACGGTAAAAGCGCCAGCAGCTACTAATTACTCGTCATACTTCAAGCCGCAGGTGCGTAAGCTGCACTCCCTCACCCCAGTCACTTACTCTAGTAAGCTCCTGGGGATGAGCTCTTTTGCCGCCTTCCTACGACTCGAATTATCTAGAGTAATCTTTAATTGCGGCGGGATTTCCGCCGCTCTTTACCCGCATTTCCCAGGGGGTTGCCGTGTTTCTCGCACAAGAAATTATTCGTAAAAAACGTGATGGTCTGGTACTGAGCGACGAAGAGATTCGTTTCTTTATCAACGGTATTCGCGACAACACCGTCTCAGAAGGGCAAATTGCTGCTCTGGCGATGACCATTTTCTTCCACGACATGACCATGCCGGAAAGGGTCTCGCTGACGATGGCGATGCGGGATTCCGGCACCGTGCTGGACTGGAAAAGCCTCAATCTCAACGGCCCGATTGTGGATAAACACTCCACCGGCGGCGTGGGCGACGTGACCTCGCTGATGCTTGGCCCAATGGTGGCGGCATGCGGCGGGTATGTGCCGATGATTTCAGGCCGCGGCCTGGGGCACACCGGCGGGACGCTGGACAAGCTGGAGGCGATTCCGGGCTTCGATATCTTCCCGGACGATAACCGCTTCCGCGACATTATTAAGGACGTCGGTGTGGCCATCATCGGCCAGACTAGCTCGCTGGCACCGGCGGACAAACGTTTCTATGCCACCCGCGATATAACCGCGACGGTGGACTCCATTCCTCTTATTACCGCTTCGATTCTGGCGAAGAAACTGGCCGAAGGGTTGGACGCGCTGGTGATGGACGTGAAAGTAGGCAGCGGCGCATTTATGCCAACTTACGAGCTTTCTGCACAGTTGGCAGAGGCGATCGTTGGCGTTTCCAACGGTGCGGGCGTGAAGACTACCGCCTTGCTGACGGACATGAACCAGGTGCTGGCTTCCAGCGCAGGCAACGCCGTAGAAGTTCGCGAAGCCGTGCAGTTCCTGACCGGTGAATACCGCAACCCTCGTCTGTTCGACGTCACGATGGCGCTGTGCGTGGAAATGCTGATTTCCGGCAAGCTTGCCAAAGACGATACGGAAGCCCGCGCGAAGCTTCAGGCGGTACTGGACAACGGTAAAGCTGCGGAAGTGTTTGGCCGTATGGTTGCCGCGCAGAAAGGCCCGAGCGACTTTGTTGAAAATTATGCGAAGTACCTGCCAACGGCGATGCTGAGCAAAGCGGTATATGCCGAAACGTCCGGCTTTGTTTCCGCGATGGATACCCGCGCGCTGGGCATGGCGGTGGTGTCGATGGGCGGCGGTCGTCGTCAGGCTTCCGATACTATCGATTACAGCGTCGGCTTTACCGATATGGCGCGTCTGGGTGAGTCTATCGACGGCGAACGTCCGCTGGCCGTTATCCACGCGAAAGACGAAGCCAGCTGGCAGGAAGCGGCGAAGGCGGTGAAAGCGGCAATCAGGATTGACGAAAAAGCGCCGCAGGAAACACCAACGGTCTATCGTCGAATCACCGAATAACGGTATACTGATCTGATCCCTATTTTATATAGAGCACAAGGTACGGAGAATAATATGAAACGTGCGTTTATTATGGTGCTGGACTCGTTCGGCATCGGTGCTACCGAAGACGCTGAGCGCTTCGGAGATGTCGGCTCTGATACTTTCGGTCACATCGCGGAAGCTTGCGCCAAAGGCGAAGCTGACAAAGGCCGTAAAGGGCCTCTGACCCTGCCTAACCTGACTCGTCTTGGCCTGGTTAAAGCCCACGAGGGCTCGACCGGGAAAGTTGCCGCAGGCATGGACCCTAACGCAGAAGTTATCGGTGCGTACGCCTGGGCACATGAGCTTTCCTCCGGCAAAGACACCCCGTCTGGCCACTGGGAAATCGCTGGCGTGCCGGTACTGTTTGACTGGGGCTATTTCAGCGACCACGAAAACAGCTTCCCTCAGGAGCTGCTGGACAAACTGGTCAAGCGTGCCAACCTGCCGGGCTACCTCGGTAACTGCCACTCTTCCGGGACCGTGATTCTGGACGGACTGGGCGAAGAGCACATGAAAACCGGGAAACCGATTTTCTACACCTCCGCTGACTCCGTGTTCCAGATTGCCTGCCACGAAGAAACCTACGGCCTGGATAAGCTTTATGAGCTGTGCGAAATCGCGCGTGAAGAGCTGACCGAAGGCGGCTACAACATTGGCCGCGTTATCGCTCGTCCGTTTGTTGGCGATAAAGCTGGCAACTTCCAGCGTACCGGCAACCGTCACGACTTAGCGGTTGAACCACCGGCTGCCACCGTGCTGCAGAAGCTGGTTGATGAGAAAAACGGCCAGGTAGTTTCCGTGGGTAAAATTGCGGACATCTACGCCAACTGCGGTATCACTAAAAAAGTGAAGGCAACCGGCCTGGACGCGCTGTTTGACGCGACCATCAAAGAGATGAAGGAAGCCGGTGACGAGACTATCGTATTCACCAACTTCGTGGACTTCGACTCCTCCTGGGGCCACCGTCGCGACGTGGCGGGCTATGCGGGCGGCCTTGAGCTGTTCGACCGTCGTTTGCCAGAGCTGATGTCGCTGCTGAAAGAGGACGATATTCTGATCCTCACCGCTGACCACGGCTGTGACCCGACCTGGCAAGGTACCGACCACACTCGCGAACACATTCCGGTGCTGATCTACGGCCCGAAAGTGAAAGCCGGTTCTCTCGGCCACCGTGAAACCTTCGCGGACATCGGCCAGACGGTAGCGAAGTACTTCGGTCTTTCCGACATGGACTACGGCAAAAACATGCTGTGATCCCTTTGGGCGGGCTTTCGCCCGCCTGATTGCTAACTTTTTAAATCAAGGAATACACAATGGCTACGCCACACATTAATGCGGAAATGGGCGATTTCGCTGACGTAGTACTGATGCCGGGTGACCCGCTGCGCGCTAAGCACATCGCGGAAACCTTCCTGGAAGACGTGCGTGAAGTGAACAACGTGCGCGGCATGCTCGGTTTCACCGGGACTTACAAAGGCCGTAAGATTTCCGTGATGGGCCACGGCATGGGCATTCCATCCTGCTCTATCTACGCTAAAGAGCTGATCACCGATTTCGGCGTGAAGAAAATCATTCGCGTAGGCTCCTGCGGCGCGGTACGTGCAGACGTTAAGCTGCGCGACGTGGTTATCGGCATGGGCGCGTGTACTGACTCTAAAGTTAACCGTCTGCGCTTCAAGGATCATGACTTCGCGGCTATTGCGGACTTCGATATGGTTCGTAACGCGGTTGACGCGGCTAAAGCGCTGGGCGTTGACGCTCGCGTGGGCAACATCTTCTCTGCAGACCTGTTCTACACACCAGATCCGTCCATGTTCGACGTGATGGAAAAATACGGCATCCTGGGCGTGGAAATGGAAGCGGCCGGTATCTATGGCGTTGCTGCAGAGTTCGGTGCGAAAGCGCTGACCATCTGCACCGTGTCTGACCACATCCGTACTCACGAGCAGACCACTGCCGCTGAGCGTCAGACCACCTTCAACGACATGATCAAAATTGCTCTGGAATCCGTCCTTCTGGGCGACAAAGAGTAAGTTTTTCTGCTCGTTTTAAAGGCGCCTGAGGGCGCCTTTTTTATAGCAAGTATCTATTCATTTTATTTCTCATCTTAAGTAAATAGCCTTTACCAGACTGGGTTTTGTGGCTATAAATCAATTCAAGTATCTATTCATTAATCTATTCATATGAGCGAGCTAACCGACCTGCTTCTTACCGGGCCCCTTCCTGCCAGAACGCTGTCTCAACGGCTGGACGTCAGTCAGGCGACCTTCTCTCGCAGGGTTTTAGTTGAGCCGGACGTCATAAAATTTGGCCATGCCCGGGCGACGCTTTATGGGCTAAAGCATCCGGTAAGGCAGCATCGGGAATTTCAGCTGTGGCAGGTTGATGACGCCGGTAAAGCCTGGGAGTTTGGTGTGCTTTACCCTATGTGGCCGAGGGGAAGCTGCCTGGTTGTGCAAAACAACGGGGATAGCCGCTGGTATGACGGGCTTCCATGGTATCTCAACGATCTCCGCCCGCAGGGGTTTTTGGGGCGAGCCTGGGGGAGTGAGCTGGCTAAAAATAGCGATCTGCCTGAGGATATTCGGCTGTGGCGGGAAGAAGATGTGCTTTTTGCCCTTTCTGCGCAGCGGCTGGAAAACCTGGGTGGATGGCTGGTCGGCGAAGAAAGCTACCGTCGCTGGACACAAACGATCGCCCTCAACCCTATTGCTCTCGATGAGCGTCTTGAGGCTTACGCTGAGTTTGCTCACCGGGCAATAGACGGCGAAATTTTCGGCTCATCTGCCGGAGGCGAGCAGCCTAAATTCTCCTGCTACAGTGAAGCCCTTTGCGGGCCACGGCACGTCATCGTTAAGTTCACCCCGGCCAGACGAAACGATAACCAGCGCCGCTGGGCGGATTTGCTGACTGCCGAGGCCAGCGCTTTAACGCTGCTGAATGAAGAAGGGCTTGCTGCCGCCCGGTGTGACTTACTGTCGACCGATAGCGGGCAGGTCTTTCTCGAGGTTGAGCGCTTTGACTGCGCCGGTGCTTTCGGGCGACGTAGCATCGTGTCTCTTGAAAGCGTGCAAAGTGAATACGCTGCGGGCGTACTTAGCTGGCCTAAGGCCGTCGCACGTCTAAAAGAAGAGGGTATGGTTGAGGCCACAACGCTTCGGCAGGTCCAGCGAATTTGGGCTTTTGGCCGACTGATTGGCAATAGCGATATGCATGCCGGGAATCTCTCCTTCTTTTTGTCCGACCGTCCGCTCGAGCTAACGCCGGTCTACGATATGCTGCCGATGGCGTGGGCGCCGGGCAGTTCGGGAAATATGAGGGAGGATGGCATTGAAATTAATATTGATGCCGAAGTCCCCGGCGAGGTGTGGCTCGAGATGCAGCCGTGGGCACAGCGTTATTGGCGTGAGCTAAGCTTTAATTCGAAAGTAAGCGAGCCATTCCGGCAAATAGCAGCAGGAATGGCTGAGCAAGTAGGGCAGTTAAGCGAGCGGCTTAAACGTCTCGCTTAACGAACCGCCTGGGCAATCCACGCCGACAGCTCTTTCAGTTCGGCTTCCTGTTCCGGGAAGCTGTAGATCAGCGTTTCGCACTCCTGCTGCAGTAAAATACTGCGATACAGGCAGCCTTTTAACCGGGTGGCCAGCGCTTCAAGCGGGGCAGGGTTAAGGCTATCGGTGAACACCTGGGCGCGGGTGATATGCCCTTTCTCAACGTCAAAATGGAGCTCGACGCCGCCCCAGCTAAAGCGGTTATCCAGCAGATGTGTAAAGGCTGGCGCCTGGCCAAAGTTCCATTCCCAGCTGCTCTGGCGGGCAAAGGTCTCGGCAAAACCCGGCAGGTCAGGCAGCGCTTCGGGCGAGATATGCTCTGCTTCAACGCGTTCGCCATAATGGGCGAAGAAAGCCTCCGTTATCGCCACGGCTATTTGCTCGTGGGTCAGCCCCGGCTTGATATCACTGAGATTTGCGACCCTTCCTCTTACCGAGGTAATGCCCTTAGCCTGCAGTTTTTTCGGATCGGGATTGAGGTAGTTTGCCAGGCGGCTAAGATCGGCATTCAGCAACAGGGTGCCGTGGTGGAAGCCGCGATCCATAGTTTCGCGGTAGGCAGATCCGGAAATTTTACGCGTTCCCTCGGCGGTTTCGACTTCAAGATCGTTACGCCCGGAAGCGGTGGCATTAAGGCCAAGGCTTTCCAGCGCGCTCAGCACGATAGACGTGGAAATGCTCTTGTCGTATTCCGGCTTGCCGGCCATAAAAGTGAAGCAGGTATTGCCGAGGTCGTGGAACACCGCGCCACCGCCGCTGCTGCGCCTTGCCAGCCGAACGTTGTCCTGCTCCATTCGCCCGGTATTACACTCTTTCCAGGGATTTTGGGCGCGGCCAATAACCACCGTGTCCGCATTACGCCACAGGAACAGAACCCGCTGAGTGGCGGGCATCTGCCGAAAAATAGTCTCTTCAACGGCCAGGTTAAACCACGGGTCGTAAGAGTCAGATATAAGCAAACGTAAAGTCGACATAGCAAAGATCCTTTTCCCAGAAGAATGGCGCCATCTTAGCATGACGCCATCTCAACGAATTTACCGCGGGAGCTTTACTTCGACTCGTCTTCCTCTTTTACCTTCGTGTTGGCGGTAAGCAGGAACGGTGATTGCTGCCAGCGGGTACGCTTGCCGTGCAGCAGCGTGCGGGTCAGGACGATGCCGATAGCGACCGCGAGCAGCAGCATCAGGCGCAGAATATTGGTGGTGTTGTCCACCTGTTTGGCTTCGGTAGCAAGAGTGTGGGTATCCAGCGTAATTCGCAGGTAGCCGATGGGGCCGCTTTTATCCACAATAGGTTCGACGATTTGGTGGTTGAAGTAGCTGCCGGCTTTTTGGCCGTCCAGCGCCAGGCGGTCGCGAACCTCAATGTTTTCCCCAGCACGAGCAATTTGATCGCCTTCGCTGTCGTATACGGCGGCATCCAGAATACGGCTATCCTTTGTCAAAAGGTTAAGCACGGTTGAGATGCGTTTTTCATCCGGATTCTCCGTTTTCATTACCGGCACCAGATTAAACGCGACCTGCCGGGAGAGGGTACGGGCCAGCTCTTCCAACTGAACGTTTCGCGCCTGCTGGCTGCCCCGGCTGAACCAGGATGCGCCCTGCATTAGCGCCACCAAAAGTGCGAGGCAGAACAGCACAATCACTGCGCGGTGGAGCCGAAATTTAAATTTTACCCGAACCATGATGCACCTTTGGAAAATTGCGTACTTTAATGTTGCCAGAAGCAAGGCGGACAAGGTAGCCTCATGCGTTGTTTTTACCCGGATACCTTTCTGCCATTTCCCCTAATTTCGGCGGCGCAAGGGTATGTTTACTTGATTCTGGAGCCGCAATGCCAAACAGTTTGACCTGGTGCGATTTGCCTAACGATGTTTCACTTTGGCCTGGGTTGCCGCTTTCTCTGAGCGGTGACGAAGTGATGCCGCTGGACTACCGCGCCGGCCGCAGTGGCTGGCTCCTGTACGGGCGTAATCTGGATAAACAATGCCTGACCAAATACCAGCGTAAGCTGGGCGCGGCGATGGTGATTGTGACCGCCTGGTGTGTGGAAGATTACCAGGTTATTCGCCTGGCCGGCTCTTTAACGCCGCGTGCGACAAAGCTTGCGCATGACGCCGGGCTGGATGTTGCGCCGCTGGGTAAAATCCCACATTTAAAAACGCCGGGCCTGCTGGTCATGGACATGGACTCCACCGCCATTCAGATCGAGTGCATCGATGAGATTGCCAAACTGGCGGGAACGGGTGAAATGGTGGCTGAAGTCACCGAGCGCGCAATGCGTGGCGAACTGGACTTTACCGCCAGTCTGCGCCAGCGCGTGGCGACCCTGAAGGGCGCGGATGCTAACATTTTGCGCCAGGTACGCGACGAGTTACCGTTGATGCCGGGGCTAAAATCTCTGGTACAAAATCTCGATACGCTGGGCTGGAAAGTGGCGATTGCTTCAGGCGGATTTACCTTCTTCGCTGAATACCTGCGCGACACATTAAACCTGACGGCGGTCGTCGCTAACGAACTCGAGATTTGCGACGGCAAGCTGACCGGCGAAGTGCTGGGGCAGATTGTGGACGCGAAGTTCAAAGCGGTCACCCTGAAGCGGCTGGCCGAAAAATATGAAATCCCTGCCGCACAGACTGTTGCGATTGGCGACGGGGCCAATGATTTACCCATGATCCATGCCGCAGGCCTGGGGATTGCCTATCATGCTAAGCCGAAGGTGATTGAGAAGAGCGAAGTCAGCATCCGTCATGCGGATCTCATGGGTGTGTTCTGTATCCTTTCCGGCAGCCTGATTCAGGAAGAACGTTAACAAGAGGTATAAAGGTGGCGAAAGCTCCAAAACGCGCATTTGTTTGTAACGAGTGTGGTGCGGATTACCCGCGCTGGCAGGGGCAGTGCAGCGCCTGTCACGCGTGGAATACCATTACCGAAGTGCGCATCGCCGCTTCTCCACAGGTTGCCCGCAACGAACGTCTTTCTGGCTATGCCGGAAGCGCGGGCGTCAGCCGTGTACAAAAGCTCTCGGACATCAGTCTGGAAGAACTGCCGCGCTTTTCCACCGGCTTTAAAGAGTTTGATCGAGTGCTTGGCGGCGGGGTGGTGCCGGGCAGCGCCATTCTTATCGGCGGTAACCCTGGCGCGGGGAAATCAACGCTGCTGCTGCAAACGCTTTGCAAGCTGAGCGAGCAAATGAAAACCCTTTACGTCACCGGTGAAGAGTCGCTTCAGCAGGTGGCGATGCGCGCACATCGTTTGGGTTTGCCGACGCAAAACCTCAATATGCTCTCGGAAACCAGTATCGAACAGATCTGTATGATCGCCGAGGAAGAGCAGCCGAAGCTGATGGTGATCGACTCGATCCAGGTGATGCACATGGCGGATGTGCAGTCTTCGCCAGGCAGCGTGGCCCAGGTGCGTGAAACCGCAGCCTACCTGACGCGCTTTGCGAAGACGAAAGGCGTGGCGATCGTGATGGTCGGGCACGTGACCAAAGATGGCTCCCTGGCGGGGCCAAAAGTCCTCGAACACTGTATCGACTGCTCCGTGATGCTTGACGGCGATGCCGATTCCCGCTTCCGTACTCTGCGTAGTCATAAAAACCGCTTTGGCGCGGTGAACGAGCTGGGCGTGTTCGCGATGACCGAGCAGGGACTGCGTGAAGTCAGCAACCCGTCGGCCATTTTTCTCAGTCGGGGCGATGAAGTGACGCCGGGCAGCTCTGTGATGGTGGTCTGGGAAGGAACGCGTCCGCTGCTGGTTGAGATCCAGGCGCTGGTGGATCAGTCGATGATGTCCAACCCTCGCCGCGTGGCCGTTGGCCTGGAGCAAAACCGTCTGGCGATTTTGCTGGCCGTGCTGCACCGCCACGGCGGCCTGCAAATGGCCGATCAGGACGTGTTTGTAAACGTGGTGGGCGGCGTAAAAGTTACCGAAACCAGCGCCGACCTGGCGCTGCTGCTGGCGATGGTTTCCAGCTTACGGGACAGAGCTTTGCCGCAGGATTTAGTAGTGTTTGGCGAAGTCGGGCTGGCCGGCGAAATCCGCCCGGTACCTAGCGGCCAGGAACGCATTTCCGAAGCGGCAAAACACGGCTTCAAGCGCGCGATTGTGCCGCAGGCCAACGTACCGAAAAAAATTCCTGAAGGGATGCAGGTCTTCGGCGTGAAAAAACTTGCTGATGCGCTTTCTGTATTCGACGACTTATAATTGAGTAACTTGCGGGAATCGTTCCCGCTCCGGCAGGAGGCAGCGCGTGTCGTCATTCGACTATATTAAAACGGCTATTCGTCAGCAGGGTTGCACCCTGCAGCAGGTGGCGGATGCCAGCGGCATGACTAAAGGCTACCTGAGCCAGTTACTGAACGCGAAAATCAAAAGCCCCAGCGCGCAAAAACTGGAGGCGCTGCACCGCTTCCTTGGGCTGGAATTCCCGCGTCGTGAAAAGAAAGTCGGCGTGGTGTTCGGCAAGTTTTATCCGCTGCATACCGGGCATATCTACTTGATTCAGCGCGCCTGTAGCCAGGTGGACGAGCTGCATATCATCATGGGCTACGATGAGCCTCGCGACCGTGCCCTGTTCGACGACAGCGCGATGTCCCAGCAGCCAACCACCGGGGACCGCCTGCGCTGGCTGCTGCAAACCTTTAAATACCAGAAGAATATCCGCATTCACTCCTTTAACGAGGAGGGGATGGAACCTTATCCGCACGGCTGGGACGTCTGGAGCCGAGGTATTAAGGCGTTTATGGACAGCAAGGGGATTTCCCCTGACCGAATCTATACCTCGGAAGAAGGGGACGCCGCGAAGTTTACCGAACATCTCGGGATAGAAACGGTGGTTGTCGATCCTAAGCGCACCTTTATGAACATCAGCGGCACGCAAATTCGTGAAAACCCGTTCCGCTACTGGGAATACATTCCTACCGAAGTAAAACCGTTCTTCGTACGCACGGTGGCGATACTGGGCGGCGAGTCGAGCGGAAAATCGTGGATGGTGAACAAGCTCGCCAACATCTTCAACACCACCAGCGCCTGGGAATACGGCCGCGACTACGTCTTCTCTCACCTTGGTGGGGACGAAATGGCCCTGCAGTATTCCGACTACGACAAAATTGCTATCGGCCACGCGCAGTACGTCGACTTTGCGGTGAAGTACGCCAATAAAGTGGCGTTTATCGACACCGATTTTGTGACCACCCAGGCCTTTTGCAAGAAATATGAGGGGCGCGAGCACCCGTTTGTGCAGGCGCTGATCGACGAATACCGCTTCGACCTGGTTATCCTGCTGGAAAATAATACGCCGTGGGTGGCGGACGGTTTACGCAGCCTCGGCAGCGACGTGGACAGAAAATCGTTCCAGAACCTGCTGGTGGAGATGCTCAAAGAGAACAACATTGAGTTTATTCACGTTGAGGAATCTGACTATGACTCACGCTTCCTGCGCTGCGTGGATCTGGTGAAAGAGATGATGGGCGAGCAGCGATAAAGAATGGGCTGTGGGGCTTGATGCCCTCAGTTTTGTGCTCTCGTTTGGGGATGTCGATTAGTCTCTAATTCCTACGGTTATGTAGGTCCGGCGAATATTCCGTTCACTTCTAGTCCTGTTTTATATGTGGCCACCGCAACGGTGAACGACTCGGGGAAATCACCGTCATTT